>CALHSW010000024.1 GCA_938038735.1 uncultured Bacteroidia bacterium | reverse complement strand
CCGGACGCAAAGCTGCTCCTTCAAGACAAAAGTCTCAACTACTATCCGGTCCTCATCGAATACAAAGGATATAAGGACAAGCTTGTCAAGCTTAATGCTCTGGGGCAGGTAGACAATAAGAAAGCCAAGAATGAGCCAAACTTCAAGAACATCAATGGGTATGCCGTGAATGGTGCCATTCACTATGCTAACGCCATACTGCATCATACCAGCTATACCGATATAATCGCCATCGGAGTAACAGGGTATAAAGATGAGAGAGGAAAACTACAACACGAGATAGGTGTCTACTATGTCTCTAAAAGCAACTTGGGAGCCGGACAAAAGGTAGGTGAATATACAGATCTATCCTTTCTTAGGGCAGAGAATTTTGATGCTTTTATAGAACAAGTAAAAAACTTATCGCTCACTCCGGAGGAGCTGCAACGCTTGAAAGAGCAACGTGAGCAAGAGATAACCACCAGCCTAACAAAGCTCAATAATGATATCTATCAGAATGAAAAAGGACTTGGTGAAAATGACCGTGTTTACCTTGTAGCAGCCTCTATTATTGCCACGATTGGTGTGCGGGACAAGGTGAATCCCTTAGAGAAGTCTGACCTCAAGTCCTCGAGCGAGGCGAAGAATAGAGATGGAGATATTATGGTACGCAAGATCGATGCTTTCTTGGAGGAGAAAGATCTCCCCTCAGATAAGAAAGAGCTAATCTTGAGCACCCTGAAAAATACACTCACCACCGATAATATCAATAAGGTCGAGAATGGCGAAACGCAACTCAAGCGTGTCTTCAGTAAGATTATCGACGACCTCGGCATCTACTATAAGATTGGCTTGACTACAGACTTCACGGGGAAGCTCTTCAATGAGATGTACTCGTGGCTTGGCTTTTCACAAGACAAGCTTAATGATGTGGTCCTGACTCCCTCTTATGTAGCACAGCTCCTCGTACGTTTAGCTCGTGTGAATAAAGACTCCTATGTGTGGGACTTTGCCACAGGTTCGGCTGGTTTGCTCGTGGCGGCAATGAATGAGATGCTCAGCGATGCACGTGCTACGATTACATCTCCTGATGAATTAGACCTAAAAGAAGCTCGTATAAAGGCGGAGCAACTACTCGGCTTGGAGCTGCTACCGAGTGTCTATATGCTGGCTGTCCTCAATATGATACTAATGGGCGATGGTAGCTCTAATATCCTCAACAAAGACTCCCTCACAGACTTCGATGGCAAGTATGGATTTGGGAGACAGGATACACCATTCCCGGCCGATGCCTTTGTCCTCAATCCCCCATACTCAGCAGACGGCTGTGGAATGAACTTCGTGGAGCGTGCACTCGGTATGATGAGTAAAGGCTACGCTGCCATCATCATCCAAAACTCGGCAGGCAGTGGTAAGGCGCGAGACATCAATAGGCGAATACTCCGGCGGAACACCCTTATCGCAAGCATTAAGATGCCGATAGATCTTTTCCTTGGCAAGTCGAGCGTGCAGACCAACATCTATGTTTTTAAGGTGGCAGAGAAGCACAATCCCAAGCAGATTGTCAAGTTCATAGACTTCTCCAACGACGGCTATACGCGTACCAACAGGAAGAAAGCTAGTATCAATCTACGTGATACCGATAGAGCTAAGGAGCGATACGAAGAGTTGGTAAACCTTGTTCATTATGGCAAGCAATACTTAAAAATCTTTACCGAAAAGGAGTACTACGAAGATACTATTGATCCCTCGAATGGAGGAGATTGGAATAAATCAGCGCCGATAGACACACGCCCCACATTGGCAGACTTCAAGAAAACCATAGCCGACTACCTCGCATGGGAGGTCTCAACACTCCTCAAGAAGCAAACCACTGAGGAGGATAAATTGGGAAAATAGATGCCCCACTCAACAAGCTGCTTGCGGGCGTTGAGTGGGGCAAATACAGGCTCGGTGATTTGTTTGACAAAGTAGAAGTTTCTTCTCTAAAGTACAAAACATCTGAACTCCCTAGCATACCAAGTGGGAGGTATGTGCTGCCAGCACTAACAGCAGGTATACAAAATCAAGGGTTAAATAACTATGTCCCCAAAGAAGGGGCTACCATATTAAAGAATGTAATTTCGATATCTGCTAATGGTGCAAATACTGGGGTCACGTTCTATCAGCCTCATGAATTCACCATACTTCAAGATGCTTATGCTATTCAATGGATTTATTCAACTCAGGTTCTTAGTCCGAACGTACACCTCTTTATAACATCTGCAATATCATCAGCTATTTATGGGAAATATGAGTGGACTAATAAAGCAGGCTGGAGAAGAGTGTGTGAAGAATATATCCAACTCCCGACTAGAGAAGGCGAGATAGATTTTGAGTTTATGGAGCGTTTTGTGGCTGAGCTGAAAGCTCAGCAGGTGGCCGAGCTAAACGCTTATCTCTCTATAACAGGTCTAAAAGACTATACTCTTACCCCAGAAGAAGAACAAGCCGTCAAGGACTTCGAAGAAGGGAAGGATGAGTGGGGAGAGTATCGTCTTGGAGACCTTTTTGGAGAAGCGACTCGAGGCAAACGACTGAAATCTGAAGATCGTATCTCAGGAAACCTCCCTTTTGTGACAGCTGGTGAAGCTGACATGGGGGTATCTGCATTTATTGGTAATGTTGTAGAAGTATTTCAGCCTAATACGATTACAATAGATATGTTTGGATCTGCCAAATATAGAAATCACACCTATGGAGCAGATGACCATGTTGCTGTTGTACATACTCAAAACTTGCCTAAGCATGCTGTTTGCTTCATAACATCAGCTATACATAAGGTGGCAAATTCGGGGGATTTCCATTACGGTCGTAATTTTTATGCCAAAGATGCTGCACCATTGATTGTGTCGTTGTTTGAATGCCAAGGCTCCCCAGACTACGGACGTATGGAGACTTTTATCTCAGCGATTGAGAAGTTGGTGATTAAGGACGTAGTACTTTATGCCGACCGAGAGATTGAAGCAACAAAGAATGTAATAGATAAAACCTCTAAGAGTAACATAATCTGACATGGTAGATAATGATAAAAACGAATATGGCAGGTCTTGGGAGCGCGTACAGTTTACGCAAGGAGACAAGAGTCCAGAATTATTTCAAAAAGGGAAAGCCAGTTATATTGCCCAATTCTTGAGAGATCAACTTCAGCTCAAGAATGTCTCTTTCTTACTCGGTTCAGGTACTAGCTCCCCAGCACTTCCTTTAATGTCAAGCCTATATAAAGAGGTGCAAGAATCCCTAAGTACAAAGACATATGGCAAAATTAAAAGTCTATTTGACAAAGTATCTGCTAATGCTTCTGGGAATCTTGAAGAGATTCTAGGATTGCTCTATGCTCGTCTTTCCTTTTACTTAGGCATTAAAAAAGGTAAACAAGAAACTAAAGAATATGACACAACAAAAAGCCTGATTGACAAAATAGAAGGATACATCCTGAATCGTCTGAATCAGGATATTCTCGCTGAATGTACGAGGGAAAAGGACTCGAATGTAGATAATCAATCCAATGCCCCATTTATTTCTACACTAAAAGTCTATGAAACATTCTATCGCACTCTAGCCCTCCGCCCTAAGGAACTCTCTCGATTGTCTGTGTTCACAACGAATAATGATCTATTCAACGAAACCGCAATGGACAATACGAATACGATGTACATCAATGGTTTTACTCCGGGTCTAAAACGATACTTTAATCCTTCTCTATTCCACTACACTTATTCTAAAAGAATGGACTCTTCCATGGACAAATATGAACCCGTAGATAACATGGTCTATCTATATAAGCTTCATGGTTCTGTAAATTGGGTAGAACAAGACAGCGTAGGCAATAAGTTTTACAACATCGTAGAGATCGATTCAAAACAATCTATTACTTATGATCAAAGCGAAAGAGTAATGATCTATCCAACTCCTACCAAACAGAATAAGAGCTTGGGCAGCCCATATACAGATATTATTCGAGCTTTTCATCACAAACTGTTACAACCAAATAGTGTTCTCTTTGTATGTGGTTACTCCTTTAGTGATGAACACCTCAATCGGATTATCTATCAGGCTTTGGCTGCCAATAGTAGCTTAAATGTCGTTGTCGTAAATAAGCTTCACGAGAGTAAGGAGATCAAACAGGTGGATGACCGACGTATTTATCATCTTTGGGAAGATAAAAACAAAGAAGATGAAAACAAAGAAGAGAAAGCCCTAATTCACTACTTTGCGGAATTTGTGAAACTCATGTCAGAGATAATATCTCAGCAGGATGATAGTCAGGAGTTGTTGAATAAATTTTCCAACGATATACTCAAAACATTACAACGTGGCAAATAATGATAGTCGGGAAAATAATATCCATTGAGTATGATCACTTTAAGGTCCGTCTACTCAATGACGCAAAAGTTGCATCTATCAACATAAAAGGAAAGGTTTATCATTTTGGCAATATCGGGAGCTATCTCAAGGTAACTAACCATGCCAATGAGATGATTTTATGTGAAGTTACGGCAATATTCGAACAAGGAACTATAACTGACAATCCTTTAGGACAAGAGTTTCGCCTTGACTCTCCTAGAGAATTATTTATGAAGCCTATTGGATCATACAGAACAGATGGATTCAAGTTGGGTATAGCGACTTATCCATCCGTATATGCAGATGTTTATGTTGTAACAGAGGAAGATCTCAATGACGCACTTAAAGATGCTGTTCAGAAAAACTCCAGTAGAGGGGTCTATTTGGGAAATAGTAGAAATCTTCAAGGCTACCAAATACATCTAGATGTAGACAAACTATTCTCAATACATACTGCAATTTTAGGAAACAGTGGTAGTGGAAAGTCTTATACCATAGCACGGATACTTCAGCAGGTAGGAGCTATGGGGGCAAAACACACGACTATCTTATTTGATGTGAACGGGGAGTATGCGCAAGCATTTCCTGATGCCAAACACATACGTCCAAATATCACAAAGGAAACGGAAGAAGGTAAAGTTAAGTATTCTCCCTTCTATTTACCCTACTATTTATTGAATCTTGATGAGTGGCTTTCTTTTCTAATGGCTTCAGACCGAACTCAACGCCCTTTTTGGGATAGAGTTCTTCAAGAATGTTATCGTTTCTATCGGATAAGCCTTTCTCAAGGGGATACGGGAGAAACTCAAAAGTTTGAGCTTTATATACGCTGGAGAATTTCCCAAATGCTTGCAGGAATACTTTCTCGAACAGATAGTGACACATCCAAAATAACATCTGCTCAAGGCTTATTAGCAAGTATCCAAACTGCTTTGAGTTCTTTTAAGACTGAGAAGACTGAGAAGAATGAGAAGAATGAGGTTGCTTTAAAAAATGTAATCACCACAATTAAAGAGTATCAAGGTGCTTGTACAATAGTCTATGGTATGAATGACAATAAACTCTCCGAAAAAATAAAAGCGCAGATAGGTGAAATTGATTTTGAGGAAATAAGAGATGTTTTAGAAACTCGGCTTCCTCACGGTCAATACTACGACTATAGATTCCTGAAAATTGCAGCCGAGATGACCCTTATTGATGAGGAAGCTAAAGGCAATAGCCGCATTAGAGAGTATACATCAACTATGTTTGCTCGTTTAGAGTACTTTCTGGAGAATCCAGAATGTACTTTTATGAGGACAGACTCTTCCGACTTGGGAGCGAATAAAGATGAATATTTAAAGAAACTGGGTATTATACCAAATGCCTCAGTTCCGAAGAACACGTCTTTACTGACAATAGAACTCAACTCTCTTGGAAATGACACCTTAGAGCTAGTTACAGGAGTGCTCACAAGAATGATTTTTGATTATAGGAAAGAGCGCAGTGGGGAAGCTAGACGGAAGAATCCAATACATTTGATTCTTGATGAAGCTCATCGTTATATACGTAAGGATAAAGAGTATATTTTGAAAGAAAATCTCTTTGAGCGAGTGGCAAGAGAGGGAAGAAAGTATGCTTGCTATCTTTTAATCTCTTCTCAGCGTCCTTCGGAGCTATCTCCTACAGTTTTGTCTCAATGTGCTAACTACATTATTCATAGAACTCAAAATAAGGTAGACTTAGATTATATTTATTCTGTGCTACCATATTTCACCGAAGACTATCTCATAAAGATTAAGCAAGCTAGCCCAGGAGAGGCGTTAGTTTTTGGGGCTTGCGTACCTATGCCACTACAAGTGGAGGTTATTAAAGCAGACCCAGAACCGAACAGCAAGAATTGTATCATTTCTGAAGAATGGTGGCCATCTCAAGATTCAAAAGTGAACTCTTAGCCTTTTACTTATTGTAGTAGCCGAGTCGCCTAACAGTATATTTTAGAGAATGCTGTTAGGCGACATGAGACCCCTGCAAAAGTACTAAGTATTTTTTCTATACCGTTGGTGGGCAATTTCTATCCAAACTACCCCCCTGCGGGGCGTTTAGCCCCGCTCTTCACGTTTTTCTTTCGTTTTTTTAATGCGAATTCTGCTTAAAGCATAGTTCAATGTATCGCCGCGCTCCCTTTCTCGAGGTGTACCTTGGGCCTGTTGGGGAGGAAGCTGTAGGCGATTAGCCGCTGTATAGGTTAGCCACGAAGCCGGGGAAGCTCCTATGCCGCGGGAATTCAATTTAGTAGACGTCCTTCTGCATCCCAATGACGGTCTCCACCAGGGCGCATTGACGCCCTGCGGCAGCAGGCAAGATGGCGCAGGCGATCGCCCCCTGTATGCGTTCCCTACGCAGCTTGCGTTTCTACCCCTTACTTCGGCCGCCTTCGGGAGGGCAGCCGCCCATGGCTCTTTCCTCGGGAAGGGGCTTCGGGTCCACGCCTTGGTGATCTGCTCCCCTCTCCGTACCGAGAGTCGCTGCGTGGTGAGCTCCCTCGTGATCCTCTTTCGCGCCCGCTTCCACGGCCATGCGAGCCATGCGCTCCGTAATTGCTGCCGTTGCCATGCGAATTGCCTTTGCGGGCGCCGCCGCGAGATGGCTTGTCGCCGCCACGTCGCTGTCCATCGCGGTTCCTTTCTCTGCCCCCGTCGCGGCGGGCCCGCGGGTTGTCGCCGTAGCGGTCATGGTAGGTATCCACAGGTTCTCCCAAATGCGCCACGAGATGGAAATCCAGATACTTATTCTCAAGGTCCGCTTTAGCTACCTCGACGGTAACCTCATCCCCCACCGTGAGCTTCCGCCGCGGGCGGCCGCCCACCAGCGCGAACTCCTCCTCGATGTAATCGTAGTAGCCATCGGTGAGGTCGCTAATGTGCACCATCCCCTCGCACTTGTTGGAGGAGATCTCTACGTAGAAGCCAAAATCTTTGACCCCCGAGATGATGCCATCGAACCGCTGCCCAATGAACTGCCCCATGTACTCCACCTGTTTGTACTTAATGGAAGCCCGCTCCGCATCGGCGGCGAGCTTCTCCATCTCGGAGGAGTGCACGCACCGCTCCTCCAGCACGCTTTTATTTGCGGGCGGCAGCCCGGCCAGGAGGTCGGCAAGCAGACGGTGCACCATCATGTCGGGATAGCGACGGATGGGCGAGGTGAAATGGGTGTAGTAGTCAAACGCGAGGCCGTAGTGCCCTATGTTGTTTGTGGTATAAACAGCCTTTGCCATGCTGCGCACGGCGAGGAAATCGACCAGCGGTTGCGTTTTCTCGCCCCGTACGGCCCGCACGAGGTCGGAGAATTGTTTGCTGGAAATGTTTTCAGAGTCGCCGTGGAAGGGATGCCCCACCACCGCCATTACGTTAAGGAACTGTGCAAGTTTCTCGTTGTCAGGGCGGTCGTGCACCCTATAGACAAAAGGCCTTGGCTCCTTGCCATCTTTGGGCACGCCAAACATCTCGGCGATGGTGCGATTGGCCAGCAGCATGAACTCCTCGATGAGCTGGTGCGACTCGTTGTTCTCCTGTGGAATCACGTCGAGCGGCTTACCCTGATCGTCAAGCTTAAACTTCACCTCTTCAGAGGCGAAATCAACAGCTCCATTCTCAAAACGCCGCTTCCTAATGGCTTGCGCCACGCCGTTGAGCGTGCGGATGATGTCGGCAAGGGGCATATCGCCCCCTTCGATTGCTTCCTGGGCCTGTTCGTAGGTGAGGCGTGCGTCCGACTTGATGATGGTACGCCCCACCCAGTGCCCCATCACGTTGCCCTCCCCATCGAGCTCAAAGACCACGGAGAAAGCGAGCCGTTCCTCATTGGGGCGCAGCGAACAGATATCGTTGCATAGCCTTTCGGGCAGCATCGGCACGGTGCGGTCCACCAGGTAAATGGAGGTGGCCCGGTTGTAGGCCTCCTCATCAATCGTGGAGCTGGGCGTAACGTAGTGCGTAACGTCGGCAATGTGTACCCCCACCTCAAGATGGCCGTTCTCCAGCTGTTGGAAGGAGATAGCATCGTCAAAATCCTTCGCCGTGTCGGGGTCGATGGTCATCGTGGGGATCTTGGTGAAATCTCTCCGTGCGGCGCGCTCCTCATCGGTAATGGTTGCATTGAGCGCCTCAGCCGCCGCGGTGACATCGTCAGGGTAGGAGTACGGCAGCTCGAACTCCGTGAGGATGGCGTTCATCTCGGCGTTGTTCTCCCCGCGCTTCCCCAGCACGTCGCGTACGGAGGCGATGGGGCTTTTGGCATCCATGGGCCATGAAAGGAGCTCCACCACCACCTTGTCCCCGTAGCGTGCGCCGTGCAGCTCCTCGTGCGGGATGTAGAAATCCACTGCGATGTGGCGGTTATCCGGGACGAAAAAGGCAGCGCCCGGGGTCACCTCTATAACCCCCGCATAGAGCAATCGCCCGCGCTTCACAATGGAAAGCACCTCGCCCTCAAGGGCCCTATAGCGATTGTTAAAGTAGGTGGAGATGCGAACCGTGTCCCCATCGAGAGCATGCAAAGCCCTCTCGGCGGGGATGAACACCTCCCGCCCATCGTCGAGCGTGGCGGTGGCATCGCCCTTGCGATTGGTACGCACGGTGGTTTCAATATAATCTGTGGTAGCTGCGTGCATGTAGCGTCCATACCCCACCATGTGCAGTAGCCCCTTGTCGGCCATCTCCTGCAGCGTGGCGCTGATCAGCAGCTGTGTATTTTTATCCCTAATGCCAAGCGCACGGGCAATGGTTTTATAGTCTACCGTAACGCCCTCATGCTCATTCATATAATCAAGTATCTTCTTTGAGAGATACTTCTTCCCTGCCCCCCGCGAGGCGTTACTACGCTTCTGTTTTGCCATAATTGAATGTCAATAGTTAAAAAATATCGGCAGCCCTACAGCCCACTGCTCACGCTTACCATTAAGAATGCAAAGCCACAAACACCGAGAAATAATCGGAGTGCTTTTTCTGCACCCCTGCCGCCGTTCGGCAAAGGGGGACTGCCGCGCAAACCGACATACCCCTGCCGTTCTTTCGGGCGCAAAGGTACAATAAATTGGGCAATATAAATGGCTACTAGAGTGGTGTAGGGCGAAAGCAACAGCTTTTTAGTACCTTTGCAGCATAAACTCAAGGAGGGAATATGGCGGCTACAACGATAATTGAGAATATAGCGAAATTGGTGCAGGTAGAGGACGGTGCCTCCAGGAAGTGGGTGGCGGGCAAGGAGATGGCAGCGTTGCGCTGCATTGACAATGCCTTTCTACTGATAGAGGATGGGAAAATCGCTGATTTTGGACCGATGGAGAAAGCTCCCCAGGCGGGGGTTGCGGTGCGCATCGATGCGAAGGGCGGCATGGTGCTTCCTTCCTTCTGCGATAGCCATACGCATTTGGTCTACGCGGGGAGCCGTGAGATAGAGTACATTGACAAAATTAGGGGGCTATCGTACGAGGAGATCGCGAAGCGGGGCGGGGGAATTAACAATTCCGCCAAGCGGCTGCACGAAGCGAGCGAAGAGGAACTCTTTGAGGGGGCGATGGCCCGCATTGAGGAGATAGTGCATCGCGGAACGGGTGCTGTGGAGATAAAGAGCGGCTACGGACTAAACACGGAGGACGAGCTGAAGATGCTACGGGTGATCCGTCGCATCCGTGAAACGGGGCGGCTAACCGTGCGAGCCACCTTCTTGGGAGCGCACGCCGTGCCGTTGGAATATAAAGGGAGGCAGGGTGAGTACGTTGATTTGATTATCAACGAGATGATTCCTCGTGTGGCCGCGGAGGATCTGGCAGAGTTTATAGACGTGTTCTGCGATGAGGGGTTCTTTACCCCTGAGGAGACGGAGCGCATGCTGATGCAGGGCATGAAGTACGGGTTAAAGCCGAAGATCCATGCCAACGAGCTGGCGCGATCGGGGGGGATACAGGTGGGGGTGAAGTACGGTGCGCTGTCGGTCGACCATCTTGAACACACGGGCGATGAGGAGATCGCGGCCATGCTGGAGTCCGACACGATGCCGACGCTGCTCCCCGGAGCGGCCTTTTTCCTGGGTATGGAGAACCCGCCCGCACGGAAGATGATTGACGCAGGGCTACCGATTGCCATGGCGTCGGACTACAATCCGGGGTCTTCGCCGAGCGGCGACATGAAGTTCGTGGTGTCGCTCGGCTGCGTAAAGCTGCGCCTGCTTCCCGAGGAGGCGATTAACGCCACCACCATCAACTCGGCCTACGCCATGGGGCTGAGCGATACGCATGGGAGCATCTGCCGTGGAAAGGTAGCCAACGTGTATATTACCGTGCCTATACCTAACTACGAGTACATCCCCTACGCCTACACCGCGCGGCTGGTTGATAGAGCTTTTATCAATGGGCAAGAGGTGTAGCGCAAGGGCTGAGAGCGCATGCTGCAGCGCTGCGGACTTCACGGAGATCCTAGGGTCGCTCTATACGCAGTTCTCCCGCGTGGGGGTTCGCGGCAAGGTGGCTGACTATATCCCCGCGCTTGCCAAGGTGCCGCCAACGCGATTCGGCGTGGCGCTGCACCTACTTGGCGAGGAGCCTATAGGCTTTGGCGATTGGCAGATGCGATTCTCCATCCAAAGTGTCAGCAAGCTGTTTACCTTTGCCATGGCGTTCTCGCAGCGAGGTGAAACCATTTGGGGGCGTTTGGGCAAAGAGCCATCGGGGGCGGCATTCAACGCGCTATTCCAGCTGGAAGCGGAGAAGGGTATCCCTAGGAATCCATTCATCAATGCGGGCGCGATGGTGATTTCCGACATGCTGATGTCAGACTATGACGACCCCATGCAGCAGCTCTTACGCTTTCTGCATGAGCTTACGGGCGATGACTCGATAGGGTTTGACGAAGAGGTGTTCCGCTCGGAGTTGGAATACGGCAATCGCAACGCATCGCTGGCGTACCTCATGAAGAGTTTTGGCAACATCCAGCACGCGGTGCCCGACCTTTTGCATTTCTACTTCATGCAGTGTTCCATCACCATGAGCTGCGAGCAGCTCGTGCAGGCGGTGCAGTTCCTAGCCAATCGCGGGATAAACCCGCTGACGCGGGGGGCGGTGATGACGGCGAGCCAAACGAAGCGCACCAATGCGCTGCTGCTCACCAGCGGGCTCTATAACGAAGCGGGCGATTTTGCCTTCCGGGTGGGCATCCCTGCAAAGAGCGGCGTGGGTGGCGGCATCGTCGGGGTAATCCCAGACCATTTGGCCATCGCCACGTGGTCGCCAGGGCTCAATGAGTTGGGGAACTCTGAATTGGGCATTGATTTTCTGGAGGAATTCACCACGCAGACGCGGCTGTCCATATTCTAGGTTCGTATGAAAGAGGGGCTAGATTTTGGTAAGTATTTGTGCGGTGAGCCAGAACGCAAAGCGGTGCTCGCGGCGTGCGCAGGTGCTATAATCAGCGTCCTGGTGATGGCGTGGTCAAATGGTGTGGGGACTGTGCTGGGCTACATGACGCTACTCCCATACTCCGCCTATCGGATTGCCCAGCTGGTTCGCCGTCCCGAATGCCGGCAGGATAGGGTACGTATGCTCCTTATCATCTGCATCGCCACGGTGACGCTGCTCAATGCGTTTGGATTTGGTCGCCAGATGAAATTCTTGCTGGTGCTTTTCGGCGTTGAGGCCTGGCTCTACTTTAGGGGCGTTCCGCAGAATCAATAAAATTGGCTTAGGAGACCTTTATGCTGAGGCTTTTACGGTTTCTACGGTCTCTTGGTTGTGCAACGTTTCCCTGTATTCGCTGGGCGACATACCTAGGCATTCACTGAACGCACGATTCATCGTTGCCCGAGATACGAATCCACTTTGGGATGCGATTTCGCTAACTCGTAGGTTGCTTGAACGGAGCAAATGCACCGCGAAGGCCACGCGCCAGTGCGTGATGTAATTGCCCACGGTCATTCCACCCCCAAAGGTTTTGATAGCACTGGCAAGGTAGGTAGAATTTGACCCAAGCTCTCGTGCCAGCGACTCTCGGTTCAGCTTTGGATCAAGGTAGGGGTGCTGCTCCCGCATGAGCGCCTCGAGCCGTTCATACAGTTCCTGTTCCTTATCCGCCGCTTGCTGCAGCCCCTGCCTTTGCTGTAGCGCCTCGATGGCGTCATGCGACATGGCCAGCCGTTCCACCCATTCGGCCAGGAGTCTATTCCTATGGAGCGTTTTTCTACTCCGATACAAGAATACTACGGCCAACGTGGAGCTGAAGGCCACCACGATGCCAGCTATCACCATGTACAAACGGTTTCTCAGCTCTGTTCGCCGCGTCCGTTCACGTTCCAGGATGGAGGCCACCTCCATCGTCGCTTGCACCGTTGAGGCTTTGAAGATGGCATTGCGCTCCGTAAGCAACGAGTCGTAAAGCCTTGCCGCCTGCTGATAGTGCCCTTGGGCATATAGCAGCTTGGCGTGCATCTGCATGTGGTCAAGCTGACTGCGACTCACGTCCCCATCGCTATTCATGGCCAGCAGCTGATTATTTATCGCCATGGCCGAGTCGTAGTACCCCGCCCTGCGGTACCACTCCTCCTGCTCGATGAGTAGCGAGAGCTCCCCGCCGATTACACCTAGCACGAAACGTTCCGCCGTGTCGAGGTAGCTTCGCGCCAATAGGAGGCTGTCTTGCGTTAGACAGTAATGCGCCCGCGAGATGTAGTAGGATTCAAGTGCCAGTTGCCAAGGGTTATCCCCCGACGTATCACGCGGGTTCACGCCGCCGTCCAGGAACTCCTGTCGCCACAGCCTATTGATGGAGTCGAGCGCGCTATAGTTTTCGCTGCTGGCGTAGCAATCTGCCAATCGCTCGAAGCAATGCAAACGGAGCTCTTGGTTTTGTTTCTCTCCCTTCTTCAAATAGTGCAGGGCCTTGCTGAAGTGCGCTGCGGCGGTTTCGTATACGTACTGTAGCTGAAACACGTAGCCCAGGCAGAAATGCCCCATGCCCATTCCGTAGCTGCTCTCTTCGTCCCGTATTGTACGCACGATTTGCTCCGCCTCCTGTAGCGCATCGTGGAACTCATTGCTGAAAAGATAGTACTGTACCCGTAATCGGTACACTTCATATCGGAATCGGTCATGGCCGTACTTTGAGAATAAGCGTAGGGCCGAGTCGCTTGCCATGAAAAAGGAGTCGCGCATGGAGTAGTTGTAGTAGCTCGCGAGCCGCCACATCCGTGCGTAGAGAAAATTCTCTTCATCTCCACAGGATTGCGCCTCCGACTCGTAATGCCGGAGCGAGGCGAGCAGTAGGGCCGAGTCGTTCTCCATGTAGTACCAATTGCAAAGATGTTCCCACGCTGCCACCCGCGCGCTGCAATCCGCTGCGCCATTGGCTACGCTCCGAAGCGAGTCGATTTGCTGCTCATTATGTGGGTGACACTGCGCCGTTGCGCCTATGGATGCCCCCGCGGTCCATAGCAAAAGCGCCAATGCAGCGAGCATGCTCTTTTCAAGAATATTCCGAACGAAACGCCTGTGCAGCCCCGCATCCGAAGTCTTCCGCTCTCTGCTTCCTACTCCCGCCACGTTTACCTTCCTGTAAGCATCGAGGTCTCCCTCGGTCGCCCCCATCGCCATCTTTTGGTACTATCCCTTTCTACTTTTCTTGCACAAAGATACGAACAAAAAGCACTCGGAACGCACTCCGCTTTACAAAGATATTCTACATCAAAACCGCTGGGTTCTTCCCTGAATTCGTTTCTAAAGAACACCGAAACCGACATCGTCTTCAAACCGGGGGTATACTTTTCTTTTCGTTACTTTGCACCCTAAGATTTTAAACACTTTTACTGAGAGTACTCTAGCCGATTTCTCCGCTCGTATGCTGCACGTTAAGAACCCATCCACAAAGCTACAGCGACAAGTTGAACGTTCGGTGCGTGCCCTTTCGCCCCGCGCCCATCCTATAGTTCTCATTGTTGCCATTGGTCTTTCGCTGGGATGCCTTCTTTCCGCGGTATTGCCACCGCCCATCACGATAGGTCAACTACTGGCGTTGAGCATCGGTTTCGTCCTTCTCACTAGCATTTCCCTTTGGAAAAATGCTCCGCACCTCCACCGCTGGGCGTTGAGCTTTGCGGTACTCCTCGTCACTTCCCTCACGGGGTGGCTGTGGCATAATCCGCGACTCCCGAACAGTGCGCTTCCGCCATCGCAGAACGACAGCAGCGCTTGGATTGTCGAAATCGCCTCGCTCCCAAAAGGTACTGCGAGAAACTATAAATACCAAATCAAGACGCTTCTCTTTTGCCAAAGGGGCAGCACCCCTGTGCATTGGAGTACCAAGGCAATACTCTACATCGATGCCCTTGACTCCGCCTCTGCAGCCTTACGCCCCGGAGATATTTTGCTCCTTGCGCAACCCATCATCCCCTTTGAGGCCACCGATACGGTGTCGCTGTTTTCCTTTCCCTTTTGGGCTCGCACCCATGGGATTGCGGGGTCTGCGTTTGCCTCTGCTCTGTCGCTTCTGCCCCTCAATGTCTCTAACGATGCTTCCCGATACAGGGCACTGCGCATGCACGGTATAATCATCGACAAGATGAAGGCTGTTGGTATCGGTCAGCCGGAGATTGGGCCCATCACGGCTATGACCTTTGGCGAACGTACGGAGCTATCCGCCGACATCAATCGTAACTTCCGAAGCAGTGGACTCGCCCATATCTTGGCCATTTCGGGGTTCCATGTTGGCATTGTGTTTTGGATTTTTCAGCTCCTCGCAAAACCCATCATCATCCGCTCGCAGCTTTCCGCCGCTCTGCGGTATCTTACCCCCGCCATCGCCGTATGGCTTTACGCTGCTTTCTGCGGGTTTGCGCCACCTATTGTTAGGGCTTCCACGATTGCCACCGTCTACGCTCTGTCGCTTGTCATGCGTGTTTACATCACGCGGTTGGAAACCTTTTTCATATCGCTCGCCGTGGTTCTCCTAGCGCAACCCTCTGCGCCTTACGACATTGGGTTCTACCTATCGTTCCTTGCCGTTGCGGGCATCGCCATTTTCATGCCCCTACTCAACGAGATTTTTCCTGTGAGGGCGAGGGGTTGGCGTGGGTTGTGCAATCTCTTTTTCCTCTCCATCAGCGCGCAACTAGCCACCGCACCGCTCCTCCTTGTTGCCTTTAAATCGCTCCCCCTCATTGGTATCCTTGCGAGCGTGCCGGCCTCGCTCCTTGCCTTCCCCATACTCGTTGGGGGACTCCTTGTGGCGGTTCTGCCCATGGGGTCGCTCCTTGCCCGCATTATCGCTTTCCCGCTCCAGTGGGCGGGAAAGGGACTCGTCTACATCAGCCATGCTGCCACGCAACTCAACCCCGCCTTCCTGTCCAACATCAACCGCCCTTTACCCACTATTGTCTTGGGTTCTCTCGCAATCGTAGCGTTGGCTCTCTTCGCGATCTACCGGAAAAGATGGTTCTTTGCTATTTTTTCAGCTCTACTTGCAGCTGCCATCATTTTTAGTGTGCTCATTGCGATTCCCACTTAACGGCTTGCCTGTATAAACTTGCCACGCTGCATTGTTCCAGAAATAAAAAAGTTCCGTCACTCCATGCGAAGAGCAGCGGAACCTTTTACATAGAAGATAGTTTTGCCGAGGGTGCCTCCTGTCAAAAGGGGGCAGAATTAAGCTCTAGGTAATGTTAAAAAAGGATAGCTTTTGTAATCAACTGCTGAGTACGACAGTTAATTTTATATTTGCGCACCTAAAGTCTTTGTTCTTCCCCTCGGCAATTTTTCAAAGATCATTCGTTACAGAATCAGGCTTCCATTGGATAGCCGATGCTAGCATCGCGTTGCAATCCCTTTTCGTTTCTCCCCCTCTTTAACGGTGCATTACAAAGGAAAGCCATTTCGCCCAAAAAGGGATGGATAGGGCTGGAAAATTGTGTATCATATTAGTAAAACGTTCATTTAGAATAGTTTGACGAGGTGGTTTCTTCAGTTTTTCTCCATTAAGGAGGTGCAAAAAGTCTTCTCTTAACAGGCGGAGGCGACCTGCCCGCAAACAGCTTTTACCTGTTTCGCGCGGGCAGGTCGCCTCTACTAAATGGAGCTATATGTGAAGGTATTCAATACGCAAGGGGAGGGGCTAGCCTATTAGAATCCTTTTCCCTATTAATGAAATTGACGTTTCCCCATCCGTGTACACAATGGTACACTTGATTTGCTATGTGCCTATGCTTTAGAATTCAGTGTTCTCTTTGTAGCCGTTCCTAGTAGCGCAGGGAAAGCGAGACGTAGTAGTTCCTTCCCGGCGACAGCGTATTCACTATTGACACCCTATCCGCCTTGTAGTCAAAAAGATTGTCAATGCCAAACGTTACGCCTATATAGTTTTTCCACCAGTGCGAGAGTCCCGCTTTAAAGAGCGCGTATCCATCATAGCGCACCATGCGTAGCGTCTTGTTTTGGTAATCTATAACCCCCAAGTCAACTGCACTCAGGTAGCGGCCCGAGAATTCGATGGCGAGCCGGTAATCGTTGAACGTGCGGGAGTAGGTGGTGGTAGCGGAGAAATTGTGCGGCCGAGTGGCTGTGAGGCTCACCCTGCGCCCCTCCGTGTCGTAATCGAACTCCATGTCGTTCAAATAGGCATAATTCAAGCTCTCCGTGAATCCTCCCCCCAGCTTGAGCCGCAGCCCCGCGCATAGCGTGAAAAGTTGGCTTCTCTCCTTGCCATTGGTGAAGAGCATAAGCTGCCGCCCAGCATCGTCCTGTGCGGGGCTGAGGAATATTCGGTTGGTGATGATAGAGTACGAGCCGCTCAAGGTTACGTTGACGTTGGGGCTGGCGTATTCTGGTGCTAGAATAAACATATGGCTCACCTCGGGCTTTAGCTCCGTGTTGCCCTTGATAAAAAACATGCCCTGATGGTCCCAGTCCTGGTAAAGCTCCTTGAGGTTGGGCGATCGAAATCCCTGCGTGTACGCTGCGCGGAGTTGGTATCCCAAGAATTTAAAAAGCAGGGAGAGACGAGGGGACGCATGCGCTCCGTAGCGAGAATGGATATCAAGCCGCACGCCAGCTGTCATGGCGAGCCAGGCCAAGGGGTGCCAATCGCACTGGGCGTAGAGGGTGTTGCTCGTGGTGTGGTGGGGCTTCTGTCCCTTTCGGAAACGGTCGCTTTCAAGCTGTTCAAAGAGGAATTCGTAGCCGGCGTTCACCTTGGGTAAAATGGATCGAGAGGGTTCCCAATTATACTGCACCCTCCCTGTATGCATGGCGTGATTGAATATTGGAAAGCGCTTAACGGTTCCCTTTTTGTCATACATCTCGGCGCGCGTGTAGCCATCAAGATGGTAATTCAGCTCAAGGCTATGGTCGGGGAGAATCTGGTAGGCGGCATTGGCCCCGGCCTGGTAGCTTTGGTAGCGGTTCTTCATATATTTACTCTCGTTCTGTAGCCGACTGCTGTACCCTCCGCTAGACGATACCCGCCAACGGTTTTCGGGGGAGCGCCACCCCAGCCTTTGGGAAACGTTCCACGACATCATGCCTGGCACTACGGCCGTTGTGGGTGCTCCGTCCGCATCCACCCCATTGGGAATATCGTAATCTTGAAGCCGTCCGAATGCGCCATCGGTAGACGAGGTAAGGCCGTGGCCCTTAAACCCGAGGTGGAGCGAATGCTGCTGCTGGCCGTAAGAGTAGTAGCTCCCATGGTACAACGCCTCGGCTGGCTTTGAACGGTCGCGCGTGATGATGTTGATTATTCCCCCTATGGAATTAGAGCCGTAGAGTGCTGAGCCTGACCCCGATATATACTCTATCCGCTCAATGTTCGCCATGTTGATTCGTTGGAAGTCCACGGCATCGCTCCCCTCCATGCAGAGACGCTCTCCATCTAGGAGGAAGAGGTAGTAATCAGCCCCGAGACCCTGAATGGACATTCGTTTTTGGCCGCCGTGTTCGTAATATTCGATACCGGGTATCGCGGTGAGCAGAAGGTCATCGATGGAACGAGGATTGATGGCCTCTATTTCATGCCTTGTCACGACCCGCGTGAGCGCGGGGACATTTTTAAGGACCCTCGGCGTACGGGTGCCCGTTATCACCACTTGGTCAATACGCTCCTCCCGCATCATGCTGCTGTCAAAGGGGGGCATTTGCCCCGCAGCCGTTGTATCTGTTGTTGCTTGTGCCATTGTCCCCCCCGCAGCAAAAAAGAGGGTTCCGCCAAGCAAAGCCACGTGGCGAAGGGCACGGAATATGGCGAAAGGATTTGTTTTCTGCATAAACTCCATTTTCTCTACATGTTTTATTTGTAAAAGGAAGCCCCACGGCATCCGGCTCCCTCGCCCCGATTTAGGACGTGGGCTACCCGCATGCCATGGGGCAACAATAGAATAGAACTAAAGTGACTCCTATGACCTACTCTGGGAGATAGTAGTATTCAAACTTTAGCATCATCTGCTTGTTTCCATCGGCATCCGGTTCATAACCAAAACTTTTCACCCTAAAGGCAACCACCTTCCCCGCGGCATCCTTTATCAGCCAAACCTGCTTGCTCGCCTCTAGAGAAGGGGGCATGCCTTTGCCCATCTTTATAATGTTGTTGGTAAGGCTTGTGTTTATGGGTTCGTTTTTATCTTTAGACCCCATCATGTCCCAAAGAACACCTATGCCCTTCACATCGGTCACCCATTCTACCCCATCTACCTTGATACCCTCATTAATCTCTGTGTACTCTGTCTTAGCCGCAGCCCCCTTAGCACCGCAGCTGGTTGACTCGCCCCCATTGGTTTTTAAGTCGAAGAGGTGGAAGCCTAAATCCCAGCTCTTGTCGTTTTGAGGATCGGCCACCTCTACCACCTTGTTGTCCTTAAGGCTGAAGTAAATCCATTTGTCCCACGATTTAACGTCTAGCTCGTTGGTTTTTAGCGAGAGTTGCCCCTTTTTCTGCTCCGGCTTGGAGTCCTGGTCTGTTTTAGAGTCCTGTTCTGGCTTTTCGCATGCCGCCGCGGCAAAAACTAGTAGCCCCAATGCTAAAAAAATACTTTTCCTGTAACCTTTCATAGTGAATGCTCTTTTTTACGGTTAGTACAATCTGTTTACAATCACGGTGCAAAGGTACAGGGCTGAGTAATGCTGCACCCTACCAATTTGTAATGAATTCAAAATGGTCGGAATCGTAAACATTTAGGACGAGGGTGCGCTAGCTGCGAAACTTTGTACACGAGGGGGTAGAGTCCCAACGCGCGCAGTCGCTTCTTTATCGGGTTGCTGCGTGAGCGATGCGCCTATGCGATGGGGGAAATACGTGAGGAACGCAATTCCGGTTTAAGGCATAGTTTGATGTGTCGCCTTCTACCGTTTTTAGGATGAATTTTTGCATGTTAGGGGATACGCTGTATGCGATTAGGTCGCTGCCCAGATTGGCCACGAAGCCGGGGAAGCTCCTTTGCCGCGTGTGCTCAATTTTGCAGACGTGCCTCAGCATCCCGATGACGGACTCCACCACGTCTCGCTGGCGCAGCAGCAGCTTGACCTTGCCGGCCATTACCCGACTCCTCATGTTCCGTTTAATCCGAGCGACCTGCCGGATCCCCTTCGCCAGGAGCTCCTCGGAGAGGCTCTAGGAGATCTGCCCCTTGTCGCCAACCAGCCGGCCGGATAACTTCTGGATGAAGGCCTGGCGGACTAACGGGGCCCATGCGTTGGTGTTGTCCGGGGTAAACATGGCCTGGATGATCACCCCCGCAGCATTGATGGCGAGGTGCAGTTTGAACCCGTGTAGCGCCACACGCCCCCTCGGCTTTTAGCCCTTCCCCTTGCCCGCGGCGCCATCCTTGCTGCGTCCCGCTCTTCCGGGCCCACGGCGGGTGGGGTGACGGCGCAGAGCTTCTGCTGCCCACGGATGCACCGCCCCCCAGCGTTGCCCCTGCGGGCAGCACGGCGTAGCGCGTTGCTGTCTTGCTGCGCCCACCGTTGCCCACGAATGCCACCCACACCTCCACCCCCCGCCCCCTCCAAGCTTCCGGCAACTCCATTTCAATGCGCTCCTCCCCCGCCTTGAGCCCCAGCACACCGCTAACCCATTGACTCTCTTTCTGGCATCGCACCGCCAGCAGCAGCTTTTTCTCTCCCCATGGCAGCGGTGCACCCAGCGACACGCGCAGCGCACCCCCACTACGCCCAATCGCCAGCCCAGCGGGTAGCCGCCCCACGCCATCGGTGAGCCGTATGCGGGCGGGGTCAAACCGAAAGCCCTGCGCCGTTTGCACAAACCATTCCCGAAGTGCCACGCCTACCGCCACGTGGTAGCTTGACACCTTCCGACCATTCCTTTTCACGATCGGGGTGTATCCCTCCATGAGCAACGCTTTGAGGTGCGGCAGCACGCCGCACGCCTGCGCCATCTTGCCCCGCTGCCGCTGCTGCGCCGGGGTGTTGGCATCGTGATACCCTTTCGGCCAACCTCGCACGCATAGCCTGTCCCGAAAAACGTAGTTCACCACTACGCCCCGCGGGTTCCACCTCGGTCTGATTGGGATATAGACAGCCATATTTGTTGCCTTTTTATTGTTCTTCCTTCCACAGCAAAGGTAGCATCCCCTTCTGGTCAATCACAGAAATGGCTCGCACCAAACCCAATTATCGCCGGCGATAATTGGGTTTGGTGGCTGGCTGGAGAGAGATGGGCTGAGGAAGGGGGAAATGCGGAAGGAACGAGAACTCGATGCGGGGAATGCATCTGTTAGAAATGATCTGCCACTGCTTGAGGCATAGCTACGAACCTTGAAATAGGCTGCTTGGGCCACCCATGCAGGCTGCCGGTTCATGTTGCCATTTTTACCCCTCGCAACCTCCTCGGCTCCTGGCAATGCGTAAAAAATTCGGCAAGAGGGCTGCACATCTGCGTCTCACCTTGTTCTCGGCAAAGATACGGTGCAGTCGCTGTAAACTAACCCCTGCCCACCATTTACGCCCCACTACTACAGTACGGTTTGCAACTTCTTCACGGACAGCTAATTGGCAGCAAAAGGTCTCTAAATTCCTGGCTATCCTTCCTCCCATCAGTAGGACGGCCTATGAATAGCTAGAGATCTTCAGCCCCCCAATCATTAGCCCATGAAGAAGCCAGTCTGAAAGACTGACCCGCATAGTCCTTCCTCCAAAATATTACATCAAACGCACAGTTGCGTCCACAATCATGAGTCACAACGGCAAAGAAGAGCCTCAGTTTCAACATGTTTCCAATAATACAACGTAAAGACAATTCGTTACTCTACAATAATACTAACGTTGGCATGGTTTACAATCAACCGCCAACCCCTTCATTCGACTTATGATGGAGACACCAATGGTGTATAAAGAAGGGGGGAATGAACGCCTTGCAGTTAGCATTCATCCCCCCTCTTGCACGATTAGGGCATCTCTCTACTCAGTAGGCTTTGCCTTGCGGGATAGGTTCCCGAAGCGGAGGCCAGCGGTAGCACCAGCGTAAATGTAGAAGAATTCAAAACTCGCTGCGGCAGCGAAACCAGCATGGACACCCAGGAATAGGGGCCCAAAAAATTGGTAGGCATAAGCGAGAGTAACCTTTCCCAGAAATGGAGAAGCCCCACTATAATTGTAATCAACGCTTTTACTGCCGCCCATTATCCATGCATGAGGAAAGTCCCACGTTTGTGTGTAACCTGAGGCTATTCCTCCTCCAACTGTGATGGAAAATAGGTGCTGGGTGTTGCGTCGCACGATAGCGATGGGCTGAAAGATAAGGTTGAAGCAGTAAGCATCTGTAATTTCAGTGATAGAATAGGTAGATGCAATGTACGGCGAAGAGATATTCTTGGTTATTCCTTGCATTGCGCTGCTAAGCGGCGCAATATTAGGATCGGGGCCAGGACGCTGAAGGGTAACGTTAATGCCCACGCCAAGGTAGGGTAGAAACATCCATTTCAGCTCGCCGCTAGTACGTAGCGCAGGTGGTGCGGGCTTGAAGTCACGAAAAGCCATCCCTGCGTCGAGAGTAAGGTAGATGCCTTGCTGCGCGTGGACCTTGCCCATGCTACTGCATAGGAGTGCTAATGCTGCAAGCAGCGTTAAAGATATAGTATTCAGCGATTTCATGCTAATCCTCCCTTACCTGAATGACAAACTGGAACGTATTTCCAAGTGTATAAGTCCCATATCCATCGTTATCAATGGGATCTTCATAGTATATGGCTTGGCTCCCGATTTGGTCGTCTCCATATGTGAGAGAAACTTCACCGCTTATAGGAACACCAGCTACAATCGAGTTTATTTTGAGCTGTACCCCATGCCCAAAATTATCAATCTCAATCCATGCAACAGTGTAAAAGTCTTGTAGAACAGTTTTAAGTAAAGTCCAACGCCCAACCACTGCATTAAGCGATACCCAGTCCCCATCTTTCCATTTTTCTCCCGTAATCAATCCTGAAGACATACTGATCATCTGCGCATTGTATTGTACTTCCGGTCGTCCTAAAACCCTTGCCTCAAATTTACGCATGGCTTTTGTGCTAGTAAACCGCGCGCGAACAATGTTTTCGCTGGTAGTACGGATACCGCGCTTGACAATTTTCTTAGGCATGGGAGGTATGTAGCCCCCACCGCCGCCCCATCCATTGTCGGGGAGAAAGCCCACAAGGTATGTACCAGGGCGATCTCGTAGGTACACAGCGTCGCCGGGGGCGGGTGGCCCCGGTACAAATACGAGCCGTTCATTTTCCCCAACCACTAAGAGCGGGCTTGCCTCGTCGCTTGGGTCGTAGGTAACTTCATTGCCTAGCCGGTCGAAGGCAAGCAAAGGCTCATTGCTTTGGTCGTCGTAGTCGGATGGGACTACGACAATTTTAAGATCCTTGTTGGACAGGTCTACTTCCTTTTGAGCGTAGTTGTCGTAGGCTGGCACGTATAGCACTTGCGCGAGTGGGTCTGCTTTGAGCATAGACTCAATAGAAAAAGAGCGGTGTGCTCCTCTAGTCCTCAACTCTGAACTGCCAAACTGTGCAGCAAGCTGCGCAGCAACTTCGCGGTTCCAAGAGACCTCCCCTCTCGTGTGTGAGGACTGGAAGATTTCGGCGATCAGCACCTCGTTATCGCCATCGCGCCTAATAGCAAGACCATCGGACAGCCCTTGGTAAAATGAGGGCGATTGAATGCAACTGGCAATGGCTTGGGCAAATTGAATGCGCGCGGTGTCCACGCCTGAAGGATAGTAGGCTATGCGCAGGGGTGCGCTTTGCGGTTCCTCGGCCTTATCGGGCGAAAGCTGTTTTTGGCACGCTGCTAGCAGCAGGGCTGCCGATAGAATTAGTAGTGTTCTCTTCATCATGGTACTTTTAATTTAACGTTTGCGCAAAGGTATAATTTTTCATTAAAAAATTATCGGGAAATACAAGTCTACAGACCGTAACGAGACAGCGACCGCTGCAAAACTATTTCTAGGACGTACCGTGTAAATCGCTTCTGTTCAATAACTTTTGCACTATAATAAAGCTAATGGGTACAACACCCCTCTTCGACATCGCATCTGAAGTGAAGAGGCCAAAGCAGACCAAGGTCCGCGCAGATTGACGGGGGTCATAGACGGGGCGCCGATGCGTGCTGCGGGAAGGGGCTCTCAGTGCGCGAGCAGTAGCTCCACGCAGGGATTCGCCGGACGAGGTGACGGATTGAGCGCACGTTGGCATCACATAGTCAGGTAGGTCCACGAGGGCACGACGCGGTACGTGGGGCTGGCCAAAACGCACGCGGTACAGGTTTTGGAGGCCTTCGCCTAAAAAACTAGAGAAAAGCGGGGCTAAACGCTCCGCAGGGGAACCGACGAAAGGGCAAATGTTAGCCGTTTCCAATGCGTTAGCGCACTTTTCCCGCAAATTCGGATAAAACATTGTCCATCCACAGTGGCAAGAAATACCAAGGGCTTTTGCTGCCTCCCCGCACCGCCCCCGCGCTACTGCCGTAGGTGCGCCAGCACAATGGCAGCGGCAATGGCCGCATTAAGAGAATCGACAGCCGGCGTTCCGATGGGCGGGATGGCAATGGTCGCCGTGGCGCGCTGCCGCAGCGTGGGGGATAGCCCCCGCCCCTCGCTCCCCACAAGGATAATCCCCTGCGCAGGCGGCCGAAAGGAGCCCAGCGGCTCGCCGTGCATATCCAGCGCCATGATGGGAAAGCCTGACGGAAGGGCATCCAGCGCTGCTTCTAGCGGCTCGTAGCGGGCAGCGACATGCGCAATGGCCCCCATAGTGGCCTGTAGGGTTTTGGGGGCGTATAGGTCGGCGCAATCGGGGGAACACAGAAGCTGATCTATCCCGAACCAATCCGCCGTGCGTACAATCGTCCCGAGGTTGCCAGGATTCTGAATGGCATCGAGCGCAAGGGTGAACCGACCCTCGAAACGGAAATCTTTTTTGGGCGGTGCGCAAAATATTCCCACCACCCCCGGCGCGGAGGAGAGTTCGGAGGCTTGCTCCATAGCGCGAGGCGACACCACCTCAATGGGTAAATCGTTCGGGAATGCCCCCGCAAACCGCTGCACCACAAATATTTTTTGCGGCATCGCCCCCGCCTCCAGCAGGCTGCGGCACATGCGCTCCCCCTCAGCCACGAAAAGCCCTCTTTTCGCACGCCCATGCGGCGCTCTCAGCTGCCGCAGCAATTTCAATTCTTCCCTTGTCACCCCTCGAACAATAGAAACTATTTACCTTACGCCCGCCCTAACAGCACTGCGCAAGGGCAAAAGTAGTAAATTTGCACCGCATAAAAGGAGGGGGAACGACACAGCGTGCGACATCGAAACGAATGGACAGCGAAAGCGGCAATCTTCGCGTTGCTTACCGTAGCATTCATAAGCTGCAAGGCTACCCGCAGCGTACCGCCCGACCAATACCTCCTCTCCAGGGTGAAAATCGTCACAGATGAGAAGCCTAACGACATCAGCAAAAGCACCATCAATCGCTACGTGCGGCAGCACCCCAACAGCAAGGTGCTAGGGATGCGCGTGGGGCTCGGCGTGTACAACCTCGCGCGCCCCACCCCGAAATACAGGTTCGGGCATTGGCTACAGAAGATCGGTGAGGCACCCGTCATCTACGATGAGACCCTCACGCTACAGAGCGTGGAAAATATACGTCTCTACCTCAACAGCCGGGGATTCTACGCCTGCGAGGTGCACGACACCACCTATCAACACGGGAAGCAACGTATGGCCGTTGAGTACAAAATAAGATTTGGCGAACCTACGCTAATCGATACGGTGCACTACGCCGTCAAGGACACGGCCACAGCGCGCTTCGTCAACGCAGCCCGCAAGGAGAGCTTACTCCAGCCGGGCGAACGGCTCGACAAGACTCTCCTCGATGCGGAACGGAGCCGCTTAGCCACGGTGCTGCGCTCCGAAGGGTTCTACAACTTCTCCAGCGAATGGGTGGGCTTTTTAGCCGACACTCTGGGTGCCGCGCGGCGGGCAAGCCTCACGCTACGCATCCCCAACCTACCCCCCGCAGCCACTCCCCCCAACCTACTCTACCGCTACCGCGTGGACAGCCTAACGGTATATCCCAACTACTCCGCCAAAAAGTTCGCCACCGCCGATAGCGGCGCGTTCACTGTCACGAACTACCGAGGACTCCGCATCGTTAGCCTCGGCAAACCCTCGCTGCGTCCCCGCATCATCAATGAGCAGCTCTTCATAAAACCCGACTCTGTGCTACGCGCACCGCTGGTGTCGCATTCCAATAATAATCTGCAACGGCTCTCCACGATACAGTATTCTTCGATAAATTTTCAAGAGAAGCCTACTACCGATACCAGCAACACGCCCCAGCAATTCCACCCCATCAATGGGCAGGTCTTCTTCTCTCATACAAAGAACCAAGCCTATAGGGTGGAAGCTTTCCTTACCACCTCTGGCTCCATCGGCATGGAGGGCAACGTGTCATACGTACACCGCAACCTCTTCAGGGGGGCAGAGCAGCTAGAAGTCTCTTTTATCTCAAAGGTAGAGGCCCTGCGGCGGCGCGACGCGCAGGCCTTCCGCACGATACTTGAACTCGGGGGCCAGGTGACCCTAACGATGCCGGGCCTCTTGCTCCCCGTGTATAGCACACGCTTCGTGCAACGGTTTCATCCCCAAACGAAAATAGCCTTGGTGTACAACTACCAACGCCGCCCCGACTATACACGCACCGTGGCCTCCGCAGGATTTTCCTACAGCTGGGACAGCGACTTCGGCCTCTCGCAGACACTCACCCCCGCAGAGGCCAACGTGGTGCACGTGCTGAACATCACCGAGAACTTCGCCGAACGCATCCGGCGCACCTACCTCGGCTACAGCTACCAAAGTCAAATCGTAACGGCCACGAACTACGGCCTCGGCTACACCAAAACTGCCCGCACGGAGCAGCCGCACGGGGTGACACTCAAGTTCAATACAGAACTATCGGGGAACACTCTTTACGGTTTCAGCAGATGGCTCGGGAAACCCGATACGGATGGGGTATACAAGATTGCGGGGCTTCCCTTCTCGCAATACTTCCGTACTGACCTCAATGTAGCCTATACCTACCTGATAAGCGATGGGCAGTCCATCGCCATGCGGCTCTACGGCGGCATTGGCGTGCCATACCTCAATTCCAAAGCGCTACCCTTTGAGAAGCGTTTTTTTGAGGGAGGGGCTAACGGCGTTCGTGCATGGAACGCACGAGACCTTGGCCCGGGCTCCTACAAAGAGGAGATACTCACCTACCCTAACCAAACCGGCGACATAAAGCTAGAAGCCAATATTGAGCTCCGCTCTCGCATTTTTTGGAAGATAGAAGGGGCGCTTTTCCTCGATGCGGGCAATATATGGACCCTCCATGAAGAGGCCATGCGCCCCGGCGCAGACTTTAAGGTCTCCACGTTCCTTCGTCAAATTGCCCTAGGCTACGGGCTGGGGATCCGCCTCAATCTCGGATTTTTCATTCTACGTCTTGACGCAGGCCTCCGGCTACACGACCCCGCCACACCCTCTTGGGCCAATGAACCCGAAACGCATTGGTTGCCCTTCGAACGCCCGTACGGACGTCAGGATTGGGCCATACACTTCGGCGTAGGGTATCCGTTCTAAGCGTTTGCTAAAAAGGGCTAGCCATGGAAATGCAGGGTGCATTTCTACAAGGGACATCCCCTGATACCACCCCGATTTAAGTACAAAACGAATTGTATTTGTAAAAAAGTGCTATATTGCGCAGGATTTCAAGTAAGGGGTAGACCGTGCAACAGCTTCAAAACTAACTAATCAACCATGAGAAAGTTCATCGAATCGCTCAAAGGAAAACGAGCGACCACCATAATCGTAATCGCCGTATTTGTAGTCATCCTCGCCCTAATAGGGGTTCTATTCAAGTGCTGCGGCAGTGGAAAACGCAATGTTTCAACCAACATGGTTGACTTTGAAGCGTACATCGCTGCCTACACATCGGGGGCAATCTCTAGCAACGCAACCATTCAGGTCGTACTAGCGCAAGCCCCAAAGGCTCCGGGGAATGCTGGCGAAGCCGCTCCGAGTAACCTGATGAAAATCAGCCCCTCCGTTAAGGGAAACCTGCAATGGGTCAATCAAAGGACTCTAGAATTCACGCCCCAAAAGCCTTTGGAGTCCGGCAAGGAGTATCGGATATCCGTTGCCGTGGGGAAGCTATTTAGTGGTGTTCCGAAGCAGGCCGAAACATTTACGTTCGCTGTGCGGGTGCTAAAGCAATCGGTGTCACTCTTCTCAGCTGATTACTACATTAGCGATACCACAGGGGACCATGCGGTGATACGTGGCGAGATGTACACCGCCGATGCAGCGTCCCCCGAACAGCTCTCCAAGATAATTTCAATAAAAGCGGATGGTAAAAGTTTGGCTGCGCATGTGTCTACAGCCGACAGCCCAAACGCCTTCGTTTTCCTCAGCGATCCGCTCCCCAGCGGTTGCCAAACCGCGGTGGTCCAATGCAAGCCCAGCGACAATTCCATCATGGGATTTAACGACACAAAGGTAATCCTGCCAAGCAATGGCAACTTTGAGGTTATCAACCACTACGCTGACGACCGCACAACCCAAACGCTACGCGTTGTGTTTTCTCAACCGCTAAAGTCGGGGCAGAACCTTTCGGGCTTGGTCTACGGTGAGGGGGTCATTGACCCACGGTATAAAATTGATGGGAACATCCTTACAGTACTCCCAAGTAACGAATTGAAGGGCGATTACCTTATAAACCTTGACCAGAGCATTCGCGCCTCCAGCGGGACTCCGCTCAAGCAGAACGTTGAATGCAAGGTGACCTTCAATGGGCGCGACCCGCAGGTTTCATTCGTGAAGAATGGGTACATTGTACCCACGCAGGGGCGTGTGCAAATCCCCATTAGGACCATCGGTCTCCGAGCGGTTGATGTCACGGTATATAAGATATTCCAGTCAAACCTCCTATACTCTTTTCAAGATTACAGCTTCACAGAGTACGGCGGTGGGCTAGAGAGGATAGGCAAACTTTTATTCCGTAAAACGATTCCCCTCGATGAGAACTCGAAGGGACAAAACTCCGTCTACACTTTAGACCTTACCTCGCTCGTGGATGCGGAGCCGGGGGCTATGTACCGTATAGGGCTGTCCATGCGTAAAGAGCTCGCTAGCACTAGCACAGAGCCGCTCGCCGAGGTGATGCTCAACGAGTCTAACTACGAGAGGTGGGGGTTCCATTCTGATTACCAAACGTACATGTACGATTACGATTGGATGGAACGCGATGACCCGTCCACCGATTCTTACTACAGTTACCAAGGTTTTACCTGGCGCAACGTGCTGGTTTCCAACATTGGTATTATTGCCAAGCGTAACCGTGCAAATGGAATATACTGCTACACCACGAACCTAACCGAAGGTACCCCCCTATCAGGCGTAACGTTGAAGCTGTATAGCTACCAGCTCCAGGAACTCGCCTCCGCCACGAGTAACGGCGATGGATATGCCTCCCTAGAGATTCCCGAAGGCGAAGACCCCTTCCTCATCGTGGCAGAGCAGGGCGGCAGCAGATCGTATCTTAACGTGCGGGATGCGCAGGATAAACTATCCTACTCCACCTTTGAGATTGACGGCATTGAGTCGCAGAAAGGTCTACAGGGATACTTCTACGGCGATAGGGGCGTGTGGAGGCCTGGGGATTCCATCTTTATGACGCTTATGGTGGAGGACCGTCTCGCCCGATTACCAGAACAGCACCCTGTAGAGTTTACGCTACGCAGCCCACGCGGGCAAATAGTGAGTCGTCAGGTCATGCAGGGTAACAGCATGAAAATGTACACCTTCCGTACTGCCACTCGCCCCGATGCTGAGACGGGACGTTACAGCATAGAGGCTCGTTTGGGCGGCACTACCTTCAATCAAAGCGTTCGCGTGGAAACCATAAAGCCCAATCGGCTTAAAGTAAAGCTCACGCTCGATGACGACATGCTGCGCGCCGGAGCCTACACCTACGCTGAGCTCTCAAGCGCATGGCTCCATGGAGCTAAAGCAAATGGGCTGGATGCCAGCGTTGATGCCATCTTCACCACGCAAGAAGTTCCCTTCACGGAGTATGGGCAGTACGTGTTTACCGATGAAGGAGACCGTAGCGAAAGCGTGGAGACTAACCTCTACTCCAGTCAGCTTGACGACGCGGGGTATGCTCGCTTCAACATGCAGATACCCCAGCTAAAGATGGGAAGCAGGGTGAAGGTACTCTTCCGCTCCAAAGTATTTGAGCCAGGGGGCGGCTACACCATAAACATGAGTAACGCTACGTACTCTCCCTACCCGCGCTACGTCGGCGTGCAGATGCCAAAACATAGCTCATACTACCTAGAAACCGATACCGACCAAACCTTCAAGGTGATTACTCTAAACGCTGATGGAAAACCCCAACCGAATGTGCGCCTGAAGGCAACGGTGTACAAAGTGAATTGGAGCTGGTGGTGGGAACATGATAGCCAGTCGCTTGCGTCCTACCTATCGTCGGGACGCGCAGAGCAGGTAGGAGCACCTGTTGATATAACGACCAACGAGAATGGGAAGGGGCAATTCCCTATTCGTATTGACTACCCCGCCTGGGGGCGCTACTTGGTGCGGGTGGCAGACGAGAATGGCGGACACGTTAGCTCCCAGTTTGTATATTGGGATTGGCCCGATAAGTATGAGCGCGATGCGAGTCGCTACGGGGAGGATGCCAAGATCCTGACCTTTGAAAGCGATAAACCGAAATACGAGGTGGGCGACAAGGCAACGTTGCGTATCCCCGCCGCGCAGGGCAGCCGTCTGTTGGTATCCATTGAGAATGGGGAGACGGTGCTACGCAGCATGTGGGTGGAAGCCAAGTCCAAGAGTACTGAGGTCTCCTTTGAAGTCACAGAGGAGATGGCTCCGAATGCCTACGCCAACGTGACCCTAATACAACCCTACGGGCAGAGTGTCAACGACCTTCCGCTACGCCTATACGGCGCAATACCAATAATGGTTGAAAATAAACACTCACACCTGACTCCCACGCTGAAACTCCCCAAGGAGGTGCGTCCCGAAAGCGAGTTCACCGCCGAGGTAAGTGAACAGAACGGCAAACCGATGTGCTTTACGCTTGCCATTGTCGATGAGGGCTTGCTGGATATAACCAACTTCGGTACGCCAGCCCCATGGGAGTATTTCCATCGTAAGCGGGCGTTGGGAATAGAGACGTACGATTTCTACGACAATGTGATGGGGAGCTACGCGGGTCGCATCACCGGCGTACTCAACGTGGGTGGCGATGAGTACAACGCGGATCGCCAAACGCAACCCCAAGCAAGCCGTTTCACCCCCGTGGTGCGCTTCTATGGGCCATACGAACTCAAAGGCAAAGAGAGCAAGAAGATAAAGGTACAAATGCCGAATTACGTGGGGTCTGTTCGTGTGATGGCGGTAGCGAAAAACGACAAGGCGCAGGGGAGTGCCGATGCGACTCTGCCGGTTCGTAGCCCATTGATGGTGCAACCTACTCTGCCACGGGTACTCGGAGTAAACGAGCAAATCGACCTGCCGGTATCCGTCTTCGCTATGGACAATAAGATCCACGATGTAACGGTGAAGCTAGAGGTGAACGATGTGCTCTCGGCTACCACCACCACACGGTCGATTACATTCGAGGAGCAGGGCGACCAAATTGTTCGGTTCCCTATACGAACGAGCGAAAAGACCGGTATCGGGAAGGTAAAGATAACCGCTTCGGGCAGCGGGGAACAGGCATCGGCCGAGCTAGAGATTGATGTGCGAAATCCCAACCCTCGCGTAGTCTACATGCATTCCGCAATGGTCAAAAAAGGCAAGAGCGAACAGCTAGAATTCACTCCACTAACCGATGCAACCGATGGAGCAGGGACAGTTGAGATCAGCCGCTTCCCATCAATGAACTACACTCGACTCCTGGCATACGCGGAGGAGTATCCCTACGAGGGCCTAGAGCAGAAAACCACCCGTGCGCTGGTACGAATGCTCTACGGGGAGCTAGTGGATGTGGACAAAGCTGCCCAGAAAGAGCTTTCATCAAAGGTGCAGGAGTTTATAGGGGGTCTCCAACGCTACCAAACCGCGCAGGGCGGCTTTACGCAATGGCCCGGATATTCCCGTGAAGACTACTGGACCACGAACTACGTTGGACACTTCCTCGCAGAGGCTCGGAGCCGTGGCTACGCTGTTCCTAACAGCCTTTTCACCAAATGGAAGACGTACCAGCAGCGCACTGCCAATGCATGGAGCAGCTCCCGCGCAAAGGACGACCCGCCGCTGCAGCAAGCCTACCGCCTCTACACGTTAGCCAAGGCTGGGCAGACGCAATTGGGGGCAATGAATAGGCTTCGCAGTTTGGATCCCCTTCCGCAGTCCGCTGCACGAAGATTGGCAGCAGCCTACCTAGCCGCGGGCAACAATAAGATTGGCAAAGCCCTCCTTACGAAGTCTGAACAACCCTCTGCACAAGAAGATTTGCTTCTTTGGTATAGATGCTATGGCTCAGAACTCCGCGATCGCGCCATGCTCCTTGAAGAGCTAGCCGAATTTGGGGAGCTAGACAAGGCTCTCACTACGCTTGAAACCATTGCCGCCTCGCTATCAAGCGATTCGTGGCTCTCTTCGCAAGAAGTCGGGTTCTCAATGCTAGGTGCAGCGAAATTCGCAAAGGCTTCCAAAGCAAGCGATAGCGACCTGAATGGCACGCTGGATATTAATAGAGAAAAGCATTCCATAAAAGGCAATGCGCCGAGCTATATGGTGCGCTTTAATCCTAACCAAGTATCCGCGGGGAAGATTTCGTTCAGTAATAAGGGCGAAGGGACTGCGTTTGTTACTACCACCACTACAGGCACCCCCATAGGCGCATGCACGCAGGCCGCTAACAACAACATCTCCCTCAACGTGCAGTACGTTACGCTCGGCGGGGCATCGCTCTCTCCTGACGAGATACCTCAAGGTACCGACTTCAAGATTGTTGTCACGGTGAAAAATCCAGGCTATAAGGGAGAACTGGATCAGTTGGCTCTAGATGTTCCCCTACCGTCCGGCTGGGAGCTCCGGTTGGCTAGCATAGAGGGGAATGCGCCTGACGAACAGTCGTCATTCTACTACCAAGACAACCGCGATGACCGCGTGATAACCTATTTCGGGCTATCGGAGAACCAAAGCAAAAAGTTCGTCTTCGATGTGAGTGCCTCATACGCAGGCGAATTTGTGCTGCCAAGCGTTTCTTGCCGTGCGCTATACGATAGCCAAGTATCGGCGAACAGCGCGGGAAAAATTGTAAGAATTCAGGCTAGGTAGCATCCTCTTAGCTATACATGAATCAAGTGGGGGCTGCATACGGTAACGTTGCAGCCCCCACTTACTATTTTGACCGCTGTAGGAAGGACGGAAAATCTACCTATCTTTGCGATGCTGTTAGCTATAAGAAGAACTGACAAAAACCGTAACCCATATGAAATGGAACCTCACACGCCTACTTGCTGTCGTCATCACTTTTATTGGCATTTCGTGCAGTAAGGTTGACCCCATACTTCCAGAAGATCATCACGTTGACAACAATGGGACTACGGGGAGTAGCACAGCATTGTCTGGTTCGCCATGGATTACCATCATGGCGGGCTCCCACTCTCTCACCAATGAAACCGAATGCCAAATTGCAACTACCGACATCATGGGATATATCAATGTCGTTGCGCAGCTCGACAAGGATGATCCGCAATATAATGCCGTACGGCAGTACGTACACGACTGCTTCAAGGTGCTACAGCAAATTCAGCTCAAGTTCAAAGAGAATGGCGAAGTGCTGCTCGCTCCCACTCCTGGCGTAGCCGACACCACTAACGGCACCTGGAGCGAAGGGAATGACACGGTACGCATAACTATCAATAGCATAAACGTTTCGCCCACAGCTAGTATCTACACCAAGCAGTTCGCCCAAAGATTTGGGGGTGGTACTTTCCCTCTGAAAAGGGAAAAGTCAACGCTTGTGCTGCAAATCGACGGGCATTTCGTATGCGACCCTATCGTTAACTACGCCTATCAAAACAGCATGGCCTCGTCAAAAACACTTGAAGACTTTAGCAATGTTTTTGGCGGCTTTTCTGTAATACTTGCCCAGTCTATCTCCGAGGTAGAGACACCGCAGACACCGAATACTCCACCGGATCCCTCAGCCAAGGAAGTTTTAACGCACGAATGGCGCATCGTTCGAGCTGGATCCAACAAAGATGTTACCTCTGAGGAGGGAATCATCGCCAGCGCGAACGCCACCATGAAGCCGATCAACATCTTCTACACGCATCTGAAAGACGGCAGTGCAGAGTATAACGGGCTGCGCGATGAGGTTGCCAAATGCTACCGACTATTTGGAGAAATTAATATCAAACTCTACCAATCTGGTAAAGCTACCATTGAGGGTCCTAGCGGATTTAATGGCGCTGCACAGGGTCAATGGACCGACTTAGGCGATGGTAATTTGTCCATACAACTGCTCTCCACGCCGCTAAAGGAAACAGCGAATCGCTTTGAAAAACGCTTCGCCGACGATTTCCTAACCTCTCCTATTAGGATCAACTACAACAAAAAAACAGGCGATAGGACATGGCACATCCAGGGGCCCTTTGTCGTTGAGCCGTGCGGTGCTTACGTAGCCGAGCATGGCCTCCCTGGCTATAACGGCATCATGCTTTTTAGTAAAATCTTTAAGGGATTCGATCTGCACCTCGAAGCAAGGTAGACGGATTAGGAAGATGAAACCGAAAAGAGCTGGTTGGAATCAACGCTTAACGCAACAGTTCCTTCATATGTGGCCGCACTACATGGCCACGCTGCGACTCGGAATTCCCCTTATTGTGGGGCAGGTAGGCCAGGTGGTGCTTACATTTATCGACAGTGCCATGATTGGCCATCACGCCACCATAGAGCTATCGGCCGCCTCTTTTTGCATCAATCTCTTCAACCTTCCCATTTTCTTTGCCCTTGGCTACGCTAACGCCCTAACGCCGCTCATCGGGCAAGAGCACGCCTGTAGAAAGTTCGCAACGGCGGGTGCCATCCTGCGGCAAGGATTAAGAAACAACATTACCCTCGGCCTTCTTCTCACTGCCCTCATGGGCATCGTTTACTTCGCATTGCCGTCCCTGGGGCTGCCGCAAGAGCTACTTCCACACATTAAACCCTACTACGTAACGCAGCTCATCTCGCTTCTCTTCATTACCAGCTTCAATGCGTTGAAACAGTTTACCGATGCGCTCGGGAAAACCGCAATAGCCATGTGGGTAATGCTAGGAGGCAACGTACTCAACATTGTAGGCAACTACGCGCTCATCTACGGAGAGATGGGCTTTCCCGAACTCGGCCTTCTAGGTGCAGGCCTCTCCACTTTGATTTCTCGCATTGCGATTCCCATTGCATTAGTGATTTACCTTAGCGCACAAACCAACCTGCAACGTTACAAAGCTGGCTTTTTCCGTCAGAAACTGCCCCCAACCCTTGCACGACAAGCAAACTCTATGGGGCTATTCATTGGTGGGCAGATGGCGCTTGAAAATGGACTCTTCAGCCTCAGCATAGTTATGGTAGGATGGCTTGGCTCGCTCCAGCTAGCGGCGCACCACGTAGCCGTGACAGTTCAGTCAATTGGTTTCCTGGTATACTACGGTGCAGCCGCAGCCATAGCCATACGTGCCAGCCATTACCACGGCTTGGGGCAGTACCGTAACGTACGACGCACGGCCATCGGCGGGTGGCACGTAGTCAACTTCTTCGCTGCCATCATTATGCTGACCCTCCTCGTGTTACGACACAGTATCGTTACACTATTTACCAACAGCAACGAGGTTGCCGTACTGGCTGCTACTCTCCTACTCGTAGGCATTCTGTACCAACCCTTCGACGCGCTACAAATTTCCTTCGCCAATGCGCTACGTGGGGTAGGACAGGCAAAGGCCCTCATGTGGATATCGTTAGTAGGGTACTTCGGAATCGCCCTGCCCGCAGCCTACCTTCTGGGCATTAAGTCACCGCTGGGCGCCGTAGGCATTTGGCTCGCCTTCCCTATAGGGTTGGGGCTTGCGGGCATTGGGTTTGCAACCCGCTTCTTCAAGGTAACACAGCTCAAACGCACGAGTAAGGCCATATAGGCAAAGAAAGATGGAACGGATGGAAGATCCCATCAGGGGCGTTAAACGAATTACGCTGCACTGCGCCTACTGCGATGCAGAAACTTTTATCCAGAAGTACAGGGACGTTGAAACGTTTGAAGGGTACTGTAAAGTGTGCCCACGCTACGGCGCAAGCTGGGCATGCCCACCCTTCAATCGCCTATCTCAAATTGACTTTTCCCCCTTTCGAAAGGTCGCATTTATTGGCATTCAAACCTTCATTACGTACGACTACCAACAGCCAACGCACTCCCCAACGGCCCTACAAGAACGCTCTGAGGGGGTGATGACTGATGTCCGTAGGCTCGCTGACCCCATCCTTTTTTCTACGGAACGAGACCTCGCCCCCGCGCGCCTATTCCTCCCCGGGAGCTGCCACCTTTGCGATGACTCCGGCTGCACACGTACGGCGCAGCTCCCATGCCGCCACCCAGACCTCATGCGTCCTTCCCTGGAGGCCGTGGGCTTCAACATTGCGCTCGCCGCAGAAGAGTTGCTACACATCCACCTGCATTGGCCATCTGACCTGCGCATGCCCCCATTCCTTACTCTCCTCGCAGCGTTTTTTCTTACCGATGCAAACCAAAGGGTAGACCTCAACCACATCAACAAGGTTCTTGAAGGCAGAACGTCAAAGTAGACTTTAGCTCCACAAAACCGCTACTCCATTTCAAAACCATACGAAAAAGGCGAGCCAAACCTTTCGGTTTGGCTCGCCTAGAACCATGAAAAACAACTAATACATCGGAGCTACATTGCCCCAATCAATCACTTACAGCTCCGTCCCTTCTTCAGAGACCTACCTAACTAAGCAGCCGTCTCGGCTTGCAGCTTATTTACGTGCTTTGCCAGCTGACTCTTTAGGTTGGCTGCCTTGTTACGATGAATGATATTCATCTTGACCAGCCTATCTAGATGTCGCTGTACTATGGGCAACATCTCTACAGCCTTTGCCGCATCGCGCTCATTACGCAGATCACGCACCGCCGTACGCGTTGTCTTTGCGTAGTAACGATTGTGCAAACGATGCTTCTCATTCTGCCTTACGCGCTTCTTCGCACTCTTTAAATTCGCCATAATCTTACTCTGCTCCCAAAATAACCTTGTAGTCCGTGGGGGAATCGAACCCCCGTTACAAGAATGAAAATCTTGCGTCCTAACCATTAGACGAACGGACCTCCCCGCTGTTCTACTCACTAAACAGCGGTTGCAAAGATACGATAGTTTTTTGAGTTGGCAAAACGCCCCACAGGAGACACTACCTAAATGTATATCGAAAGGAGACCCCAGCATTCCACCACAACGCCGCACCCTCCACCACATTCAACACAGGAAGTACATCAAGCGATATGGAAAACGGAGCAGAAGGAAACACGTACTCCATCCCTAATACCCCATCCACGCCCGCGTATATATTGCTCTGCACCACCTCATCTGAGTAGGGGTTATAGAAATTCTTAGCTGCGTACGCACAATGCCCCCCTGCCCCAAGATACCACCGCAGAGCAGGCGCACCACTGAAATACACGTGATACTCATACAGCACCGTAGCGCCACCCGCACGCAGCCACCCCGAGCCAAGGAACTCCAACGCATGGTGCTGCCCCATCATATACTTCACCGACACGGCACACGGAGAACCGAGCTTCAGCCCAAGCCCCACGTTGTATTCAACCGACTGCGCACGCAACGGTTGCCCACACCCTAGAATCAATAGGACAGCACCCAGCAGCAGGAAGACCCAACGTCGCATAGCCCTACCGTTGATTTTACGCCCTCGCAGCATCCGAACCTCCCCCGCCCACTTCTCTTGCGGACGGGGGGAAATTCCATTCACTATACGCAAAGCCTCTTGCCATTTCTCAACTAAACAAGCTGTAAGGCACTACTACTTCTGCTGCGACTTCAACAGATCCCGTATCTCGGTAAGCAGCTTCTCCTCGTTGCTCGGCTCAGGGGGCGCAACGGGTTCTGGTGCTGGCGCAGGCTTCTTGGCCATTCTATTCATCGCACGCACGGCTATGAATATCACTAGTGCAATGATCAAAAAATCAACAACGTTTTGAATGAACATACCGTAATTCCACGTCACCGCCTCAGCCACGGTTGCCCCATCTTCCACCACGGCCTCTTTAAGCGTCACCGACAATCCCTTGAAGTCCATTCCCCCCAGCAACACCCCGATAGGAGGCATCACGATATCGTTAACCAAGGAGCTAACGATTTTCCCAAACGCACCGCCGATGATCACACCGACCGCCATGTCCACCACGTTGCCTCGCATGGCGAACTCTTTGAAGTCCTTGAAGAATCCCATCTTATAAAATCAGTTATTGTTTCTCTCTGCACGCATTGAACACCGTGCTACCTATCTAAAAGAACGTTGCCTTCAATCTTTTGTTGCATCTATGTAGCACAGATTTCCACCACTAAAAGTTAAAGTAAATGAATGGCTGTAAGTCAGCCGACTGCACGTTAAGCAGCAGGAGCGACACGAGCAGCGTTATAACGCCCTTCGCCCACAGCGGCGACTGGATAAACGTACCCCGCAGCCATTCAATCCAACGCGAAGGCACCCAATGCAACCCATAGCCCAACGCCATCAGTCCGAGCACAGCTCTATAGCCCACCACGGCCTGCCAGAGCATGGCGCCATTGAAGTCAAATGCAATCTGATGCAGCACCTGCGCTGCCGCATCAAACGACTGCGCCCTAAAGAATATCCATAGGAAGGTTACGTAGTGGAAGGTGATGACGTAACGTAAAGCCACAAAGGCACGACTACCCAGCAGCTTCGATGGCAATTTGTCAATCAGCTTGCTAACGATTAGCCCCACGCCGTGCGCAGCGCCCCAAAACACGAACTGCGCATGCGCACCGTGCCATAGCCCCCCGAGGAGCATCGTTGCCAGCAACGAGCCCCACATCACCCACCGCCCATGGTGGCTCCCGCCGAGCGGTATGTATAGATAGTCACGCAGCCAAGTGGATAGGGAGATGTGCCAACGCCGCCAAAACTCCGTAAGCGTCTTAGCGCGATACGGAAAGTTGAAGTTTATGGACAGGCGAAAGCCCAACAGCAGCGCCACGCCTATCGCGATGTCAGTATACCCAGAAAAGTCGCAATAAATCTGCAACGTGTAACCGTAGGAGGCGAGTAGGTTTTCAAGGCCTGTGTACGCGGTTGGGTTATTAAACACCCTATCAACGAGATTCAACGCAATGTAGTCGCTTAGGACAATCTTTTTAAACAGCCCCGCGAGGATCAGGAACAATGCGTGGGAGGCCTCGCGCTGCGTAACGCTATACGGCCGCTGTATCTGCGGCACGAACTCCGATGCCCTCACAATGGGACCCGCCACCAGGGCTGGAAAGAATGATAGGTAGAGCCCGAAATCTGATACGCTCTTCAAAGCGGGTATCGTGCGCCGATACACGTCCACCACATAGCTAATGGCCTGAAAGGTATAAAAGCTAATGCCCACGGGCAGCACCATGTCTTCAGGGGCTATCGCCTCCCCTTTCCACCAGGCCAAAATCACTGACCCTATAGAGGGCGGCACTCCCCACGAAGTGCCAAACAGCGAATTAACCGTGTCTACAAAAAACGCTGTGTACTTGAAGTAGGCCAATAGAAAGAGATTAACGGCAACGGCTAGCGACAGGATTGCCTTGCGTTTCACCCTTATTTCGGAGGCGGCTATACCCCGTGCAGCGCAGTAGTTGAAGAGTACCGAAAAGATTATTAGGAGGAAAAAGAGGCCGCACGATTTATAGTAGAAAAAGAGGCTGAACAGGAGCAGGAAAACATTCCTGACCGCCACGCGTCGCGCAGCAAATATGTATCCCAAGAGCAGCACCGCGAAAAAAATCCAAAACTCCATCCTCGTAAAGAGTAGCGGAGCGTTCGCATCATACTTCAACGCTGCAACTATTGGAGACACCTCTGCCAAACTGCCCATAGCTTCTAAATCGCTTTTTTTTTACCCAACATGTCGCAGAGAGCTGCCCCCAAGAGGCGCCCCTGCAACTCGTACCCTAGAGCGGATAGGTGTAGGTAGTCTGCCGCCATTAACCCATTGTTGTACCAACTATACGCACTCCCTTCACCCCCCATGATGCGATTAAAATCCCAGAGGCCAACGTTAAGCTCCATGGCTACATTCCGTATCACCTCGCACGCATCCTCCAACCTGGGATTATCCTCGCTACGCCGAAAAAGGTGATCGTTCGGCGTGGTAAATATAATGAACGCTGCGGGGCATACTGCCCGTATTGACATTGTCAAGTCGCGCAGCGCCGCTGCAAAACGCAGTGGATCAAACTGTAGGGAGTAGGCATCGTTCGTGCCGAGTGAGATGATGACAACGTCTGGATTTATATGCTGCACGGAGGCTTGCAGAAAGGTATTGCGAAGGTGCGTATTCACATCTGCGCCGTTGAGCCCCGCAACGTGGTAGATGAAGGGAGAGGCTGGATTGTCAAACAGGAAGCCATTGAGCCGAAAGGCGTACGCACTCGCAGAGTCGGCAGAAAACGAGAGGAGGAACTCGCTTTGCGGCTCTGCGAAGCTGTATACAGCATACCCCTCGCCCTGCACGATTGTATCAGGGCGTTGCCCATTTAGCAATGGGGTACACATCTTCTTCACCGGCGTAAAGAGGACCTCTGCACACGTTGTTGGCATCAATGGACCACACGAAGCCTGTAGCCTTACGCGCATGGTGGCAGCCTTGTTAGCCGTCTCAAAGGCAATGGCCGCAAGCCCATAGGGTGCTGGCGTTTTGACTCTCAATGCATTACTCACGCTCCATCCGCCCCGCGCCGATGAGTAGGTCTCCGCCGTCTCGTTCGTTCCCGCCACGGCAAACGGCACGGAGTAGCCCCTCGGAAGCGCATCTAGGCCCCACGCATGCGCCATGTACATGCGCGTGGCGCGCGGCTGCACCCCACCCTGCACATGCGAGTCGCCCAGCTGCAGAATCACCAGCCGTCCCGAATCGCTCGGCGCCCAACTAGGGGCATCCAATGCATTCTCCACCGTATTATCGGGCCATGCGCACACGAGACTATCGATATAAGCCGAGCTCCATGGCCCTCCACACCAACCCTTGCCCACACCGCCAACAGTAAGCAAAGAGACACACAAGGCTGCTACATACCACTTCGCAAAGGCTTTCATCGTCCCTCTTCCATGCTCTTCACGTAGGCTGCATAATCCGCCATGAGCGAAGCGTAAAGCATTTCCCCCACGTAGCGCGCACCCCGCGGCGTAAAATGCACGTAATCGGCTGTAGCCAACGGCGGCGTTGCCCGAACCCACGCCAATATTGAATTCTCTCCCCCCATGGCCGCTCGGCAATCCCAGTAGGCCACCCCTGTCCGCCGCGCCGCACGCTGCTGCGCCGCCTGAACTTGAGGAATGTTGCTGTACGAACGGAAAAACTCCCCGACCTTCTCCCCCATGTCCGACACCCCGATCAGCACAATCGGAACCCTCGGAAGCAGCCTCTTTAGATAGTTTATCTGCTTTACCAGCCCAGCCGTGTAGAAGCCATACGACTCCACCTTCCCCGGCACCACGTTGACTCCAAACTGTAGCAACACGAGCGATGGCTTGAGAAAAGAGAGTAACCCCGAAAGCGTTGCGCTATCCATAGCGGTAAAATCCATTCCGCTGCTCCCACGCAACGGAATGTTATCCACCTGCACCCCCGTAGGGCTCTCTAGCGAAAGCCCATAAACGCTCGCCGGCATCTCCGAGAGGAACTGGAGCTTAAACTCCTTCAGGTCCATCGGGACGACCATCTGCACATCCTCCACATCGGGTGTACTACCCACCCTTTGAACCGCAGCGACCGAATCGCCGTGTAGCATTGACACATGCATTAAACTGCTATCGCAACGGGCAAAGACCCGGCAACGGGAGAATCGCATCCCCATCCCTGCGCTAAGCTTCCTGCTGATGTCAAGCGTCCCAACGTAAACCTCCCCCAAGGAATCGTTGTGCATCCTTTGCCCAAAATGACACACATTCCCGACTATGCCGTAACGCTCCCTTTTCTTCCGAGCAGTGGCAGGCATCAAAGATTGCAGCGTCCAGCCCGGCGAAGCGGTTATCGTAAGGCCATAGGGTGGATACCCCTTTTGAACAGCGCTCACAAGTCCAACCCCTGTTCCCCCGAACTCCCGTTGCAGACGGCTACGCAAATAGGACGTTATGCGATCACCCTCAATCTGCGAATCCCCGAAATGCAATATTCTCACCTGACCCCTCTCAGCCTTACCCGTATAGAGCTTCTCGTAGAAGGCTTGCAACGGCGAGGGCTTAGAGTCGTCGTACTCCAAGGCAACGCACGGAACCCCCTCGGGGAGCTGCGGCACAACTGGCGGCCGCTCTGTGCTGTCAACTTCAATGTGTGGCTGCTCCACTGCCACCTCAAGCGCAGGGACTACGCTATCCAAATGGCTAAGCATGGCCACCTGCTCCTCGCTAAGCTTTAAATCCTTCAGGGAGTCTCCCACGGCAAACCCCGGCAAACGCTCCAGCCGAGGTAAATACGCCCCAAGCATGCTCTCCGGACGCAACGAGCTAAACCAGGCCAAGCCGTACAACGCCAGCAAGAGCACGCCCAAACCAAGAAAAATCCTTGCGATAATCCTTGATGCAGATCGCACACCCCCGTTTTGCTCTTCCGTCCTCACCGATTTCCCTATTTTGGATAGATTACCAACGTTTGCCCCGCACGTATCATGCTTCCACTCAAGCCATTCCACCTCTGTATCTGGCCTACCGACACATGGAAACGCTTGGCTATTGACCCTAGCACATCGCCGCTCCGCACCTTGTAGCGCACGGCCTTCCCATCGCCCGGCACCGCGTAATACCCTCCGCCTCTAACTGCAACAGGCTCCTGTATGGTCACTGGCTTTAGGTATATAGAGTCCTTATACGCCTTTATCTCTTCCTCCCGATCAATGAATTCGCCCACGCTTGCAAAGGGAAGACGAAGCGCATTGAACTCGTCCGATGGCAATAAATCGTGTTTATACTGCGGATTCAAATCCCGCAGCTGCTTGATGGGAAGCCCAAGTACCTCTGAGATCTGCTGCAAATGGACTCTCCCCTTAACGTTCACCGTATCGCTTATTCGGGAAAACTCCATGGGGCATGGAGAAATGCCGTGCTCTGCATAGTACTGCATAACGTAGCTCGCCGCTATGAACGCCGGCACGTAGCCTCGCGTCTCCTTCGGTAGGTAGTAGTATAAATCCCAGTAGGTACGCTTTCCGCCCGCCCTGCGGATGGCCTTGTTCACATTACCTGGGCCGCAGTTGTACGCCGCGATAACAAGTGTCCAGTCCTGATATATGCCGTACAAGTCCTTCAAGAACCTCGCGGCAGCATCCGTCGATGCCAAAACGTCCCGCCGCTCATCGACATAGCTATTGATGGTCATCCCGTAGCGCCGCCCGGTGGCATACATAAATTGCCACAACCCAGTGGCCCCCACCCTCGACACGGCACGTGGATTCAATGCAGACTCAATAACCGGCAACACGCGAAGCTCCATCGGTAATTGGTACTTATCGAGCACTGCCTCAAAGATAGGGAAATAGTACTCCGCCAGCCCCAGCATCACGCACACCTGCCCCCGACGCCGCTGTGTATACACGTTTATGTAGTTTCGCACAATGCCGTTGAATGGCAAATCGATGAGCGAATTCATTGCCGTAAGCCGCTTGATGTACACCGAGTCGGGATACTCCGGAATAATGTTCACGCTATCCATCAGCATCTCGTCAAGGACGTTCGCACTGTCTACAGCCGTCTGGACGTACCAGAGATTCAACATCTCATCCAGATTGTTCAAATATGCGGAATGGTCTACCTCATCCTGTATGGAGTCGCAGCCTGCTTTGCCATAGGGCGCGGCCTGAAGTAAACAAATGCTCTGAGTGCCAAGGAATAGCACAAGTATAAAGCCTACAACTATCTTTTCTATTCGCCTACCCATCATGCCATTTTCAAAACGAAACCGAGAGATGCAGCGCCGGTGCAATCCCCTGCCTCACATTCGGATTGCACACTGCCACCTGCGGCTCGGCCCGCACCACTACATCATCATTTACATTCCAGTAAAACAAATGCGCATCCACGTACGCATCTATTATGTTCATCGCATAGACCAACGCTATCCCAATGAGCGACAGATCCCTATAGCGCCGGTAGTAATTTGACCCATACTCCAAGGATTGGAGGGGCACCTTCCCCCCAAACTCGTCCACCGTATTAGGATCACCGTCAGCTATAGCCACATAGGCACGCTCATAGCGCATATACATCTGATGGTCATCCATCGCCTCGGCTATTAAATACCCCAACCCGCCGTATATAATCGGGACCTTCCAAAAACTACGATTATAAACTTGTCCCAATCCGGGCAGCAACATACTTGCCACCATGGCCGCCGTGGGCGACTGCCGATCGGGCGAATGCGATATCAGCGCATCGGCCACGCTGAATACGTAGGTTAGGCAAGCACCCGCTATCATTCCATCTCTCGCAGCGCGCATCCGCCACACCCTATCCTCCTGCCGCAGCGCCTGCAATGGGTCAGCCGATAGCTCCTTGCTTCGCAACGCCCTATACTCTTTATCAAGGTAGTACGCCCCCACGGAGAACCCCGCCATACCCCCATAGAAAATGGGTAGCTTCCAATAGTCCCGATTGATAACTTGCCCACTCCCAGGGAGCAGCAGCGCCGACAGCGCCACCCAGCCCTGCCCTAGCGAATCGCAGAACGACCGCCATCGCATGCCGCTAGAGCGCTCTTCAGCCGCTTGCGCCGCGGAGCGCATAGCCAAGCTATCGCTTTCCGCCCGCTCTCCCCATTCCTCCTCACTCGCCACGCTATCTACGCCACTCTGCACCGTATCTGCCGCCAAGAGTTCCTTTTTCTCCACCACGTTCATGGTATCCTCTACCCCAGCTCTCGACACACCGCATGCACCCACGCCTAGCACTGCCACCAGCACTAGGCGCACGCATGCACGCTTCAACAAATTCTCCATCGAGCAGCTTAGCACACCTCGGCTACAACTCTATTGACAGCAACTTTCGTAACAACTCCTGCTTCTCGCCCTCCGTACGGAACTCAATCACGATACGCCCCTTCTCCTTCCCCAGCGAATTAACCGTCAGCCCCCAGCCCAAGCGGCTCTGCAGCTGGCTAAGCGTCTCCTCATCCACTGCGGGCTTCTTCTCCTGCGACTCCGACACCGGGACCGTCTCCTCCACCTGGGCATCCGCAGCCTCAATGGCCGCCTGGCGCTCTTTTACCAACGCCTCCACCTCGCGAACCGACAGCCCCTTCTCCTCTATCAAGCGCAGCAAATCCACCTGGTCAGCCTCCGCGTCAAGCCCAAGCAACGCCCTCGCATGCCCCATGCTAATTCGCTGGTCCACTATCGCTTGCTGTATCATCTTCGGCAGCCGCAGCAAACGGAGCGAATTGGTTATAGAGGCCCTGCTCTTGCCCACATACGATGCCAGCTCCTCATGCGAACACCCGGTCGCATCGATCAGTTCCTGGTACCCCTCCGCCACCTCAATGGCATTCAGATCCGAACGCTGAATGTTTTCTACCAACGCCATCACCCGCATCGACTGGCTATCCGCCTCGCGCAGGTAGGCTGGCACCTCCTTGAGCCCCGCTTGGCGGGCCGCACGAAGCCGACGCTCCCCAGAAATCAGCTGGTAGCGGTCGCCATTCTTGCGCACCGTGAGCGGCTGGATTATCCCCACCTTCTGTATTGACTCCGCCAACTCTGCCAACTCCTCCGGAGCAAATTCCTTCCGAGGCTGGTATGGATTAGGGTCAATCAGATCAATATCTACTGTGAACGTGGCGCCCTTCGCCTCGCTTTCACCCTGCGGGGACTGCTCCGCTGCGGGGCGGGATACCTCCACGGGCTGCGCAGCTGTCGGCTTTAGCGATGAGAGCGCATCGCCCCCCTTGCCCGCCAGCTGCGAATAATCTACGTCATCCCCCAACAGAGCGTCCAGCCCTCTACCAAGTTTTTTCGCCATCTTCTAACTCACTCCCTTCTGCCCGGTTTAGGCATTATTCTTCACTTCACTATTGCGCTGCACCAACTCGTTCGCCAAATTCATGTAGTTACTCGCACCGGTTGACGATGGGTCGTACACTATCACCGGCTGCCCGTAGCTCGATGCCTCGCTCAGCTTCACGTTGCGCTGAATCATCGTTTTAAACACCATGTCGCCGAAATGCGATGTCACCTCCTCCACCACCTGATTCGCTAGGCGCGTGCGCGCATCGTACATAGTAAACAGAAAACCATCAATAACAATCTGCGGCGCCACTGTCTTTTTCGTACGCTGCAGCGTGCTAAGCAATTTCCCCAATCCCTCCAACGCGAAGTACTCGCACTGCACTGGGATTATTACAGAATCGGCGGCCGTTAGCGCATTCAACGTAATGAGCCCTAGCGATGGGGAGCAATCTATGAATATGTAGTCGTACTCATCGCGCAGCCCATCCACTATTCCCTTCATCACCATCTCTCGCCCCTGCCGCTCTATGAGCTCTATCTCCGCACCCACCAACTTTATATGCGAAGGCAGCAAGTACAAACCCTGCACCTCCGTCGGGATAATCGCCTCGTGCGGATCCACCCCATCAACCATGCAGTCGTATATTACCTTCCGGTCCTCCTCGTCCACCCTCTTCATCAACCCCACTCCAGAGGTGGAATTGGCCTGCGGATCTGCATCGATAAGTAGCACCTTCTTATCGAGCATCGTAAGGCAAGCGGAAAGGTTTACCGCCGTGGTGGTCTTCCCCACCCCGCCCTTTTGATTCGCTATTGATATTACTCTTGCCATCTCGTTTTCCTCGTTTTTCCGCTCCCTCTGCCGCTTTCATAGCGCGCATCGCAGCTCGCAACCCATCACTTACTACTCAGCCGCAAAGGTACGCATTTTCGCTTGGCTTTCATTCATGGCAAAAAGGAAATTGCCGCTAAAACGACCGGGCACCGATTCGCACCAAAAGAATATTCGTCATTTACGAACTAAAAGCCAGTACTCAGGGGCCTTCCTCAGAGAATTCGCATGGATCTCAGTGGGTAAACGGATCGTACCCCAACTGACCAACTTCGTACCCGGTTCGCATCAAATTCGGATTTCTCCGGAGAAATCCGAATTTGATGCGAACCGGGTGCAAAAGCATAGCCACTTTGCCCCACCATGGAAACCCAGCACGAACCACCAACCATGGAGGAACGTCACGTCATGCAGCATGCTCCGTAAGGATCCCTGCTCTCAATAGAATGTGCCGCTCCCCTCCAACTACGCAGAGCCCTAACGGCAGGAAAATCACACTAGCCGCAAGAAGAAACGACTCCCTTCACCAGAGACACCGCCAGCCGATAAAATCTTTAAACTACAGCTTAAAGTAGTCAACCGCAGCACGTAGGCGCGCTGCCTGGGCGCTCAGCCCTTCGCTGCTGCTCGCCATCTTTGCTGCCGCTGAGGCGTTGGACTGCACCTCCCCATTAAGATCCTGGATGGCAGTGCTAATCTGGTTTGTGCCCTGCCGCTGCTCATTGCTGTACGCCGAAATCTCTCGCACCAAATCGGTGGTGCGTACCACCGATGGCAAAGTATCGGCTAAAAGGGTTCCCGCCTCGTCTGACACACCACGGGTCGTCGCGATAAGGGCAGTAATCTCATTGGCTGCCTCTTTGCTACGCTCCGCCAACTTGCGCACCTCACTCGCCACCACTGAAAACCCACGCCCATGCTCCCCCGCACGGGCCGCTTCCACCGCGGCATTGAGGGCTAGTATATTCGTTTGTGCTGCTATATCGCTAATCACACCTATACGAGACGCAATCTCCGATACCCTTTCCACGGACAAGCGCGATTGCGTCCCTAAACGCTCCATCTGCCCGCGCATCTGCTCCGCTAGCTGCTCGGTCTCTCGCGCCTTATCCGTGTTCATATCAATGCTTGCCGCCATCTCCTCCATTGCGCTGCTTACCTCTTCAGTATTCGCCGCCTGACGTCCACTCGCCTCCGACACGCCCGAGGCGATTTGGCTAAGCTTCTCACTCTCACCAGCTATCTGAAAAGACCCTTGCTGGATGTCTGTAATAACCGAACGCATCTTCTCCTGAAGCTGCGACAGACTCCGGAGCAACTGCTTAAACTCATCCCTCCCCTCCAATTCAGCTTCCGAAAAGCGATTTGCCAAATCTCCCTGCGCCATAGCATGCAACGCACGTTGACACTCTACAAGCTTAGCCTTAATCCGCGCTGCAAACCACGTGGCCATCACTCCCCCTAGAACAAGGAGTAAGACACCTCCACCCACAATCGCTACATTTGCCCTACGCACATCGCTCGCGGCCTGCTCCAAAAGCTGCTCACGCTGCTTTACCGCAGTGCCAATCGCTTCATTCATCGCCCCCTTTATGGGGAGGTCGTGTTGCGTGTACTCGTACGCCGTGGCGAGACGACCGTCAAGTGCCTCTTGGTAAGGGGTTACCATGACTCGCACAGATTGCGGGAGACGGGGCAACAGGGACATGAGGGTCCTCTTTGCTCCCTCAAGGCAATCAATATCGTACACAACGTAAAACTGCTGCTCTTGGATGTGCACGTTTTGAAACTCAAATATTAACTGCGCCTGATTACTCCCCTCAGCCAGCAGCGCCGCTGTCACCGTAGCCCCTACCGCACGCATGATGCTATCGTACCCCACCTGCGCCTGCTTGATTGCACGTAGCCCCTCCACATGCTTCAGCACCTCATCTCGCACTTCGTATCCATCATCCTCTCCGTAGAAATGCCGTACCTGCGCCCGCACGGCATAGGCACTATCAAGATAGCCCAAAAAGTTATGATATGCAGGATTCGATGCGCTCCCTTCATACTCCCCGTAGTAGGCTAGCATCGCCTTTTGAGCCTCATGGAAATAGGTCTCGCCCCTTATAATCAAATCGCTTAGAGCCTGCCCTCGCTGCACCCTCCTAAAGTAGAAGGAATTCACTACGAACACCGCAAGAGCCACAAAAAGGATCCCCCCCATGCACAAGAGCAGCTTCCTCTTGAACGAAACATCATCTAATCGCATACACCTAATAATTGTATTTGCCCCCAAAATGGAACCATGCACCCCTGCGCATTTTCTCCTCTAACGAACGAAAGCAGTAGGTATTTGTTTCACGAGGATTTCACGCTTCATAAGCTCTTCACACCTCCACTCTCTCCCACCAAAAAACTACTACGGAAACTCATATGGGTTATAACCTTGCTCGGCATAATCTGGGTGCATGAGTGAAGCTATTTCTACCGAATTCGTTTGTGCAGCTTGCTTTTTAGAACGCTTTTTGTAACCATTCCACGGTACGCAGCGTAAAATGGTAATGCTGAGATGTAGCGCAAACAATGCGCGTTGAATATTGAAAAAACGAAGCTGTTAAACTTTAAAGGAGTTCTTTTATGTCATTAACTCGTATTATTGGTTTAGTCGGGATTCTCATTGCGCTCCACGTAGTATGTAGAGTAATGTTCAGGCACACGGTGGTGTCGCGCATAGGGCTCGCAACGGGGTACTACGCCCTATGCTGCATTTTGTGCAGCGGAATTGTCAATGGAACTGAGAATTACGCTATAAAGGGTTTCTTATACCTCCTCATCGTAGCGGCTGGCTATGCGCTGATGCTCCTCTACCGCTACTGGCTACAAAAACCGCTTAAGCACGCAGTGGAAAACATCAAAGAGCTAGAACAGGGTGAACTCGCCAGCGAGGTGACTATAAAGCCTGAGAGTTACTACGAGCTGCGAGACCTCCTTGGGTCGTTAGAGGGAATACGAAGCCGTCTAAACACCGTGGTGGCGGGAATTCAAACCAGTAGCCAAGAGGTAAATGCTCTGGGCGGACAGCTCCAAAGCCAAAGCGAAGAACTATCTAGAAATGCAACCGAACAGGCAGCCAGCGTGGAGGAGCTCACCTCAACGCTCGAGAATGCATCATCGCTCATTGAGGCATCCGCAAATAATAGCAACGAGGCGCAGACCAAAATGGACCTGCTCGCGGCGCGGGTCAAAGTCGCAACTGAAATGATTGACGAGGTAACGCAATCGGTGTCAAAAATCGCGGAACGCATTCTAGTGATTAACGATATAGCCTCCCAAACGAACATACTAGCCCTCAATGCAGCGGTAGAGGCGGCGCGTGCGGGGGAGCATGGCCGCGGGTTCGCGGTGGTCGCCGCAGAGGTACGCAAGCTAGCAGAGAGCAGCCGCAGCGCGGCGGACGAAATCTCTAGCATTGTGGAGGACGGGGTAAACAAGGCTACAAACGCAAGTACCTACATGGCGGAAAGCGAGAAGGAGGTAAGCAATGTGAACGATTTGGTGCGGACCATGGAAGAGGCGAACGAGTCGCAACGCATCGGCATTGAGCAGATTAACATCACCATGGGGCAAATCAACGCCGTCACCCAAAACGTGGCCGCCGAGAGCGAAACGCTAACGCAAAGGGCAGGCACCCTCACGGAGAATTCGGAGCAACTCAACAAAATGGTGAGATTCTTCCACATTTAGAGGGCGTACCCCAAATGCACCACCGCATGGGGGAGGTACTCTGCGGCTATGCGTTTTCTCGCCGTAGCTTTTGCTAAAAGCTACGGCGAGAAAAGTTTTCAGGGACTAGATTTCGAGATCACTGCAAAGGACGGTGACCGCACTTGACACGCTCTCCCCTACTGTAGTGAGACCCCTGCAAAAGCACTGAGTATTTTTTCGCCACCGTGGGTGGGCAACTTTTATCCAAACTAGCCTGTTTCAACGCGTCGCGTTGAAGCAGGCTAGAATTTGCCCTCAAGCCGCCCCCCTCGCGAGGCGTTTAGCCCCGCTCTTCATGCTTATCTCTCCCTTTTTAGGCGTTGGCCACAATGAGCCCTGGAGCGCGGGTCTACTTCGCGGCCCCCTACGCTTCGTGGCAGCAGGGAACGATAGAATACTCCAACAATCTCATTAGGCAATACGTAAGAAAAAATGATGTTTTAAGAGCATAGAGAATAAAAAGTTAGCGGAGTGCCGCAACAGGACAAACACGAGGCTTCAGAACGCTGTTGGCCGTCTTTTTGGAATATTGTCAGTAAATCGCACTTGAAACTTGAATCTGCGATTATTTGGCTATTTAAAACATTGTTCGTACCTTTGCGAACAACAAAAGAAGAAAGGAGAATCGGAGTGAAAGCGAAACGGTACACAACAGAGCAGGAGCAGATCGCTCGGTTTGCCAAAGCAGTGGGACATCCGGCACGTGTGGCTATTCTTGCTTTCTTGGCAAAACAAGAGAGCTGCTTCTTCGGTGACATTCACGACGAACTGCCCATTGCTAAAGCAACCGTTTCGCAGCATTTGAAGGAATTGAAAGATGCTGGCCTAATTCAGGGGGAAATCGAAACGCCCAAAGTCCGGTATTGTATAAACCGGGAGAATTGGGAACTTGCCCGAAAACTGTTTGCAGCTTTTTTGGGAGACTGTAAGTGTAAAGATACATCGTGCTGCGAATAGTAGTACCTTTTTTTGAAATAATTGTTTGTAGTTCTACGAACTACGGTCGTTGTATTAACTTTAAAGTAGAATGACAATGGAAATTAAAGTATTAGGAACCGGGTGTTCAAGCTGTAAAGCCTTGTACGAAACAACCAAACAGGCTATTTCAGAATTAGGTTGCGAAGCTACCCTTGTCAAGGAGGAAGATTTATTGAAAATCATGGAGTATAACATTTTAGGGCTTCCGGCCTTAGTGATAGACGAGAAAGTCGTATCAGCTGGGAAGAAGTTATCCCTTACAGAAGTGAAAGAGTTGATAACCAAATAAAAATAAACCATGAGAAAATTATTGTATCTGCTTATTGCAACACTGGTCTTGGTTTCCTGCGGTAACGGTTCAATGAAAAAGACCGGAGAAAACCAAGCGGAAGGAATACAGTCTAACCGTATAGAGGTCCTTTATTTTCATGGAGCGCAACGGTGTATCACTTGCCGGGCGATAGAAACAAATACAGTTGCCCTTTTGGATAGCCTTTATTCAAAAGAAAAAGCAGACGGTAAAATTATCTATAAAGTGATAGATATTTCAAAGAAAGAGAATGAAGCGATTGCAGACAAGTACGAAGTTACATGGTCGTCTTTGTTTGTAAACGGCTGGAAAGACGGCAAAGAGAATGTAAACAATATGACCGAGTTTGGTTTTTCCAATGCGAAAAATGCACCGGACAAGTTTAAAGAGGGAATTAAAAGCAAGATTGACGAATTGTTAAAACAGTTGTAAGATGGACTTTCTTCAATCGCTATTAGACAACAGTTCTATTCCTGCTATTACAGCTTTTCTATTGGGGATCTTAACGGCGGTCAGCCCGTGTCCGTTAGCTACGAACATAACGGCGATAGGATTTATTAGTAAGGACATAGAAAACCATCACCGGATATTCATAAACGGATTGCTTTATACTTTCGGCAGAATAGTAAGTTATACGGTTCTTGGCTTTATCCTTATCCCTATTCTCCGTGAGGGAGCAAGCATGTTTATGGTTCAAAAAGCTGTAAGCAAGTACGGGGAAATGCTGATTTCTCCGGCGTTAATCATCATTGGAATATTTATGCTCGATGTAATAAAACTCAATCTACCGAAAGTCAATATCGGCGGTGAGAGTTTGAAAAAGAAGACTAAAGGCGGTTGGGGGGCTATGCTGTTGGGTATTTTATTCGCCCTTGCTTTTTGTCCTACCAGTGGAGTATTTTATTTCGGTATGCTTATGCCCATGTCAGCAGCGGAAACGGGTGGGTATCTCTTACCTGTTATTTACGCTATTGCTACGGGATTACCCGTGATACTTGTCGCATGGATTATAGCGTACAGCGTTGCCGGACTGGGTAAGTTTTATAACCGGATGCAAATATTCGAGAAATGGTTTCGTAAAATAGTTGCCATCCTCTTTATTGCGGTAGGAATTTATTATGTAGTAGTCTTTTATCTATAAACATGGAGTATCACTTTAAACAAAAAAACAGTATGAAAAAGATAGAAATTTTCGACCCGGCAATGTGTTGCCCTACGGGTCTTTGTGGAACAAATATTGACCCTGAATTAATGCGTATTGCGGTTGTTATTGAAACATTGAAGAAACGGGGTATCATCGTTACCCGTCACAATTTACGTGACGAACCGCAAGCGTATGTAAGTAATAAAACAGTAAACGAGCATCTGCAAAAGCATGGAGCGGATGCACTGCCTATTACTTTAGTGGACGGCGAAATCGCTGTTACAAGAACCTATCCTACCACCCAACAAATGAGTGAATGGACGGGTATCAATTTGGATTTTATGCCAGTAAAATGAGT
>CALHSW010000023.1 GCA_938038735.1 uncultured Bacteroidia bacterium | reverse complement strand
GTACAACACGGCGCATTTCGTTACGGGGGGACGTGTAGAGTCGCCCGACTATCGAGTGACGAGTCGTCATGGCTACTACACTTCCACCCCTAGTAGAACCACGTTTGCCGGAGAAGTGGTGATTCGGGGAGAGGATGTGAACTTGGTGAGCGACTCCGTGGAACTGTACCGAAAAAGCGGGGAGTTAAATTTCTTCAATCGCACTCGAATACATCAAGACTCAACCTTTTTGTATGGGGATAGCGGGGTTTACCGACGCGACACGAAGCAATTGCAAGTTCAGTCTAACGTATCGTACCGAAGGGGAGAAAACACGATTTTTTCCGACTATCTAGAGTTTGATCAACAGACAAGCCACGCATTGGCGCATGGACGCACTGTTGTGATGGACTCAACCGGCGACACCCGCCTCTATTGCCAGTATCTAGAGCTTTGGCAGAAGGACGGTAAGATTTTGGCGACACAGTCTCCTATGGCTTACAGCGTAGATAGCACCTCAACACCAGCCGATACGCTCTACTTACGGGCTGATACTCTTTTCGCATGGCGCGACACTGTGCTTCGCACCGACACCCTAAGGGGGGAGCAAATAGTAGACACCATAGGCTATGGACGTGCGCTGCACGCTGTACGTGCGTATAGCCACGGGCAGCAAGCCGTGGCGGACTCCATGTACTACAATGGGAGGGACAGCACTGTCACCATGTACCGCGCTCCCGATTCCTACCTATGGATGAACGACATGCAGACGTACGCGAAGTCAATAGTAGGATTTGTTGGAGAGAATCGTTTGGATAGTGCTAGGTTTACTGGTGATGTATTTGTAGCCCAGCAGGATGGGGAGACAACGTATAATCAAATCAATGGGCAAAGAGTCAGTGCGATTCTTGATTCAACAGGAATACGCTTCGTTCGTATACGGGAGGATGGAAAGGTAATATTTTTCATGCGTGACGAAGGGAAACTGATTGGGGTAAACAAGGTGTCAGCCCCTGGCTTTAACGTGTGGATGGAGAACAATGCGATACAGAATGTATCCTTCTATACGAGCCCTAAATCTGATGTGATACCGTATAAAGATGCGCAGATGGAGGACAAGGTGCTGCCCGGTTTTGCATGGAATGATAGCCTCCGCCCGAAGAGCAAGGAGGAAATCATTCCGAGGTGGATAGGCGATTTGACCTTCTACGCGGAGCGGCGTGCAGCCATCAAGAGCTGGGAAGCACTTGACAGCGCAATTTTTGCCATCCCATGGGAATCGGGGACATCTAAGATTCCCGCCCTACCAAAGTTTCCCGACCAGAAGGAGAAGAAGACAGAAGAGTCCTCGCCTTCAGTTGAGTGAAGCTGATGGGAGCCGTTAGCTAAGCCAATGGCTGCCTACTCCTTTGGGTAGGTCAGACGTTCGGGCGAAGGATTGGTAAGAACCTCAGTAAGGTATTTCTGGGCTTCCTGCCTAGCTAGCGGGAGGTTGTGCAACTGGTAGCAACCGCAGTCGTGGGCAGTAGCCCCAGGGATTTCACCCTCAAAGCTTATGACAAACCGAAAGGCATTACGCAGGAGAGGCAAAATGTCGGTTGGTTGCCAATCCCCCTCCACGATAAGATAGCTCCCCGTGAGGCATCCCATAGGGCCCCAGTATACAATCCTCTTGCCCCAATCGGAGTCATTGCGTAGGTAGGTGGCGATGAGATGTTCTAGGGTGTGCATTGCCCCTTGATCCATGACAGGTTCACGGTTTGGAGCCTTCATGCGCACATCGAAGGTGGTGATTGTAGTTTGTCCAAACGTATCCTGACGCGATATGTACACCCCCCTATGCAGGAGAAGATGGTTGATTTGAAAGCTAGGAATCTTTTCCATTATAAGTTCAAATGCTCTTTACAATGTTCATAATGCGGATGAACGACTCGTCTGGATTGTCGTTCCAAAATCGTTGGTATTGCGCAGCAGGGGAGAGTTCAGGCTTGCACGGCGTGTCACTGATAACTCGGAGGGCGGCAAAAGGGTAATCCTCAATCCAACAGGTCTGCGCCACGGCAGCCGACTCCATATCGGTGGCGATGGCACCGCAGAAGCGGTCGTTAAGTCGTTGGAGTACCTCTGGTGTCGGAATAAAGAATTCCCCACTCACAAATAGGCCACTCCTCTTTACCTCTCCGCAGTCTGTGAACTTTTCACGTAGCTTAGGGTAGCTAGAGAAACGTGAAGGGCAACCCTGCACCTGTCCAAAGTCGTTGCCCTCTCCGCACCATACGTCGTGGTAAACCACCTCGTCGGCACAAACGATATCTCCTACGTTGAGAGCCTTGTCGATGGCTCCGCTACAGCCAATGCTTAGTATACAGTCAGGACGAGCGTGGTAGATAAGCATAGTAGTACCCAACGCAGCGTGTACTTTCCCGATACCGGCGCGGACGGCTATAACGTTGTGGTTACCAAAATTTCCCCATGCAAAAGTAAAGTGTCCATCAACACGAAAGTCACTATTTTCCAAGGAATTAACGATAGGGTTAAATTCCTTCTCCATTGCAACAACAATACCGATTTTCATGGTCACTTTGCTTTAACGTTGAATAATATTTACGCTACCATTTGATAATGCGCAACGTTTGTACTTCTTTCTCATTCTCAACACAAAGAATATACACCCCAGGCACAAGATTGTTTACATTCAGTAGAACCATTGCAGCATTGTCAACGACACCATTGGCAACGGCAGTACCCCGAACGTTGTACAGCGCGTAGTGAAGCGTAGTAGAATATTGAACAGGGGTAATGGACAGAGTACTTTGCGTAGGATTAGGGGCAACCTGTACAAGCGTTTTATACTCTTTCCCAAGGGAGAACCCAGTCTTTTTTTCATTTGTCTCGTGCTGTAGTACGTTGATAGAGAGTTCTTTTAATGCTCTGTTTTCGCACGGCAGCGCGGTAGCCGCATCGCCCATGGCTACGCGTAGGATAGTTTGCGCGGCAGAAGATGCGCTTGCAATGGCAACGTGGCTACCGCCCGGGAGAGTAAGCGTACTCTCGCCCTGCGTAATCACGAACTGCTGCTGCTTCCCATTAAAATCAAAGAGCGTGACGTTCAGTTGAAAATCAGAAGACTCCAATATAAACGTCCAATCAACGGTTTGCGGCACAATGGTCACATGTTGCCACTTAGGATGTGTACGAAACGCATCGTAGGATTCGTTAGGAACCCTGAAAACGTAATGAGGATCTGCACCCCTCGTTTGTTGCAAAATAGCAGGATCGAGGACTAGCAAGTCAGGGTTAGTCTGTAGAATGTCGATAACCTCAAGCTGGTCAGTACCGGCAAAAGCCTGCGCACCGATATAGCGTACGGCTGTACCAATGATAACGGTTCGTAAATTATTACATCCAAAGAATGCGCGGCCTTCAATGGTTTGCACGTTCCCAGTGATAAATGCCGTAGTGATGCATGGATTGTAGGCAAAGGCCTCGGCGGCGATAGTGGCAACGCTGACAAGGGGCTGGAAATGGTCAAAATCGATAGTGTCAAGCTTCGCATTTCCAGCATAGCGTAGCGTCGTACTATCATTTTCAACAATGAGCGAGTCTGACTTGTTGTGCGTCACTTTGTCAAAAAGTGCAGATACAGTGATGTTGCCAGTAACAACAATTATCGTTTGGCGTGGTGGCACGATGGTTCCGTTGATGGAGAGGCTCTTAAGCGCATAGCCTTGACCTGCCTCAGGGAGGATGGTAATCGAGTCTCCGAAGGAAAGTTTGGTTGAGGCTTTAATCTCTTTCAATTGCTGGTTGTAAGCTATAACAGTGCCGGCCTTCTTCTTTGTTGGGAGCGAGATATGGTAAAACACCCTGGAAAGTTTTGGGTGCACCGTGAGGTTGGCTTTTACGCTGCATTCCTTGTACGCCCCCTGGAAACTTTCCTTATCAAAACCATCCCAAGCAAACTCCATACTTTCTACAACCCAACCCGGCACGGCGTTGAGTGCTATCGTGATGGGTTGATCAGGAAGAACGCCCCAAAGGCCATCGTCCTTAGCGTCACGCGCAACCTGCATAGGTGAAGAGACTGTGACATCAAATCGATCATCGGGTTCTACGTAGACGGTAAAGTTAATGGGTTCGGCCAAGAGATCTATAGTAATGGTATCCGTTTCGGCTTTTAGGGTCATTGACTCCTTTTCGTAGAACACACCGTTAATGACGAAACTTTTGAAGGAGAAGTAACGCTTATTAATGTTGGAACTAACTAGCAGCGTTTCGCCCCATGGAATGCGAGTATTTGGCTCCACAGGAGAGCCAGAAGGGAGCTGTAGCGTAATGTTCCCATAGATGTCGGGGTTGGGGATATTGACAAAGCACGTTTTGGTCTCAGTGGATGCAGAGAGCGTTACAGGTCCCATGACGGTGAGCGTAGTGTCAGCGCTGCGAAAAGGCGAACCATTGACGTAGGCATGACGAATTTTATGCCCAGCCTGAGGCTTAGGGATGAACGTGTAGCTTTGATTTTCTGCAATAGAGTCAAAGGATATCTCTCCCCTAGCATTCACGTAGGAAGGTACGGGGACTCCTGCAGAGTCAAGCACTGTCCAAGGGGATTCATTCTGATTATCAAAGGAGATGAGGTGGAGGATGGGCTTAAAGAATGCAACGATGTTAAGCGGTGAGAGCGTGGTCTTAATGTAAGGGTTTTGCATGACGGACTGGCCATTAACAGTAAACCGGACAAAACGGTAGTGCTGCGCCGGGGAGGCTTTTAGCACAATCTTAGTATGTCGTGTTACAAGAGAGCCAGAATCAAGCATAGTACTATCAGCCGCTGTCAGTATCCGCATGGAGCCATGCAAGAACGAAGAGAAGCGAATGGGGTATTGAACGCGGTGGCATTTAGGAGCGAACGCAAGGTCTTGGGTGGCAAGGAGCGTATCGCGGTAATCAAAGGAGCTGCCATCGGGGAGCGTACAGATACTATCAAAATCAAAGACAGGCAAAGGGGTAAAATCAACCTTAAATGGGGCAAAGGCGGGGAGTTCAATGGAGTCAGCTACGACCTCATTCCACTGCGCAGCGTGTATGCTCTCCTTCCACAAAACATGCATAGAGGCCTCTTTTGACTTCTTGTTCAACAGCTTTACAACAGGGGGAATGTCTTTAAGCGGTGCGCCAAGTTTATCTCTAACGTCCTTCCAAATGGCCTGCTTTTCTTTTGGGACTACCAAAATGAGGTTGGAGGGTACAGGGTCTGGGAAGAATGCATCCCGAATGGCGTTTTCAGGGAAGGGTTGGTCGTTGAGAAGACGAATAATTTGAAGCTGCGAACACCCAGCAAGAGAAGATTTTTCGAGCGTAAGGTTGTGGTCGATGGTGAGTTCTCGCAGATTGCCAATGTTGCTCACGGCACGCGGACCAATCTGCGTTAGCTGCGCTGGGAAGGCATAGGAGCCTGATGTGGGTGGAGTATTAAGATAATTGGCACCGCAACGGGTAACCGATGGGATACGGAGGTGAGTAATGTCTTTGTCATCAGGAAGGTTCTTCCACCATTTGAGCGTTTTTTTATCGTTGGAGAGAATATAGTCAAAGCCTGCGACATACTCATCAGCGTTAGCAAACTGAGGGGCTATTTTCACCCTGCCAATACCCAAACAAAATTCGCTGGAAGTTCGGATTGTGTCTTTTGGTGCTAGGTTGTCTTTTAAGATCATGAAGCCAAGAAAACGCTGGTTGACGCTTGGCAGGGGTTCAAGCTTATAGTACTCAAACTTTTTAGCGGAGAGGGTAGTGTCTTTGGTGACGGTTTTCGTACTTTGGCCTCCCAATTCCCATTTTTTATGTGCATACCGAGTGGCATCAATCGCTCTATTTATTGTTAGTTTGAGGCGATGGGGCTTAGTATAGACTTCAATGTACGCTGGTAAGGATATTGGGCTCATCCTCCATTCAATGGGCGTGTTCTGAGCCCAAGTGGAGTGGTGAATTCCTACCGCCTCCTCGCTGGGGCTTACCGCGAAGGGCACCTGGAATTCGTAGTCTGAATCATTTGAATCAACAAGGGGGTCAAAGCGTATATTATCAGGGGGTAATAGACAGGAGCTTGGGGCGAAATAGACACATTTTTGTCTATCGTCAATTACACTTAACCCTAGGTTGTCCTTTTTAACGGGCCTCTCTCTCTTTATTTGCGTTGGGCTGATGGAGATAATGCTTTGCGGGAGAACTAGGAATAGAGCGCTATAGACGGCCCCGATTGCGTATGGGGCGATGTGCTTAACACGTCCTGGAAGATAAAAGCAGCGGAATGATGCCGATTTTTCTATTTTCCCCGTAAATAGGAGGGTAGAGCCATCGGCCGAGTAGTGTACACCATCTTGCTGCGTGGCCCAGGAAGGGAAAGTAAAAAAATCAAGGAGTATGGGGTGCTTCCCCGTGAGGTGCTTTGCTATTAGCCGGTAATCCTTGTAGTCACCCAATGCGCTAGCACTGACTTTTAAAAACCTTAGATTGCTCATGGCGCGCAGGTCGGAGGGCATCACGAGGTCTCTCGCGAACTCAGGAATAGCAATACTATCAATGCTCCCGATGTTCAAAGCCTTTAGCGGCGTTGAATTGACAACGGTATACTCCTGACGGTTGACCGTGACGTGACGATTGAGGTGGTAGACTTTGCCGTAGTCCCTATCGAAACCTACTATTGTCAGTTGTCCCTCGTCTACCTTTTTGTAGATAATCCCATCGACCGTTATGGTATCGCCATTCGCGCGTGCATAGGAAAGGGAAGATAGCGTAAAAAGGGTGATGAGCATAGGGAGGAGACGTGCAGTAAACGGCTTCATGTCTATAAAGTTTACCCCCATTCGCATGGTACTGAATTCCAGCCAAAGGTAGGAAAAAGAATGGGATTTTTTGCTTTCGTTCTTGCTCTGAGGATGGTCATGATATGGGAGAACATAGGTAAGCCCGATTGACAATCAGTCTTGACTACTGATTGTCAATTGGTTGTACAAGCCAATGCGCTAGCTACACAGTTTTTTATATGCTACCAAGCGTGTCATTTTTCTTGCGACGTAGAAAGTGAAAATCAAGAGGAGTACCGAGACGACACGGGTAAGAGATTGAGAAAAACGTGGACTGCAGAGTGCTGCTAGTCGTCTTTGAGGCATATTGCCAGTCAGCTGTACTTACGAATGAGTTTACAAATACTTGAACGAACTGCGGGTGCGCCGCCGCCGCGGCGGGTAAACCCGCATGCACGTACAACCAGCAGGGCTGCAAGCCGTTACATTTTCGCATGGACAGATATGGCAACGCTTTAGCATGCACACGCAATGCGCCGCGGCGCAGCCATATCCGCAAAACACCAACAGAAATCGCCGCACCGTTGTACAATAGGTAATCGAAAAGCTGGTTCCTCTGCGCGCTGGCAAGCAATGGATGCTCCATCATGGCTTTTCCCACCCATTGCGCTATTGACTCGACATCCCTCCTATTGTCACCCTGCTCTAGGTTTTTGTTGGAAAGCAAGATGCCCATGGTCTTCCCGTGCGGGGTGAGGTATGAGAGTTCCTCCACGAGCCTCGCGTTGCGCCCCTCCAGCTGCTTTAGCCGTTTCGCTATCTCACTCTTGGACAATCCGCTCTCTCGCAGCTCCCTAAAGTACTGCGCCCGCTCTATGGGCTGCTCCGTGTCCGCCCACGAATTGCTATTGCGGGCGAATTCTATTGCCGCTCGACCTTCGCCCAGTCATTGGTATCGTTCAATCCAACGTAGGCGCAGCAGCGTAACGGTTTGGCTCTGCTTTTCGCTATTCACGCTCTTTTACAGTACAGCGAGGGTTTTTGCATCAAACTCTACCGTGGCTCTACCCCGAACAACGTCTAGCATCCGTATGAGTACACTCTGCATCTGTTCAATCAGCTCGGCGTTTCTATCGGTCTTGCGGATTTCTTTCCCCACAATCGCCCGCTGTAGACTACGCAGCAGTGTGCTAGTCTTGCTTCGGTTAAACGTCTTGCCATGCAGAGCAAGAAACCTCCGCAGGAAGCGCGCAGCGATAATTGGTATAACTCCAGCCGATTGTGCTAATGTAGTTTCTTCACCAGATTTTGGCGAATCCCCTCCCCCTTCTGAGATAAAGGCAGTTTCCTTTTTCGCCGCCCTGGAATCTCTTGCTTTACGGTGGTGAGTATGCTCTTGAGATGTCTTTGACAGCCCGCCGATTTGAGCCAACTGTTTCAAGAGGACATTATAACTGCCTACGCAATCCTCCTCAATAACCTCCTGGGTTAGCTTGCCACTTTTGGCTGCGGCAATTGACTTCAACGCATACAAGTAGTGCTTTGCGGTATTCACAGCCTCTTCCGTAGTCTCACCATTACGGAGCATTCTGCTGAGCCTATCAACGCAGCTGTCCTCGAATTCACTGTATTTTCAATTCAACGGGTTTTACATTGTATCCTTTACCGTATCCATTCCATTCATCGTCTTACCGTTCTTCTGTTGCTCTTCTTGAAACGTTTTCTGCCCATGCAAAAGCCACTCCGCTCGCGCATCCCGTAGACTTGCTCTAAACTCCACAACCTCCGCCTCGGAGACTGGATTGTTGAATTCTTTTACTACCTTTGCGCAGAGACTCCGAGCGATTCTCCCTGCGGGGCGTATGGTGCCCCGAGCGTGTGAGATCGCTCGGAGTCTTTCTTTGCTTAGATATACTACAGGGCTTCCACTTCCTTCCGACTTAGCTTTCCCTCCGCAAGAGCGAGAAAGCCACCATCGTAGCAACTCTAAATTCTTTGGGAACACGCTACGTACGTTATGAAATTCACCCCCTCTCCTTGAACCGTGTCTTTTATGCAACTCTATCCCCACAAGGTTGCATCGTTCGTTCACCTCAAAGATACCCATGCCTCTCATCGATTACTTCCTGCGGTCAAACGCTCCTACTGTTGAATTCTTTTACTACCCTTTGCATCAGGACCCCCAAGCTCCCTCAACCACGAAGCTATATGCGAATTCGTCTCAAAGCGCAGCTCAATACATCGCCGAACTCCCATTCGCAAGGTGAATCTTGGGATTGTTGAGGAGGAAGCTGTAGGCGATCAGGCCGCTGCATAGGTTAGCCACGAAGCCGGGGAAGCTTCTGCGCCGCGTGTGCTCAATTTGGCAGACGTGCTTCAGCATCCCATTGATAGTCTCCATCCCGGCGCGCTGGCGCAGCAGCAGCTTGTCCAGGACCTCCATCACCCAGTTCTTCATGTTCCGCTTAATCCGAGTGACTAGCCAGACCCCCTTCGCCAGGAACCGTTCGGAGAGCGCCTGCTGCTTCCGCTCCACGAAGCGACTGTAGGAGAGCACCTGCGGGAAGTCCGCACTGCCGCGCATGCAGGTCCACCCAAGGTAGAAGGCCTTCAGGATCCAGCAGCCGAAGGTGTGGAATAGGACCAGGATGGTCATCACCTCGGCTTCCTACATCAGGCTGCCGCGGCGGCGTACGCCTGCAGAGCCGCGTCGAAGAGTTTGGAAAACTCATTGAGCTGTAGATTTCAACCATATACGCGTTCGGCATGGAAAACTGTTTTTTATTTTGTTGATTATCAGATATAAAGACTAAAACACCCCCCTACTTTACCAAACGTAGCGCGTTGGCTCTCAATGGACGACGCTCGTTTTTCTACATGCATGCTGTTTTGCTTTTAGCCGAATTCGCGTTGATTTAGAGTAACTTATCACATCCTCGTTGTCCAAGAAGCCTTTTTCACGCATGATCTTAAAGTAAGGAATCCAATCATTATGTTCAGTGATGGATAAGTGTATCTCTCTCAAATTGTTACTTGCTGAGCTATTCTTCTCGGCGCTACTGCTCTACTTGTTCATCCCCATTGCGTTTACTCCGTTCATCCCTTGTTTATCGTAGAATGCCTGCCGCCCCTCGGCAAGCCACACCCTCTCTGCCTCATCTAGCGACTGCCTGAAGGCTAATAGCTCCGCCTCTCCTATTGGATTGTCAAAATCTTTCACTATATTTGTAGTGGGATTTCGGGTCTTCTCTACCACATGGCGGATAGTGCCATGCGAGGGGAGAAGGTTTGAAATTCCCTTTTTATTAAGGTATATAATTGGCTGATAGGCGGCTTTTATCCTTTTACTATCTGCACATGTTGACGCTTCAATCCACCATCCTAGCGATTCCAAATTTTTGGGGAATATGCTGCGTACTACGTGCCACTGCTCTTTCCCTCTTACTTGAATATCTTGTTTCAACTCTACGCCTACTAAGAGTGGCTGCCATTCGCTTTCCTTTACATTGAAATGAAACGTTTCTATAACTACATTCAATGTACCACTCGTTTTTAGATACCCTGCCACAATCAAGGGATCCTGCAACCGCAGCGGTAAATCCCGCAAAATAGCCTCGGAGTAGCAATGCTTGTTCGTCTTTTGACGCACTTTGCCCTTCGTTAAGCGTATTTCAAACGCTCCATCAAAGCCGCATGCTTGCAGTATGGGACTCGGCTTGCCGAGGTTAAATGTGTGCAGCTCCGTCAGCGCATCAAAGTTCGCTAACTCTATGTTAGACTGTTCGTTTACCTCGTATACACCCATCAGCTCGCCTTGTAAATCGTTCGTTTCGCCCGCCGCTTCCGGTACACCCCGTCCCCCTCGCGGCTGCCCGCCCCGTTGGTGTTGCCCTCCACGGTGATGTAGAATCCGCCCGCCTCGCCGTCAATAAAGCCCACGTGCGCGATGCGCCCCTTGCCAGGGAAGTAGATACCGAACACGTCCCCCCGCTGCGGTACGTACCCAGCTTCGCCCCGCACGTACACGGTGCGCTCCTTGGGAAACCATGCGGGCGCCCACGCCGTGCAGAGCTGCATCGAAAAGTTTTGAAAACTCATTGAGCATATAGTATATTTCACCTACATACGCATTCGGTATGGGAGACTTTTTCTATTTTATTGATTATCAGCTACAAAGGCTAAAGCCATCCCCTGCTTTACCAAACGTAGCGCATTGGCTCTCAATGGGCTACGCTCGTTTTTCTACATGTATGCTGTTTTGTTTTTAGCCGAATTCTCGTATTTATCATCTCAAACTTTTCGGCGAATTGTAATTCGGGCGCATTGCAATTCGCTAGGAAAGTTGTACCTTTGCGCCTCGTAAGGCGGAGAGTGGAGGGAAGGAAGATCCGGTAGCTCAGCAGGTAGAGCACATCCCTTTTAAGGATGGGGTCCTGGGTTCGAACCCCAGCCGGGTCACTACTGGGCATCATGCGCGCCGCCGCAACCGCCTGCGGTAGAGGCAGTTGCGGTGGCGGGGCGTTTTCCATGGGCATTTTGGGTAAGTGGCTGCGCCGCAGCGCGCTGCGCGTGCATGCTAAAGCGTTGCCACGTCTTCCTATGCGCAAACGTAACGGGCTACAGCCCTGCGGGTTGCGGGTGCGGGCGGGTTTCCCCGCCGCGGCGGCGGCGCACCCGCAGTTCGTTCAGTTCCAACCATTTAGATAGCCATGCGGAAAAATGTAGCGGCGGGCGGGGGGCGGCCGAATCCCCTCGATTTCTTCACGGAGGCGTGGCGGGCGGGCCGCCTGTCCCGGGCCGAGACCTACGGCCCCCGGTACGAGAATACCATCAACGCGATGCGGCGGTTCATGCCGGCCTTGGCGTGGGAGGACTTCACCCCCCGCTGGGCGTACGGCTTCGACACGTTCCTTAGTAGTGGCTACGGCTGCCGCGCGGCGAGCTCCCGCGCGGGCCACCACAAGCGGGCGCGGCGCATGATCCGCCAGGCCATCGCGGAGGGGCTGCTCGACGCCGGGAGGGACCCGTACCTCACCGCCCGATTCCCGCAGGGGCGCAGCGAGCGCACGGCCCTCACCCGGGAGGAGGTGGCCCGGCTGGAGGCGCTGCGCCTCCCCGCGGGGCGGGGCGGGCTGTTCGTGGTTCGCGACCTGTTCCTGTTCAGCTGCTACTGCGGGCTGCGTTTCAGCGATACGCTGCGGGTGCGCCCCAGCCTCCTCGACGCGGCGGGGGTGCTGCGCGTCCGCATGGGGAAGGTGGACCGCGAGGTGGTGCTGCCGCTGCGCCAGCTGTTCAACGGCCGCCCGCTGGCGATCCTGGCGCGCTACCTCGTGGCGGGCAGCGACGCGCCGTGCTTCCCGCAGCTCTCCAACGTCTCGGTGAACCGGGACCTCAAGGAGCTGGCCCGCCTGGCGCGCATCGAGAAGAAGCTTACCTTCCACGTGGCGCGCCACACCTTCGGCACGCGCCTCGCGGAGCGCGTCCACGACCCGTACGTCATCCTCGCCCTCATGGGGCATACCTCGGTGAAAACGTCCATGATCTACATCCACCAGTCGGGCGCGAGCGTGGCGGAGCGTCTCAGCGGCGTGGAGTGGTAGGGGGGTAGCCATCCACCCCCTCCGTGGAGTCGCCTTCAGCCCCGTACTTCTTCTTCCACGCCCGCTCCCGCTGCGCGATGCAGTCATTGAGGTACCACCGCGCCTTGCGCAGATCCTCCAGCTCCGCGTACGCGTCCCCCTTTAGCCCCGCCCGCCACACGTACTTAATCACGTTGCCGAGGCAGAAGTCGAAGTGCCGCGCCACCTCGATGCACTCAATGCCCGGCACCCGCGCCTCGTAGTGCCGCGGGTGGTTCACCATATCCTCACCGTTACTCATGTCTCTCGATTTGTTTTATCCTTTCTTTCCTTCGTGCGCCTACCGCCGCCGATACGTGGGCCGACTCCGCCGCCACGCAGCCGTACGCATGGAACG
>CALHSW010000022.1 GCA_938038735.1 uncultured Bacteroidia bacterium | reverse complement strand
TTTTGCACGGGGCTTGCTCCAACATTCCCAGGAATACCAGATAGATTCTCCATTCCCCACCATCCTCTATCGCAGGTGAATGCCACGAGTTCGTCCCAGTTTTTACCTGCACCTACCCGTATTACTACCTGTGTTGGAGACTCTTCCGTAATTGATAGTGACGTGTCGGATGGATGGAGTATTACTCCTGCAAAATCCTCTGTAAACAGCACGTTGCTCCCCCCGCCTACGATGTAAAAAGCGTAGTCGTTCTTCTTGATCTCTTCTGCCCAACGGTTGGCATCCTCCGCATTGCCAATCGCAGCGTACCTATCGGCGTACGCTGCGATGCGAAACGTGTTGTATATAAACTCCTTCTTTTGGTTCATCTCATTTAGATGTTCGCTAGGTATTGAAAAAGGAGCTACAGCGGCTTACCCGCCGCCGTAGCTCCTCACTCAATACGAGTTTTTACAAGCTCCTCGGCTTCTCAACGTTTAGAGCTGAGGTCCTGCCGCCACCAAACGCTTACCCGCCTCGTTGTCGGTGAAGTTCTTAAAGTTCGCTATAAACTTCTCTGCCAACGCGCGTGCCGCCTTCTCCCAATCCGCGGGGTTAGACCATGCGTTGCGTGGGTTCAGCATCTTTGCGTCAACTCGCGCTACGCTCTTAGGTATGCGCAGGTTAAAGATAGGAAGCACCTCGTACTCCGCGTCGATCAAATCGCCGTGTAGGATAGCATCAATAATGGCGCGTGTTGACGGGAGGTCGATACGCTTGCCCACGCCGTAGGCACCGCCAATCCACCCCGTGTTAACCAAGTAGGCCCTTGAGTCGTGCTGATTCACCTTCTTCACCAGCTCGCGTGCATACTCCGTTGGGTGCAGCGTAAGGAACGCCTGCCCAAAGCAGCTGCTAAAGGTTGGCTGTGGCTCCGTGATACCGCGCTCTGTACCAGCAAGCTTTGCGGTAAACCCGCTCAAGAAGTGGTACTGCATTTGGTCTGGCGTTAGCATGGACACCGGGGGCAGCACGCCGAAAGCATCGGCGGTAAGGAAAATCACGTTCTTCGCGTGGCCTCCCTTTGACACCGGCTTCACGATGTTGTCAATATGGTAGATAGGATACGACACCCGGGTGTTCTCCGTCTTCTTCTTTGAGGAGAAGTCAATCTTCCCATTCGCATCCACATCGAGGTTCTCGAGCAGCGCGTCACGGCGTATTGCGCCGTAAATATCGGGCTCCTTCTTCGGGTCTAAGTCAATGCACTTCGCGTAGCAGCCCCCCTCAAAGTTAAACACGCCGTTATCGTCCCATCCGTGCTCATCATCACCTATCAGCTCACGGTTCGGGTCTGCTGACAGCGTGGTTTTTCCCGTGCCTGAAAGGCCGAAGAATATCGCCACATCGCCCTTTTTCCCCATGTTCGCGCTGCAGTGCATAGAGGCCATGCCGCGGAGCGGTAGGAAATAGTTCATCATGGAGAAGATACCCTTCTTCATCTCGCCGCCGTACCACGTGCCGCCGATGCAAGCCATGCGCTCCGTGATGTGGAATGCCGCGAACACCTCGCTGTTCAGCCCCTGCTCCTTCCACTTGTCGTTCTGCGTCTTTGAGGCCACTAGCACCACGAAGTCTGGCTCAAAGCTCTTCAGCTCCTCCTCCGTGGGGCGTATAAACATGTTCTTCACAAAATGTGCCTGCCATGCCACCTCCGCGATGAAACGCACCTTGATACGCGTGTTTTCGTTTGCACCGCAGAAGCAGTCCGACACGAAGAGCTTCTTTCCGCTTAGCTGCTTCGCGCTTATCTGCTTCAGGTACTCCCACGTCTCCTGCGTCATGGGCTTATTGTCAGAACTCTTCTTCCCCTCCTCGTGCCACCAAACGTGCTTCGACGTCTCCTCGTTCTTGACGATGTACTTATCCTTCGGGGAGCGACCCGTAAATATTCCCGTGTCAACGTTTATCGCGCCTAGCTCGGTCAATTGGCCACGCTCAAACCCTACCAGCTTGTCGTCCAGCTCCAGCTTGTAGAGCAGGTCGTAGGAGGGATTGTGTATTATTTCTATGGGATCCTTTATCCCGTATTTCGAAAGATCTACTGCCATCTCTTTGCCTGTTGTTTGTTTTTAATCTCTAAACCCAATCATAAAACTCTTCTCCGCTGCAAAGTTACACTTTTTTTCTTTGCCGCACGAATGGGAGGAAATACCTTGCTGATAGGATGCGAGAGGCACCCATTAATTGGCTTTGCGTCGGAGAAGCAAATCGGCAAGAGCAACGGCGGCATAGCTCTCCACAATTACGGGAGTCCGGAGTGCAAAGCATACATCATGGCGCCCTTTGATACGTAGCGTTTCCATTTGGCCGTGCTCAAGATTGAAGCTAACCTGTGGCTTTGCAATGGAGGGAGTCGGCTTAAAGGCTACACGAACCACAAGGTCGTTCCCGTTGGTCATACCGCCATTTGCCCCGCCGGCGTGGTTCGTTGCCGTATGGCCCACCGCATCGGTGTACGAATCGTTGTGTTCTGACCCCCGCATGGCTGCTCCCGCGAAGCCATCGCCAAACTCCACGCCACGCGCCCCCGGTATAGCCATTAGGGCTCGTGCAAGGTGGGGTTCCACTCCATCAAATGGGGGCTCTCCAACCCCTAAGGGCAACCCGGTGCCACGCAGCTCCACGACTCCGCCCAGGGAGTCTCCCTGCGAGGAGGCCTCTGCAAGCAGCGCGCCCCATTCTTCTCGTACCGTTGAAGGTCCAACCTGCACTAGCTCTCCGCGAAGCGCGGCGGGAGTGAGCACCTTTTTAGCTATCGTGCCTGCGGCAACCATCGCCGCGGTGAGGCGCCCCGAGAAAACGCCACCGCCCCGAGGGTCGTTGCGCCCGCAGTACCGCATGCGTGCCACCAGGTCGGCATGCCCCGGGCGGGGGTGCTGGAGCATTGCGGTGTAATCGCTGGGGCGTACGTCACGGTTCGCAATCATAAGCGCTATAGGGGCCCCCGTAGTGAAATCCTTGTACACCCCTGCAATAATTTCCACCCCATCGGGCTCTCGGCGCGCCGTGACGAATTGCCCCTCACCCTGCCTGCGCACCATGGCATCATGGAAGCTCTCTGGGGTTAAAGGGATGCCGGCTGGCACGCCGTCAATGGTAGCGAGCAGCGCGGGACCATGCGACTCCCCGCAGATGCTTACACGAAAAACGACTCCAATACTATTCATCTTCCGCTGCTTCGCCTTTCTTCGCTATGTGCTAAAGCGCGCTGCATGCAGTAGGACTCGCCAATTTTCACTAATCGTTCCTCCCTGCGCACCTGCGCTGATGGTCGAGGCAATCTACTAGTAGGGACTTCCGCTACGCACATTCCCATCTGACTCTCTTGGCTCGTGCAGCTTTCCCATGTTTTGGTACATTGTGCGTATGGCCCCATCCACGTCAGATTTTACGCTTTGCCGTATGAGGTTCCCTTTTTGAAACACGAGGGTGTCCTCTGCCGCCCCATCCAGACCGTATAGGATCCAAACTCCCTCCCGTAGCCCTCCTACAAACTGCCCCTTGAGGCGCGGGCGCCCCGACGTGTAGAGCGTTGCCGATGGCCCATCCTCCAGGCCGTTATGGGCGGTCCAAAAGGACTGGAGCTTGCCATTGGCAAAGTACTCCTCCTGCCGTCCCTCCAGCACCCCATTGCGCCACTGTTCGCGGGATGCTAAGCGGCCACCATCGGAGTAGCGTTCCCATGTCCCATCCTTCACTCCGCGGGAATACCCTTCACGCGCCACGACGCAGCCGTTGGAGTAGAGCGTCCAAACGCTGTCCTTAACCTGATTGTAGTAATTCCCAACGGCAATCAAATTGCCCTCGTCATCGTATATCTTAGCTCTTGATAGAGAACCAGATGGGGCGTGCCGAAGGTCGGCGATAAGGATGCCCTTCTCATTGTACCTTTGGGTACGCCCAACGGGGCGGCCGTCACGGAACTGCGCCCGATAGGCTACCTTGCCGTTGCGGTAATGCTTTTCCCAAAAGCCCTGTTTGCGCCCCTTGCTGTCGATTTGATTGAATAGCGTATCGGTCGACGAACGCATCTGCTGCTCTAGACCCCGCTGCCCGCAGCGTGAGGGGGTTGGTAGCATGCAGAGTGCAAAGCTGAGTAGACACACCGACAGCAGGGTGGCTCTATACCGCTTCGCTACCCTCTTGCCCCCGATTATATAGACCATGAACGTAGTGTTTTGTCTCCCAGCACGATGCCTCTCTTAGCCCGTTTATTTCACAGCAGCCGCAATCTTCTTGGCCAATGCGGCAAATTCATCGTCTGACAGCTTAACGTGTTTACCGTGAAAATCCAAATCGCCCTCCTTGTTGATAGGAACCAAATGCATGTGCGCGTGCGGCACCTCTAGTCCTAGCACCGCTACCGCGACGCGCTCGCAGGGTACCACAGCCTCAATCGCTTTAGCCACGCGCTGCGCGAAGGGAAGCATGTGCTGTAGCGTATCTTGCGGTAGGTTGAAGAGGTAGTCCTCCTCCTCCTTTGGCACCACCAAGGTATGCCCCTTGCGCACCGGGTTGATGTCTAAAAAGGCAATAAAGTGCTCGTCCTCCGCGATCCAGTAGCATGGGATTTCACCACAGATAATCTTCGTAAAGATTGTTGCCATCTTGCTTGCTATTTATCCAACGGTTATTGATAGGATTTCCATCACGAGGTCTCCCTTCGGCACGCGTACCGTAACCTTATCCCCTACCTTTTTGCCTAGAAGAGACTTTGCTATAGGGGTTTCCGTGGAAATCTTTTTTTGACGGAAGTCGGCCTCACTTGACGAAACGATGGTGTACACTTCCTCCTTTTTTGTGGTGTGGTTCATGATCTGCACCGTGCAGTGTATCTTTACCGTAGACGTGTCGATGGTGCTTGGATCGATGATACGCACGCTGGCCACCGTGGCCTCCAGCTCTGCGATTTTCTCCTCGAGATGCACCTGCGCTTCTTTCGCTGCGTGGTATTCAGCGTTTTCTGATAGGTCGCCCTTGTCGCGAGCTTCTGCTATAGCCTGCACTATTGCCGGTCGCTCCACATTCCGTAGCTGGTCAAGCTTAGCGCATAGCTGCGCGAGTCCCTCTTTGGTTAGATATTGTGTTCCCGCCATACTTACTCTCTCTTTATGAGCGTTTATATAGCAAAACGCTCTCGCTTTCAGCCGTTTACCCCCCTTTTTACGCCCCTGAATTGGCTACAAAGGTAACACTTTTTCATGAATACAACGTTGGATAGCATTGCCCTTGGTCTCAGCCCCTTCCTCTATGCCCCCCTACTGGCATTGGGGGGCGTTGTGTAGGAGGATCTCCAGCCCTGCGGCGGCTGCATGCGTTCCGAATAGGGCTGGCATGTACGAAATTACGCCTACCCGGCTACGTTTGTACGATTCTCCAGTGGTTTCCACGCGTGCCGATGCTATGGGGGGCTCGGGTGTCCACACCGCGAGGAAATCGCCATCTACCCCCATGCGTCTCAGCCGTTTGCGTACCGCTGAGGCGAGTGGATCGCCTGTAGTTTTCCATATTGATGACACCCGTGGCCCGCTCGCGCTAAGCCGTGCGCCGCAGCCCATTGATGACACAATGGGGGTTCCCTTGGCAAGGGCACCACGTATGAGGTACACCTTCGGCGATAGCGTATCGATCGCATCGATAATCAGGTCAAAACGTTGGGCTACTAACGTTTCTAGCTCCTCGTCGTGCAGTAGCGAATGGATAGTACTGATTTTGAGAAAAGGGTTTATATCAAGCAGCCTGGCCTTAACAACCTCCACTTTGGGCTGCCCAAGCGTGGAGCGCAGCGAGTAGAGCTGCCGATTGAGATTGCTCTCCTCAAACGTATCGCCGTCAGCAATGGTGAGTTGCCCCACGCCGGCACGCGCCAGCATCTCTACGGCGTAGCCCCCTACGCCGCCAACCCCAACCACGAGTACGTGGGCGGCGGCGAGCCGCTCCGCCCCCTCATGGCCAATTAGTAGCTCTGTGCGGGCGTTCCACTCCATAGGTTTCTTCTGTTTGTTATCTGTTTATTGGGACGTTAGGAAGGTTAGTGCTGAGCTGCGTACAGGATGTTACTACCCCTCGTTGCAGCCGAAAAAGGCTTTTACGTTCCGTTGCACTACCTTTTGCGTGGTTTCAAGCGGGAGGCCATGTAGCTTTGCGAGTGCCTTATAAACGGCTTTAATCGGGGTGTCGGAGGCATCCGTTTCCAAAAGAATTCTGTCCAGCGGAATTCCGCATGCCGCTCTCGGGAGCGCTCCGTGGGAGTCAAGTCCAACGGAAATGTACCAATCGTGGGCGAGCAGCTGCTTGAGCAGGGCGAGGCTACCATTAAATCCGTGTACTGCCTTTTTCTCCGCGAACCCGCAGCGCTGCACCTGCGTCAGCAGCTCGCTCCAGGCCCGTACGCAGTGCACTACCAACGGTTTTTGGGCAGCCTTCGCCATTGACAGCTGTTGCGCTAGTAGCTCCACCTGTACCGGAAGGGTGGCGCCCCGAAGCCTATCAAGCCCGCACTCACCCAATGCTAGGCAGCGGGGGTGGGTCAATAGCGTTGGTAGTTTTTCTTCAATTAGCTGTTCCGCATCGGGGCGTGCGGAGTCCCATGGGTGAAGGGCGATTGTGAAGTAAACGTTGGTTGGTATCTCTGTAGGATCACAGAGCGAAAAGCTTAGCACGGCGTCGTCCGAAGTCCCTCCGTCCGCCGGCATGTGCCGATGGAAGTTGTACCAATGCACGCTGTTCGTATCCGACCCCGGCATATGTTCGGTTCGTTTACCAAGCAATCAAACCCTCTACCGTTCTAGGTACGTGTATCCGTACAGCCCAGACCGGTAGTTCGATAGGAACTCTTTCCCCTCGGAAAGTGAAATCAGACCCTGCTTTACGGAGGCCCCCACCCACGACTCTACCGTGCGCACCAGCTTTTTGCTATTGTACTGCACGTATTCTAACACCTCGGCTACCGTTTCCCCGTCAATCACCTGGTCAATGTGATACCCCTTGGCGTTGACCGTGATGTGCACTGCATTGGTGTCTCCAAATAGGTTGTGTAGGTCGCCAAGTATCTCCTGGTACGCCCCCACGAGGAATACGCCGATGTAGTAGTGCTCATTCTTCTTCAGCTCATGCACGGGGAGCGAGTAGGCGCGATTCGTGGTGGAGATGAAGTTTTCAATTTTCCCATCCGAATCGCAGGTGATGTCCTGCAGCGTGGCCGTGCGGGTAGGCTTCTCGTCGAGCCGCTGGATGGGTATAATCGGGAAGATTTGGTCAATGGCCCACGAGTCGGGGAGCGACTGGAAGAGTGAGAAGTTGCAGAAATACTTATCTATAAGCATTTTATCAAGAACCCGCAGCTCCTCGGGAATATGCTTGAGCGTATTCGCGAGACCCATTACCTTGTAAGCGATGCTCCAAAAGAGCCGCTCCACCATGGCGCGGGTACCCATGTCCACGTGGCCATGGGGAAAGCCGCTCAGTACCTCTTCACGGATTTGCTGCGCATCGTGCCAGCTTTCTAGGAGTCCAGAAATGTTTATATCTCGGTAGATGTCGTAGAGTTCACGCACAAGGTCATTGGCGTTCTCCGGTAGCTCTTCGCTCTCGGTCCATTGCGGCAGGGAGGCAGACTCCATCACCTCAAACACTAGCACGGCATGGTGCGCCGCCACGGCGCGCCCCGACTCGGTGATGACGTTGGGATGGGGGAGCCCCGCTTTATCACTCGCATCTACCACGGAGCTGATTACGTCATTAACGTATTCCTGGATGCTGTAGTTCATGCTACTCGCGGAATTGGCAGACCGCGTGCCATCGTAATCGACGCCCAGCCCTCCGCCGATATCCACAAAGTCAATGTTGAACCCCTGCTGCCGTATCTGCACGTAGAATTGCGACACCTCCTGTATCGCTAGCTTTATGCGGCGTATCTTGGTCACCTGACTGCCGATGTGGAAGTGCAGCAGCTTGAGGCAGTCGGCTAACCCATTTTCGCGCAGGAAGGCGAGTGCGTCAAGTAGCTCGCTGCACGTCAGTCCGAACTTACTGGCTTCTCCCCCCGAATCTTCCCATTTCCCGCTGCCAGAGGTGGCTAGCTTTATGCGCAGCCCAATGTTGGGGCGCATGTTCAGGTGCGCTGCAATTTTGGCAATGAGTCGTAGCTCATTTGGCTTTTCTACCACCAGGTAGACCCGTCGACCCATCTTCTGGGCGAGCAGGGCCAGCTCGATGTAGTCCTCATCCTTGTACCCGTTGCATACAATTAGAGAGTCCTGATCGGTTTGCTGAGCTATAACCGCGTGCAGCTCCGGCTTGCTACCCGCTTCAAGCCCAATATTAAACTTTTGACCGTGCGAAACGATCTCCTCCACCACGGGGCGCATCTGGTTCACCTTTATAGGAAAAACCACGAAGCTCTGCCCGTGGTATCCGTACTCCTCCGCCGCGGTGGCGAAGCAGTTGGACATCGCCTCAATGCGCGCATCGATAATGTCGGGAAAGCGCAGAAGGATGGGCGCGCTGACATCGCGCAGCGACAGCTCATCGATTACATCGCGTACCACCACTGACGCCATGCCGGGCTTGGGGGTCACCACCATCTTGCCCTCACTGTTGATGGAAAAAAAGTCGAGCCCCCAGCCATCCACATTGTATAGCTCCGTGGAGTCTTCAATCTGCCATTTGCGCTTTGCCGCCATTGTTCGCCTGTGTTTATGTGATTTTCAACCATCCAAATTTGCCCGCGAAGTTACTAAAAAAAGGGAGGAGGGAGGGGGTGGAAGCTTACTGCCCAGCCTGCTGCGCGGGGCCTGTCTGTTTTCTAATGGTAGGAGAGAGTATAGGACGCTGTATTTCAGATTGTTTTCTGTAGCATATTCGTGCCGCTCCGTTGGCAAATGGATACCCTTTGGGGTGTACCCCCTTCGCATCCAATTCGGATTTCTCCGGAGAAATCCGAATTTGATGCGAAGAAAGTCCCTGTAAGGTCTTATTAATAAACGAATTGCGAAAGCGGCATCATTTTCAATATCCCGCGGTAGAAATACGCTGCCAGTTGCGTTTCTTTTATTCCTATCTATTTGACAATCAAGTGCTATGGGGAGCAGCTCAAGGATCGGCAGTGTTACGTAGACTCTTCAAATGGGGAAGCACTGCGAGGAGGATGGCCATTGTCGAACGGGTGCTACAATCCCTCTTTTGGGGGTCATATGCGAACGTGGTGCTAAGGCATCGTGCGGTGACTAATCGTATTGATTTGGTAGGTATGGCTTTAGCAAAGCGGCGATGAAGTCGCAGCGAGCGAGTAGAAGGGGTATTCGCAGGTAGATTCCTCACGGCGGTGTAATTTGATAGCCATTGGGGTACGCCCATAGAGGGGAGCAGCGCGGAAAAACGCAGGGGATTAGCGCGTTGACGGATTGAACGTAGCGCTCTTAGATGTGACCGCAGGAACAATTGAAAAAAGAATAGTAATTTTGCCGCATGTATTGGCTGAGGAAACGCTACCGTTTGTTTAGATTTCTGTTGCTCTGCATGCTGCCCTTCGCTAGCGCGGCGCAGGAGCATAGGGCGGTGGCGTACCGTGGCGCGCCGCTAATGCGCTACTATACGCCCGAGGAGTACGATGCGAGCGACCAGAACTGGGCAGCCGTGCAGGATGTTAATGGGACGATGCTGTTTGGCACTACCGATCGCGGAGTGTTGCTGTACGATGGGGTGCGCTTTCGTACCATTCCGTTGAAAACGAGCCAGTTCGTGCGGAGCATGGTAGCTAGCGAGCGCGGGGTAGTGTACATTGGGAGCGTGGGGGACTTTGGCCGCTTAGTGCCGTTGCGGAATGGGGAGCTTCGCTACGAGTCGCTCGTGGAGACGATTCAGGATTCCGTTCCCAATTTTCAGGATATACATAGGGTGTACACCTACGGGCAGTTCGTTTTCTTCTGCGATAAGCGTGAGTTTTTCATCTACAATGAGGTGACGGGGCGGACGGTGGTACAAAAAATACCGAGCGCGCAGTCTTTTTTAGCTTGCCAGGTGGGGGACGAATTGGTGATGGGCGTGGGGCGCGACTCGTTGCTCTTCTATGGCAATGGCCAGTTCCGACGCGTAAAAATAAATCCCTCCCCCGCTTTCTTGCAGCGCCCGAAGGGAAACTTGAGCATGTACGGCGCGGTGAAGGTGGATGACAATCTACTTCTTTTGGCCTATAGCCCCGGTGGGCTGTTCTTCTACGACACGCAGACGAGTAGCATTGTGGATTTCCCGGGAGAGTTTGCGCCGCACGTTATGGAGCTGATCGATCAGGGTGCGCTGATTTACAACATGCATATGCTGCGGAACGGAAATATTGGGCTGGGCTTGATATTTTCGGAGGATGCTGGCTACTACGAGATAACGCTAGAGGGCAAGGAGGTGGAGTCGCTGCGGGTGAGCCGAGGGTTGGGCAATGCGTTCGTGACGGATTTTACGGAGTCGCGCGATGGCTCGCTATGGCTAACGCACAATGTGGGCATTTCGTCGGTGGAACAGCAGTCTAGCTTTCGCCATTACACGGTTCATGATGGCGTTAACGATGTAATCATCAGCCTGTACAAGTCGCGGGGGGATATGTACTTTGGAACGATGAGCGGGCTTCAGCGGCTTTCGGGGCGAGATGGGTACACGACTGTGCATACTGTAGAAGGGATTAGCAGCGCGGTATGGAAGAGTATCACGTATCAGTGCCCCTATAGCGGAGAACGATTTTTGATTTCACAGAGTCAGACCTCCATATATGAGGTTCGGGGTGATCGGGCGCGGCCCCTAGAAGTATATAGAAGGGACGAGAGAACGGGGCGATTGAAGATGGTTCTGGAGGGCGAAGGGGTGCGCGGTGGAGGGTATTCGCTGGCGGTGTCGCCGTGGGATTCCTCCGTGGTGTACCTTGGTGCAAACGTAGGGGTTATGGGCATTCGCCGTATGCCGGACGGACGCTGGGTGGAAGAGCCGATACCGATCGATGTACGTGCGGAAATCCGAGGATTTTCAACAGATGCGAAACGTCGCATGTGGCTTACAGCGTACACCGGGGGCGTGTACATGCTTCGGCGGGATGCTGATGGCAAGATGATTTTGCGCCATATTGCGGAGCGTCAAGGATTGGGGAACCCTAACCAAACGTTTGCCTGCGTTGTGGACGGAACGGCATACCTCTGCACGTCGGACGGCGTGTATACATACGATGAGGCGAAGGATACCGTAGTCAGTTCGGCTTTGCCCCTGCGTAAGGGCCTGGGCTTTTCCAATCTTATGCCCGTTGAGGCGGGTGCGATATGCCAGCGGTACAGCCATCGTGAGGATACGGTATATATGGAGTACTACCCATCGCTTGCATCGCCGACGGCGGTGGACAGCGCCAAGGGAAACCCATTGCTCCGGTTACCGCATAGGTGGATTGACGATTGGCTGTATACAGGCGATAGCATGCTTTGGTTTGCCTACGGCAATGAGCTGTACAGCTGCGATATGCGTAAGTGGACCCAAGTGCCCGCACGCGCTAGAGCGTATGTAAGCCGGGTGCGTACGCTTCGGGGCGATTCAATCCTTTTCGGGGGAACGTACTACCGCCAAGGGGCCGATGGGCGCATCGTGGTGCTGCAGGAGCAGCCGAAGGAGATGGAGCCAAAGCTCCCGTATAGTCTTAATGGATTGGTCTTTTCGTTTGGCACGGATGCCTTTGTGGGCAACGATGGTGCAGAGTTTCAGTTCTTTTTGGAACATAATGACAAGGAATGGTCAAAGTGGGTACGCAACGGCGAAGCGCAGTACATGAACCTCTCCGAGGGGAACTACGTGCTACGGGTGCGCACGAGGGATGCTTACGGCAGGGTTTCACCGGTAACTGAATATCGGTTCTCGATTGCGCCGCCATTCTACCGGACGTGGTGGGCCTATGCAAGCTACGTGATTATCACCGGCTTGCTGCTGTACCTCGGTTTGTGGTGGAATTCACGCCGCTTGATCGCGGAGCAGCGTAGGCTTTCGAAGATAGTAGAGGAGCGCACGAAGGAGGTGGTGGCGCAGAAGGAGCAGATAGAGAAGCAGAAGGGGGAGATAGAGTCAAGTATTGAGTATGCGAGCCGCATACAGCAGGCGATGCTGCCGCGCCAGAGCTAATGGATAGGCTGTTCCCCGAGCATTTTATGCTCTACTTACCGCGTGACGTAGTGAGTGGCGATTTCTACTGGATGACGCACATAGGGCGTAAAAAGGTGTGCTGCATTGCCGACTGCACCGGGCACGGCGTGCCAGGGGGCTTCATGAGCATGCTCGGATCTTCGCTTTTGCACCAGGTGACGCGTGATAAACAGAACGACCTCGATACGGCTGAAATCCTGAACCGGGTGCGCGAGTTGCTCATCTCCAGCCTGCATCAGTCAACGTCGGAGAAGTCCAATAAGGATGGAATGGACCTGGTACTCTTCATTATCGATGAGGATACCAACGAGCTGCAGTACTCCGGGGCGCACAACCCGCTGGTGATAGTGCGCAATGGGGAGGCAACGGTGCTGAAAGCCGACAAGATGCCCGTTGGGATATACACGCGCACGGCGTCCTCCTTCGGGAGTGAAAAATTTCAGCTTGAGGAGGGCGACATGGTTTACGCGTATTCGGATGGGTACCAGGATCAATTCGGCGGGCCGAAGAAGATGAAATACATGTCGAAGAACCTTCGGGCTTTCTTGGCTAAGATTAGCAATCTGCCGATGGAGGAGCAGCGTGAGGCGTTGTACGAGAATTTTCTTACGTGGATGGGCGACTCAAATCCGCGTCTCGATGACGTGGTGATATTCGGTATGCGGGTTGTGCCGTGGGGCAAGGCCGAGGACGAGGAGTAAAAGAATGTGGAGGCGGGGCCGAGTAGGCGGGAGCAAGGCAGTCTCCTAGCGCAGGCGAGGGGCTTTGTTTGCCGAGTTGGGTCTTCATAGCGTAAGCTGCCCCGCAGCGTTTCAATAGAGATGTAAGTTAATAGTTTGTATGGTCCCCATATGGCTACCATTTCATGGTTTGAGCCGTTGCGAATAACGATGCTATGCGGTATCTGCACGGCTGTGAAAGGCTACTAATGCTGTAGAAGAAGGAGAAACAGAACAATTTTATTCCGCTTTTCTTTTTGGGGTGTATGGGGCGAATTCCACAGAAATTAACCTTTAATGTTTTGAAGTACAACGGTATACAAAAAATACGTTGTCTGTAGTGGTTGATTTGAGTCCGTCTTTTTATGTGTTTTTTCGGTTTCGTTGATTGTTGAGTCAGATAAAAATAGTAAATTGCGGTCAAATTCACGTGGTAGTGCAGTGGGAAGAGAGGGGTTGCGGCGCGTGAGGAGAGATGGCCGAGTGGTCGAAGGCGCGCGCCTGGAAAGTGCGTATACCCCAAAAGGGTATCGTGGGTTCGAATCCCACTCTCTCCGCGATGTTTTTTTTTGTAAAGAGAAGAGGGTAAGTAAATTAACTACAAAGAGCAGTTATGAAGAGGTTACTTTTGGTACTACTACTGATGGGCTTGACGCTGGGATTTGCGTCTAGCGTGATGGCGCAGGAGGATTCGGTTAGCGCGGTTGACTCGGCGGTGGCTGCGGCTCCGGCGGCTGTAGCTGAGGCGGCGAATCCGATGACAACGAACGTGAGCGAGGGCGTGCCGCTACACGAGCAGCTGAAGATTAAGTTTATAGAGGGTGGTCCTATGTTTATGGGTATAATCCTCTTGCTTCTGATCTTGGGTTTGGCAGTGGTTATAGAGCGCATCATCTATTTAAATCTAGCGTCAACGAACACGAAGAAGCTGTTGACAAACGTTGAGAAGGCGCTTGATGAGCAGGGCATTGAGGGTGCCAAAGAGGTGTGCCGCAATACGCGTGGGCCAGTGGCGAGCATTTTCTACCAGGGCTTGTCGCGTTCCGATGAGGGCATCGAGGCGGTGGAGAAGTCGGTTACGGCTTACGGATCGGTGCAGATGTCGCAGCTGGAGAGCGGTTTGACGTGGATATCGCTGTTCATAGCCTTGGCGCCTATGTTTGGATTTATGGGTACTGTATTGGGTATGATTTCGGCGTTTGATGCTATTGAGGCTGCGGGTGATATTGCCCCGTCGTTGGTGGCTGGCGGTATTAAGATTGCTCTTATCACCACGGTGTTCGGTCTGATCGTGGCGGCTGTGCTGCAGGTGTTCTACAACTACATCCTGAACAAGATTGACAGCATCGTGATGTCGATGGAGGATGCTTCGATTTCGTTGGTGGATATCCTAGTAAAGCACAACCGCTAGGCTAGGGAGAAAGAAAGGCAAAAAGATGTCGGAAAAAACGTTAAAGCTCATTGCGCGCATTCCGCTGTTCGCCTTCATGCTCGTTGCGGTGATTCTCACCGTGATGTTTGTGGTGGGGGTAGCGGGCGTTGATGATCGAGCGGAGTTGATGCGGGTTGTTAACCCCGCAATAGTGTACACGTATGTGCTGGCCGCGATTGCGGTGGTGCTGCTGCTGGGCTTCCTGATTGTGAAGCTGGTGACGAATCCCAAGAGCGGCTTGAAGACGCTGCTGGGTCTTGGGGCGCTGGTGCTGGTTCTTCTAATAGCGTATGCGTTCTCAAGCAATGAGCCGTTGCAGATGGCGAATGGTACGCTGTACGGTGCGAATGCAGATCCTGAGGTGGCGGCAACGCAGATGCGCGAGGTGGTACTCACGGACGTTGGGATCATCACCACGTACATTTTGATAGGAATCGCGGTGCTGGCGTTGGTGGTGACAGGAGTGCGTGGAATTTTAAGGAGGTAGTAACTGCTCGGAGTTCTATCCATCAAGCTGAGGTGCTGCTACGGCTGCGCGTACAGCTTGATGGGTGGGCGAGAGCGCAAACCCTGAGAGAGAGTAAGCTATGAGCAAGAAAAAAATGCAGGAGATAAACGCGAGTTCGATGGCGGACATAGCGTTTCTGCTCTTAATATTTTTCCTGGTGACGACGACGATGAACGTCGATACGGGTTTGCCGCGTATGCTTCCGCCAATGCCGCAAGACACAAAGCAGGAAAAAACTGAGGATGTAAACGAGCGTAATGTCTTTTTGGTACGTATTAACCAGAGCGACAAGCTGCTGGTGGCGGGCAAGCCGCTAGATATTACGCAGCTACGCGAGAAAGCGAAGGAGTTTATTGCGAATCCTAATGATGACCCGAACCTCCCAGAGAAGTCGGTGAAGGAGATAGCTGGCATAGGGGCGTATCCCGTATCGGAGGGGATCATTTCATTGCAGAACTCGCGGCAGACGACATACAAGTCTTACATTGCCGTGCAGAATGAGCTTATAGCAGCTTACAATGAGCTGCGCGATGAGCTAGCGATGCAGAAGTTCGGCAAGCGGATGGATAGGCTATCTGACGGAGAGCAAAAGGCGGTTCAGAAGGCGATACCCCAGCGTATTTCGGAGGCGGAGCCGGTAGGAGTGAAAGGGGCGCAAGCCGAGGATTAAGAAGAGGAGAGTATAGATATGGCAAGGTTTAATCAGAGCACATCAAAGAAGGAGGTCCCGGCGATATCGACGGCCTCATTGCCAGACGTGGTGTTCATGCTGCTGTTCTTCTTCATGGTCTCGACGACGATGCGAGAGACCGATTTGCGGGTGAGCGTTGCGCTGCCTAGCGCCACGGAGGTGCAGAAGCTTGAGAAGAAGTCGCTAGTGTCCTACATTTACATTGGCACGCCGCTGCGGTCGTACCAAGGGCTGTACGGAAATGATTCCCGTATCCAGCTGAACGATTCGTTCAAGACGTTGGATGACATACGAGACTTCATCTCTTCGGAGCGGGACGCGATGAAGGAGTCCGATCGGAATCAGATGACCACGTCGCTGAAGATTGATGAGTATACGAGGATGGGTATTGTGTCGGAGGTGAAGCAGGAGCTGCGGAAGTCGTCGGCGTTGAAGATTGTATACGCGGCGCGGAAATCGAACGATTAGCGTGGTGTAGAAGCACGGATATAGTATTGAAGGGGCGGTGCGCTTTGGCGTGCCGCCCCTTTTTTATTTTGACCAAGGTTCTTAAGGCCTGCGATATGTAGGTTTGAAATAAAAATGGTTCGCGGGTAGGGGCAATGGTCAACCTCTTGGTTCAAAATGCCTATGAGTATTTTACGGCGTGAGAGGCGTTACGGCTGCCATTAGCAGATGGTAGAGTAAGATGGGAGCAACGCGGCTATGCTGCGATTGCAAAGACTACGTAAAGGGATACAGTTGCTTTTTATACACCCTCATTTTGTCTAACTAATCTATGGGGTAAAGGGATGGAGGCGTACGAATTTTTATGCTATATTAGCATGTACTAGGAGAAATTTGGTAATATTTGTAAATGTCCGTAACTTTGAAGCGATGTAGAGATGGAGGGAATTGGCATTAACGACTGTGAGTTTTACACAATTAAACACATAAGCGATGGATAAACGGATAACGGCAGCGGTGGCTGCGTCGAAGATCAAGGACGGGATGACGGTGATGATCGGTGGATTCCTGGGGAATGGGACGCCAGAGTCGATAGTTGATGCGTTGGTGCAGAGCGGGGTGAAGGATTTGACGCTGATACTGAATGATACCGCGTATCCGGATCGGGGTGCTGGGAAGTTAATTGTGAATAAGCAGGTTAAGAAGATAATTGTGTCGCACATAGGCACCAATCCGGAGACTGCTAACCAGATGAACGCTGGGACGCTGGAGGTGGAGTTCTCCCCCCAAGGGACGCTTGCCGAGCGGATACGTTGCGGCGGCTGTGGGCTTGGCGGTGCGTTGACAACGACTGGGCTTGATACCATAATTGAGAAGGGTAAGCGAGTGATAGAGGTGGAGGGAAAGAAGTACCTACTAGAGCTTCCGCTGCGTGCCGATGTGGCTATAATTCGCGGAAGCGTTGGGGATACCGATGGTAATTTGATCTACCGCGGTACATCGCAGAACTTCTGCCCGCTGATGGCGATGGCTGCTGATGTGGTAATCGCAGAAATAGGTGACCTCAAGAAGGTGGGAGAGATACCGCCAGAGGCTGTGCATACGCCGTCAATTTTTGTGGATTACATCGTAGCGTAGCGCGGCGCGGTGCGTTTATTGGGGGTTTAGAAGAGCGGTCAAGTAAAAGAAATAGGTAAAGAAATGGAGAAGACGAAGATACGTCTGCGCATGAGCGCAGGGGATGCCCATTACGGCGGGAACTTGGTGGATGGCGCGAAGATGCTACAGCTGTTCGGCGATGTGGCCACGGAGCTGCTGATTATGCACGATGGGGATGAGGGGCTGTTCGTTGCGTACGATAGCGTAGAGTTCTTGGCCCCGGTGCATGGCGGGGATTACATTGAGGCCGAGGGGGAAATCACCAAGGTGGGCAATACGTCGAGGAAGATGACGTTCGTGGCGAAGAAGGTGGTGACGAGCCGCCCAGACATATCCCCATCAGCTGCGGATGAGCTTGACGAGCCGATAATCGTGTGCAAGGCATCGGGAACGTGCGTGGTGCCGAAGGATTGCCAGCGCAAGAAGTAGGAGAGGGTGGCAATGGATAAGCTGATCATTACGGCCGCGATATGCGGCGCTGAGGTAACCAAGGAGCAGAATCCTGCGGTACCCTACACGGTGAAGGAGATTGTAAAGGAGGCAAAGTTGGCCCATGAAGCGGGTGCTGCAATCGTGCACCTGCATGTGCGTGAGGATGACGGCACGCCAACGCAGTCGAAGAAACGCTTCAAGGAGTGCATCGATGCCATTTACAAAGAGGTGCCCGATGTCATTCTGATTCCCTCTACGGGGGGCGCGGTGGGGATGACCGCGGAGGAGCGTCTACAGCCCACGGAGCTCATGCCCGAGATGGCAACGCTGGATTGCGGTACATGCAATTTTGGGGATGAGGTGTTTGAGAACACGATGCCGATGATGCGTGAATTCGGCAAGCGTATGCTGGATAATAACATTAAGCCGGAGTACGAGTGCTTCGAGATGGGGCATTTGGATACGATTCTGCGCATGGCGAAGCGCGGAGAGGTGCCGGGCGAGCCGATGCAGTTCAACTTTGTGCTGGGTGTGCTGGGCTGCACGCCGGCTACGGGAGAGAACTTGGCGTGGCTGGTGCGCAATATTCCCGAGGGAAGCACATGGACGGCGACGGGTATCGGTCGTCATCAATTCCCGTTAGCGGCGCATGCCATTGCGATGGGCGGCAATGTGCGCGTGGGGTTTGAGGACAATTTGTATTTGGAGAAAGGGGTGCTGGCGAAGTCCAATGGGGAGCTAGTGGATAAGGTAGTCAAGATGGCTAAGCTGCTCGGGCGTGAGGTGGCAACGAGCGCTGAGGCGAGGGAGATATTGAGCTTACCGGCACGTAGGTAATCGTTTTTGAAGAGACAGAGAAAGCCCGTGCGTGGAAAACGCATGGGCTTTTTTTTTGCGGGGTTAAGCGGAGATGAAGTTCTCTACGCTTTGTAGGCTATCTCCTTACCATGTAGAGATAGAGCTGTCCCAAGGGGCTACAGCAGGCCGATCGGCTGCACTAAGTAGCAGTAAGTGACTATGGGGTAGCGAAATGGGTAGTTAGATTTTCTAGCCCGCAGGGCTAGACATGCGTTACATTGATTGCCGCACCCGCGAGCTAGTGGAAAAATATTTTTTGTGCTGTCAGCGCCGCGTAGGCTGCCGCCCATAGCGATTCCCGTTGAGAATTCTGCGAGAAAATATTTCGGCGGCTTGTATAAAAAAAAACTTTGCATACCTTTGTCGCATGTTAATTCTTTGATTATTTGAGGATACTAAAGGGAGACAACGCGATGAAAGGCTATGTACGATTTATTCTAGCGGTGATGCTGGCGGCGGTAGCGGCCGTGGGGAGCGCAAGGGGGGAAGAAAGAGAGTGGAAAAAGTATATTGATGGCACGATAACGTGGCTGTATCAAATGGTTGATGGGAATAGCTGCCGCGTAAAGCCGGCGAGTTACCGTTTTGGCACGCCAACGCTGACCATCCCAAGCAGGGTGATGGGCGTCAGGGTGGTGGAGGTTGCGAGCTATGCATTTTATGACTGTAAGGCTCTAACCAGTGTAGTTATCCCCGAAGGGGTTACCACGATAGGACGCGGTGCATTTGAATCTTGCGTCAACTTGAGTGAGGTATCGCTCCCCAGCAGCTTGACTACGATTGGGCTATCTGCTTTTTGGGGGTGCAGCGGGCTGACCTCGGTGACGCTCCCCAGCAGCGTTACCACGATTGGGCTATGTGCTTTTGGGGGGTGCAGCGGGCTGACCTCGGTGACGATCCTCAGCAGCGTTGCCAAGATTGAAAGTAACGCCTTTGATGATTGCAGCGGGCTTCAAAGGATCAATGTGGAGTCTGGAAACCCAAGCTACTATTCAGAGGAGGGAGTCATTTTTGAACTTGTGGAAGATTACAAGCGGGGCGTGAAAGTGAAAGCACTCATGCGCTACCCAAATGGTCGAGCTGGCGAATACAAAATCCCCAACGATGTGGAAATGATTAACTATGGTGCTTTTTGGGGATGCAGCGGGCTGACCAAGGTAACAATCCCCAGCAGCGTAACCACAATTGGAGATGGTGCCTTTTGGGGTTGCAGCGAGCTTCAGACGATCAAGGTGGAGCCCGGAAACCCACGCTACCATGATGAGGACGGAGTCCTTTTCGGATTTGCGAAAGATCCCAAGAGTGGAAAGGAAGTGAAGGCACTTATATGCTTCCCCGCGGGGCGAGCCGGAGAGTACAAGATTCCCAACGATGTGGAGATGATAGGGTCTCGTGCTTTTTGGGGATGCAGCGGGCTGACGTCTGTGACAATCCCCGAAGGGGTTACCGAAATTGGATGGGGAGCCTTTGAGGGTTGCAGCGGGCTTGAAAGGATTGAGGTGGAGCCTGGGAACGCACGCTACCATGATGAGGATGGAGTCCTTTTTGGCACTGAGCATGATTCCAAGAGTGGAAAGGAGGTGAAAGCGCTCATCTGGTACCCGATGGGGCGAGCTGGCGAGTACAAGCTCCCTGACGATGTGGAAAAGGTAGAGTGGAGGACCTTTTCGGGATGCAGCAAGCTAAATAAGGTGACTTTTCCGGGGAGCATTGAATTGGGCAATTTCAATTTGTTTGATGATTGCATCGCGCTGGAAGAGATTGTAGTGGAGCCGTACGATGCGAATGGTAGGTACTACACGCAGGATGGGGTGCTCTTCAGTAGGTATGACAGGGAAGGTAAAGAAGAACGGGCCCTTGTACGCTGCCCCCTGGGAAAGCGCGGTGCGTACGAAATCCCCTACGGCGTGGAGGTTATTGGCGAGGGCGCATTTGCGGGGTGTAGCCAGCTGACCGACATTACCATTCCGACAGGAGTTAGAGCTATTGGAGATTGGGCCTATGCTAGATGCAGCGGATTGACCAAGATAACACTTCCCGCCACCGTTAGCGATGTTTCTGGATTTTCTTTTGACGGATGCAGCGGGTTGGAGGAGTTCGCGGTGGACGCTGCCAGTCCCTACTACCGTGCGAATGGGGGAGCGCTCCTCAGCAGGGATGGGCGAATTCTCTTATGCTACCCTGAAGGGCGGAAGGGAGCGTACGAAATTCCCCAGGGCGTGATTGAATTGGATGAAGACGCATCCTTCTTTTCCTGCCACAATTTGACCTCGCTGATGATACCGAGCAGTCTCAAGGAGTTATGGAGTAATGCATTTTATATGTGCGATAACCTCAGTGAGGTTTACTGGCTGGCCAGCGCAGATATATCTAGTGTGGGTAAGGCTTTTTATGGCATTTCGCCAGAGGCTACGCTCTACGTGCGGCCCGGCGAAAAGCAGAAGGTGGAGGCTGAGGAGTGGGCGAAGCGGTTCTCCAAAATCGTTGAGGGGTACGTGGTGACGTTTAGGGACGCGGATGGGCAGCCTGTCGGGGAGCAGCTGGTGAAGCCGAACGGCAAGGCGCGGGCGCTGGATATGCAGGATAAGAATGGGAACGCCGTGGTATGGCTCTTGAATGGGGCACCGTACGATTTTGACCTGCCGGTGCGGGGAGACCTCGTGCTGCAGGCCGGGGGGAACTCCACGGCGGTGGAGAGCGCGCTGCTGGAAGGGGTGCAGGCGGTGAGCAACCCGGTGGTGGATGTGCTGGAGCTGCGGGGGATGGGGGATGCTGCGCGGGTGGAGGTGTACAGCGTGGCCGGGGTGCAGGTGCATGCCGGGGCGCTGCAGGGGGAGGATCGCGTGCAGGTGGATGCGCGGGGCTGGGCGAGCGGGGTGTACGTGGTGCGTGTGGTGGCGCGCGACGGGGCGAAGACGCTGCGCGTGGTGAAAAGGGACTAACGGCTGAACGCGGTAGCTAAAAGGCGAGCCTTCGGGCTCGCCATTTGGCTATTTGGAGGGGGGGAGAGTTTTTTCCAAAGGAGATACCCTGAAAATGGAAGAGAGGTATTCAAGCAAACTTCGCTGGGTGAAATTCAAGTTAGGTAACCGCTGTCTACACCTGGATTATATGCAAATGATGGGCAGTGTAGTTGAAAACAAGCCGTTGATTAGTAACTATCTATTTAAGGATGGTAGGACGTAGTGTGCCTTTAGGGGTATATGGTGGGGCGTATAGTTGCTTAAGACCCAGCTATCCCTCTTTAGCGCAATATTCGCGGGAAGAAGATTTTTTTGTTGTGGAGGCACACGTGAAGTCATACGGTTTTTATATCTTTGCGCAGAACTAAAGTTAGTTTGTATGATGTTGCAACGTGGTGAGGAGCCTCCGCCAAGCGGGGGCGATAGGTCTGGCGCACTGCTGTCTGCCGGAGAAAATGGCGAGAGTGCGGATCGAGAACCGGTGTTGTTGGTTCCTACTGATTTTACTGAGGAGGCGAATTATGCGTTGAAACATGCGCAGCGGATGGGGCGTTCGATGGATCTTTCGCTGGTGCTGATGCATGTTTTGGAAGGGGACGAGACGGAGGCGAGCGCGCTGCAGCGCATGGAGGAGCAAGCGGACGAGGTGTGCGGCAGGGGGAGTGATGATGTGCAAATGCGGGTGGTGAGAGGGGGTGTGAGCGAGCAGGTGCCGCTGGTGGCGAGCGAGATCGGCGCGGAGTACGTTATTTTGGGGTCGCACGATGTGAAAATACCCATGCAGCACAAGCGTTCCACATCGCTCAAGCTGCTACGTTCGGGGCGGGTGCCGTACATTACGGTGCAGCAGCCCACGGACGTACGCAACTACGAGAGCATTGTGTTCCCGGTAGACTATACCGATGAGAGCCAGAAGCATTACGATTGGCTTGATAGGCTGTGCCACTACTTTTCCCCGACATTCCATTTGGTTCGCCCGGATGTGAATGAGCAGGAACTTGAAGATCGAGTTGACGAGAATATAGCCAATGTGATGCTCTTACTGTCGCAGCGGGGCGTGCCGTACACGGTGCGTACAGTGCCTGGCGAGACGGAGTATGCGCTGGAGATATTGCAGGTGGCTCAAGAGCTGGAGGCGGATTTAGTGGTGGTGATTACATCGGCGGATCCGCGGCAGGAGGGGCGTTTCATGCTAGAGCCACACCAGCGGCGGCTCGTGCTGCAGTCGGCTGAGATACCGATAATGACCGTAAACCCAGCGTAGGTTTTGAATAGAAAAGTAAATTGCATTTATATCTGAGATAGAGGAGGCATGGTGGAGTTAGTATTCGCTACGCATAATGCGCACAAGGTGGAGGAGATACAGCCCTTGCTAGAGGGGGTGGCGCACTTGCGTTTGCCGCGTGATTTCGGGCTGACGCAGGAGATTCCCGAAGATTTTGATACCTTGGAGGAGAATGCGCAGGAGAAGTGCGAGTTTGTGTACGCGGCCATTGGACGGGATTGCTTCTCTGACGATACGGGGCTAGAGGTGGAAATTCTCGGAGGGGCTCCTGGGGCATTCTCGGCGCGTTATGCTGGACCTGCCTGCAACGCGGATGATAATGTTGAAAAGCTGCTGCGAGTGTTAGCGGGACAAAGCCATCGGGTGGCCCGTTTTCGTACGGTGGTGTCGCTGGTGTTTGGCGGGGAGCGCTACACGTTTGAGGGGCGTGTGGATGGGGAGATTTTGACATCGCGGAGAGGGGCGAGCGGTTTTGGTTACGATCCTATATTCCGTCCGTATGGCTATAGCAAGAGCTTTGCGGAGATGTCGCTCGCGGAGAAGAATGGCCTTAGCCATAGGGCGTGCGCCGTGAGGGCGATGCGTGCGTTTCTAGAGGCGCAGGGCAGTAGTCGGTAAGGAGAGCGACGGCGTGAGGCGTGTGGAGCGGAGAATCTTTATCTTGCTGCTATGCGGAGCGTTATGGCTTGTGATTCCGACAGCGCATGGGGCTGTGCCGCCGGAGGCATGGCAGGATGCCTATAGCTACGAGCTATGCCAAACGGTGCGGTTTGGCGGAGCGCAGGCGGCGGTGCTAATGCCGAGCGCGGTCTGTTTGCTAGACTACCCAAGCGGGGAGGTGCGCCGTATCTCTACGTGCAATTCCCTCACCACGGCGCATCCCACCTCTATTGCTGTGGGCGGGAGTGGAGGAGTGCTGTACGTGGGACATGCCGATGGGGCAATAGATGTGCTGCGTGGCGAAAGTGTTTTCCATGTGGGCGTGCTGCGCGATGTGCTAAAGTCGGAGTCAGAAGTGTTGATACGAGACCTCGCGGCGGTGGATGGCCATCTCTACGCATTGCAGGGGGAGCGGGTGTTGGAGATAGAGGATGGCGGGGCTTTTGATGTAGAGGATCAGCTTCACGTATGGGTTGATAATGGTGTAGTATCCCCGACGTGCCTTCTGGCATTTGATGGTAGGCTGTATGTTGGTACAGCAAAAGGCGTGGTGGAGATTCCATTGCCTATCGGGGGAAAGCGGAGGTATCAGCGGTTGGGCAATTTGACGCTTCCAGTAGTGGCGATGGCGCAGGCTGGGGGAGAGGTTTTGGCGCTTTGTGAAAATGCGGGGGGCAAGGAACTCCACTCATGGCTCAATGGGGCGTGGACGAAAGTGCAGGTATCCGGCGGGGAGTCCCCGATAGGCGTGTCGGTAGGGGGCGATGGCCGAGCGTACTGCGTTACGGAGAACCATCTGCTGCGCTATGGGCAGGGGCAGTTTTTAGAGGCGCTATGCGAACTCCCCTACGCAGCGATTGGCGGTGCGGTTGATGCCGACGGGAGTCCGATAGTGGCGTTCAGAGAGCAGAGCGTGCAGCGGTTTAGCGGAGGAAAGTGGAGGAGGGTGATGGATGAGACGCCCCGTTTTCTTTCAATTTACGGTGCGGCGGCTATGGGTAGCTCCGTGGTGCTCACGAGCGGTCATCCGCATGAGGATAAAGAGATTCCCTTTAGGGCCTATTTTTGGAAGGATGGGCGAGGGACTAATTTGGAAGTGCAAGGGGCGAAGAATGCCAGAGAGGTTGTAGTGCAGAATGCTGCAGAGGATCGCTATTTCGTTTGTTCGGATGGGGGTGGAGTACACGAGTTTAGTGGGACGAATTTGGTTGGGCACTACGATAATACGAATTCTGCGCTTGCAGAGAAGGATGGTAAGGTTAGGGTGTGGAGCGGTATAGTGCTCTCTGATGGCAGCTGGTGGTTTTACAACGAGAGTAGCGACAATCCTTTGGTGGTGCGCGATGCGCATGGAACGTGGCACGCGCTCCCATGGCCTGATGCTAGGCCCACACTGCCCCCATCGTTTGCAGAAGATCGCAGCGGTGCGTTGTGGATTGGGCATACGGCGTCAAACTATTTGATAAGGGTTGAGCCAGCTGAGTTCATTCAGAGTGGCGGGCTCCGTGGCGTGGAGCGAAAAGGGGAGGATAGAGACGTAAAGGTTCGGTGCGTGAGGGTATCAGACGATGATAGATTGTGGGTGGGATACGAGGATAAGGGTGTTGTTTTCGCGACGGGAGCTAGCGGGTTGAAAGGGCATGAAGCGTCTTTCGGCATGTATTCAGCTTCAGACCCCACTCTGCCGGGGTACGTAGCTTTTCCCCTTGGCGAACCCGCGGTGGAAACTCTATTGATAGATTACGGAAACAATGCATGGATTGCTACCGCTAGAGGCGGACTGGCGCATCTTATGGTGGCGCAGCAATCGATAAGAAGGCTCTATAATGTTGATAACTCCCCGATACCGAGTCGTTTCCTCCATGCATTGGCCTTAACGTCTAACGGTACGCTATGGATTGGGAGCGATAGGGGAGCAGTGCGCCTGGTGACGGATAGCGAAGCGCCGCAAGGCGATTACTCTTCGGTAAGGGTTTACCCAAACCCTGTGCGCCCGGGATTTGATGGTTGGATTACGATTGATGGGCTTTTGGAAGGCACAGTGGTTAAGGTGGCGGATATGGGGGGGACGCTCGTGCGGGAGCTCTATAGCAATGGGGGTAGAGCCATTTGGGATGGGCGGAATGGGCTGGGGGAATCGGTGGGGAGCGGTGTCTACTTGCTCTTCCTATCGGATAAGGAGGGGAAGGTGACAGCGGTTGAAAAAATCGTTATCGTGAGGTAGCTTTTGGGGGATGGCAGCGGAGGTTGTTTGCGGCGTGGTGCTGGGGGTGCAGCCATACGGTGAGCGGGGGATTGTGGTGCAGCTCTACACGCGGGAGTATGGGCGCATGGGCGTGATATCCTACGCAGGGAAAGCGAAGGATGGCAGTAACGCTACATCTTTCTTTAGGGTTCTCTCCATTTTGAGCGTGAGCGTTCGTGAGGGACGCCATGCAGGGAATATGCGGCAGCTAGTGGGCGTGGAAGGGTGGAAGCGAGGGACGCAAGCAGCGTTGGATGTTCCTCGCATGGCGGTGGCATGTTTCATCGGGGAGTTGCTACAGAGCCTTCTAACAGAGCCGACCCAGAATGAAGAGATCTACGAATTTTTAGAGGGGCGCATTGAACTTCTGTACGCAAGAGTAATAGACGAGATTCCCTTCCTGATGGTGTTCGTCTTGGATCTATCAAAGGTGCTAGGATACGAACCAGCAGGGCTCTCCACGGCCACCACACCCCACTTTAATTTGGGCAGCGGGGAGTTCTGTAGCCAATACGATGCGAATGCGATAGACAGCATTGCGAGGGAGGATGCGACCGTATGGAGTAGGTTGCTTACGGAACGTTACCGGGTAGACCTGCGTAGTGTGCATAGCGCGCAGCGCTACCGAGTGCTGCAGCAAGAGCTGCGATATTTAGAGATTCATAGCGGGGTACAGCTCAAACTGAAGAGTTTTTCAGTGCTGCGGGAGCTAGTGGGTTAGGCGTATCGTTCTGCCTACCGATTACAGTGGTCAGCAATGGCTTTGTAGGCTTGGTCAATGCCGAGTTGGCCTGCGTTGCTTAGGTCGAGGCAAGCTTCGTTCTTCCGCTGCTGTAGAAGTCGGATTAGCCCCCTATTGTAGAGAGCCTCTGCGAAGGCGGGATTTTGTTGGATGGCTATAGTTAGCTGGGAGTCGGCGGCATTGAGATTACGCTGTAGGTACTGTGCCGTGGCGATGGAGTAATGAAGGTAGGGCGAGTCGCTCTGCTTGATGGCCTTTTCTAGAAGCCTTATGGGGGTGCTGTAGGTGGTGTCGTGGAGTTCCTTTGCGGGCGAAGCCACTTGCGAAGAGGTCAAGAGGTTGTTGGGTGCGTAGCGGAGGCTATCAATAAGCACGTTGGCCTTCATAACGCTGGCCAATGGGCTCAGATGAGACCCCTTAGGAATGTCGTTTAACCTATTGAGGGCTTGGCTGTAGAGGTTCCGATCTGCCAACGTGCGAGCCTCAATGAGGGTGATGGCGTAGGCATTGCTGAGCGGGGGGAGCAATGAGATGTCAAGATGCTTGCTAGAATCGTCGGAGGGTATTGCTAAGGCGAAGAAGGGGGCCCCGCACAGGCTGTCGGCACGTAGCACAGGTGGCCATTCCTTATACGGCTGGCGGTAACCAACCTGCACGTTGGCGAGGGGAAGGAGTTCTGTAACTTTCTCAAAGGCTGTGATGATGGTGGTTTCGTTTGGGGTAAAATCATTTTCAAAGGCGAGAAGGCGGGAGAATCGCGCAGAGGTGTCGCTCCAGTTATCGAGTTCACCGCGCTGGTATCTGGAGAATAACGAATCGGCTGAGTCAAAGGCCTGCTTGGCTAGCTGTTTATTCCCGAGGGCAAGGAGGGCATGCCCCTTGAGGGCATGTGCCTTGGCAAATTCGGGGAAGAGACTCGTTGCGTGTTCAATGTGCGGCAGTGCGCGGCTAGGCTGGTTGAGCTGCATGTAGAGCATGCTGATGTTGTAGAGGAGGACAACGTTGTTTGGAGATATTTCCAACGCGTTGCGGTAATCCTGGAGGGCGAGAAGGGTTTCGTTCTTTTCAAGGCGCATGATGGCTCTATTATATAGCGCAAGCGAGCTCCTGTTGGCGATGTTGATAACGTGCGAAATGGTGTTAATGGCACTATCGAGTTTGCCGGTGTCGTGTTCAATGAGAGCTTTGATAAGGAGCGCGTCGGGCGATTGCGGGGCAATAGATAGCGCGGTGCGTAAATTTTCAATGGCCTTGGTGGTGTCATGCTGCATGTAATGAATTCTAGCGAGGTTTAGGCGAGGGTTCTCCATGTATGGGTCGATACGAGCCGCTTGGGTGAAATCTGAGATGGCAGCCGAGGTGTCGTTACTTAGTAGATGTGCGATTCCTCGGTTGATCCAGGCGTGGGTGTTTTCGGGGGCGTGGTCAATGGTGGCGCTGAAGTCCGTAATGGCTGTGGGGTATTCCTTTAGAATAAGGTGCGTAATGCCTGAGAGGAAGGTTAGGTCGCGATCGTTAGGTCGAACTTCCTTGGCAATTGCGATGTCCTCTAGAGCCTTGTGCGCTTGGTTGATTTCATTTCGGCAGGCTGCGCGAAGGATATGTGGTTGAAAGGCAAAGGGTTTGATATCGAGGATATGGTCAAGGTCAATTATGGCGCCGCGGAAGTCCTTTAGATTGTACTTCGCCAAGGCGCGTAGATAGAGGCCGATTTCATCGGACGGGAGGAACTCCAAAAGCACGTTGATGGTAGCGATGGCATTGGTGTAGCTGCCGCGGCGGAGCTGTTTGTCGCACTTGGTGTAGTAGTAGTAGCGGTTGAGCTGCTGCCATGCGGCTGGGGCTATGAGGAGGGAAATGCATGCGGCGAGGGCAAGCATGAGTAAGCGGGAGCGGAGTTTTTTGGTAAGACGTGCCATGCGTTAATTGTCTATGCTAAAGTCCTTCTACGTGCTTTGTACATGCCGTTCGGCATGAAGAATACAAAGTGACAATGCCGAACGAAGCGGCAAAACTCGTAGCGAAGGTAGGAAAAAGTAGCTATATTTCGTTTATGCCTCCCGATTGTTTGCAGAGTACCCCCTTGAAAAGAAATTGTAGAGGAGTTAGAAATGCCGCGAATAATCTGCAATTGGTGGGCTTATCGTGCCAAATTGCGGGTTGAGAAGTGTAATGAAACAGCACTTAGATAGGGATAAAAGATACCAACCTATTGAGGTTTACGAGAAATATTGTACCTTTGCGTTGAAATTCAATCGTATAGAGTTGCAAGGAGATGACTAAGGCAGATTTGGTAAATCAGATTTCCCGTCAGTTGGGAGTAGAGAGGACCGTGGTGCAGAAGACTATCGAGGCGTGCATGGAGAAGATTAGCTCGGCCTTAGAGAGTGGTGAGAATGTATATCTTCGCGGCTTTGGAAGCTTCGTGGTGAAGGAGCGTGCAGAGAAGGTGGCTCGTGATATATCGAAGTCGAAGCAGATTGTGATTCCTGCGCATAAAACGCCAGCGTTTAAGCCATCGAAGATGCTAGTGGAGCGTGTTAAGGATGGCGGAGAGGCATCGCGTACCGATGGTAGGAGTAAGAAAGAATAAAAAGTAAGGAGAGAAAAAATGCCGAGTGGAAAGAAGCGGAAGCGTCATAAAATGGCTACGCACAAGCGTAAGAAGCGTTTACGTCGCAACCGTCATAAAAAGAAGTAAGTTTACCCCGCGTATGCGCTGAGGGGTGCGTGGGCGGAGAGCCGTACGGCAGCATGGTTGAGTTGGCTGTGTAGCATGGAGCGTTGTGAGAGGAGAGAGAGGTCTTGAGTGAGGATGGGGACGCAAGTGCTATAAAGGGATACTAAAAAGTAGAGGATGTACACAGGGAGGCGCAAGCGGAGTGTGTGTATCCTCTACTTTTTTTGTAGCTAGGCGGTGGGGTGAAAGCTTGTGATTGCCAGCGATGAGCAGGTGAAGCTTCGCGACCGATAGGGACGACTCAGACGGTGTTGAGCGAGTGGCGGGTTCTTTATATGCATGATGAGGGTTGATGCGCCAAGACGTTTGTGGTGCGTATGGAGAGAGTATTTATGTGAGAGAGAGGGTGTAGGCGCAGTTGAAAATTTTAGAGAGGGTGAATTCACAACTGATCATTGATGTGGATCCTAAGAAAGGGAAGACGAATATAGCGTTGCTAGAGGATTCACAGTTAGTAGAATATAGGACAGAGAGTAGTAATAAGGGTTTTGCGCTTGGCGACATCTATGTCGGGGTTGTTACGAAGGTAATGCCGAGTCTGAACGCTTCGTTCGTGGATATTGGACACAAGCATCAGGCGTTTTTGCATTATAATGATGTGGGCCCGCGGACAGAGCACATGTTGAACTGCGTGAAGCGGGTTTCAAAGAGCAAGGTTAAGGATGGGGAGCAGCTCCTTTCCCTTTTTACTCCGCCTGGAGGCATAAAGGACGAGAAGGATGCTAAGATGCCTAAAGATGGGAAGATAAGCGACTATCTGCGGCAGGGGCAGCTCGTGCTGGTGCAGATAGCGCGTGAGGCGTACGCCAATAAGGGTCCTAGCCTTACCACTGACATCTCGATTGCGGGGCGCAACATGGTGTTGATGCCCTTTACCAGTGCGCTGAAAGTGTCAAGTAAGTTGCGCGTGCCAGAGGAGGTGAAACGGTTGGAACGGCTCATGCAAAGTATTTTGCCTCTGGGGTTTGGTGCAATTGTGCGTACGGCAGCGGAGGGTAAAACGGTGGAGTCGCTCAATAGCGAGCTGGAGGAGCTACTGCGCCGCTGGCGGCTGGCGTTAGAGCATTTACAGGCTGCCCAGCGTTTCCCGGTGCGTTTGCTTAGCGAGTTGAGTACCTCTTCGGCACTCATTAGGGACAACCTTAATGGATCATACTCAGAAATACAGGTCAACGATCAGGATCTTTTCGGCGAGATACAGAGCTACATGGCTCAAATTGCTCCGGGCGCAGCGGACTTGGTGAAGCTCTATTCATTGAAGCGCGTGCCTATTTTTGACCAGTACGATGTGGCCAAGCAGGTGCGAAAGCTTTTGGGGCGTACCGTTGACTTCTACAAGGGGAGTTATCTTATTATTGAACATACGGAGGCATTTCACGTCATTGATGTAAACAGCGGGAGCGGTGCGAAGCTGGCGAATTCTTCTGACGAGTCTGCATTTGAAGTTAACTACTCTGCGTGTGAAGAGATTGCTCGTCAGCTTCGGTTACGTGATATCGGTGGGATAATCGTAATTGACTTTATTGATATGCGCACGGCGGAGAACCGCAGGAAGATATACGAACGGATGCGCGAACTGCTGGCGAAAGATAAGGTGACGCACAAGGTATTGCCCCTCACGGATTTTGGCCTGATGCAGATTACACGGCAGCGCCACGGCCCAGAGCAACGGGTTGATGTCTCGGAGAAGTGCCCGAGTTGTAACGGTACGGGAAAGCTAGACTCTGCGGTGACCATTGAGGACGATATTGTGGCGCAATACCGTTTGTTGGCAGAGAAGAAGCTATATAAATCGGTGGAGCTACGGGTACATCCCTTCGTGGAGGCGTACTTCACAATTGGCTTTTTTAGCCGCCGAAGAAAGTTGGTGCAGCAGTATGGATTGAAAATGAAGGTACGTGGCATGTCGTCTTACCCGATGCTTACGTACAGGTTCTTTGATGAGAATGGGGATGAAATTGCATTATAGAAGGGGGTAATTAAGAAAGGAGCTACAGTGTGGAAAGAATAAAAAGGAGTTTAGCACTTTTGGTGCTACTGGTGCTGCAGCTTGGAGGAGCCACTGCGGCAATAAATGTAGGAGGAGTCATGGCGGGGGGCGACCCCGTGCGCTGGAGTGCCTCTGTAGAGCAACGGGACAGCGTCTTGCAACTCGTTTTCACTGCGAGGATTGACGAGGGATGGCATATCTACTCAACCAAAATACCCAACGGGGGACCAATGCCCACGGCGTTCACCCTGCTTGACACGACGAATGTACATCAGATAGGTGAGGTTCGTGAGGTGGGTAGCGCAGTGAAGAAGCATGACGAGGCGTTTAACATGGAGCTCACCATGTTCGGCGACTCGGTACACTTTGAAATGCCGGTGCAAATTGTTGGGAGCAACGTTGGGAGTGTACGTGTGCATGCGGAGTACCAAACGTGTAGAACGGGACAGTGCAACTATTTTGATACAGACTTAACGGTTGCCATTCCTACGGATTTGTTAAATGTACCAGAAGCAGTTGAAGAGGTTGTTACGCCTGTCCCACAAAAAAAGGTGGTGGTAGCCGCCCAACAACCCGCACCGGTTGAGGAAGAAAAGCCAGAGGAGGGCGGAATGTGGGGATTCCTTTTGATTAGCTTTTTAGCAGGTCTTGCGGGGCTTCTCACGCCGTGTGTGTTCCCTATGATTCCTATGACGGTGTCGTTTTTTTTAGGGAAGAAGAATAGGACGAACGCTCTTCTCAATGCGATGGTGTTTGGCCTGAGTATCGTTGCGATTTACACCCTATTGGGGTTAATCGTGTCGTTGACGAGTCTTGGGGCAGATTTCGTCACCGATGTGACCTCGCATTGGATTACCAATACCATTTTCTTTCTGCTCTTCATTGTTTTTGCTGCTTCATTCTTCGGGATGTTTGAGATGCGACTTCCGAGTAGCGTAACCACCAAGACTGATGCGCAGGCCGATAAGGGGGGATTTTTGGGGTCTTTCTTCTTTGCGCTCACCACGGTTATCGTGAGCTTGTCGTGCGTAGGGCCAATCGTCGGAGCATTGCTCGTGGAGGCTGCGTCAGGGGTGACGACTAAACCCGTGCTGGGAATGTTTGCCTTTGCATTAGGCTTTTCATTGCCCTTCACGCTCTTCGCCATATTCCCGCAGATGTTGAACAAGTTGCCCAAGAGCGGCGGCTGGATGAATTCAGTGAAGATTGTGTTGGGCTATATCGTGCTGGCGTTCAGCTTGAAGTTCCTTCTCAATGTTGACGTTGCGTTAGGCCTTGGGTGGATTTCGCGTCCACTCTTCATTAGTATATGGGTGGTGTTCTGCTTCCTGCTGGGTGCGTATCTGATGGGGTGGCTGAGATTTAAGATGGACTCCAAGTTGGAGACGGTTGGCTTTTTCAGGATGCTGTTGGCGGGTGCCGCTTTCGTATGCGGTTTGCTGCTGCTGCGTGGGCTATTCGGTGCGCCGTTGACCTCTTTATCTGGTTTTCTCCCGGAGGATAGAGAGCAGCACGCATTTGTAGGAGCCATAGGGGCTGGGTCTACATCCGGTAGCGCGGCGGTTTCGTACGAAAAATTGTGCGATACACCGAAGTTCGCTGACTTCTTGACATCGCCGGCGGGGCTGGTGGGTTACTTCGACTATAACCAGGCGCTGGAATGTGCCAAGAAGCAGAGGAAACCCTTACTCGTTGAGTTCTCGGGGCATACCTGTGCGAATTGCAAGGAGATGGCGGCGAAGGTTCTCTCAAAACCCGCGGTCAATCAGCTTATTCGGGATGAGTTTATACTCGTGACGCTGTATGTAGACGATCGATACGAGCTGCCCGAGTCGGAATGGTACGAATCAACGCTGGACGGCAAGGTGAAGAAAACAATGGGGAAGCAGAATCTTGACTTGCTGGCTACTAAGTTCAAGGCGAGCGGGCAACCGTTCTTTTTTGTGGTGGGGAACGATGGAGCTGTGCTAACCGAAGGGATTGGGCGAGAGCTGAATGTAGACGTTTTCAAGACGTGGCTACAAGATGGGCTTGATGCCTTTAAGAAGAGGTAGGAACATCGGGGGGAGGATTATTCCCTTGGTGACGTAGCTCTGCGCAGGTAGAGTTGATTTTGAAGAGACCTTCTAGGTGAAGAGAGTTATCACCTAGAAGGTCTCTTTTTTTTATCCTTGGCAAAAAGGCGAGAGAGGGTTCGTTAGATCTGAAGATGGACGGCGCGGAAAGGGGGCGATTTTGTGAATTGTCAACAAAATGCTACCTTTGAGGTATAGAAACAAATGGGTAAACTATAGGTTGGCGAGGATGGAGTATCGTGAGGAGGTACCACTGCGCGAGCAGCTGCAAAAGTGGTTCGGATTTCAAGCGTTCAAGGGTAATCAAGAGGCCATTATACGTAATCTTCTGCAGGGCAAGGACACTTTTGTGCTCATGCCGACGGGCGGGGGTAAGTCGCTGTGTTTTCAGTTGCCTGCGTTGATTGAGGACGGTACGGCAATCGTGGTATCCCCACTGATTGCGCTTATGAAGAATCAGGTGGATGCCATGCGGGGGTACAGTGAACACGATGGCATTGCCCATTTTTTAAACTCTTCGCTTAATCGTAAGCAGATTGCCCAGGTGAAGGAAGATGTGATATCGGGGCGTACGAAAATGCTTTACGTTGCGCCGGAGTCGTTGATGAAAGAGGACAACGTGGAGTTTTTCCAGCAGATTAAAATTTCCTTCTATGCTATAGACGAGGCGCATTGCATTTCGGAGTGGGGGCATGACTTTCGGCCGGAGTATCGGAGGATACGTGAGATGGTTGATAGGATAGGGCAAGCCCCTATCATTGCGCTTACGGCCACGGCTACGCCGAAAGTGCAAGAGGACATTCTGAAGAATCTAGGCATAGAGCAGGCGACTATCTTTAAGGCATCATTCAATCGAGAAAACCTATTCTACCAGATACGTCCGAAAAGTAACGCTACACGAGAAATTATACATTACATAAAGTCAAACCCTGGTAAATCGGGTATAATATATTGCCTTAGTCGTAAGAAGGTGGAGCAGATGGCGGAGGTGCTGCAGGTGAACGGTATCAAGGCCTTACCGTACCATGCGGGGATGGATGCCGCAACGCGTTCGCACAACCAGGATGCCTTTTTGCAGGAGCAGGTAGACGTGATAGTGGCGACCATTGCCTTTGGCATGGGGATTGACAAGCCCGACGTGCGCTACGTGATTCACTACGATATGCCCAAGAGCCTTGAGGGGTACTACCAGGAGACCGGTAGGGCAGGGCGAGACGGGGGGGAGGGGCGTTGCATCGCCTTTTACAGCAAGCGCGATGTGCAAAGATTAGAAAAGTTTATACAGGGAAAATCTGTACCCGAGCAGGAGGTAGGAGTGCAGCTACTCCTTGATACCATAGACTATGCGCAGGGTGGCGACTGCCGTAGGCGCATGTTGCTGCACTACTTTGGAGAAGAGTACCACGAGGAAAATTGCGGCTGCTGCGACAATTGCGTCTCTACTCAGCCGCATTTCGATGGAACTGATGATTTGCTGCTGCTTCTCGGTTTAATCGAGAAGCTAGGAAGCGCATTCAAGTCGGAGTACATTGTGCATGTGCTAATGGGCAATGAGACCCCCGACACGAAGATGTACCGCCACGATGAGCTGGAGCAGTACGGCAAGGGGAAGGAGAAGGGAGAAGATTTTTGGTGGTGCGTAGTGCGACAGGCAATACTCCACGATTTTGTCGTGAAGAGCATACAGCGCTACGGATCGTTAAAAATAACTCAGAAGGGGAAAGACTTTCTGGCGCATCCCTACGAGGTGACGCTTGTGACCGACCATGATTACGATGCGCAGGCGCAAAGGGATGCCATGGAGGTGGAGTCTATTGAGTCGGATAACGTGTTACTGAAAATGCTAAAAGGGCTGCGGCGTGATGTGGCGAAGGCTAAAGAGGTGCCGCCGTACGTGGTTTTTCAGGATGCATCGCTGGAGGAGATGGCGGTGCAATACCCATGCACCCTCGAGCAGCTGCAGTACATTTCAGGGGTAACCATGGGCAAGGCGAAACGCTATGGGCAGCCCTTCGTTGATTTGATAGCTCGGTACGTAGAGGAGCAGGAGATCGACCCACCGCTTTCGCAGGTGGTGAAGGTGGCCCCCAGCCGGTCGCAGCAAAAAATTTCCATCATACAGTGCATTGACCGGAAGATGGATCTTGAGGACATTGCTGATAGTCTACAGCTAGAGTACGAGGATTTACTCTCAGAGGTGGAGTCGTTGGTTTCTTCTGGAGTAAAGCTTGACATCGGATACTTTGTTGATCAAATCGTGGAGAAGGACATTCAAGACGAGCTTTACGACTATTTTAAACACGAGGCCAAGAGCGATTCCCTTGAAGAGGCGATCAAAGCCTTCGCCAAAGAGGACGTAACCGAAGAAGAGGTGCGCCTAATGCGCATACGCTTCCTATCCGAGATGGCTAACTAAGGGGAGTCACATTCCTCCCCGTAAAGCTTTACGAAGCGTTTTTTACGTGTTCCTGCGCTACTTTACGATAGCGCGGAGCTTGGAGTTCCCTATTTCAAAGCCGCGCCAATCGTGCCTATAGCTGTAGCAATTGCGTATAGCATCTATCTGCTGAGGCTGTAGGCGAAGCTCCTTTGAGTCGGCGTGTATGTCGTAGTGCTGGGCGAGGTCGCTCAGCGAGTAGCCGCCAATGGTTTTAACCTTGCTTTGCGCTTCCACTCCATCGGCAATGGCGAGCGGAAAGTCAAAGAAGTTGGCTACTGCACGGAGTGCTTGCGCAGCGGCATTCTGCTTACCCTCAATGCTATAGCCCGCAATGTGCGGGGTGCAAAGCATGGCGTTTTCTATGACCTCTGCAGGGATGTCCTGCTCCGTTTCGTAGGTGTCAAGAATGTATCCGCGTATGCGTTTGTACTCTAGCGCTTCAAGCAACTCGTACTCGTCCACTACACCCCCGCGCGCAGCGTTGAGGATGATGGGGCGTTTGCCCAGGCTGTGAAGGAACCTATTCCCGATGAGGTGCGTCGTGGGGTGCTGTCCCGTTGCTGTGAGCGGGGTGTGGATGGTGATTATGTCGGCTTCCCGCGCTATATGCATTAGGTCTACAAGCCCCTTCTCGCCTCGCTCAGCGCGGGGAGGGTCGTTACGTAGGCATCGCACGTTGAAGAGCTCTAGGGTGTCGGCCAACCGTTGCCCAATAGCCCCTGCACCGATAATGCCCACCGTGCTCTCAAATATTGATCTGTGCGCACGCTTCTCTATGAACATTAAAGCCGACACCACCCATTGCACCACGGCCCACGCGCTGCATCCCGGGGCGTTAACATACTTGATGCTCTGGGCATCGCAGTAGCTTGTGTCGATGTGGTCAATACCCACCGTGGCGCTCGCTATGAGTCGGACAGGGGTATCCTGGAGAAGCGTTGCATTACACACGGTACGTGTGCGGATGACCAAGGCATCGGCCTGCATGCACGCCGCATGGGTGATCTCCTTGCTATCGAGGTATCGAACCTCTGCAAAAGGATCTAATCGCCCCTCTACGTACGGGATGTTGCAATCAACGATGATACGTGGTTTCATTTCTACTGATGTCTTTGCCGTTCTATCTCGTAGAGGATTACGCCCGCTGCCACGGAGACGTTGAGCGATTCCACGCTCCCATGGATGGGTACCTTCACCGTTCCATCGACCGCCTTTAGCACCTCTTTCGACACCCCCTCATACTCATCGCCTAGTACCAACGCTATGGGACCAGTGAGAACGGTACGAGTATGAACCGATGCCCCTGTTTCGCTGGCGGCGAACACCCTAACGCCGTTGGCTCGGAGCATGCTTACCGTTTGTGCCATTGACTCTACACGGCACACCGATATGTGCGACAGTGCGCCTGCACTGGTCTTAATGGCATCGGCCCCCAGCTGTGCCGAGCCACGCATAGGAACAACCAACGCATGCGCCCCAACGCATTCCGCCGTGCGGGCAATTGCCCCGATGTTGTGCACATCGGTTATTCCATCGGCGAGTACGAGCAGAGGGTCTTCGCCCCGCTCAAAGGTTGACGTTACTATCTCCGATAGGTTTTGGTACTCAATGGGGGAGAGGTAGGCCACCATGCCCTGATGGTTACGCGATCCCAGCCTCCCGAACCACATCGGCGGCACGTACTGCACGGGGATACCGCGCTGCCGCGCTATGCGGTTGAGCGTAGAAATTTCCTCGCTCGGTTCTATCCCTTCGCGAAGGATGATACGTTCAATTTCTCGCCCCGCCTCTATGGCCTCCATCACTGGGCGCAGCCCGTAGACCATCTCCTGCTGCACGCGCGAGCGGCGCTGCCAGCCTCCCTTTCCTCTCTCCATAAATGTGAAGTGGTTTTAGATTTCTCGTTCAATGACTTCCAACTCGTACTGTAGCTCTTCCCAGCGCTTCATGAGTGCAGCTTGTCTCTTTTTTGCCGCCGCGTAGTCGTCAATGATTTTACTCGCCGCATCGCCCGATGGGGGATGCGCAAGCTTCTCTTCCAAGTCCTTTATGATTTTATCCTGTGCGTCCACCTCCTCCTCGGTCTTTGCTATCTGCTGCTGGTGGCGTTGGATTTTATTATCCCGTGCCTTGCGCCGCTTCCACTCCTCTTTGCTTTCGGCGGGAGCGGTGTCTGCGACATTTGGCTCCCCTTTTGAGGGGATGGGGGTGGTTTGCTTATTGAGCTGATCGAGGTTCTCCAGCTTCCGTGTAGCCAGAAAGGCATCAATACCGCCGAGGTGTTCTCGCACCCTCTTATGGCCGAATTCATAGACTTTCGTAGCAAGTCCGCTAAGGAAATCCCTATCGTGCGACACGATGATGAGCGTTCCATTGTAGCGCAGCAACGCCTGTTTCAGAATGTCTTTCGCCTTGATGTCTAGATGGTTGGTAGGCTCATCGAGCACGAGAAGGTTGTAGGGATGAAGCATGAGCTTCACCATGGCGAGGCGGTTGCGTTCACCGCCCGAGAGCACCTTTACCGGCTTGTCGATATCCTCCCCCCTGAAGAGGAATGCGCCGAGAAGGTCTCTAATCTTCGTGCGTATAGGGCCGGTGGCGACCCTGTCGATGGTATCAAAAACGGTGAGGGAAGGGTCAAGTACCGTTTCCTGATTCTGCGCGAAGTAGCCTATTTCCACGTTATGCCCGATGCGTAGCTTACCGCTTGTGGGGATAAGATCCCCGATGATGATGCGGGCCATGGTGGTTTTCCCCTCGCCGTTGCGGCCCACGAACGCCACCTTCTCCCCTCGTGCGATGGTGAGCCGAGCGTTAGAAAATATAGTCTTTTCGCCAAAAGCGTGCGAGACATCCTCCGCGATAACCACGTTGTCACCCGCGCGCGGTGCATCGGGAAAGCGTATGGAAAGTGTAGAGTTATCTTCAGGCTCCACGGTAATGATTTCCATCTTCTCGAGCTGCTTGATGCGCGATTGCACCTGGTTGCTCTTCTCGGGTTTATAGCGGAAGCGGGTGATAAACTCCTGCGTTTTCTCTATCTGCCTTTGCTGGTTTTTGTAGGCGGCTAGCTGCTGCTCGCGCTGCTCCTTGCGAAGGTTCACGTAGCGGCTGTAGGGTACGTTAAAGTCAAAGGCTTTACCGAGAGAAAGCTCTATGGTGCGCTGCGTGGCGGTGTCAAGGAATCGGCGGTCGTGCGATATGAGCAGCAGCGCGCCGCTAAAGGTTTGAAGGTACTCCTCAAGCCATTGGATGGACTCAATGTCAAGGTGGTTGGTAGGCTCATCGAGGAGCAGAAGGTCAGGTTTGCGAAGGAGGATTTTGGCTAGTTCAATGCGCATGCGCCATCCGCCGCTAAGCTTTGAGGTGGGCGTAGCGAACTGCTCCCGCTCAAAGCCGAGGCCAGTGAGGGCCCTTTCTGCGAGGGCTTCGCGGCTCTCGCCGCCCATCATGTGGAAACGTTCAGTGAGGTCGGCTAAACGGTGCGCTTTCTGCTCAATGGCTTCGGTGGAGAGCGTTTTGTCGTGCTCTATTTCGTGCGAGAGCTGCTGCAGCTCCTCCTCCATGGCGGTGAGTTCCGCGAAGGCGGTCATCGTCTCCGCCATAACGCTCTGCGTATCAGACCGTTGGATGTGCTGGGTGAGGTGGCCAATACGGAGCGCACGGTCGCGGGCTACCACGCCGCTCGTGGGTTCAAGCGTGCCATCAATGATGTGCAGCAATGTGGACTTCCCGCTGCCGTTACGTCCAACAAGGCCGATGCGTTCGTGGGAGTCAATGCGAAAGGAGAGGCCGCTAAAGAGCTCCTCCCCATTAAAAGCTATTGAAACATTATCTAGAGATAGCATTCCGTATAAAAGTTGTCTATTCCTTCACGCGGGTCCACGTAGTGGTTTGCCCTAGTAGGGGGATGCCTAGGTACCCCCTGAAGAGGAGCGTGTTTTTATCATTTTCCTTCAGCTTCATCCTGGCGCTGTAGGTTTTTCCAGAGCGAGGGTCGTAGATTTTTCCATTCCTCCAGGATCCCTCCTTGAATTCAAAGCCGTACATCATTTCCATCCCCACGATCAGTTGGTTACGCTTTGTGGAGTCGGGATTATGGACATCGTAAACTCGCGGGTTTTCGACCCCATTGTATACCATCCATCGTGTTCGCCCCGCGAAGGTGCCATCCTCTTTTTGAAAGATTTCCACTTTGCCGTCCTTCTCCTCCGAGAGCCAAAGGCCGATGACATCCGTTGGATCCACCTGCGCCACGGCACCCCCAATGGTATACAGCATTGCTGCCCAAAATGCGATTACCCTTTTCATCATGTTTTCGCTTTTACTTGATATGTACCACAAATCCCACACCAACCATAAAATCGCTACATGAATTCCTTTGAACTGGGGCATAAATGGGCTAACCCGCACTCGCCGCACAGCGGCGTGCGCGCTTTGCATATGTAGCGACCATGCAGGATGAGCCAATGGTGCGACTTGCCCCATAGCGCTTCGGGGATGTGCGCCTTGAGCTGTTGCTCCGTCTCCTTCGGCGTTTTAGCGTTGCGCGTTAGCCCGAGCCGTCGCGCCACGCGGTGTACGTGCGTGTCAACAGCCAGCGCGGGCTTCCCGAAACCTACAGAGAGCATCACGTTGGCGGTTTTTTCGCCCACCCCAGGAAGGGAGGTTAGCTCCTTTTGGGTTTGCGGCACCTCCCCGTGGAATTCTTGTACAATCCGCTGCGCCATGGCTACGAGGTGCTTCGCCTTGCTGTTGGGATAGGAGCAGGAGGCAACGTATTCAAACACCTCAAGCGGCGTGGCGGCAGCCATGCGTTCGGCGGTGGGGTATGCCTTCAGAAGCGGCGGCGTAATGAGATTTACACGCTTATCTGTGCATTGCGCGGAGAGCATTACCGCCACTAGGAGACCAAAGGTTGAGTCGTAGTGCAGCTCGGTCTTAGGTGTCGGCATGGCCGATTCGAACCAAGCAATAATTTGGTCGTAATGCGCTTGCAGCGCCTTGTCCCCCCTGCTATTTTTGCCTCCTTGCATTTTAGCCATACCGCAGACACCCTACCTTATTTTTGAGAACATGTGACTCCACCGAATGTTCTTAGGAAATTTCTTATTTTTATCTAGCGATAACCAAACGTACTTGGCTTTCCCCTCCACGTGGTCCTCCGGTACGAATCCCCAGAAGCGACTGTCCAAAGAGTTATTGCGATTATCGCCCATCATGAAGTAGTAATCCATAGCGAACGTATACTCGTTAACGGGTTGTCCATCAATGTAAATGGTACTGTCTCGCACCTCAAGGTCATGTCCTTCGTACACATCGATGATACGCTCGTACAGCGGGAGGTTCTCGTTGGTGAGTTCCACCGTGGCGCCCTTTTTAGGAATCCATAACGGGCCAAAATCTGCCTCCGTCCACGCAAAGCGGGCATTATGGGGGAAAATGTAGCGAGAGGCTATCTCGAGCGGTAGGCTACCGCTTTTTTCTACGCTTACCACGTTTGGGAGCTTTTTTACCTCCTCCACCATGGCCTCGGTGAGCGGCATGACGTACCGTCCCGTGATTTGCTCGTACTGCCTATCGTCGGGGTTTATATTCAGGTTATCAAGGATTTTCCCATTGATGGGCGTACCATTGGTCTGCACGGTGTAGGCGTACTGCCGCCCCTTGTCCTTGCCCTGCGGGATGCCATTAACTATCACTTGGTTATTAACGATTTGGAGCGTATCGCCCGCGATGGCTACGCATCGCTTGATGTAGTTCTCGCACTTGTCGACAGGGCGACTCAGGATCTTGAAGCGCCGGTGCAGCTCCTCGCGACCCACCTCCCGCACGAGATCGTAGTAGTTTCGTTCGGGGAACTCGGCGACCACCGTGTCGCCCATGGGGAAGTTAAAGACGACCACGTCGCCCCGTTGCACGCTCCCGAAGCCGGCCCTTCGGTTGTAGCCCCGCTCTATCCATCGCACGTAGGATGGGGTGTTCTTGGTGAAGGGGAGCGTGTTGTGGGTGAAGGGTACGGTGAGGGGGGTAATGGGTAATTTGGGGCCGTAGGCGGTTTTGCTCACGATGAGGTAGTCACCGATAAGCAGCGTCTTCTCCATGGACCCCGTGGGGATGGTGTAGGCGGCAAAGAATAGGATGCGAATGAGCGAGGCAACCACCGTGGCGAAGAGCAGCGCATCGATCCACTCCACAAGCGAGCTTTGCTTCTTCACCCCCTTCTTGTGCCAGAAGAGCCAGTGTACCTTTCGGGTGATGTAATAGTCAAATATAATGGGCAGCCCTAGCAGCCACCAATATTTGCCCGTCCAAATGACGAGCGCGATGTAAATCAGCGTTACGATTCCGAAATTCACATAGCGGGACCTCGGTGTTTTCTCCTTTGCGTTCATCCGTTGTGTATATCTATCTCTTTACCCGGCGCAAAGGTAGTAAAAGCTAGGGTGTATACGGTGCTTTTTTCGTTAATACGCAAATCCTTACTGCGGAAAAGAGACCGTTTCAAGGTTCTTTGATATTCTTTTTGCCAATGGGAAGCGGCAAATCTCATTAAGATTTGTAGGAAACGTGTTGCGGATTAGTGGCAAAAAACCGCCATTCATCCTTCGCTGGAACGTTTGGTCCCGCTTTTTTAGTCGTTGGCCACGGTAATCTCTGGCACCCAGCCTATGGCATTGTAAATCTGTGCGATTTAGGTCAGCTTACTTCGCTGTACCTCCTGCACAATGGCAAAAAAGGGCGTAGTGTCCTTTGGCTTTTCCATAGTTCCAGGTCACAGAATGCAAGCGATTTTTGCAACGTATATCCGAAATGGTTTTGCAGCGGTCACCATGTCCCTCGCAGTGGGCCTTCGGTTTCGTTGAGGTTGGGTCAAGTTTCTTTGCGCCACTTGGCTAAGGGTGTCGCTTCCTATAGGCTTAGCTAGTATCCCAACCCTGCACCCTATTCCCATCAAGTTCGCATCAAATTCGGATTTCTCTGGAGAAATCCGAATTTGATGCGAAGGGGGTGCGAGCCATGTGGTAAGATTGTGAGGGGGCAGATGGCAGCTATTGTCACGGTGCCCTATTACCATGGTCGTGCGTTCCCATGTCCACTGCAAGAGGCCGCGAGCCCCTCGGCCTCTCCGTGATCGATTTGTATAGTGGCGACCCCGGCGCTGCTGTTCTAACCGTTGCCCATGGCGATGGCGGGATTGCTCCTTTGCTCCTTACGTATGCAAGGGAGCTAGCAGGGGCGTGCAGATGAATTTAAGAGGTAATACTGATACTGGGCGTTGCTAGCCGCCATCCGTCCTGCCGTGCTGCAGTGGAGATACGCTATCTTGCGGAGCGTGTTGGGGCTTTCCACATCAATTTATCGTGCTAGCGCGGCGCGTGCAATGCTGGGAGGTATAATTCATATTGGTATAAGCTGTAAATCTCATTTGCAATTCACATTGGAAGTTGTAAATTCGCGCATTGCGTCTAGAATTCAAATTACGGAGCTGCCGTAAGGGGTTTGGTGGCGCAGGGAGTGAAGTTTAATGGTGTTATACTAATCCGTTTACCATTATGATGAAGAAAGATGTTGTGATTCTATCAGCAAAACGAACGCCGATAGGATCGTTCGGTGGTGCGCTCAAGAGCAAAACCGCGGCGGAGCTAGGCGTAGTGGCTGCGAAGGCTGCCATAGCCGATTCGGGGCTGCAGCCCTCGCAGATTGACCAGTTGATATTCGGCTGCGTGCTGCAGGCCGGCGTGGGGCAGAACGTGGCCCGCCAGATCGGCAAGTACAGCGGGCTAGCCATTACCTCACCCGCTATGACCGTTAACCAGGTGTGCGGGTCAGGGATGAAGAGTATCATTTTGGGCGCAATGTCGATCATGTGCGATGATACCGATGTGATGCTGGTAGGCGGTGCGGAGAGCATGTCAAACGCGCCATACATTGTGCCGAATGCCCGTTGGGGGGCGCGCATGGGCGACACGAAGCTGGTGGACGTCATGATTAAGGATGGGCTGTGGGATGCCTTTAATGATATGCACATGGGGATGACTGCCGAGAACGTGTCGGAGCGATTCGGCATCACGCGCGACATGCAGGATGCGCTTGCGTGCGAGAGCCAGCGCAAGGCCTGCGCGGCGCGCAAGAACGGCGAGTTCAAGCGGGAGATTGTTCCGGTGGAGGTGCAGGATCGCAAGGGCAACGTGACGCTGGTGGACACCGATGAGTATCCGAAGGAGGGGGTGACCATGGAGTCGTTGGCGAAGCTGAAGCCGGCCTTTAAGAAGAACGGCACGGTGACCGCCGGCAACGCATCGGGGATTAACGATGGGGCCGCGGCACTGGTCATTGCATCCCGCGAGAAGGCGGAGGAGCTCGGGGTGAAGCCATTGGCATCTATAGTAGGATTTGCGGCTGAGGGGGTGGAGCCAGAGATTATGGGGGTAGGCCCCATTGCCTCTACCAAGAAGGTGATGCAGCGCTTGCACATGTCGGTGAGTGATTTTGACATTGTGGAGGCCAACGAGGCGTTCGCAGCGCAGGCGGCGTGCGTGGTGCGAGAGCTGGGTTTTGACATGGCGCGAGTGAACATGCGCGGCGGCGCCATTGCGCTGGGGCATCCGATAGGGGCCTCTGGGGCGCGCATCGTGACGACCCTGCTGCACCTGCTGCAGGATAAAAAGAAGGAGCTTGGGCTCGCTACGCTATGCGTTGGCGGCGGCATGGGGCTATCGATTGTTATAAAGGCAGAGTAGTTTCTGCGGGTGGGGTTGCGCCGTGCGGTTGATTGCGATCGCACGGCGCAATGCTATTTTTCCCCAGAGAAATACGGAAGGGAATCAGGGCGTTTCGCATGGCGGAAAGGAAATTTTTCCACCCACTTCGCAAAAAGATTTGGTGGTTCCGTAGAAATAGCGTACCTTTGCAGCCGCAAAAGTGCTTAAAAAGCGAAAGGCGAGAGGGTGCCATAGCTCAGTTGGTAGAGCAAAGGACTGAAAATCCTTGTGTCCCCG
>CALHSW010000021.1 GCA_938038735.1 uncultured Bacteroidia bacterium | reverse complement strand
CAGGTCAAGCTCCTCGAAGAACACCGGCCGCGGGGATACCTTTAAACCTCCCTCCGCCCCAGCTGTCAGCCGCACCCCATTGGTCTCCAAGTCCCACGCTACCCCCATCGCCGCCGATTCCTCCGTAATCATATCAATTCAATTTCTAAACCGTTACGCTGTAAACATAAAAAGCCTATAGAATCGCTACCCCTTCACCCTCACCCCGTCGGTGTGCACCAGCTCGGTAGCGCGGCGCACCCGCGCCACGTCCTCCTCCACCCGCCCCAGGCGGCGGTCGATGCTCTCCGAGAGCCGCCCCACGTCGCGCACCCCCTCCAGGATGCCGCCGCACACCGCCTGGAGCACCTTCGTGCCCTCCATGATCGCGTAGGTATGCCCCTGCACGGCGGTCATACGGCCGTTGAGCTCGTTGACGCTATCCTGGCTCGCCGTGGCGATGCCCTTCGCCGCCGCGCTCCGCCCCGCGCCCGCCGCCGCGTCCTGCCGAAAGATGTCCGTGTTCGCCTTCAGCGCCTCCACCATCTGGTCGGCCTGCGCCTTCATGTTGTACATGCCATCGCGGAACTCCGCCATCCCCGCCATCAGCCCCGCCTCGTCGAAGCGCCCGTCCTTGAACGCCTTCGCCTGCAGGTTGCCGATTAGCCTCGCCATGGGCTTCTCGAGGAGCTGCTTGATCAGCATCCGCTTCATCATATTCGCCACGATATCGTCCACCTTGCGGCCCCAGGCCTCCGCCGCGTCCTCGCCCGCGCGGAAGGCGTCCACCAGCGAGTCGCCCAGCTGCGAGGCGAGATCCGCCGCGCTCCCCCCCACGATATCCTCCATCGCGCCCCGCATCAGCTCGGCCATTTTCTGCGCCGCCTCCCTATTCTCCTGCCCCCACTTCTCGATCTGCGCGTTGTCGCGCTTCTTGCCCTTGTTCGCCTCGTTCTGCATTTGCTGGTTGCGCGCCATGATTTCTCGGCTCATAGCGTCGAGCTCCCCGCGCACGTTCTTATAGCGATCCATGCCGAAAGCCTGACCCACCTCGTAGGAGAGGTTCGCCATCTTCTTCGCGAGCCGCTCGGTGGCCTCGGCGTAGGCCTGCTCGTACTCCTGCGCCGCGTTGCGCACCCCCGCCTTTTTCCCCGTGAAGAAGGCCATGGTCTTCTCCATTTGCAGCTTCGCGCCGGCCTTCGTGGCCTCCATGATAATGCTGGAGATTTCCTGCCCCTCCTGCCGCCAGAGCCGCGCCGCGTCGCGGTTGTCAAGCTCCCACTGGAGCGCGTCGAGCTCCGCCTGCTTCGCCTTAATCTCCTTGTCGAGCCGCTTGGTGCGGCTAAAGAGCGAGGCAATCTTCATACCGACCTGCACCACCGTGGAGACGATGGAGAGGATCATGGAGCCCTTTTCCACCGCGCTCATAGCCTGGGTCGCCGCGCCCGCGGAGGCGGCCATCGCCGAGCTGCTGGCCTCCACCAGCGATTGGATATTGCCGATAAGCCCGCTGGTCATGCCGGCCACCTCGCCGACGCCATCGAGGATTTCGCCCACGGTGCCGCCGACAGCCCTGCCCAGCTCCTTGAAGCCGCCGCTCGCCGTTTGGAGCGTCTTCACGAGCCGCCCCCACGCCTCCTCGGCCTGGGCGGGGCCCTGCGCGCGGCTTGCCTCCTCCTCCGAGCGGGCCACCTCCGCCTTCAGCTTGGCAACCTTCGCACGCGCGGCCGCGAGCCCATTGCCCTTGCCGCCATTCTTTTCAAGGGTAGCCAGCGCGGCCTCCGCCTCCGTAAGCGCCCGCTTGAGCTCGTCGAGCGAGTACCGCGAAAGCGTTTCCATCCACGCCCTGTAGGTGGCCTCCCGCTCCGCGAACTGCGAGTCCACCGCCGCGAGGGCCTCCTCGCGGGCCTGCGCCAGCGCCTCCACATTCTCCGCCTCCACGCCGCCGCGCAGGGTCTGCCCATCCGCCTCGTAGAGGGCTTTGCGCTTCTCGGCGTACTCCGCCTCCACCTGCATGCGCCGCTGCTGGTAGGTCAGCACCTCGTCCATCACCTTGGCGAGAGCCTCCCGCTCCGCGCGCGCCAACGCCTCGGCGTTGATGCGGGCGTACTCCGCGAGCTGCTCCAGCTGCTCCTTGGGTAGGTCGGCCTCCGTCACCTTCGCCGCGCCCGCCGGGTCGCCCTCTAGGGTTTTACGCTGGCGGGCGTTTTCCACCATCTCCTCGCGGCGTTTCTCATTCTCCGCCTCGAGGCGGTCGTACTGCAAGCGCGCCGCGGCCATCTCCTTGGCGAAGCCCTCCTCCATGCCGTCCACCTCGGCCTGGCGCACCGCGAACGCCGCACGCCGCGCCGCCTCCGCCTCGCGGGCGGCCAGCTGCGCCAGCATCTCCTCGCGGCTCGCCGCGGAGCTAGCCATAGCCCGCCCCGCCCCACTGCCGCCGCCCACGGCGTAGGCTTCGTTGAGGATGCGGTCGATGCCGCGGATTTTCTCTTTAATCGCCTTCCCCTTCTCGCCCACCGCGCCCTGCTGCTCCAACGCCTCTAGCTCCGCCACCAGCGCCTTGCGCTTCTCGTCCCAGTAGGCTTTATTCTGTTTGGGCGGGCGCGAGAGCCGTTCTATCTCCAGCTCCGCCTCCGCAATTTGCTTGCGCAGCGCCACGCCCCGCTGCCCCGCCCGATCGATATCGGAGAGGGCATCATTTTCGTCCTGCAGGGCTTTGAGCCGCTGCTGCCACCCCGCGATATCGGTGGGTTTCGCCAGCTCCTCCTGCCCCTCCCCGAACATTGCCTCCGCGTTGGCGTGCGCCTTTTTAAACCGTTCGCTCGCCCCGTTGATACTCTTAATAAGGTTCTCCACCCGATTCTCGATGTAGGTGTCGGCGGCATCCGCGCCGAAGACTCCCCCCTTGGTCTTCTCCACGTTGAGCGCGGCCACCTTCTGCCGTACCTCCTCGCTGAGCTCCGCGAGATGGGCGCGCCCCTCGATCGCGGGTTTGAGCTGTTCCAGGAGCGCATTACCCTCCCGCGCCCCGAACTTGCCCTCCAGGGTTTTGCGCAGCGCGTCAAGGTCTTTGGAGTAGCTCTTTTCAAACTCCTCCTGCTCCTTGGCGAGGTAGGACTCCTTGGCGCGGGCGCGGGCGGCCTTTAGCACCCCCTGGCTAACCGCCTCGTAGGCGGCGGCGATATCGTCGAGGGCGGTCTTCTCGTCGCCTAGCCCTTTGAGGTATTCGCCGTACTGCGCGAGGATGGCACCCTTGGCCTCCTCGTAGGCTTTGGTGCCCTTGGTGGCCCCCTCCAGCGTGCCGAAGAGCGAGTCCACCTTCGCCTGCTCCGCGGCGGCGGCAGCCTCGCCCTGCGCTAGTGCATCGTTGAGCCGCCGCTGCGCCTTCTCCGACTCGGTTTGGTAGGTGACTAGTTTGTAAATGCCGTATCCCAGCGCCGCGACGGCGGCAGCGGCAAGCACGTACGCGTTCGCCATAACCATCTTGTTGAGCCGCCCCGCGGCGGCGGTGGCGAGCTTCTTGGCGCGGGCGAGGGCGGTGTTCGCGGTGGCGGCGGCGTTGGTCGCGGCGGTCTCCACGGCGGCGCTCGCCGCGGAGGCTCTACGGGCGGCGGCAGCCACGGCGGTCTGCTTCGCCTCCTTGGATCTACTCGCGTTGAGGAGCTCCTGCGCCGCGGTTTGGCGGGCGACGGTGGCGGTTTCCAGCTGCCGGCGGGCGGAGTCGGCGGCGCGGGCGTTGCCGCCCTGCACCGCGAGGGCTAGCTCGGCGCGCGCGGCGGCGGCCATGGCATCCTGCGAGGCGGTGCCGATATCGTTGAGCATGTCGGCGTACGCCCCTTGCAGCTGCGCGATGGAGCCCGAGAGCCCCTGGCCCTGCGCCGCCAGCATGCCGTGGTAGCGCCCGCCCGCCGCGGCCGCGCCGAGGAAGGCCTCTTTGAGGTCGGCCGCCGAGATTGCCCCCGCCGCCATTTCGTCCTTTAGCTGCGCGATGCTTTTGCCCGACTTCTCGCTGAGCTGCGTGAGGGGGTTGAACCCCGCGTTGATCATCTGCATGAGGTCCTGCCCCATGAGCTTGCCCGCCGCGGTGGCCTGGCTAAAGGCCAGCGTCAGCGAGTTGAACTGGTCGCGGTTGCCCATGCTGATGTCGCCGATCGCCTTTAGGATGGGCATCACCTCCTCGCCCGCCATGCCGAAGCCCAGCATGGTCTGCGCCCCCTTGGCGAGGTCTTTGAGGTCCATGGGGGTCTCCGCGGCGAAGCGCCGCAGGCTGCCGAAGAGCTCGTCCGCCTTCTGCTGGCTCCCCAGCAGGGTGCGGAAAGAGATTTCAAGCCCCTCGATTTCCTTGCGCACGTTTATCACCTCGCGGGCGAAACCAATCGCCGCCTGCATGGTAAACACGCCGCGCACGGCGCTCCCGATGCGCTTGAACGATGAGTCCACGGATTCGCCCTCCCGCTCCGCCGTGCCGCCCACCGAGGAGAGGATTCGCCGCGCCTCGTCGGCATCCCGCGCCAGATCGCGCGTGTCGAGCCCCACGCTAAATTGCAGCCGCCCGCCGTCAGTATCCATACCGTATGCCCCCCATTTTTTTTACGGCGCGGGGCGTTCGCGCCAAAACGCCGCTGTACCCCCTTACGTAGCAAGCACAAAGGTAGCACTTTCGGCGGGGGTTACACATCGTTTACAGTATAAACAATGGAATCCGTGTGGCTATATTGGGAAAAGGTACTACCTTTGCGGCAACAGATACTGCCAGCGCGGCGTAGGGAGTTTTGCATGGTCACATCGCGCGCCGCGTCGGGCAGTACGAGGGGGGCTGGCAATGCGCGTAAGTCGTCAGCCCCCCATCTTTCTAAGGCACGCATGGAGCGGGGTGGAGCAGTTGGTAGCTCGTTGGGCTCATTACCCAGAGGTCACAGGTTCGATCCCTGTCCCCGCTACAGCACAGAGGCGGATTCACCAGCCCATCAATCCCCGCAGGGTAGAATCGCAGAAAATTTTGCTTTTACCATTTTTACCCCTACCTTTGCAGCCGGGAGCGGTTCTGCCAATCCCACCGAGGGACAATAGCGGGAAATCCCGGTGCAGAGCTTTAAAACTCTGTAGCTGCCCCGAACCCTCATTAGGGGATCCTTTCGCGAGGGTCCCCTTTTTTACATCCTACCCCTTATAATCCATCTCCCCGCTACAGCGTTGGGGCGGCGATGCGGCCCCGAACGCCCCTAGTAGTACGATTACCGCATTAGCGTTTCACCTCTGTTTTATGTGTTTACCACACGCGGTAATTCGCTTATTCCCAACATTCTCACTACCTTCGCCTCTAGGAAAGCACATGCAGCATCGGCTGCAGAAAGGAGGAATGCCATGGAGAATCCACGCAGAACGTACACCCTAGAGGAGGTTAACGCCTTCCGCGCCGAGGTGCACCGCATTCTTATGGCAAGGGGTGAGAGTAAAGATTCTGCCGACTACATATGCGGCTATAGTAGCGACAAAATGATTGGCGACATAACCGTAGAACCCTTCATCGCGACACCGTCCGATATAATTAGCCGTTGGTCATACGTTATGTGGCAAAGCCCCGAAGAATACGCAGATCTAATGACAATGTAGCAGAGAATCGCGGTAAAATTTTGCTTTTACCATTTTTACCCCTACCTTTGCGCCAACCCTGGGTGACATCCATGGGCTACCCAGGGCTAGGGATGTCTAGCGCCCGACGGGGTGCAGTCGTACCGCATATTCGGCCGCTCCCATTTTGGGGCGGCCGTCTTATTTTCTAGAGCCTGTACACCCTGCGACGCCCCTTGAAGTAGTACAACACCTTGAACCCATCGCGCTGTAGCTTTAGGAGTTCTTTGTGCAGGGCATCCGATTCGCATTCAAATTCAAACAGCACGCACGCCGCCCCCTGCACTTCTACAGCCTTCCGTGCATATTTTACTACGTTATTTGCGCTTCGCGTGCTTTTTAGCTCTGCCGGTACGCCATCGATTAGTACATCTGGGCTTGATACGCCAGCCTTCTCCCGCAGCATCTTGACCCGATGCCCTGCCGCCGCAAAGGCGCAGCACATGCGCAGCTCCTTCTCTAGCTTGATGCGTTCCTGCTTCCCAGCTGCCCCCACCGCGCGGCGCATTGGGTGCACCACCACGAAGCCACCACTCCCTGCATCGAAGTACTCCGGTTGCCACCCATACTTCTGTAGTTTACGGTAGGCTGCGCTCGCCTTTTCGATTCCAATTTGAAACGACCTGCCGCCCCATCGCGCCGCGAGCGTCCCGTCCGCCGCCACGGCGAAGTTGTCGCGCAGGAAGTAGGGCAGCGCCCCCCGCGCGGCGGCGGCGGCGATGCGCCCCCGATTGCCCGCGACGTACGCCTCGAACGCCCCCGGCAAAGCATTTACCGCGTTGGCGCTCTCCGCCCCTTGCTGCGCCATCTCCTCGGGGCGTTTGAGGATCGGCACGGCGTGGCAGCGGCAGTGCGGGTGCCAGCCCGTAAACTTGAACTCCTTGGGGTAGCGCCCCGCCAGCTCGTCGCAGATATCGTGGAAGGTGCCGTTGGGTACGCCCTTGCAGTTATGATTATTAGACAAACGGATTTCAATGCCCACCACGAAGTCCATCTGCTGCCACCGCTCGAAGTCGGCGGCGCGGTAGGCCATGTTGGTCTCGGTGACGGCGAGCCGCCGCGCGTTCATAAAGCTGCTGCGGTAGACCCCGCGGCCGGGGTGGTAGGCGGCGGCGGCCTTGGAGAGGCGGAGCTTGCCGTTGGGGCCGCGCACCCGGCGGTAGAGGCGGTTGGGCTCGTTGAGGTGCTGCTTAATGGCGGTGGCGAGCCGCTCCGCGGGGGTGCCGTTGCCGATGGCCTCGGTGGCGGCGGTCTCCACCTCGGCGGCGAAGCCGTCCACCACGCGCCACACGCGGTCGGAGAGGGAAAGCCCCCGCTCGCGCCGCGCCGCGAAGGCCTCGCGGGCCTCGTCGCGGTGGGTGCGCCACGCCGCGCGCTCCGCCTCCCGCACGGGGTAGATCCCCTCCGCGCGGGCCGCCAGCGCATCGGCCTCGCGCTCCGCCACCGTCCACTCGCGGTACACGCCCCGCTGCACCTCGCCAAGGAGCGCAGCGTGCAAATCCTTTAGGAGCGCGTCCACCGCCCGCCGCAGCGGCATGCTCCGGTCGATGCGGAACGGCTCGCCCGCCTTGCCGCCGCCGTAGAGCTGCACGAGCCGCGCCGCCTCCGCCGCCGCCCGCCGCATGAGCCGCAGGGCGCGCCGCTCGTAGCCCGAAACCCGCCGATTGTGCCGCCGTTCGCCGCGATCCATACCGTTACGCCCGCATTTCTTTACCCGATTGCGCCGCAAAGGTAGCGATTACGGCGCAAGCCCATGGAAGGCGAGCCGCGCAGCGCGCAATGCTGGCAATAAAATACGATTACGAAGTAAACGGCAATACGCAAAATCCATTGCCGTTAATATGATTACGTTAGAAACATTTATAAGCGTTCGCCGTGCGGGTCAGTCGGCGAGCTCCAACGCGTCGAGGCGGCTATCGGCCTGAATGGCCTCCAGCGTGCGCGCCGCGTCCTCGCTCCAGCCGAGCCGTTCAATGGACTCCTGGTGGGAGACCAGCGGCCGCCCGCCGTTGGCTTGCAGGAGATTCTCAATGGTCTCCCGCTCGTTGCCCAGCGCGAAGGGGGTAACCTCGCTGGCCACCGCCAACGCGTCGGCGGCGGCGGCGAACTCGGAGGGGAGCATCGCCTTTAGGAAGCCGCGCACCACGTTAATCTCTCTGTCGAAGAACTCTTGCAGCCGCCCCCGCTCGTCAAGCACCTTGAGGTGCGCGTCGATGAAGAGCTGCTTGCGGCTCTCGCCGCTCATAGGGGCGCTTTTCATGCTCTCGTAGCTCCAGTCGGGGAGCTGTAGCTGGGTGAAGAAGGATTGGCGCAGCTCGGCCATGTGGAACTTGAGGCTATCCACCGCCTGGGGCCATGTGACGTAGCCGGCGGTGCTGCCCTTGGGGAATTGCAGGACGGCGCGGGACTCCTGGTCGGCCGACCGTTCGCGCCCGTAGGGAATCTCCTCGTCGGCGAAGACGGTGAAGAGGGGCTTGCTATTCTTGCGCAGGTAGTTACCGTTGCGCGAGAGGGTCCACTCCATCTCCTCGACGAGGCGGCTGGTATCCTCCCAGGCGGGCTGCGGCCGCCACATGTAGGCGGCGGGGATCTTGCCGAGGGCGATGGGTTCGCGGGCGGTGAGCTGCCACCCCGCCCCCTCGTCGCGGTAGGCGGCGTGGGTTGTTGCGGTGTAGGCATCTAGCACGCGGGCGCGGGTGGTGCCATCCTCGGAAGCCACGGTGCGCCCCACGCTAAGGGCAACCATATCGCCGTAGCTGTCGAAGAGGGGGTAGAGGGAGTCGCCCTGCATGGGGCTGTAGGTGCGGCAGCGGAGACGCAGGGGGCTGTCGAAGCCGTAGCGGGCGTGCCGCTCCGGGACGGCGTACCAGATGGTGGCCACCTCGCAGCCGGCGAAGAGCTGTAGGCAGCGGGCGGTGTTGACGCTATCGATGCGGGCGACGCGAAAGACCGCCTCCATGCGGCGGGCGACCTCCGCGGCGCGGGAATCGGGGGCGCGGTAGACGCGGCGCACCGGGGTGCCAACGCAGAGCTCGGTGAGACGCTTGGCGGCGAGCCGCTGGAAGTTGAGCGGCACGCGGGTAACCCGCTCTACGCCGCCGCGGCCGTCGGGGCGGTCGGGATAGGCGGCGGTGTCCATGACGGGGTGGAGGGTGGGGTCGTACTCGCGGCGCAGCCCGCGGGGTCCCTCCCATTGGGGAACATTAATCCCTTTGCGCGTAAGCGCCTGCACCGCCCGCGCCGCGGGCGTGCCCTCCGTGAATAGCTGTTCTACCGCCGCCGCGTCCATAGCATCTACCTCCTACTTCGTTTCAGTTTATCCATTCGCCATCTCCATGCGCCGCTGCAACGGCCCGGCCAGCCGCCGCTGCATGCCGCGAAAGTACGTCCCGTCCCGCTCGATGCCGATAAATCGGCGGCCGAGCGATACGCACGCCTCCCCGGTGCTGCCGCTCCCCGCGAAGGGGTCCAGGACGGTGTCGCCC
>CALHSW010000020.1 GCA_938038735.1 uncultured Bacteroidia bacterium | reverse complement strand
CCCCCTGCAGCCCGCCCAGCCCCGCCGTCGGCATCCCCGTGAACCTCTCCCCCACCTCCACCTTCAGCCACACGAACTCCAGCACCACCTCTATCCCCAGCCCCTTGTCGGGCAGCGCATCAGCGTCCACGAACCATGAGAGCGCGATGTTGCTGCCCCCGTTCACCCGCCGGATCGGGCCGTACACCACCGCCTCCGCCGCATCGCCCCGCCCCTGCACGAAGGCAACGTTCGCCAACGGGGGATTCCCCGCCATCGAGCTCGTCCGCCGCATATCCGCCAGGTTGCGATTCGGGTAGCCGCCCCCGAAGTACCCCTCGAACATCACCGCCTTCGGGCGCGTGCACCGCGCCAGCCCCACCGCCGCGCACACCGCCTCCGCGCCAGCATACTGCGCGGGCAGCTCCACCCACACCTGCCCCACCTTGTAGAACCTATCCGTCTGCTCCATTTTCGTCCGCTTCGCCGTGTACCGAATCCGCCCGTACCCCCCGTGCGCCTCCTCCTCCACCTGCTCCATACGCATCTCCCAATCGGGTTCATTGCTCAGCAGCCGCCACCCCTCCACGCCCGCGATCATCGGCCCGCCGTTGCTAAAGAGGTTCGGCTCGGGCGCAGCCGCCACGGGCCCCGCCGCCTCGGGGATCGTGAACCGGATGTTGCCCCCGATCTCGCCGTGCTCCAGGTCGAAGTAGGTCTCCCCGCCGCGGCTCACGATCCGGCTCGTGCGCACCATCCCCGGCGTCACCTCCGTCACCCCGAACACCGGCTGCACGCTCCGGGTCCCAAAGCCGTCCTCGCTGCTCACCAGCGCGCACAGAAGGTTGTAGCGGTCGCCCTCCCGCAGCGGCCGCGCCTCCATGCTAATGGCAAAGCGCCCATCCGTTGCGCCCTCCCCGCTCGGGCACTCCGCGTAGAGGAAGTAGGGCCGCCCCGCCGCCGTGAGGGCCCCGCTCGTGAATTCGTAGAGATTCCACCGCCGCGCCGCCGCCCCAGTTGTGCTGATCGTGCCGCGCCCCTGCGGCTCGCCCCCCAGCGTGGCGTGCTCCAGCACCATCGCCCCGCCGTCCACCGCCCGCGCCCGCAGCCGTTTGCCCGCCCCCTCCCACGTGAACTCCACGCGGTTAACGAACGTGAAGTTGGTCGCCTCGCTCCCCACCAGCGCGCCCATCGTGGTGACCGTGGCGGGCTTAATGCTTTCCTTAAAATCATCTATTCGCTTCGCCACCTCCTCCAGCTGCTTGAGCCCCTCCCGCGCCTGGCGGAACGTGCGCCGCGTGTAGCGCACCGCCTCCGCGTGCCGCGTCGCCACCACCTGCTCCTGCGCCCGGGCGCGGGCTAGCTGCGTGAAGATGCCCCCCGCCGCCGGCTCGTTGCTCAGCGTCAGCGTTGGCGCGTGCGGGTCGCCCAGCGGCCGCGATACCTCCACCACCCGCAGCACAGCCCGCCCCTCCCCGCTCGCCCCGAAGAGCTCCCGGTCCTCTATCGCCACGTAGCCCCCCAGCCCCAGCCGCCCCCCGAGGTTCGCCCACCGCGCCCGCGCCCACGCCGCGTCCAGCTCCGCGCGCACCGTGAACCGATGCCCCGCCCGCGGGTGCAGGTAGCGCACCGCCCCCCGCAGCATCTCCTCCTCCGCGTCCCGCACGTACCGCAGCGGCATGTTTATGTGGAAAACGGCGTAGCGGTCGCCCACCCGCGGCACGAACACGCCCCCCGGCATGCTTACCCCATCCTCATCCTGCGGCACCAGCTGGAACCGCCGCGCCCCGTGGTCGTACCCTGTCAAATCCGTCTCCGTCTGCACGATGTCAAACTCCCGCCCCGCCAGCATCCCCGATTGGAATATAATCGTGGCCTTCTCCCCCCCGATGCGCGCGTCGCGGTAGTTCAAATCGGCGGGGATCGTGCTGTCCATGAAGTCCAGCCCGTCCGCGTTCACCCCCGTCACCGTCCCCTCCCGCCGCGGGTAGCACTCCTCGAGCGCGAGGGTCGCCTCGCGGTAGGTCACCCCTGGCAATGCATCCGCCCGCGCCACGCTCGTCCCCGCCGCGTCGGTAGTGTAGCGCACCGCCCGCGCCGCCGCGAACCCCGACTCCCCCTCGAAGTGCAGCCCATCGAAGGCGATTGTTCGGGCTTTCGGCAGGTGAAGCCTTTTTTTGCCGTAATCGGGAAAGCTAACGTTCCGCTCGCCCCCCTGCACGAACAGCCGCCCCACGGGGTTGCCGTCCTCGCTGTGCACCGTCCGCTGCAGGCCGGGCTTTAGCCCCTCCCCGTAGCGCAGCGGCGCGGGGTCCTCCGCGCCGTGGCCCACCCGCCCGATGGTGATTACCTTACCATCGCACTGCCACTCCGTCCCGAACGCCTCCGCGATCCGCCCCAGCGCGGCCAGGCACGGCGTGCCGTCGTAGCTAATCTCCTTGGGCGCGCCCTCCACGCACCCCCCCAGCCGCCAGCCCCCGCCCCCGCGCGCGTTCATGTTCTCCACCACCAGCCCCGCGTGCTCCGCCGGCGATGCCGTCAGCGGGAATGCCGCCCGCCCGTCCACGGGGTTGAGCGCCACGATCGCCTCCAGCGCCCGCGCATCGCTCTCGAACCGCGCGCGGTAATCATATAGCGTTGCCCCGTCGCGCGTGGCCGCCGCCGGCGCGTACAGCGTGTACCGCCGCCCCTCCAGCTCCACCCACGCCCCCACCGGCACCTCCACCCACCGCGCCAGCGCGAACTGCGCCTCCACGAACGCCGGTTGCAATAGCTGCTCCACCGCCCGGCTGCCCTGCGCCGGCCGCACCTCCAGCGTCTCCCCGCTCGGGAAATGTATCGTTAGCATACCCTATTTGTGTTTATAATGTAATGCGCGCCAAGCCTAAGCGTTCGCGGGGCAAAGCCTCGGAGCGCGTAGACGGAGAAAACCCATTTATCCCTTCTCCTAGCACGCCTCCCCGCCCATCGCCCGCGGGCGATCCGAGCCCCTCCGCGCTGGGGCGCTATGCCGTCGTAATGCGCTACGCTGTAATCGCTTTTTATCCCCTTTGCCAAAATCACTTTTCAATGCGTAGAATCCATTTACAATAGAAACGTATCGCTTCCCCTCCCCACGCTACAGCACCTCCACGCTACGCACCGCCAGCGTCACCTCGAACTGCACCCACCGCCGCGCAGGGTTGAACGCCACCACCCGCTGCGACTCGTACCGCGCTCCACCGTACACCGCCCGTGCCGTGCGCAGCTCCGCCTCCGCGGTGCGCTTCACGAACCACCGCCACGCCGCCCCGTAGTTACATAGCAAATCGCCCACGCTTTTGAATCCCCCCATCGCGCACGGCAGCACCACCTTCGCCTCCTCATTCCCAATCCCCTCCGCCAGCGCGTAGCCGGGGTTGCTAAGCCGCTTGCGCTGCGCGCCTCCCTTCGGGGGCCACACCCCCGGCGTCACCCCAACGCCGAGCCCATCGAGGCCCGCCCCGCCCCGCAGCTCCAGCGTGCCGAGCATCTGCCCAGCCGCGGGGGAACTCCAGTCATGCACGAACCACTCCGGCAGCGCCCGCTCCAGCATCCGCACCTGCGCCCACGCCCCGTGCCGCCCCTGCGTTGCCGCCCCCACCTCAATCACCTGCACATTCGCACGGTACCCCAGCGCGTCCACCCCCAGCTCCAAGCCGGGGAGACTCGGCAGGTTTTGCAGCCCATTCACTGTCTCGCCGCGGAAGTAGAGCGGCAGCCGCAGCTCGCGGGGCGCGCCGTCGTAGAGCCCCGCCCCGAAGTCCACCGCCTTCCCGTCCCGCTCGGGGTAGTCAATGCTCTCCACCCGCCGCGCCGGCGGCCATTGCAGCAGCGCCGCCCAGCTCCCCTGCAGCAGCGTCCCATTGAGCGGCGCGCGCTGCGCCACCAACAGCGTAAAATTGGTGCTCCGCCCCGCCATGACTGCCTACCCCTTTGCGGGGTCGTCCCCCGCGATGTAGCGTGCCACCCCCGCCGCGTGCGCCCGCGCCAGCCGCCCCTGCCACTCCTCCGTGAGCAGCATGCGGCAGTCGTCCCGATTATCCATGAAGAGATTTTCGGTCAGCACCGCGGGGCATTCCGTGTGCGCCAGGATGTAGAAGTCGTTCTCCCACCACGGCTGCCCCGCTTTCGGCATGCGCACCGTGACGAACTCGCCCGGCATCGCCTCCGCGAGGCAGCCCGCCAGCCGGTGGGTCTGCGCGCTTGCGCGCCGCGCCGCGTGCACCTGCCACCCGCGCGCCGCCATCCACGTCTTGCCGTCCCCGCTCGCGTTGCAGTGCAGCGACACCAGCACCGCCCGCATGCCGCGCCCCGCCGCCTCCCGCGCCGCGCGGTTCGCCCGCGCCGCCCGCACCGCCAGCGGCACGTCCTCCGCCTCCGGCACCAGCCGCTCGCTCGCGATCCCCGCCCGCGCCAGCTCTAGCCCCACGCGCACCGCCATCGCCCGCGTCCACTCCCACTCCTGCAGCGCCCCATCGGGGCTCGCCTTGCCCGGCGTCTCCCGCCCGTGGCCGTTATCCAGCAGCACCAACCATCCGTTCGTTCCCATATCCGTTTGCCTATTAATCGTTTTTCCGCCAATCGTAACCCCTTACGCCCAAAGTATCGCTGCCCGAAACGCGCAGCCCCAGCAGATGGCTACACGCTGTAGCCACCTGCCCCGCCCCGCTACTGCTCCCCCAGCCGCCGCCGCAGCTCCGCGTTCACCCGCCGCAGCTCCTCGTTCTCCTCCCGCAGCTCCTCCATCTCCCCGCTCAGCCGCTTCACCTCTGCGTTCAGCTGCGCCATCTCGTCAGAATGGTGCCGCAGCAGCTCCCGGTGCTTCTCTGAGAGCTCAAAGTAATCCGCCTGGATCTCCGCGAACTTCTTTGTGAAGTAGTCGATCTGGTCCTGCATCAAATCAATGTTCTTGTGGTTCGCGTCGATCTCCGCGCCCAGCCCCTCCGCGTTGTACTTGCGCCGCGTGCTGCGGAAAAAGATGAACTGAAAAATGTTCAGCCCCCCGAACAGCGCCACCGCCACCCCCAGCACCGCCGCCAACACCTGGTCCTTCATTGCCTTTGCCTCCCTTTCATGGTTTCACGTTAAACACTTTGCTCTCCCCGCAAATGTAGCAATAAATACGGTTACCCCGTAAACCATTCCGATACGCTACCGCCCCAGCCTAAGCATATGATTACCGAATAAATATACATTTTGAAATGCGCCGCCCCCGCGCTACCTTTGCCCCCGAAGGAAAGGAGAGCAAACCATGGTGTACAAGGCGATGGACATAGCGCGGCTGCTCATTTGGCAGACCAACACCGAGCAGGGTGACCTCATAACCAACCTCAAGCTGCAGAAGCTGCTGTTCTACCAACAGGGCTTCTGGCTCGCGGAGTACGGCGAGCCCCTCTTCGCGGAGCGGGTGGAGGCCTGGACGTACGGCCCCGTGGTCCCCGCGGTGTACGACCGCTTCAAGGGGTACGGCCGCACCGCCCTCGACGTGCAGAAGGAGGGGCGCGAAATGCACTTCGCGCCGGCGGAGCGCGAACGCTTCTTCTACAGCGTCTACGAGGTGTTCGTGCAGTACTCCGCCTCCGGGCTGGTGCGCCTATCGCACGAGGAGCCCGCGTGGCAAACAGCCTGGGCTAAAGGCCACGGCACCGAGATCACCCACGAGGCCATGCGGAAAAACTTCCTGGGGCGCATCGACGACTAGCCGTGGTCAAAAGAGTTCCGCTGAGCAACCGCGCCGAGTCGACACCCCCGAGCGTACGCTGGCTGGGCGAAGAGGAAAGGCATTTGGTGTTCAGCTTTAAGCATCTCGACCGCTCGCTCTACGCAGGGCACGCCGACGCCTCTTTTTTCGTGGGGCTTCTCGACCGGCTGCGGGAAATCTCCCGCCACGCCGTGAAGGAGTGCTGGGTGGCGGGGCATCACACGGTGATCGGCACCGAAGTCCTCCCGATGGAAATGTTCGCCCCCGCCGTGCAGCGAACCGCCAAAGAGGGATTCGGAGACATTGGAAAACTCACCGTTTTCCGCGCCGCGGGCGATAACCGCGCCATGGCGGGCGTACTCCTCGGCGGCATCTTCTACATCATCGGCATTGAGGCCAGAATCAACACCCTCTACCGCCACGGCAAAAGGAAGTAGCCGAAGAAAAAAAGCTACCAACCCCCGCCTCTACACATGATTACTTTATAAATGCACATTTTGAAATGCGCCGCCCCTGCGCTACCTTTGCCCCGAAGGAAAGGAGAGCAAACCAATGGTGTACAAGGCGATGGACGTGGCGCGCATGGTGATCGCGCTAACCGACGAGGAGCACGGAGACCTCATAACCAACCTCAAGCTGCAAAAGCTACTATTCTACCTCCAGGGCTTCTGGCTCGCGGAGTACGGCGAGCCCCTCTTCGCGGAGCGGGTGGAGGCCTGGGCGTACGGGCCCGTGGTCCCCGAAATCTACCACGCCTTCAAGCGTTACGGCCGCGACCCGTTCAACATTGAGAAGGAGGGAAAAACCATCGCCTTCGCAACGGAAGAGCGGCGCGATTTCTTCCTCAACGTGTACGACACCTTTAGCGCCTACTCCGCCTCCGCGCTTATGCGCATGACCCACGAGGAAGCCCCTTGGAAGGCGGCGTGGAGCTGCGGCAAGGGCACCGAGATTACCCAGGCGGCCATGCAGCGCCACTTCAAATCCCGCATCGACGACTAGCCGTGGCGGGGCGAATCAGTAAATCGCGCCGCGGTGCTACGCCCCTGCTGCGCATCGGCGCGCCACGGCAGGAAGAGGAGGGGATTACGTTCAGCTTCAAGCATCTCGTGGAGGAGTCCTACTGCGAATGCCCTGACGCCACCTTTTTCATTAAACTCCTCGGCAGACTCAAAACGATATCCGGCCGCAGCCTCCCCGAATGCGCCACCGCCGACCGCCACTCCATAATCGGCACGGAGAAGATTCCCCTCCCGCAGTTCGCCCCCGCCGTGCAGCGAGCCGCGCGGGACGGATTCGAAGAGGTGGAGAAACTCACCGTTTTCCGCGCCGCGGGCGACAACCGCGCCATGGCGGGCGTACTCCTCGGCGGCGTTTTCTACATCATCGGCATCGAGGCCAGAATCAACACCCTCTACCGCCACGGCAAAAGGAAGTAGCCGAAGGAAAAGGCACGAAACCCAACCATTCGGGAATCCCGAATAGTTCAAACCGATTGGTATACAGATTGTAACGCCCGACCGCCGCCCTAGAGGGCATCCTCGTCGATGCGTACCCGCAGGAGGTGCAGCTGTAGAAATCCCACCGACACCCGCGCCTGCGCGCACAGCACCACCGCCAACGCCAGCGCGCCGGGCGAGAGCCGCAGCCCCCACCCCAGCTCCACCGAATGCACCCCCCACTCCTCCGCCACCAGCACGCACGCCGCCCCCACCACAAACCCTATCGTCACCCGCCGAGCCAGCCGCCGCAGCACCGCCCGCGCTGCCACGCCAGCCTCGTGCGAGCGGGGGCGGCGCCCATCCCCATGCACCACGAGGGTCATGAACGCCGTGTACATTACGCACAGCACCAAAAAGAAAGCCCGCCACCGCCCAACCGCCTCGCCCCACGGTACTCAAAGGCCTCCCCGAGTGCGCTGATCCTACGGGAAGCGTGGGAGGCCATGTCGGGCGCAAAGGTAGGGTAAATGGTAGCGATTAGCAAATAGTTAAGGTGTCAGCCTACTCCACCACCTCCCCCGCGCCGCGCACCGCCCGCCAGCGCGCCGATTCGTTCTCCCAGCGCACCACGCTGCACCGCGGCCCCATCGACTGCACCCGCAGCCGCCCCCCCGCCCCCGCCAGGAGGTGCACCCGCGCCCCCGCGCCCACGTGCACCTCCACCTCCGCGCCGTGCAGCGCCAGCACCTCGTACACCACCCCCAGCATGCAGCGCACCACGCTCCGCGCCGGCCCCGCGAAGACCGCCGCCCCGCCGCGGCGCCACCGCTCGTAGGGGCCCCCCTCGCCGTCCACGTACACCCCGTAGTACGGCAGGTTCACCGCCCCCGCCGCCGCCCGCATCGTGGCCAGCGTGGGCACCCCGCGCTCCGCGCAGAACGCCAACCCCTCCGAGCTCGTCAGCATCGCCATCGCCTCCCCCACCGCCCGCGCCCCCGCCAGCCGCGCCAGCCACTCCGCGCAGCACCCCGCCGCCCGCATCTCCTCGAAGATCACCCCGCGCAGCAGCCCCCAGGCCGCGCGCTGCTCGCTCGTCATTCCCATGGCCATGTAATCATTTTCTTGGGCAATGTTACCCAATCCCGCCCGATTACCGCCGAAATCCCTTTCGCCCATCGTTACGCCTTTTTAATGTTATCACTTTTTAACGCCACGTCCTGCCCCAGCCGCGCCGCCCGCCGCATGCCCACCGCCGCCGATACGTGGGCCGACTCCGCCGCCACGCAGCCGTACGCATGGAACG
>CALHSW010000019.1 GCA_938038735.1 uncultured Bacteroidia bacterium | reverse complement strand
GGAAAAGCTAGAGCAGGATTGGACGCAGCACCCCGTGCTGCACGTGGATTTCAGCGGGGTTAACTATTCAAGAAAGGGCAAGCTGGAGGCGAGCCTTAGGGATGTACTCTCAAGCTGGGAGCAAGTGTACTGCGGAGAGGAGTCGGATGATATTTTCGAGGTTCGTTTTAAAAGGGTCATCATGCGGGCGCACGCGCAGGCGGGGCGACCGGTGGTTGTGCTGGTGGACGAGTACGACAAGCCGATGCTGGACGCCATCAACGACGAGGAGCTTTTGGCTCGCAATCAGGACACGCTGCGGGGCTTCTACGGGGTGCTCAAGGGGGCTGGCGACCACCTGCGGTTCGTCTTCCTGACGGGCATCACCCGTTTCGCGCACCTCAACATCTTCAGCGGGCTGAACAACCTCAAGGACCTCTCGATGGCCAAGGAGTACGCCACGCTCTGCGGCATCACGCAGGAAGAGCTGCAGGCCAACCTCGGCGAGGGGGTGCGCCGGCTGGCGGAAGAGAACGGGCAGACCCTCGCCGAGGCCTACGGGAGGCTCAAGGCGATGTACGACGGCTACCGCTTCTCGCCCCGGGCGGAGGAGGGCGTGTACAACCCGTTCAGCCTGCTCAACGCGTTGGCCGATCGGGAGTACGGCTACTACTGGTACGAGACGGGCACGCCGACCCTGCTCTTCAAGCGGGTCGTCAGGCAGCGGGTGCCGGTGGCCGAGCTCCGCCGCTGCCGCATGGGGCTGGACGGGCTGGACGCGTGCGACCTGGGGAGCATCGGGCTGGTGCCGCTGCTCTACCAGGCGGGCTACCTGACCATCGCGAGCTACAGCGCGGCGGCGGGCAGCTGCGAGCTGGCGTTCCCGAACGGGGAGGTGCGCGCCGCGTTCTACAAGGGGCTGTCGCCCTACCTCTTCCGGGTGGAGGAGGTGCGGGGGCTGAGCATCCAGGGGATGCGGGACCGCATGGTGGCGGGCGACGTGGAGGAGCTGCTGGGGAGCCTGCACGCGTTCATCGCGGGGTTCAGCTACAACCTGCAGGGCGACCGGGAGTCGCACTTCCAGGACATCCTGGTGACGATATTCTACGGGATGGGGCTGGAGACGTACAAGGAGCTGGGGGTCAGCGCGGGGCGGATCGACACGGTGGTGCTCACGCCGGACCTCGTCTACATCTTTGAGTTCAAGCTGGACCGGCCGGCGGCGGAGGCGATGGCGCAGATCGAGGCGAAGGGGTACGCGGCGCCGTTCGCGATGGATCGGCGGGCGGTGGTGAAGCTGGGGGTGAGCTTCTCCTCGAAGACGCGGAACATCGCGGAGTGCATCGTTAGGACAGATGGGAAAGCGGATGTGCGGATGGCCGTGCAGGATGGGAAGCTGCAGGCGGTGGGCGAGTAGAGCTTAGCTGTTGCCGCTGCGGGCAGTGGGGGAATCTGAATGGAAGTGACCCGCACTGCCCATCAGGCCTCCGCATAATCTGCATACACCGCCCCAAATATAAAATCGGCATGCCGGTGCCGCCCCGTCCCTAGGATGGTCTTTGAATAACAGGGGGTTTTCAAACCCCCGGTAACCTCGCCTGAAAGGCAAGCCAGTCTGAAAGGCTGACCCGCGTGACCTATAGAATCACGGTGCCTTCTGCCCCTGTCCGCAACTCCATCAGTCCACCGCATAATCTGCATACACCGCCCTAGCATAAAATCGGCATGCCGATGCCGCCCCGTCCGTAGGACGGTCTCTCAATAGCCGGGGGTTTTCGAACCCCCGGTAACCTTGCCTACAAGGCAAGACAGTCTGAAAGGCTGACCCGCGTGACCTATAGAATCGCGGCGCCTTCTGCCCCTGTCCGCAACTCCATCAGTCCTCCGCATAACCTGCACACACCGCCCCCAGCATAAAGTTGGCTTGCCATGCAGCTCCGTCCGTAGGATGGTCTCTCAATAGCCGGGGGTCAAACCCTCGGTAGCCTTACCTGAAAGACGAGCCAGTCTGCAAGACTGACCCGCATGACCCAATAGAATTGCAAGCCGCTGTAATCAAGAGCTGTTAGCATCCAAACGCCATTCGTTTTTTTTGTATCTTTACGCAGCCAATGGGAGAGAAAACACATCAATCAGCGGGAGACCATATGGAAAAGGACAACGAGATAATATACGCGATCGGAGATCCAAGTTTTGAGAGCGTGCGGAGCAGGGGAGCGGTGTACGTGGACAAAACCGATTTGGTATATCGGCTCGTTACGCGGGGGAAATGCTATTTTTTAAGTCGGCCGCGGCGGTTCGGTAAGAGCCTGCTGCTATCCACGCTTGAGGCGTACTTCCAAGGGAGGAGGGAACTCTTCGGGGGGCTGGCGATGGATCAGCTGGAAACGGAGTGGATCAAGTACCCCGTGCTGCACCTGGACCTCATGGAGCGCAAGTACGTGAAGGAAGAGGCCCTGCTGTGGCAGCTACAAAAGCAGCTGGAACGCTGGGAGATCGAGTACGGAATTGCGGTGAAAAACGAGCTGGACCTGGAGGGGCGCTTCGGCGATGTGATACTCGCCGCGGAGGCGAAGCATGGGCGGCAGGCGGTGGTGCTCATCGATGAGTACGACAAGCCGATGCTGGACGCGCTGGGGAACGATACGCTGGAGGAGAAGAATCGTGCCATGCTCGCGAGCTTCTACGGGGTGCTAAAGTCCCAGATGGGCCACTTGCGGTTCGTGCTCCTGACGGGGGTGACGCGCTTCTCGCACGTGAGCATCTTCAGCGGGTTGAACAACCTGCAGGACATCAGCATGGATACGCGCTACGACGCGCTGTGCGGCATCACGGAGGCGGAGCTGCGGACGGCGCTCGCGGCGGGGGTGGCGCAGATGGCGGAGGCGAATGGGCTGACGCAGGAGGAGTGCTACGGCAGGCTGCGGGAGCAGTACGATGGCTACCGTTTCTCCCCGCGGGCGACCGAGGGGATATACAACCCGTTCAGCCTGCTCTTGGCGCTCGACAGGAAGGAGTTCGGCAAGTTCTGGTTCAGCACAGGTACGCCGACCTACCTAGTGCAGACGATGCAGCGATCCGACTTTTGGGTAGACGACTTGACGGGGGTGGAGGTTTCAACCGATGAGCTGGACAGTATCAGCAACCCGTACCAAAATCCGCGGGCGCTCTTCTACCAGGCTGGCTACCTCACCCTGGGGGAGCGTAATCCCGAGAGTGGCAAATTCAAGCTGCGTTTCCCGAACGAAGAGGTGGAGGCAGGGTTTAAGCTCTTCTTGCAGGAGTGCTACATCCCAGGCATTTTTGGTAATGCCACCTACAGCGTGGAGGCGTTCCGCAGCTGCCTGGCGGAGGGTAACGCAGAGGGGTTCATGGAGCTGCTGGCGGGCATGTTCCGCACGGGGAGCTACGCGGTGATCAGGGAGCTAGAGCGGTACTACCAGGTGGCTCTGCGGGTGTTCTTTGAGATGCTGGGGGCGCGGGTGGAGGTGGAGCATTGCACGGCGAACGGTCGGATTGACCTGCTGGCGTGGATGCCGAAGTACGTTTTTCTGTTCGAGCTGAAGATGGGTGAGGGTGCGGAGGCGGCGGCGAGGCAAATCGTAGAGAAGGGGTGCGTGCAGGGTATTGATGCGCGGGGGCGAAGGGTAGTCGCCATTGGGGTGAGCTTTTCGCGGGAGGGAAAAGGGATTAGCGGATGGAAAATTGTGGAGGGCTAACGGCTGCACCTGGGGTCTAACCTAGAGCGCAATAACCGTATCAGTTTACACATTGGTGCCGCCCCGTCCGTAGGATGGTCTCTCAATAACCGGGGGGGCGTACTACGTAATAGCCGCCAGCATGCGGCGGCTTTCGGCATCCTATAGCATTGCGGTAAACTTTTTTATCTTTGCGCCATG
>CALHSW010000018.1 GCA_938038735.1 uncultured Bacteroidia bacterium | reverse complement strand
TTGGCCACATCGTTACGATGCGGCCAACCGCACGGCTATACCCTCTCTATCCTTTCACCCGCATTATAGCGGCATTGCGCCCAATTTTTGGTCAAATAGATTCATATCATCCAGCACGCACATCACCTTCTTGACCGCCATGGCCGACTGGCGCAGCGCCTCCATCTCCTGCGCATCAAGCTTCAGGTCAATAACCTTCTCCACGCCATTCTCGCCCAGCACCACCGGCACGCCGAGATGCAGCCCCTTCATGCCATACTCACCGTTCAGCCCAGCGCACACCGGCAGCACCCTACGCTCATTGCGCACCACGGCCTGCACCATCTCCGCCGCCGCTGCGCCCGGCGCGTACCACGCAGAGGTCCCCATCAGGTTGACAATCTCGCCGCCGCCCTTCTTCGTGCGTTCTACAATCTCCGCCAGCCGCGCCTCGCCAATTAGCTCGCAAACCGGAATGCCCCCCACGTTGGAGTAACGCGGCAGCGGCACCATCGAGTCGCCATGCCCACCCAGCAGCAACGCCTGCACGTCGCGAGGACTTACATGCAGCTCCTCGGCTATAAACGTCCTGAAACGCGCCGTGTCTAGCACTCCCGCCATGCCGAACACCTTGTTCGTTGGACGCCCACTGGCCAGTAGTGCAGCGTAGGTCATCACATCCAATGGGTTGGTAACCACCACTATAATCGCATCCGGCGAGTATTTGATGAGATTGGTGACCACATCCTTCATAATCTTCGCATTGGTCGAAATGAGGTCATCGCGGCTCATCCCAGGCTTACGCGGAAGCCCCGCCGTAATAACCACTATGCCCGACCCCGCGCTCTTGGAGTAGTCATTACCAGCCCCCATCACGCGGGTGCTAAACCCATATATGGGTGCGGTCTGCTGCATATCAAGCGACTTGCCCTTGGTAGCCCCCTCGTTAATGTCAACCGCCACTAGCTCTTCGCACAAATCCCGACGCGCAATCTCATTGAGGCACGTTGCCCCCACGTTGCCCGTCCCTACTACAGTTATCTTTTTCATACTCTACGCTCTCCTATTTTCTCTTTTCTAATCCACTTGCTCTCTTCCAATACATGCCGAAACAATCACCGGCGCAACCAACGAGTCCCACGATACATATTTAAATTCGGCTTAACGAAAGCCTCCGCGATGCAGCACGTCTGGTAGTACCGCAACGAACTCAGCCACGAATACCCCCTCTCAAGCCGCCGGCGCAGCATCTTTTTTGAAATTCGGAATGACAGGAGCAAAGCCCAAAGCAGCCGCATCCGCTGGAGGGTAACCACGAGTAGCAAACGCCGATTCCCGCGCAGCATACTCGCATGCATCTCCGGGTTGGCATTCCAAACCCGCACCATGTTCACCGTAGACTCCTCCACTTTCCTTAAAAACACTTCGTTTCGCTCCTGCCCCAAATGGTTGGTGGGGTTATCAATAAACTGCACCCGCGCCCGCATTTGGCTAAGCCGGTACACAAAGACCTTATCCTCCTGGCCATAACCGGTAAGGTTTTCATCAAAGCCGCACCGGCCGTAGAGCCCGCGGCGTATCATGAAGTTACCCACCTCCACCCGCAGCGCGGGGTCATGCAGCTGTAGCACCTCCCGCTGCCGCACCCAGCGCATCTCGTGCTTCCAGCGCAGCTGCATCTGCTTGTCGTGCGGCTTGCTCCCAAACGATACCCCGCCGCACACCACGTCCACCTGATCCGACATGGCGCTGAAGTACCGGGACAAAAAGTTGGTGTATATCGGCTCCATGTCGCAATCTAGAAAGAGTAGCCACTCCCCGTTGGCGTAGTCGGCGAGCCGATTTCGTATCCTGCTGCGCCCCATGTTCTCCACCAAGGGAAGGTAGCGCACCCGGCTGTACTCCGCCAGCGCGGCATTCTTTTGCGCGTAGAAGGGGTCGGAGCAATCATCAAAAATGACAATCTCTACATTCAGGCTCTGCCGATCAGCCTCCGCAAGGAAATGCCCCACAGTATCAACCACCGTGAAGTTATACACTGGTATGCATACCGACAGCAATCCTGGCGTCTGTTTACTTTGCTCAACCATCACCCCTCTGCTTGCATCGCTACGCACGTTGCACCCCCACCTCCCTAGCCGCACCGCGCGCAAAAAACCATTCCCCTACCCGCTGCAAAGGTAAAAATTATTTCACATCATACCATGTTTCTACCCCTCTCCCTCCAACCAATGCCAAATACGCATCCATATCGTACCCCATTCGCATCAAATTCGGATTTCTCTGGAGAAATCCGAATTTGATGCGAATTTGATACAAAGTTGGTAAAGCGTTACTGGCTAACAATCAACGACTCTTGGCCGTTTTCACGAGTACCACGCCCTACCCCGCATGCCTAGCCTTCGTGTCCGCCACGGTAGGGCATCCTCAGCTAGCAACCGCCCGCAGACAATCAACATCTACGCCAACATACCCTATTGCAGAAAAAGAAAATTTATGAATATCTTTGCAAGCACGATTTTTTGAGAACGTCAATACACGCACTCCTAAAATCCAACACGAATTGGAACATCAGCGATTTCACTCATGGCACAAGTAGCTAAGTACGCAGCAGCATGCATCTGCGCCTCGCTTCTAGGCATCTTCTCCGTTTTTGGCGACCACATCTCGGAGCCACAGGCGCGGAGCATCGCTGCGCGCGGTATGGCTGCGATAGCAAAATCGCATACACGCGGCGCAACCTCCCCACGCCTCCGCCTAACCTACCAGCAAGTCGCAGATAATGGGCAAGCCGACCTCTACGTGTATACCCCATCCGACGGGCAGGGATTTATCATCGTGGCGGGAGACGATTGCCTACCGCAGATCGTGGGATACTCTACTGATAATCGGTTCCACCCCGACTCGATCCCTGCCCCGCTGCAAAAGATGTTTTCACGCTACGGGCAGCTAATCAAAGCCATGTCGGGGCGCTTAATGGGGTCGCAGCATCCTGCGCTACGGAGCTGGGATGCCGTTGAGCCGCTGCTTGGTAATCTCGCATGGGGGCAGGGAAAACCATACAACGCCCTAACCCCCAAGGTGAACGGCAACCAAGCCCCCACGGGATGCGTGGCTACCGCCATGGCGCAGGTTATGCGCTACCACTGTTGGCCCTCCAACGGAAAAGGGAATGGCGAGTACACCATAAACGGGAAAAACAAGCAGACAGTCTCCATCGATGGCCACTCCTACAATTGGATAACCATGCGCAATAGCTACAGCGGCACGACAAGCGCCGATGAGAACTATGCCGTTGCGCGCCTTCTCTACGATGTGGGGGTCGCCGTGAGAATGAGCTATGGGAAGAATGAAAGCTCCGCGTATAGTACGTACGCTGCGACAGCACTCATTGAGAACTTCAACTACAGCCCATCCCTGCGCGCCGTGAATAGAATGTACCACACGAGCGAAGAGTGGGAGGCAATAATCCAAGAGGAGCTACAAGCCAAACGCCCCGTATACTACGCAGGGGGTAGTCCCGAGGGCGGCCACGCATTCGTTTGCGATGGGTACGATGGCAAATCGCTCTACCACATCAACTGGGGCTGGAATGGCCTCTCCAATGGGTACTTCGCGCTGACCGAACTCCTGCCCGGGAGTCAGGGCATCGGGGCGGGCGGCGGTGGAGGGTACATCACCGTGCAGGACATGATAGTGGGAATCCAACCTGGCTACGTGAAAACCAATCCAAAACCGCTTATCTACGCCGAAAAATTCAAAATAAACGACACAAAGCCAGCCCCGGGGGCAAGTACTATCCAAGCGGTGGTGTCTGCATTCAACTACAGCGGGAGAGCCATCAACGGCAATCTCGGGGTCGAGGTTGTTAATGCTGCCAACGACGAAACCGTTGCGCAGTTCATGGCGCATTCAGGCGACAAAAACATCAAGCTAGGCTGGGGTCCAAATGATACTACAGTAAACATCTCAACGAGCGATTTAGCCCCTGGCACGTATCGGGTGGTCCCTTCCTTCTACATGAGCGATACGAAAACCTGGGAACGCATTAGAGTCCCTTTGAACGAGCCCCAGTTCTGGACGCTATCGGTAGACAATGGTGGGAATATAACAGTAGGGAAAGACGAGAGCCATACCGTGAAACTATCCGCTACACCAGCCTCTATGCGACTTTACGAGGGCCAAAACGCCATCTCCATTACCTATACGAACGATGGCGCCGTTCCATACAACGGACTAATTGGCTTCCGGTTGGTTAGCGACGAATCTAATACTTCCTTTAGCTCCGATGGTAAAGGGGTTTACTACACAAACAGCTTCATTGAGCCCGGGAGTAGCGTAACGTACGAAGATCTCGTTATCGACACCAAGGACAAAACCAATGGGCAAAACGCCAACTACGTGCAAGTCCTTTACGATAGTACTAACCAGAAGTATAACCCAAACGACAACTTAAGACTTATTCCCCACCATGTTCTCACCACTATCCCGATCTCAACCGTGAAAAAGGAGCTGAAGGGCCCATTGTGTAAAATTCTATCCTCCATTCCTAGCACGTGCAAGCAGGGCGACCCACTCTCTGTGCAAGTAAACGTGAAGCTAAACGATGCAGGGGCATACTTTTCTGGCCCCATAGAGCTACAGTTCTTACAATCAGATAGCAAAGGTACGTGGATTAGAGGACATCTCGGGCGAACGGCTTACGTGACGCTCGATGGGATTTCAGAGGTTACGTTCACGTTTGAGGGGAATGTTAGCGTTGCCGCGGGGGGATATACGCTATCGGTAGGCGTTTTGAAATATGACCCCAAAGAGGACAACACCCTTTGGTACTCGGCCAACCCACAAAGCGAAGGAGTCTTTGAGGAGGTGGAACGGAGCATTACGGTAGAGCTGAGCAGCGACGCCGCGCTTTCCACGCTCCCCGTCGTGCTGCACCTTGACGAAATGAAAAGCACAGCGGTAGAAACTCCTGCGCAGCTCCCGCTACGAGCGTATCCTAATCCGGCACGATCCGTAGTGTACGTGCAAACGGTCAATGGGCTGCCCATTCGCAGCGCAGCTCTCTATACGCTCCACGGCCAATGCATAAAACGCATTGATCTGGGTGCAGCCGCTACGCCCGACAGCGCGGTCATAGACGTGTCGCAACTCCCCAAAGGGCTATACATCCTGCACGCCTTCGGGGAGGCGAATGGCCAAAACGGCTCTGTAAAGATCGTGGTGGAATGAGTTGGGGCAGGGAATGAGCGCGTGGTTTCGTTGGCGAAGGGCGCTGCGACGTAATGCGCTATGGCGTCGCTACCAGCTCGGTATTTACAATCGCTACCTGTGCGAAGATGGTGGATGGGAGCACCATCTGCGATGCTCAAGGCAACGTATCCTTGAGTTTACCCAACGGAATTCCCTCCAGAGCCTCACCATTTTGGGCAGTGGGTGGCTACTTGATGTTCCGCTTGACGAATTGGCCTCCGCATGCCAGCATGTCGTACTTATCGACCGATACCACCCTAGGCAGTCCGTTGACTACGTACGGCGGTACGGCAACGTGGAGCTGCTTGAATTTGATGTTACCGGAGGGCTTGAATGGATTATGCCATCAAGAAACAATTGGCAAATCTATCTGGCACGGATTAAAAATCTAAACCCACCTACCCTTCCGAACACCGACGGGGTGGTTTCGCTCAATCTCTTGAGCCAGCTCGCCATGCCCATTCAGGAGCACTACGCCAACCGCATTCCCGAAGCAGTATACGCCGAAGCCGCCACGATGCTAGAAAACCAGCACGCGGCACTACTTTCCCGCTACGCGCATTGGATGTTAATAACCGACACGGAGGAGCGACACAGCCTGATTTCTAGCGGTAGCAAGCTGCCGAGCGTAAAAACGGTAATCTCGGAGCTTCCTTCCCTACAGAACCGTAAAAGTTGGGAATGGGCGTTTGACTCTAAGGGACGCTATGCAGCAGCGCATCGCGTGGAGCTTCACGTGGAGAGCGGCGAGGGGTCATTCTAAAATACCTCTAAGGCTGCGCACCTAGCATGGGGAAAAGCGTTCTAATCTTCCACCTCCAGGCGAACCAAACGTATACGGCTTGCGTCCACTCGTTCAATGCAGAACTTAAACTTGCCAATTTCAATCTCGTCGCCTGCGCTGGGGATGTCGGGATGTTGATCTAAAATGAACCCTGCAATCGTATCGTAACTCTCCGATTCGGGAATGCCTAGACCGAACCGCTCGTTGATTTCCTCCACCTCGGCGCGCCCTGAGAAACGGTACGTATTTTCATCCAGCTGGCGTATCACGAGTGTTGTCAGGTCATGCTCATCGTATATCTCCCCGAATATCTCCTCTAGTAAATCCTCTATCGTTACGAGCCCGGCCGTGCCTCCGAACTCATCCACAACGATCGCCATGCTGGAAGAACTCTTGATGAACTGCGTAAGCAATGTACCCGCCTTCATCGATTCGGGGACGTAGCGTAGGGGCAGCACCACCTCCCGTATCGTTTTCGGTCGCTTAAATAGGGTTTTCGCATTTACGTAGCCCACGATGTTGTCAATACTCTCCTCGTAAACGGGGATCCTCGAGAACTTCGTTTTGACAAAGAGTGCTCGTAGGTCTTCCACCGTGTTCTCAACATCTGAAGCCTCTATGTCCATTCTCGGCACTAGGCAGTCGCGCAGCTTTACGTTATCAAAGTCCAATACGTTTCTAAAAATCTTAAGCTCGTGCTCGTTGACGTGGTCCTCCGACTCCTCATCGTCTTTCTGCGAAGCTGCTTGCTCCACAAGCACGTTCAAATCGGTTCTTCCAAATGTAAGCCCAGCATTTTCAGAAGGAATCTCTTTCTTCGTGATAGCTTTAATAAACCTAGCCGAAATCCACGACATAAAAAGGCTAAGGGGGTAAAACGCCACGTAAATCAAGTAGGCTGGGAAGGAAAAGATACGGAGAAACGCATTGGGGTGCATAGAGGAAAGCACCTTGGGGAGAAATTCACCTACCAGTAGAATGCACATCGTGCTGATTACTGTCTCGGTGATGAGTACAACCGTATCGCCGTACGCCGCCAACGGTAATACAACCGGCGCGAGCAGCTGGTTCATTAGCATACCGTACACCACCAGTGCCACATTATTCCCCACGAGAATGGCTGCAATGAAGAGGCCCGGACGCCGCAAATAGCGCTGGATTATCCAGCTTGATAGGGTTCGTTTGTCTCGGTCTATCTCTATCCGTAGGCGATTAGCCGACATGTACGCCAGCTCTACCCCAGAACACATCGCGGAGAGAGCCACAGCCACAATGAAAAGGACTAGGTTTCCTACCGGCACGTCAAGTCTCCCTCAACTAGCTAAAAGGCAATTCCTATCCCTGGGCAACACCTCAACGCTGGCGGTCTCCCCGCCTATTAGCCTGCTCCCGCTTTCGTCGCGCCGTGAATCGAAAAGCCGCCATTCCAAAGGCAATCGCTGCTAGCAAGTAAAACATCGGCTGCGAGTAGCCACGCTTCTGAAGATAAATCGCCATTCCAAGACAGAACAGCCCAAGCGCAGCCCATACTATTTCCAGCACTATATAAAACACTCGCATCTTCCCATTTTCCATCGCTTTCCTATTGTATTTCCGCTGTACTCTTCAGCGTGTCGTTTTGCTCTCGTACTGTAATCACTCCCTTCGGATGACGTATCTCCCAATCGTTGAAACGCTCGTCACTCTCAAACCCTTTACCGAACAGCAAAGCGTCAGCCGTCCGTATACGAACGCTCTCCTCTGAGTAGATTGTTTTTTTCTCCTCGTCCCAAAACATTCGCTCGGTTTGGATCGAATCACCCTGCTCGTTAATCGCTACAACGTTATGCCGCGCATCCCAAAGCTTCTTCTTCCTTAGATAGAGCGCATAGCTAGCTCGTATCAATGTTGTGGTACGTCCTGTTGAATCGTAAGCCCGAACAAGAATCCCCTTGGGAAACTCATCGTAATCCTTCCCATTTCGGGCATAGGCATTCATAGATGCAGCGTAAATCTCCATCTCGCAACGCCCATTCTTCGTGTAAAGCATATGCAAAGAATCACCGATGACATCGGGAACATTCAAGAGATCTTGTGGGCTGACTACAAGTCGATTCTGCTTCTTACACCCGACTACGCCTACCTGTAGTGCCAGCAACGATACTGCAAGGCACAAGAACACGGCCTGCCGTCTATAACGGCAGACCGTGATTCTATATTCTTTGAAAAGTCCTAGTCGCTGGTGCGTACCGTAGTCGTCTCGTTGATCCAGCATGGCACTTTAAACGTATCTCCCTTCTGCATGTCTTGGAAGAATATCTTCTCAGTAGTTGGGAAGAAACCCGAAAGGTACGATATCCGTTTTTGGCACTCATCGCGCAGCGATGAATCCACAGCCATCGCCTTTTGATACTTGTCAACTGCCGCCCAAAAGACGGATAGGTTCTCTATCTCTGATGCACCGCAATTTCGAGTCTGCTCGTATAGAGCCGCAATGAATGAGTAGGCTGCACCGAGTGTCGGATCGGCAGAAATAGCCTCATAGGCCAACGAACGCGCCTGCGGCTTATTTCCCAAATTCGTTGAAACAAAACTGGCATACTCAATCAATACACGTGCCTTCCGACTTCCATCCAACTCCAAAAGAACCGCCTGCTTGAAGTACTCCTCTGCCTCTCCATTGGCACGCTTTGACATGCATATCCGTGCAATCTCTAGCGCCAGCCCAGACGATGGCGAAGACTTGAAAACCAGCTTAGCCGCCTGTAAGTATATTGGCTCATCAAAGCAACGCAATGAAGCCAGGTGGTTATACACTGTTTTTGCCAAATCCACATCCTGTGGAGCCGCCTCAAGCTTAGGACCATAAATACCCACCAAATCGGCACACGTTGCCACACCCATTGAGGCGAAACGCTGATCCAACGCGTCGGAAATCGGCTTTACTGTTGAGTCCTTCTCCACCTGGGCCTTCAATGTTGCAGAAAGAGCAGCGTAGAGTTCAATCAGTTCTTCCGATTTTCTTTTCTTCTCACCGAACATACGCGCCTCATTCTCAAAGTACTTCATCACGGTTGTTGCATCAAGCTTATCCCCCTGCAGAGCGTACGCCTCTTTAAGTATCGCTGAAATCTCTTCGTCACGCTCCGGCGCATACGCCATCAAGTCAGAACCCTTTTGCTGAAGGTTATACCCCCGCCTACCGAAGTAATTTATCCGCTTGTCATACACGTGCATCAAACTATCAATGAGAGCTCCACGCGCAGCATCGGTCGGAGCCATCGCATCCAGCTTCGTCTTCAACATCTTAATGCCCCGAATGTATATATTCTGCGAAGACTTAGGGCAAATCTCATACACAATCTTCCACCCCGACTCCGCATCCTTATAGTTACCCTGCTTGTAGAACTCCTGGTAGAATGATGTTTGCTTCAAGCACTCCTCACGCGTCGCTGGGTCATTCCCATACTTCGGATTCGACAACGCAGGATTCGTCACCTGTGCCATCACTGCCCCATACGATAGCAATACCGCTGAAGCTGCCAACACACCGTTCTTTATCCCCTTTATCTTCATGATTACTCCCCCTTTTCGTGTAATACTACCCTTAGTCATACTTGCGCTTGAAAAACCATACATCGATGAATGAAACGCCCACATGCAAGTTACAATACGTCTCATTTACAATATCCTTGCCAAAGCCTCCGCGCTGCCCTACTTCCACTGCAACATTCATCAACCATTTACGCCAGCCCAAGGGGAATCCAAAGCCGAAGGTGAGCGACATATCATCCACGCGCCGCCCCTCAATCCGCATGGGGAGTTGGCTATACATGAAGCCCAACCGATAGCTCATTCGCTCGTAGTATCGGCGTAAACTCTTCGCATCCGGCGTGAACTGCGCACCTAAACGCCCCTCCATTATGGGATTCAACATCTGTTCAGAACCGAAGAGTGAAAAGTTACCCCACGGCTCGTAGATAAAATCACACCCCATTAGCCAGCGACTCGACTCATACGCCAACCCCGCCCCATAGCGCATGGGTAGCTGGATACGCTTTTGATCCCGCAACGCATTCTGCGCAATCGGCATGGACGTATTCATGTAGGTAGTCGTTGCCTCCAAGCGCTCCTCGGCGTACACATACGGGTAGTAATCCACCGTAACGCCGAGCACCAACCTTTTACTCCACGTAGAATCCAATGGTACCCGCGCCTGCACTCCTCCACGCAGCATAAACGCCTTCACCACATTCCTACTCTCCGACGTATACTCCGAGTAGGTCGCATTGCTGGGTACGTACAAATTTTGCGAATGGTTAATCGATCCAAACCGGTAATGCACATTCACCCCCGCGGAGAAGTAGGGTACTGGGTCAAAACCCACTCCCAAGAATGCCTCGTTAATGCCCCCATGGCCAGCGTGGTGGTACCGTACACGCCCGACATCGCTTATCGTCTTCAAATCCGTTTCGTAGCGTGTCACATCGTAGCCCAGCTTTGAATAGGGCTGAAAACCGATTGCCACCCCCCCCCACTTCGCCAGAGGGAATTGAAAGGCAAGGTGCTGAATGTTGGCTTGCCCCGCATTCTTCACGCCTCCCCCCGGCGTACGGTAACGATTATACCCCCCCTGAACGCCAAAATCAAATAGGAACGTCATCGTATCCTGCTCCCCGTACGATGCAGGATTGGCCGGGTTTATCGCATTCTTTTGCGCGATGCCAAGCGCCACGCCCCCAAACCCCATGGTACCGCTGTAGGCCTGATGCTCCTGAAGCCCTAGACCGTAACGCGAGTATGGGGAATGCGTATTGACAATCTGCGCGCACACGCTCTGCACCGCCAGCACCCCAGCCACTAGCAGCGCGATTCGCATCCTCATCCCTCTATTCCACATTATATCGTAGTAAAGCGTTAAGCCCTTCCAACACCAACTCTCGGCGCACCTCGCACGGCCTTTCTAGACTTGACTCCAGCAGCTCCGCATCACCTCCCGTCAACACCAACCGAAAATCGGTCGCAAATGTAGCAATAATTTGCAAGAATCCGGCTATTTCAGACAAGACCCCTCCTACTACCCCCGCGGCGATGCACTCTGCCGTTGTGCGCCCCAACATGCCCCTGTACGACTCTACACCCACCAATGGCAAAGCCCCCGTATGCTCCCGCAGCGCCTGAAAACGCATGCCCACCCCGGGCGAAATCGTTCCCCCTTCATATACACCCTGCCCACTCATGTAATCGCACGTGAGAGCCGTCCCCCCATCCACCACCACCACGTCCAGCCCCCTATACAGCACCGCCGCCGCCGCCATCCCCGCTATCCGATCGCCCCCGAGCGTCTCCGGCGTTTTATAGCGGCTCTCAAACGGCTGCTTCATCCTTGAAGTCAACCTACACGTAGAAATCTCTCCCCCCAACGCATCGCAAAACGATGCGCTATCACCCCGCACCATGGACACTATCGCGCGGGACGCTCCCCGCTCCTTTCCCCACGACGCCACCTCGCCAACGGTTACCCCCTCTATTCGAATAGAGTCCAGCAAATCTGTACCCTCAAACACCCCGCACTTCACCGTGCTGTTCCCAACATCAACCGCCAAATTCCTACTCATCGCCCGCACCTCCCTTTTCTCGTTTACCCGATAGGTAGCGAAGGAATCGCAACGCCTCCTCTACGGTTTCAATACTATCAACGTCTACACGTAAGTGATCCGCCATCTGATGCACCCTGCACCCATGCGCATAGCGTCCCAGCTGCTTTTGCACCGTCTCAAAGGTCGTTGACCCATAGTAGGGCGAATCGCCCGGCGACACAAAATGAAGCGAGAGCTGACCATCCATCAACTGCACTTTCTCCACGCCTAGCGCAGCAGCCTTCCAGCGTAACGGGGGAATGGACAGCAGCCGCGTAACCCTCACGGGAAGCTGACCAAACCTATCCTCGAGCGATGCCTTGAACTGCTGTAGTTCCTTTTCGTCCCGTAGTAAATCTATCTCTCGGTATATAGCGATTCTGTCGGTTGCGCTACGCACAAAACTTTCGGGCAACGCTACGTCTAGGTCTGTCTCTACCTGGCAGTCCGTGGGCTGCACCCATACGGCATCTTGACTCAGCTCCTCGGCAAACAAACTCGAAAACTCGCTGTACTTCAACTCCCGTATCGCATCGTCAAGAATCTTCTGGTACGTCTCCATTCCGAGATCCATAATGAATCCACTCTGCTCCGCGCCCAACAAGTTCCCCGCGCCGCGAATGTCCAAATCCTGCATTGATATGTGGATTCCGCTTCCCAGATCAGAGAACTCCTCTATGGCCGCAACGCGCCTTCGCGCCTCTGGCGTTAGCACGTCTAGAGGAGGGGTAAAGATGTAGCAGTAGGCCTTGCGGTTGGTACGCCCCACCCTGCCGCGTAGCTGATGTAAATCGCTCAACCCGAATCGATGGCCGTTGTTTATGATTATGGTGTTCGCATTGGGGATGTCAAGCCCCGACTCTATTATGCTTGTGCACAGCAGCACATCGTAGTCCCCCGCCATAAAGTCAAGCATAACCTCCTCTATCTCGGAGGGCTTCATTTGCCCATGCGCAACGGCGCAGCGCAGCGTGGGTATATTGCGCAGCAGCATCGCGAGCAGCTGCGGCAGCTTGTTTATCTCATTGTGTACAAAAAACACCTGTCCCCCACGCTCCAGCTCCACCCGAATGGCGTGCGCTACCAACTTCTCATCAAACACGCTCACCGTGGTTGATATGGGGTAACGGTTCGGCGGGGGCGTACTGATAATCGACATGTCCCTCGCCCCCATGAGTGAAAATTGCAGCGTTCGAGGGATTGGGGTCGCCGTGAGCGTGAGCGTGTCCACATTTTTACTCATCGCCTTCAACTTCTCCTTGGCCGCCACCCCGAACTTTTGCTCCTCGTCAACTATTAGCAGTCCCAAATCTCTAAACTTCACCGTGCTGCGTAGCAAGGCGTGCGTTCCGACGATAATATCGATTTTACCCGCCGAAAGCCTCTCACGAACCTCCCGCTGCTGCGCAGCACTCTTTAGGCGTGAGAGGTAATCTACGGTGCATGGAAAGTCTTTCAACCTAGAGCTAAACGTCTTGTAGTGCTGTAGCGCCAGCACGGTGGTTGGCACGAGCACCGCCACCTGCTTCCCATCGGTGGCAGCCTTAAACGCAGCACGTACCGCTACCTCAGTTTTGCCAAATCCTACATCCCCGCAAACCAAACGATCCATCGGCACGTCAGACTCCATGTCTTTCTTCACTGCGGCTATCGCGCTCTCCTGGTCGGGGGTATCTTGATACATGAACGATGCCTCTAGACTCTCCTGCAGATAGGAATCGGGGGAAAACGCAAAGCCCTTCTCCATCCGACGCTCCGCGTACAGGCGTATCAAATCCCTCGCTATATCTTTTACTCGCCCCTTCGCCCTCTGCTTGAGCCGATTCCACTTCCCCGACCCCAGTTTATCAATTTCAGGGGGCACGCCCTCCTTCCCGCGGTACTTTGACAAACGCCCCAAGTTATGGATATTCACCAGCACCGTGTCACTCCCCTTGTACCCCACCCGCACGTACTCCTGCACCACCCCATTCTCCTCCTCACGTACCAACCCCTCAAACACACCCACCCCATGGTCAATGTGCACCACGTAATCGCCTGGTTGCATCAGCTGCAACTCCTTTGTGTTCAACGGGTCATGCGGCTGTAGTCGCTTACGAAGCTTCGCGGCATGGTAGCGTTCAAATATCTGGTGGTCTGTGAAGAAATTCACCTTCTGCGTCTCGTCCACAAACCCCTCACGCAGCGGCAGCACGAGCATTTGGTACGTCTTGGCATCGAGCGATAGGTCGGAAAAAATGTCGGACAAACGGTCCATCTGCGACTTTTGCTCCGCCAGGATATACGTCGTGTACCCCAAGGCAGCATCGCTACGTATCGTATCGGCCAGCCGGGAAAAGTTCTTTTGGAAGAGCGGTTGCGGGGTCGTCTTGAACTCCACCGTCTCGCTTTTCGTGGAAATCGGTTTTAATGCCAACTCCACCAATGCCCGTTTCGACAGCTGCTCCCGCAGAAACGACTCCTCAACGAATGGGACTGGCAGCACAGCCCGACTATCCTCCACCCGCTCCCCATACTCCTTGAGCGACAGCCCCAACTCCCACCCCCAGACCGCAACGCTTTCTGGCAGCAGCGACAGCAACGTCTCTTCGCCTGCCCCAGCTGCCAGCTGCTCCTTCCCCGACACCAGCAGCGCCTCTTTCACCTTCCGCACCGACAGCTGCGTATCAACGTCAAACAGACGTATCGTATCAACCTCATCACCCAAGAAATCTACACGGAAAGGCTGACTCTCCGTGTAGGAAAAAACATCTACTATCGACCCCCGGCTAGCGTACTGCCCCGGCTCCACAACCCTATCCTCCTCTACAAACCCCAACCCATGCAGCCTATCGATTACGCCAGGCAGCGACAGGGCATCCCCCACGTGCAGCACCAGGCTGTTGGTTGCAAACGCCTCGCTCGTGGCAAACGGCTCCCCCGCCGCCTGCACGTACGACACCACAACAACGCCCTCCTCGCCTCCCTCCAGCCGAGCGCAGAGCTCCCGCTGCTGCGATACCAACTCGTTGCGCTGGATAATCGCCTCGCTCTGCTGATGCAACGTCACAAAACCATCACGGAACGATGAGGGAAAGAAATACAATCCGCCCTCGGGGAGCAGCCCCGAGAGGTCGGAATACAGGTAACTCGCGCTCTCATACCCCTCAGCCAGCACCACCGCAGACCGCTTTTGCCTCCCAGACAAAGCGGCAAGGAGCATTGCGCCCGAAGAGCCATGCAGCCCCTTGAGCACTGTTGATTGCCCCGCCCGCACTCGCTGCTCCAGCCGCTGCACACCCTCCGCGGCTGCGAGTCGTGATAAGTATTCTTGTATAGAAGCCACTGCCCCCTCAGGTAGCTCTACCTTGCTTCTCTTCCCCGCGCTTTGCTACCCCTCATAGGGTTCCATACGTATCGGCACCCTAACAATAGTCTGATAGGTTTTGATTTCTTCATGCATGTCCTCATCGTCGACAGCGTAGAACCACACCACGCTCACCTTCCGACCATCGTCCCACAGTTCCGTCAGCTTCTTGAGAAACGTTAAAAGGCATTTCGACGTTGAAGAATTATAGTAATCTAAGCTTATCGCCACTGCCAAAGGCCCATCGCAGCTCTTGGCATACTCGTCAACCCAACGATTGATCGGCTCGTAGAACTCTAACGCATTCTCTGGAATCGATTGCCCCTCAATTCGTATATATCCATCGCTCCGGCACTCCACGTTTGGAGTCTTTGCAGTCCACTTTAACTGTATATCTTCCATTTTTGCAAGGCCTTTACTTTCCTACCTATCCATTTCCAACGAATCACTATCACCGCCCTTGGACCCCACGTACATGCTAAACCGCTGGAACTTACACTCAATCGGTCCATTGAACAGCGTAATGGTCTTTGACGGATGCAAACCGAACGACTTCATTACCTGCCGATTGCCCGTTATCATCCACACATTCCAACCCGCGTATCGTTGCTTAAACGTATCGCCCAGCTGCCGGTAAAAATTATCCAGCTGGAATTGCTTCACCCTCTCACCGTACGGCGGATTGGTAATCACCACCCCGGGCTTAGACGAGGGCGATGAATCAAAAACCGATTGCCTGGAGATACGTATGGATTTTGCCAGGCCCGCGTTGGTGACATTCATCATTGCCATCTCCACCGCGTGCGTTGATACGTCGGACCCTATTATCAACGGCTCTCGGTCGGTCTCCATCGAGTCGTCATTGTAGATCTCGGCATACATATCGGGGTCAAAATCCGCCCAATTCTCAAACCCAAAGTGCTTACGGAACAATCCCGGCGCGATCCCCTTGGCGATGAGCGCCGCCTCAATCGGCAGTGTGCCAGACCCGCAGAGCGGATCTAGGAACGGCTCCTCCATATCCCACCCCGATAGCAATATCAGCCCCGCGGCTAGCACCTCGTTCAGCGGCGCGGCGTTCTGCTCCACGCGGTAGCCCCGCATGTGGAGCGAATCGCCCGATGAGTCAAGCAGCACGCTGCAGGTGCTGCCCTGAATATGCAGGTGAATACGTATGTGCGGATTTACCGTGTCCACGTACGGCCTCCGCCCGTAGGCGTTGCGTTGCTGGTCAACGATGGCATCCTTCAACCGCAGGGCCACAAAGCCAGAGTGCTTAAATAGCTCCGAGTTCACCACGCTATCCACCGCAAAACGCTTCTGCGGATCAATAATCCCCGACCAATCGTACGACAGGGAAGCCCCATACACCTCTTCCGGCGTGCGTGCCTCAAAGCTAAATAGTGGCTTCAATATCCGTATCGCCGTGCGCAAAAAGAAATTCGCACGGTACATCATACGTTTATCCCCCAAAAACGACACCATGCGGCATCCCTCCTCCACGCCCTCCGCGCCCAAAGCCCGAAGTTCATCCGCCAGCACGGGCTCCAAGCCCTGCATCGTCTTCGCTATAAGCCTTTCCTGCTCCATCCCTTGCAATCCTAGTTCTTTGTTTCCTTCGTGTGTTGGCTAACAGGCCCTCTCGCAATGGGGTCAGTCAACACCCACACCAATCCTTAGTTCTTATTCTTCGCCCGCTCTATCAATGGCTTACCGCCCACCTGCATCGATGAAAACGCCTTGACTATCCGCTTTGACTCCTCAAACGGCACCGTTACGAACGAGTACTCCTCCAGCACCGCTACATCGTCTATATCCCGTGGCGACACGCCCGCCTCCTCGCACAGGTAATCCACCAAGCTCTTAGGCGTATACCCATCCCGTTTCCCAACAGCCACGAATAGCCGCGCCGTGCCACGCTTATCCACCGAGAAGCCTCGCACCTCCTGGTAGTTCGCCGCGTCAAGAACGTTCTTGTAGGCCATGTGCAGCAATGCCGCCACCACATCGTTCGGTTGGTACTGCGACAGAATCTCCTCCGCCCGTGGCAAAAACGTTTCCTGTTGACCCGACGACACTATCTGCGAAAGCTCATCCAGGATGAGCGACCACTTCACCTCCACGATATCCGCCGCCTTCGGGAGACGTTCCTTTCGTATCTTAAACTTGATGCTCTTTTGGAAGAACATGAGCCGGCGCTGCTCCTGCGGCGTCACAAAGGTTATCGCCGTGCCCTCCTTCCCAGCACGCCCTGTACGCCCCACCCGGTGCACGTACGACTCGGGATCCTGCGGCAGGCTGTAGTTAATCACGTGCGACAGATCCGCAATGTCTATACCACGCGCCGCCACGTCCGTGGCCACCAAGATGTTTATCAACCGCTTGCGGAACTTATTCAACGTCTTCTCACGCTGGGCCTGCGTTATCTCCCCATGGAGCCCATCCGCGCTGTAGCCCCGCTCCACCAATCGCATCGTCAACTCGTCAACATCATTCCGCGTACGGCAGAACACCAATCCGTAGAACTCCGGCTCGATATCGATAATGCGCGTCAGCGCATCAAACTTATCCGATGCACGCACCTCAAAGTATATCTGATCCGCTAGCGCCGTTGGCTTTTGATCCTTATCAACTTCAAGGAGCTTCGGCTCGTGCATGAAGCGTTGCGAAAGCTTCACGATACGGGTCGGCATCGTCGCCGAGAAAAGCATCGTGCGGTGTTCCCCGGTCACGTGCGATAGAATCTCCTCCACATCCTCAATGAAGCCCATGTTGAGCATTTCATCGGCCTCATCGAGCACAGCCCATTTGGCTTGGTCCAGCGGGAGCCTACCGCGCTTTATCACGTCGAGCACGCGCCCCGGCGTGCCTACCACGATATGCGCCCCCCGCGAGAGCCTCCGGAGCTGCTCCGATATCGACTGCCCGCCATACACCGTTATCACCTGCAATGCGCTATCGCTGCGCAGCGAGGTTATCTCGTCGGCCACCTGCAGCGCCAACTCGCGCGTAGGCGCCAGTATCAACGCCTGCGGCATATCTAACGACACATCGATTGACTCTAATATTGGCAATCCAAACGCCGCCGTCTTACCCGTCCCGGTTTGTGCCTGGCCTATCACATCGCACGTCTCGCGCAGCAGCACCGGCACCGCCATCCGCTGTATCGGCGTTGGCGACTCAAAACCCTTTTTCGCTATGGCCGCCAATGAAGCCTCTGACAATCCCAGCGCCTCAAACGTCATCACCTCTTCACTCATCTCGCTTTCTTTCTTTTTCTGACGCATCGCGTCACAACACTTCCGCCCCTCGCTTTCCAGCTCCGCTCCTCCTGCTCGCTAACGCTTTGGACGCAATATTGACTCCCCACGATTTTGCCAATCTTCTAGTATTTCCACCGAGCGCACTATCTCCTCGCGCTCTCCATTTACAACCCGCATAAACGTTCCATTCGGGTGCAGCTGCTCCCCCACGTACGCCTTGATACGCAGCCGCAGGTGCGCCTTCTCCTCCTCGCTGTAGGGCACCGTATCGCGCTGCCCATCCAGCTCCGCCATCGCCTTCCGGAATTGGCCAATGGTCGACTCCTCCACCGTATAGTTCTGCACAAATTGTGCCGCCGTGGCGTAACGTTTGAGATAATCCTTTCTACGCGCATCCACAAACCCCACCACCCAGTGCTGCATGTACCCCTTCCGCTCGTAGTCCGCCAGCCGGGTGGAGAGCGCATGCGTTGTGTCCCGCTCCACATACACATCCGGCACTATTCCTCCCCCGCCGTACACCTTCCTGCCGCTCGTCAGCGTCCGGTACTCCTTCGCGTGCGCAAAGTACTTATCATCGGTCGAGTCCTGCCGCCCCGCCACGTAGCGGCGAACGAACGCCTCGCGGTACTCCTTCGCGTGGCCCAATTCGTATGGCATCTGAATGCTCCGCCCGCTCGGCGTGTAGTAGCGCGCCACGGTAAGGCTCAGCTCCCCCCCATTCTCCAGCGGGAACACCCCCTGCACCAACCCCTTCCCAAACGTTCGCGCTCCCACCAGCACTGCGCGATCCCAATCCTGCATCGCGCCGGCCATAATCTCCGATGCTGACGATGAAAACTCATTCACCACCACCACCATCGGCAACTGGCAGTAAACCCCCATGTGGGGTGACGAAAACCCCGTTGAGGGGTAGCTCTCCCCGCGCACCGACACGATCGATTGCCCCCGCAGCAAGAAATCTGAACACACCGCAATGGCGCTATTCATCACCCCGCCGCCATTATCGCTTAAATCAAAAATCAACGACTCCATCCCCGCACGCTTCAATTCGCCCAGCGCCTTCACGATCTCTCCCCGCGTCACAAAGCCAAACGAAGAGCAATGCAGGTAGCCTATCTTCGGCGTGAGCATGTAGTACGAATCCACCGTGCGCAACGGAAGCTCATCCCGCTTCATGATGAAATCGAGCCGCTTCCCCTCCCGCAGAACATACGCCTTCACAGTCGTTCCCTTATCGCCCCGTATCGTGTGCATCACATCGCTGCTCTTCGCCTTCACCCCCGACAGCCGTCGCCCATTCACCTCCATGATGTAGTCCCCGGTGCGAATCCCCACCTTTGATGCTGGGCCGTTCGGCAGCACCTGCACCACGCGCACCGTATCCTTAAACACCTGGAACGACACCCCTATCCCATAGAACTTCCCTTCAAAATCCTGATGCCTATCCGCCGCCTCCTCCTTGGTGAGATAGTAGGAATGGGGGTCCAATTGCTCTAGCAGCCTCCGGATGAACACCTCCTCTTCGCTTAGCGGCTGCACGCTATCCGCGGCCAGCGAATCCTTCACGGCCATCTTCTCCCTCGCGGCGGCGTAGAGGCTATCCACATTGACCTCATCCACGTAGTAGTTACGCACCAGGCTAAGCACCTGCTGCAGCGGCCCCACCCCAACCTGGTAGACTGGCTCGCGCGCATCGTTATGCGCCCTGCGGGCAGCTGCACCCTGCCCGCGCAGCATCCACGGAGAGGCCAGCAGCAGGAGAAGCAGCAAGCCGCCCCTCGCAAAACCCGAGATCCTAACCCTCATCAGCCGATTTGAACCGAACAATGCTACTCCCATTCTATTGTTGCGGGTGGCTTTGAACTCACATCGTACACCACCCGATTCACGCCGCGAACCCCATTGATTATCGCGTTGGATATATCCGCCAGCAGCTCGTACGGCATATGGTACCAATCGGCCGTCATCCCGTCCACCGACACCACTGCCCGCAGCGCCACTGCGTTCTCGTAGCTCCGTTCATCCCCCATCACCCCCACCGACCGCACCGGCAGCAGGATTGCCCCTGCCTGCCATATTTTATCGTACTCCCCCGCTTCGCGCAGCTTGCGCATGTATATCCCATCCGCGGCCTGAAGCACCGCCACTTTCTCCCGCGTCACCTCCCCCAGCACGCGTATCGCGAGCCCTGGCCCCGGGAAGGGATGCCTCCCCAAGATTGCCGCCGGGAGTTCCAGCTCTGCCCCCACGCGGCGCACCTCGTCCTTAAACAGCTGGCGCAGCGGCTCCACTATCTTCAGCTTCATGTCTGACGGCAGGCCGCCAACATTATGGTGCGATTTTATCGTCACGCTCGCCCCCGGCACCGCCGACGACTCTATCACGTCAGGGTATATCGTTCCCTGCGCCAACCACTTCACGTCCCGCAGCGTCGCGGCGGCTTTGTCGAACTCCTCTATGAAGCACCGCCCTATCACCTTGCGCTTCGCCTCTGGGTCCGTCACCCCCGCGAGCTCTTTGAAGAAATGGTCGCTCGCGTCCACCCCGATCACGTTCAAACCCATCCCCCTATACGATGCCAACACGGACTCATACTCCCCCTCGCGCAGCAAACCATGGTCTATAAATATACACGTCAGCTGCTCGCCTATCGCCCTATGCAGGAGCAACGCCGCCACGCTGCTATCCACGCCTCCCGATAGCCCGAGCACCACCTTGTCCTGCCCAAGCTCTTCCCGAAGCCATTCTATTTTACTCGCAACGAACGCCCGCGGCGTCCAGTCGCAGGTGCACCCGCAAATCGTTGTCAAAAAGTTCTTTAGCAGCGTACGCCCTACCTCCGTATGCGACACCTCGGGGTGAAACTGCACCCCGTATAGCTTCCGCTTCGCATCCTCAAACATCGCCACCGGGATGCTCTCTGTCGATGCCGTCACCGCGAAGCCCTCGCCCAGCCGCACTATCGTATCCCCGTGCGACATCCATACCTGCGCCCCCGCCTCGATACCATCCGTCAGCGCGCTGCCCCGCTGCACTGTGCCCAGCCGCGCACGCCCATACTCCCGCGCCGCGCTGCGACTCACCTCGCCCCCATACGTCCTCGCCATCAGCTGCGCTCCGTAGCATATCCCTAGCACGGGCAAACTCCCCTCAAATGGCAAAAAGTCGAAACGCAACGCCTCAGCATCATGCACCGACCGAGGGCTCCCCGACAGCACCACGCCCCGCAGCAGTCCATCCCGCTGCACCCCTCGCACGCTCGACACCACCTCGCAGTACACCCCCAACTCCCGCACTACCCGCGCGATCAGCTGCGTATACTGCGACCCGAAATCCACTATCGCCACCCACTCTCTACCCTGCTGCTCCTGCATCGTTCTAACCTGTTCTTTGGTTTATTTACACCCCTTGCAATCACACGCAAAGGTACAAACATTTTTCACTTTTCGGCGAAATGCTGATGGGAGTAGCGCACCGAGCGCACTTGCTTCAGCCCGCTGTCTTCTAATCGTCGCCAAACACCCGCCTCGGATCCTCTCCCAATGGGCAAAGCCTCACGAAGAAAGCATGGTTCAGCTCGGAAAGCAACACGCCGTTCTCTTCCCTACACCCTTTATCCAGCGCCAACAATAGGTAGCTAGGATTATCTTCAAAGGGTCGATACACCTTGCCTAGCAACTCCTTGAAGTGCGTTCGGACATACTCCTCACTCCGCGTCCCCGACCGCGGCTCCATCACGTAGAAATCGTACCGTTCCTGCAGCGCCTTTTGAATCTCTTCTCGGAAGTGCTCTCGCACCTTTCGCCTCCATTGGGCCTTCTGCGCCCCATCCTCCCTAGCGTAGAGCGATAATACGTAGAGAAAGTTCACCTCGTAGTGGTACACCAAGAGCGTATCGCGGTCAAAAAGCCGATTCTCAAAGTGGCGAGTAAAAAAGATTCCATTCTTGAGATTAGTAATGGAAACATTTTTAACATCGTTCGACAAACTCCCCTCCATCTTAGCGCTGATGAAAAAGTTCGGTACGATGTTGTACCCCTCCGTTAAATCATCCCTACACGTTGCTTGTTGCTGACGCAATGGGCCGCTTTGCGCGCATGCATCAAGCAAAATGTTTACATTCCACTGTATCACGTTGCGGGCATAGGTAAACTGCTTATATACAGCCTCCGATGAAATGCGGCTACCAATCCCATAGTACTTGCTGTCGCCTATGTAATAAACCAACCTCTCCCCCTCGTTGCAGGTTAGGCTTTGGTAGCTATACATGTGGTCCACCCGTTTGCCATCGCCCTGATCTTTCAGCCCCCGCGGAACATCCTTGTCTCCAATGAGTTCGTCTATAATCGCTTCAAATACAATATTAAAGCTTTTCACCAGCAGGTACTCCCGCCGCTCCGACGCGATGCGTATGCCCTGCGCTTTGTCAAAGAAAGCGTAGCACAGCTCCCACATACGTAGCTGCACATCGGAAAAGTATCGGTACTTTATCTGTTTCAGCCGCCGTTTCCCATATCCATGCACGTAGTTCTCAAACTTCCGCCCCCGTATCAAATCAAAGTCAAACAGAATGCTCACAGGAAAGCCGTAAGTGTCATGTATATATTGCAGTATGGAATAGTAGATAACGAGCAGCTCCTCATCATCGTTCACCTTCCTCTCCCGGTTCACAAGGTCAAAGTAAACAGGCACACCCTGCGCCACCCACGCCGTGGAGTGGGCTATGGTACGAGCCCACTCTATTTTATTGTAGCCCGAATGCAGGTTCCGCAGGACTGTGGTAAGGTAATCCCTATGCTCCCTGTTAAAACGGATAATCGAAAGCAGTATGTCAAGAAACGTATTGCTCCTAACCCGCTCCCTTTGGCCCAACGCTGCTATACGGCGTTGGTAAACGATATCATTCCCCGGATTGCTTTTATTGTACACAGCAATGGCGCGGTAGATCCACACTGCAAAATCGTAGAGGAAGCTCCGTTCTTGAGGCGTGAGCAAAGCCGCATGGTCTAAATTGATAATATCGTGAGGGTTATACTTAGAGAACACCCTGTTCTCACCATCCATCAGCACCTTTGGTAGGATAAAAACGCAATCCTGCAGCTGCGCGTGGTAGTAGTACCCTACGTACCACACGCTCATCTCGCCCGTTGCTCGCTCCAGCGGACCAAGCTCGTGCAGCACATCCCGCACCGCTTCGGCTCTATAGCCATACCCCTCAATGAGTACCCTCACGCCTCCTGCATCCCCTCGTCTGAACTGCCTTTCTCTCCATGCTCGTCAGCACTAGGGAGCTGCGCTACTTGCAGATTGCTTAAAAACTGCGCCACGAGAGCCTCGTTTACCTGCTGCCCTTCCCGCTCCGTCTCGTAGAACATGGGGAAGGTCATCAGCTTCTCTTTATCTCCTGCCTGGAGCACATCGCCATTAAATCCATAGTTCTTAATCACATCGTTCCATAAGTAGAACAAAACCTTGCCCACAAAGGTCTCCGCGGCAATGGTGCGATCATCTGTCGGCCGCACGAAGTAGTACCCCAGCTTCTTATCCTCGCTCTCCGTTGCATTCCCTATCTCCTCGTTGATACGCTCCAAAAAACTCCACCAATCCCACGCCCTGCCGTCCGCCCGAATTACCCATCCACGTCCAGCATTGCGGATCGGAATGTACTCCCAAGTCCACCTCCGCTTGAAGGCACTATCGATGGGGAATAGGCTCTGGTCACTCGTGTTCATCGTGGCGAGAATATGCAGATTGCAAGGTAGCAAAAGCAACTTGCCAACCTGCACATCCTCCACAACGCTATCGTACTCCCCGCGATAATAGGCGTCTATATCATCTCTTTGCCCTTTATTGGGCCCAAAGTTCCCATTAGAAAACTCATCGCGCAGATACCTACAGATTTCTGTGTCTGCCATGATGGGGTACTCCGAGAAGCCCTCACCGTTCCGGTCGAGCAGCTGGAATAGATCACCAAAAATCTGCGCGCAGTTGCCCCGATTAATCTCCTCTATCACGAGGTATTGCGGCGCAGGGTATTTCGCCCACGCCTGCACGTACGCTTTCAGAAAGGCCTGCGGTACAAAGCTGTACACTATCCGCTTTTCCTTCACCTGCGGGCCGCTGCTCTCAGGGCGCTGCACCTCCTCCATCGTTGGCTTGTACGCCCCAACGAACGTGGAGTAGTCGCTGTCGGGGTGAAACGTTGTTCGGATGGTCTCCCCCTTCGTCAGCCCCTTTATCTTGTAGGACTTCCCCGTCCCCGGTGCGCCGTAGTATATGGCCTGGAGAGGAGGGACTTCTTTTATAGTTTTTATCGGTGTATAGGAGCTAATCACCTTTGATAGATTGCTTAACGTTGCTGCCAACGTTTCTTTATTAAGTACAATCTGTTGCTCTGTTCTTAATCCTTGGTATACGCTGAGATTGCTCCACTTTATCAATTTACTCAGGGTTGAGAATAGCGGCTTTGTTTGAACCATTATGATTGAGTTTGCAACAGGGTTCGAAAAGTATTTCGCACCTTTCTTCCTCCATTGCGCTTCATCATAAATTTGGATTTTTGAAAATTCACCTAAATTGCTTTGTATATCTCTTAACGTCACATATAACGCTTCAAGGCTTATATGAAACGACTTCGCAGCTCCACGTCTGTCCGAATTAGAAAACTGAATGTACCCTCCGCTTTTCCCGAGCTCAGCACTAAATGCAGACTCTTCACCCAATAAAAACTCAGCCAAATCGTTGTTCATAATTTACTTTTCTAAGAGTTGCTTCACGATCTGATCTGCAATAGCCGTAACCATCGGAACTGCCACGCTATTACCGAACTGCTTATACGCCTGCGTGTCTGATACAACTATTCTAAAACCGTTGCCTATGGGAAAGCCTTGCAATTTGGCCGCTTCTGCCGGATGTAGTCTTCTTGGCCGTTTTCCTTGCTGCTCAATGAGTATCTCACTCCCATCTTTATAGTACCGCGCCGGTATTGTATTGGTGTATGGGCTATCGGGAGTAAATAGAGAAAATCCAAAACCATTCCCTTTTCTGACGTGTTCCTGCTTACGCCTTAAATGCCCTGCATACAACCTTTCGGATAGGGTGTACTTGTCGTCTACACTAGGAAGAAGGATATCCCCCAACCTTGTTGCTACAACAGCGTCCATATCACGCTCATCAAAAATGCATCCCCCGCTAGTCGATATTCCTATTGGAAAAGAAAAAGTCTCAACCTGACTTTCTTTCCTCCACGCCACGATAAAAATGCGCTCCCGATTCTGTGGCACTCCGAAATTCTTGGCATTCAGCACTTTGTACGCCGCCCGGTAGCCAAGCTCATCTATAACCGAACAAATGGTTTGCAGGGTTCTCCCTTTATCGTGATTAACCAACCCCTTTACATTTTCTAGAAATAGAACTTTCGGAGGATTTCCACCATCAATTTTTGACTTAACTATCTCTGCAATACGGAAGAACAACGTACCTCTAGTGTCCTCAAACCCCTTCCTAAAACCCGCCATACTGAAGGGTTGACACGGAAAGCCTGCGCACAATACATCAAAATCGGGAATGGCAGCTGGAGAAACATCATTAATATCTCCTGCAAAGTGCCCTTGATCAAAGAGCGCCGGCTCTAGCCTATAAAAATTAGCTTCATAGGTCTCACGTGCAAACTTATCCCACTCACTTGCGAAAACGCACCTGCCCCCATTCGCATGCATAGCTAAATGAAACCCTCCTATGCCCGCAAACAGATCAATAAACGTATACTTCCTATCGCCCATTCTCCCTTTCCCCCCTCACGCTATAGAGCATCCATAGGCTACAAAGATAACCAACTAAGCGACAGCCACCAAACTATTCACAGGATTCGTTACGCAAGCTGCTTACATTCTACGATTTACACTTGCAAAACAACAGACCTTCCTCATAGCCTGCTCGCACCATGCCCCACCTTTTCCCTGCATGGAAATTACGCCGCAGCGCAGCCCCGTCCGCGGGACGGTCTCTCAATAGCCGGGGGTCTTCAGACCCTCGGTCCTCTTGCCCAGCAGGGCAAGCCGGTCTGCAAGACTGACCCCAGCGGGCAGATAATGTCAATATCGATGGACAGCCGAGAGGCCGATCCTCATAGAATAAGCATCAACGCTGAACCTCCTTTGAAACAGAAAGGGCAACCGGACAACTTCAGCATCTCCAACAGAGACATAGCCCTAATAACTTTCTCGATCAGGTTTAGGTCTTTATAGTTGTTGCGAATAGCAGTGGATTTTATCCATTCAGAGGTAAAACACTCCTTCTTAATCATGCAATTGCCTCAATTTGTCTTTTCACATTAAGCTTAGCATTGCGCCGCGAGGCGTAGCGTAGCAGCATACCCACATTTACGGTATAGCTAACGAAAGCATTTTGCACTACATACATGGACTCTTGGCCCTGTAAATAGAAGAAATCCTTGTCGCATTGAATATCTACCAATAGCTTTTCAATGCATGGCCCATACACCCCTTTTATCTCTTGTATGGGCGACTCTGAAATAAGGGGCTTTACGATAAAGGACCTTTTATCAAATTGGATATAATCGGCCATCATGTCCTCATTGGGCGAAAGAAAAGTACGTGCGTGCATATCTTGCACAAAGTGGAATATAGTTTCTGTGGCGCTGCGCTCTACTTCTACATAGATATTGTTGTTGTACGACAGATGATGCTGCAAGTCGGATAGAATCTCGCCGGTGTAAACGCAAAAATCTAATAACGGATACTCAGCTTTTAATTGTTTGTACAAGCGTCTACAAACCGCATTAGGAACAGGATGAAAAACGGATTTTGGGGTTGTTGTATATACCCCTTTTCCTATTCTGAATATTTTCCCTTCCTCCATCAACTTGCACAAATGCCACGACACCATCTTTTTGGAAATATCAACTTTCCCCGAAAGGCATGCATATAAATCACTCACTCTGAATTCCTTTTGGGCGTTTGCAAAATTAACAATAAAACTTTTCACATTCATTGCTGCTATCGTAGCTAATTCCCCACAAAGGTAGTTAGACATTGGCAAAAATGCAAGAATATTGCCAACGTCCAATGCGGAATCTCTGCCTTAGCAACGCCTTGAATGATTACACGTCTTGTCTTTGGCGGCATTCCTGCGCACCGCTCCCTCAATGCCCACCCGCTAGCACGGCTCGCAGCGGCAGCGCGGCAGCCCGAACCGGCACATCCCCGCCCCCTTTTGCCTTGTCGCCCGCGTGCGGCCCGCGCTGCGAACCCTTCCGCCCTTGGCCGCCCGCGGAGGGCGCACCACCACGGCCGTCCGCCCGCTGCCTGTGGCTGTTCCGCCCCCGAGCGGCGCATGCGCGGGCAGCACCACGTAGCAGGTAATCGTCTTCACGCGCCCCCCACTCCCCACGACCGCCGCCCACACCTCCACCCCCCGCCCCCTCCACGCCCGCGGCAGCACCACATCACCCGCCGCCGCCCCC
>CALHSW010000017.1 GCA_938038735.1 uncultured Bacteroidia bacterium | reverse complement strand
GCTGACGTTCGGAGCCGATGTGAAGGTTGCCGGCAAGACGACCGGTGCGGAGGTGAACGTGGGCGAAGAGTTAGTGATTACACCTGTGGCTGCGGGCAAGAAATTTGCCGAGTTGAAGATAAATGATGCAGCAATAGCGGAAGCGGTTGATAAGGATACCTTCACTTATACGGTGAAGGCGGACGACCCGGAGGTGAAGATTGAGGCGACGCTGAAGTAGCATCAGATGCTAGTTCCTATCAGGAGTTAGCGGAGAGAATTGATGAGGGCTGCACCTTTGGGGCAGCCCTCATCATATTTTGGTGTGTTCTATATTCCTTTCTCCCCGCATTTTCGCTACCTTTGCACTTCCCATGCGCAAGGCGTGGAGGAGAAGGGCAAAAGAGATGGAAGAAAAAAGGGAGGGGCGCTACCCTCTGCTGTCACGAATAGCGGGTGCAGCCGACGTGCGGAAAGTGCCGCCGGAGAAGCTAGTGCCGCTCGCGGCGGAGCTGCGGGAGTTTATAGTGCGCAGCGTATCAACGAACCCAGGGCATCTCGGCGCGAGCCTCGGGGTGGTGGAGCTTACGCTGGCGTTGCTGAGCGTGTATGACCCTGAGCGTGATCGCATCGTGTGGGACGTGGGGCATCAAGCCTATCCATATAAAATTTTGACAGGGCGCATGGGGGCATTCCCCACAAACCGTTGCTACGGCGGGCTGTGCGGCTTTCCGCAGCGGGCGGAGAGCCTTTGCGATGCCTTCGGCACGGGGCATAGCTCCACCTCCATTTCCGCTGCGCTGGGGATGGCCACGGCCGCCAAGCTGCAGGGGGAGCATTTCCACACAGTGGCGGTGATAGGCGATGGGGCGTTGACTGGGGGCATGGCGTTTGAGGCTCTGAATAATGGCGGGGTGAGCCAAGGCGATTTACTAGTGATTCTCAACGACAACAACATGTCGATAGACCCCAACGTGGGAGCTTTGGAGCGCTATCTGCTCGATATATCTACCTCTCCCCGCTACAATAGGGTGAAAGATCAGGTATGGCGCTGGCTAAGCGGGAAGGGTAAGCAGCAGGCGAAGGTGCGTACGCAGGCGCAGAAGGTAAACAAGGCCTTGAAGTCTGCCCTGCTTGAAAAGAGCAATCTTTTCGAGGCGTTAGGCTTCCGCTACTTTGGCCCAATCGATGGGCACGATGTGGAGCACATGCAGCAGGTACTCCGCGATTTGAAGAATATACCTGGGCCAAAGCTGCTGCACTGCCTCACGGTGAAGGGCAAAGGTTACGCCCCCGCGGAGCAAAACCAAACGAAATGGCATGCCCCCGGCTTTTTTGACTACGCCACAGGGGAGCGTAGGGCGGAGGCGGAGGGGCTTCCGCCGCGCTACCAAGACGTTTTTGGCGATACGCTGCTTGCGCTGGCGAAGGAGAATCCAAAGGTGGTGGCGATTACACCCGCCATGCCCTCGGGCTCGTCCGTGCTGACGATGATGAAGGCGATACCGGATCGGGCCTTTGATGTGGGCATCGCGGAGCAGCATGCGGTAACCTACGCGGCGGGGCTTGCCGTTGAGGGTATGGTGCCCTTCTGCGCCATCTATTCCACCTTTATGCAAAGGGCGTTTGATCAGGTGATTCATGACGTGGCGTTGCAGAATCTGCATGTGGTGTTCTGCCTTGATCGGGGCGGGCTTGTGGGCGATGATGGCGCTACGCACCAGGGAACGTTTGATTTGGCGTACATGCGAATGATTCCTAACATGAAGGTTTGCGCGCCGATGGATGAGTACGAGCTGGAGGCGATGCTTAGGCTGGCGGCGGTGTCGCTAGGGCCGTGGGCGATACGCTATCCCCGCGGGCGAGGAGAAGGGGAGCGGGCGAGGCATGCGGTGCGAGGATTGGAGGATTACAGGGCGCGTCGCCTCACGGAGGGCGATAGGGCAGTGGTGTTGTCAATAGGATCGGCTGGCAATGAGGCGGAAGCGGCAGTGCGTAAGCTGCGGGAGCAGGGCAAGGCTGTAGGGCATTACGATATGCGCTTCGTGAAGCCCCTCGATACGGAGGCCCTGCGAGAGGCGGCGCGCTATGAGCGAATCTACACGGTGGAGGACGGTGTGCTAATGGGGGGCTTTGGGACGGCGGTGCAGGAGGCGTTGATGGATATGGGGTACCGCGGTAGGGTGGTGCGCTTCGGTATCCCCGATGCGTTTGTGCCGCATGGCGATATCCCAACGTTACGCCGTCAGTGCGGCTACGATAGGGAGAGCATTTACAGTAGAATTCTCAAGGATTTAGAATATTAGACGCATGGTCAACAATAGGCCGGTGATTTACAACGCCTCCGCTGGCGCGGGTAAGACCGATACGCTCGCTATACGCTACATTGCGCACATACTTCAAGGGGGACAAGACGGAGCGGCGTGGCGTGGGTATCGCTACCGCTCCACGCTCTGCGTGACGTTCACGAAGAAGGCGACGGCGGAGATGAAGGAGCGTATTCTCCGAACGCTCTACCACCTCGCGAAGGGCGAGGCGGCAGGGTACATCGTGGAGGGGGTGGCGGCGCATTCGGGGCTGTCGCCCATGGAGATACAGCAGCGCGCCGCGGTGGCACTGCACTCAATAGTGCATGACTACTCGCAGCTGTCGGTGAGCACGATAGATAGTTTCATTCAGCGCATGGCGGCATCGTTGCTGTGGGAGCTGGGCGTGGGGGGCGAGATGCGCATAAGCCTCTCCACGCAAACGATGGTGGATAAAGCCGTCAAGACCCTCTTTGCGCAGCCGGCGTTGGAGGAAAGCGGGTTGGTGCAGTGGCTGAGTGAGAGGCTAGAGGAACGGCTTGAAGCCGGAGGCGATTACCAGTTGCGCAAGATGATTGCTGGCTACGGCGGTACGCTTTTCAGCGATGCTTTTGCGGGGAGACCTATAGCGGAGCGTAATCGGCTCTTTTCGCTTGCGCGGGAGCAGATGGCGCGGCAAATGCTAGAGGGGTTTGCAAACGGCGCAAAGAGCGATGTGGAAGCGGCAAGGAGTGCGCTGGTAGATGAGCTGCGGAAAGTGAAAGTGGACGTAGAGGAGTTCAAGGGGAAGGGGCGTTCCTTTATGAAAGGGGTGCTGCGGGATACAGAGGTGACGCCGTGGCAAGAATGGAAAAAGCTTTCAGAAACGGCGATGAAGGCCTATTGCAGCACTGACGAGTGGTTTGGCAAAGGGCAAAAGGATCGAGATGGGGTGGTAAGCGAGTTAAGTCCAGTATATAGAAGGCTCGTGGAGGTGTACAATAGGGCGCAGCGGGGCATGTTGAGCTACAGGCTGTGCCAGCCGTTGCTGGCTAAAATATCCGCGATGTCGCTGCTCCGCAAAGAGCTGAGCGCAGAGGAGAAGCGTAGCGGCGTGCTGCTGCTAGAGGATTTGTCCACCATGCTGTTGGACCTTGGAGGGCAGCAGGAAGCACCCTTCATCTACGAGAGGATGGGAACGCGCTACGATAGTTTCCTCATTGATGAGTTCCAAGATACGTCCCGAAGGCATTGGAAGCTTTTTGAGGGGCTAGTGCGGAATGGGCTCGCCGAGGGAGGCTTCTCGTTGCTGGTAGGGGATGTGAAGCAGGCGATATACCGTTTTCGAGGGGGCGATTGGAAACTGCTGGCGAGGGAAATCCCCGAAACGTTTGGTGTGAGGCCTATCCAGCTGGAATACAACTACCGTAGTAGCTACAACGTGGTGAGGTTCAACAATTTCTTTTTCAAACATCTGATGGGCAAGGCGTTGCCAGCGTACTGTGGGACGCGTGAGGAATTGTGTGAAGATGACGGGATGGAGCTTGAAGAGAAGGAGCGATTAAATGCAAAGAAGCGGGAGTATTTGGGCGGAGATGGGACGGGGAAGGAAGGGATTGTGCAGCAAGCCTACGAGGGGGTGGAGCAAAAGGTGTCGCCGCGCACCAAGGAGGGGGAGGGGTACGTGGAGTTTAGGTGGTTTGATGCGGAGGCAAAGGCAGCGGACAAAGAGCCATATACGCCCGAGCAGTACGTGGTGGAGCAGCTGGAGCAGGTGATAGATGGGCAGGGGATGGCGCAGCGGGAAGTGGCTGTGCTGGTGCGGCGCAACGATGAGGCGGCGCGGGTGCTAGCGGCGGTGCTTGAGAATAACAAGAAGCGTGAGGGCAAAGCCCCGATACGGGTGGTGACGAGCGATGCCCTATCGCTCGATGCGTCGCCCGATGTGCAGATGGTGTTAGCGGTGCTACGCATGGCGGTGCAGCCCGAGGAGCGGGAGACGACGCAGAAGGGGAATAGCGTGGAGTGGGTGCTGCTGTCGCGGCAACGCATGCAGGAGGTGGAGGAGCGAGGAGCGTGGACGCTTGGCCTCAGGGGGGAGGCGGCAGCGCAGGAGCGGGCGTGGATTGGTGCGTTGGCTGTGCGCCCGCTGCTTGATGCTTTCGATGCAATATGCGTGCGCTACGGGGTGTCGCTTTCAGACCCCTACATCTCAAATCTATACGACAGGATGTATGCCTACCAGCGGGACGAGTCGGTTGACATCAAGGGGTTTTTGGAATGGTACGATGACTTGGGGGATTCCGAACGGACGATAGCCATACCCGAGTCGCTCGATGCGGTGAAGCTGCTGACGCTGCATAAGTCAAAGGGATTGGAGTTTCGGGTGGTGATAATGCCGATGTGCGGGTGGGCGTTCCGGGCTAAGACGCCCCAGCTGTGGGGAGAGGCGCGGCGTAAGGATTGGCCGGAGTCAATGCTCCCCTTCTCTGGGGTAAAGGAATCGCTAAATTCCTACTTTTTTGAAGAGTCATTGGAGGAGTATTGGCTAGAGGCAATAGACAGCGTTAACCTGCTCTACGTGGCGTTTACAAGGGCGAAGGAGCAGCTCTACGTCAATGCGCCGGCTGGCAGAAATGATGCCGTATGGGAGAATCTATTGAGGCAAACGCTTGAATCCTTTGAAAATGAGTGGAGTAGTTACGAAGAGCGAGGCGTACAGCGAATTGCATCGTTCGGGGAGCGTCCTGGGGCGGCAAGGAGCGTGGGTACGCCGTCCGCGGTGGAGGAGATAGAGGGGGTAGAGAGCCGTCGTGCCTTGCCGCGGATGAAGCAGACGGTGCTAGGCGGCAGAGCCTTTGAGGTGGAGACTGGGCGGCAGAGGAGTAGAAATCTAGGGGAGTCATTGCATGCGCTCTTTGAAAAGAGGCCGAGCCGAGAGCAATTTTTTGACACGGTGCAGCCGTTCGTAGAGGTAGGCGTATTGACGGAGACGAGGGCGGAGGCTCTGTGGGGCGAGGTGGAGGAGGATTTGCAGCGTTCGCCGCTGCGGGAGTGTTTTGACTATACGGCAGTGGTGTTCGGGGAGCGTGATATACTAGCGGGTGGGCAGGTGATACGTCCCGATAGGGTGGTGGAGTTCGTGGACAGCCGCGTGGTGGTGATTGACTTCAAGTTTGCGGGGCGGGATAGTCGTCATGAAAAGTACGTGGCGCAGGTGCAGGGGTACATGTCGGCACTGCGGGCCATGGGGTACGAGCATGTGGAGGGCTACCTATGGTACCTTGACCCCAAGCAGCGCGCGGAGCGCGGAGCGGGGGATAGGGTGGTGCGGTGCGAGTAATGGATGAATTTACGCCGCTACATGGCTGCGCGCCACGATGGCAAGAACGGCCACGAGGCTGTAGAGAAGGCTTGCAACGCCGTTGCGCAGCATGAAGGATCCATTAATGTTGGAGAGGTCGTCCTTCTTCACGGAGAGGAGCTGCACTACGATAGCCCCGAAAAAGAGACCGATAGAGGCGATTCCAAGGGGGGTAGGGGCGTAGCGGGCGGTGCCGATTCCTATTGGGATAACGCTCAAAAGACTTGCAGCCGAGGCGATACGTATCGCTGGGGTAAGCCCGAAGCGGGCGGGTATTGAGTGGAGGCGGTGTTGCCTATCAAACTCTATATCCTGCAGGGAGTAGATGATGTCAAACCCTGACACCCATAGCATTACGCCGATACCCAGCACGATGGGGTAGATGTTAAACACGCCCCGCGCACCGAGGTAAGCTCCTATCGGGGCGAGGCTCAGCGCGATGCCGATGCCGAAGTGGCAGAGCCACGTGTAGCGTTTGAGGTAGCTGTAGAGGAACACCACGGCGAGCGCAATGGGGGAAAGCGCAAGCACAAGGGTATTGAGCATGCCGGCACTAACGATGAAGAGCGCGCTGCACGCAATCACCATGATCCACGCGTCGCGGAGGGATATTTTCCCCGCGGGTATCTCCCGCTGTGCGGTGCGAGCGTTGAGGGCATCGATGTCGCGGTCTACGATACGATTGAATCCCATCGCGGCGCTCCGCGCAAAGACCATGCAAAGCACCATGAATAGGAGTTTCCACCAAATGTTCTCCGTGCCGTCCGCCCACGCCATGGTGAAGCCCACCAGCGCGAAGGGAAGGGCGAAGAGGGTGTGCGAGAAGCGCACCATGTGTAGCCAATCGCCTATGGTGGCCATGAATCCCTGTCTTTTACGTGGTGCGGTGCTGCTTTCTTTCTGTGCCAATGTTCTACTCCTCCTTTCGCTCCTTTAGCAACGTTTGGTAGAGCAAATAGTTGTCGTGGTCAAAGCAGCAGAAGATGATTTCCTTGATTTTCCCATGCCTCGCCGCGTAGTCCGTTGCCACGCCGATTGCTATGGTGGCGGCTGGCTCTTTGGGGAAGCCGTATACCCCGGTGCTTATGTTGGGGAAAGCGATGGACTCTGCCCCGAGCTCTTCGGCTAGGGTGAGGCTTTGGCTGTAGGCGGAGCGCAGTAGGGCTGGCTCGTTGCTATTGCCCCCATTCCATATAGGGCCCACCGTGTGGATGATCCATGTAGCGGGGAGGTTGTATCCTTTGGTAGCCTTGGCGTCGCCCGTTTTACACCCTCCCAGCAGGCGGCACTCCTCGAGGAGCGCAGGCCCTGCGGCACGATGGATAGCCCCATCCACGCCGCCACCCCCGAGAAGGGAGCGGTTCGCCGCGTTGACTATAGCATCGCAAGGCAGGTGCGTGATGTCGCCTTGGATAACCCGTATCGTTGTCATACTCTACATGTTAATGTAAGTGCGCTTGGATGAGCTGCATGAACTCTTCGCGCGTTTTGCTTTCGTGCATGAACGCCCCCATGAAGGCGGAGGTGGTGGTGACGCTGTTCTGCTTCTGCACGCCGCGCATCTGCATGCACATGTGGGCGGCCTCGATCACCACCGCTGCGCCGATGGGGTTGAGCGCATTCTGAATGCATTCAAGGATTTGTCGAGTGAGGCGCTCCTGTACCTGCAACCGGCAGGCGTATGCATCCACAACGCGCGCTATTTTGCTTAGGCCCGTGATGTACCCATTGGGGATGTAGGCCACGTGCGCCTTGCCGTAGAAGGGGAGCATATGGTGCTCGCAGAGGGAGTATACCTCTATATCCTTCACGATAACCATCTGCTTGTAGTCCTCCTTGAACTTGGCGCTTTGCAGGATGGCCAAGGGATCCTGAGAGTAGCCATGGGTGAGGAACTGCATGGATTTCGCCACGCGCAAAGGGGTCTTGAGAAGCCCCTCGCGGGATGGGTCTTCCCCTAGTAGGTTAAGAATCGCCTCGTAGTGTTCTGCGATTTGCGAGGTTTTCTCTTCGTTCCACCGTTCAATCTTTTCGTACCCATTGCGGCAGCTGTTGCCCCCGCCGCCATTGATAGTTTCTATGTCCATGTTTTCTATACGTGTCCGAATTATGCCACCTGCTGGCGGCGTAAAGGTAGGGGTTTTGCGTGAAAAAGAGGAGGTTGAGGGGGAGTTCCTCCACAGGTTAAAACATACGGCTTCGTTGTCACTACCACAAAAACACCGAATGAAACACCACAAAAACACCGAATGAAACACTACAAAAACACCGAACGAAATGCCACAAAAACACCGAACGAAATGCCACAAAAACACCGAATATATTTTTTATTCGGTTGAATATTAGTAACTTTGCGCCGTGATAAAATTGCAAAGAAATGGGGTACTACAGAAGGACGGCAGATGGGATGCTAGAGGAACTGTTGGGTGCGTTTGGGGCAGTGCTGATTGAGGGACCAAAATGGTGCGGAAAAACCACGACCGCTGCGCAGGTTGCCAATAGCATTATAAAAATGCAGAACCCTGACATGCGGGCTGAGTACCTCGCAACGGCCCGTTCGAAGCCTTCCCTTTTGCTTCAAGGGGAGGTACCCCGCCTTATTGACGAGTGGCAAGATGCCCCGGTGCTGTGGGATGCCGTTCGCACGCAGGTTGACGACAGGGGGCTTCCCGGTCAGTTCATATTAACAGGGTCTAACGCTGTTGAGAAGTCAAGCATACTGCACTCGGGGACGGGAAGAATAGCCAAGATGCGCATGCTGCCCATGAGTCTATGGGAGTCAAAGGAGTCGACGGGGGAAATCTCCATACAGGGGATGTTTAGCGACCCGAGCTACAACATCGATGGAAAAACGTCAGCGATGAGCGTGGAATCCCTCATCTTTGCAGCTTCAAGAGGAGGGTGGCCAGCTACGTTGTCTATACCCTCGGTCAAGGCGCAGCTTCTGGTTGCCAGGAGCTATGTGCGTTCCGTTTGCGATGAGGACATCTCAAGGATTGATGGCACGCAGCGGGAGAGCAAGGCAACGGAGTTCTTACTGAGGTCATACGCACGTAACATTTCTACCCTCGCCAAGAAGACGACGTTGCTCTCAGACGTGACGCTCTCTGGTGAGGTCTCCATGGTGATGGATACGTTCAACGACTACGAGCGTGCGTTGGAACAGCTATTCGTTATACAAAACATTGATGCATGGAATCCAGCCATTCGTAGCAAAACGGCCATACGAAGCTCCCCGAAGAGGTGCTTCTGCGACCCATCAATTGCAGTGGCCTTGCTGGGTATATCGCCAGAGGAGATGTCGGTGCAGCTTAAGACCTTTGGGTTCATTTTTGAACAGATGTGTATCCGCGATTTGAGAGCCTACACGATGGGTACGGGCGGCAGGGTGGCCTACTACAGAGATCGATATGGCTTGGAGGCGGATATTGTGTTGCATTTGGAAAATGGAAAGTACGCGTTGATTGAGTGTAAGCTCGGTAGCATGGAGGTCGACGAGGGGGCGAAGCACCTCCTCAAGCTACAGCAACTCATTAGGGAGTACAATAGCCGTGAGGGGCAAGCCCCTCTTCGGGAACCCGACCTACTGATGATCCTCACGGGCGGGAGAATGGCTTACACCCGACCTGATGGCATCAAGGTGGTTCCGCTGGGAGCCTTGAGGGATTGAACGACCCTTTTCCTCCCCCCTTTACCCAAAACATGACCCCATCAACCATAATTTGCTAGCAAATAGCTACATTTGCGCTGCGTTTTGCCATTCGTTCGGCGGGTGGCATACCCTTTTAGAGGAGAGATGAGAATGGATTCGAATACAGTACGTAAGACCTTTTTGGAGTTTTTTGCATCGAAGGGACATAAGATTGTCCCCTCAGCCCCCATGGTGATTAAGGACGACCCCACGCTGATGTTTACCAACGCGGGGATGAACCAATTTAAGGAGTTCTTGCTGGGGCTACGTAAACCTGACGTGTTGCGGAAAACCGATGCCCAGAAGTGCCTACGCGTGTCGGGGAAGCAGAACGACCTGGAGGAGGTGGGCCATGACACGTACCACCACACGATGTTTGAGATGCTGGGGAACTGGTCCTTCGGGGATTACTTCAAGAAGGAGGCCATTGCGTGGGCGTGGGAGCTCCTTGTGGACGTGTTTAAAATCGACAAGGAACGGCTCTACGCCACGGTATTTGAGGGGAACGAGGCGGAGGGCGTACCGCGCGACACGGAGGCGGAACAGATGTGGAAGCAGCTCCTACCGGCCGACCGTGTGCTACTGGGATCGAAGAAGGACAATTTTTGGGAGATGGGCGACACGGGGCCCTGCGGCCCTTGCTCCGAGATCCACATCGACCTGCGTAGCGACGCGGAGCGCGCCAAGGTGGCGGGGCGAGAACTCGTCAATAAGGACAATCCCCAGGTGATTGAGATTTGGAATCTCGTCTTCATGCAGTACAACCGTAAGGCTGATGGAAGCCTAGAGCCTCTCCCTAAACACAACGTTGATACGGGGATGGGCTTTGAGCGGCTCTGCATGGTGCTGCAGGGAAAGCATAGCACCTACGACACCGATATCTTCCAAGACCTCATCGCGAGCTTTGCGCAGCGTGCCGGGGTGCACTACGGTGACAGCAAGGAAACCGACGTGGCGCTCCGTGTGGTGGCTGACCACCTGCGCGCCGTGGCCTTCTCCATTGCCGATGGGCAGCTGCCTTCTAACAATAAGGCAGGCTACGTCATTCGCCGTATACTGCGCCGCGCCGTGCGTTACGGCTACTCCTTTTTAGGATTTCGTGAACCCTTCCTCTGCGAGCAGGTGGCGGCTCTCACGAAGAAAATGGGGGAAAACTACCCCGAGCTGCAGGCGCAGAGCAGCCTCATTGAGGGGGTTATTCGTGAAGAGGAAGCCTCATTCCTACGCACCCTGGAGCAGGGGATCCATCTGCTGGAGGGTAAGATTAGCGAGTGCGGCGCGCAGGGCAAAACCCAGCTCGATGGCGAGTCTGCCTTCACCCTCTACGACACCTTTGGGTTCCCGCTTGACCTTACGCAGCTCATGCTTCGTGAGCGGGGAATGACGGTCGACGAGGAGGGCTTTGCCCGTTGCATGGCGGAGCAGAAGGCGCGGTCGCGCAGCGCGGCAACCATGGAGACCGGCGATTGGACCATCGTTAGGGAGAGCGGCGCAACCGAGTTCGTAGGGTATGATACGCTTGAGGCGGACGTGCGCATCGTGAAAATGCGCCGGGTGGTGTCCAAGGGTAAGGAGCACTTCCAAGCCATCCTCGACCGCGCTCCCTTCTACGCCGAGTCGGGTGGCCAGGTGGGGGATAGAGGCGTACTCCAGGCCCCTAACGAAACGCTGCACGTTCTAGATACTATCAAGGAGAACAACCAGCCGATGGTGGTGCTTGACCGCTTGCCGGAGAACGCCGAGGCTACATTCCATGCGGTGGTGGATAGGGAGGCACGCGTTAACACAATGGCGCACCACTCCGCCACGCATCTCCTTGACTACGCTCTGCGTAAGCACCTAGGCAAGCATGTGGAGCAGAAGGGGTCGCTCGTGGAGCCAGGCCACTTACGTTTCGACTTCTCCCACTTCCAAAAGATGACCGCGGAGGAGATCCGTCAGGTCGAGGAAACGGTGAACGGATTGGTGCGTAGGGCAATCCCGCTGGAGGAGTTCCGGGACGTGCCAATCGGCGAGGCGAAGGCTATGGGGGCTGTGGCGCTCTTCGGGGAGAAGTATGGCGACAGGGTAAGGGTGATTAAGTTTGGGGACTCCATAGAGTTCTGCGGCGGAACGCACGTGCAGAACACGGGGAATATCGGATTCTTTAAGATCATCTCGGAGAGTGCCATCTCGGCGGGGGTGCGCCGTATAGAGGCGGTGGCGGGCGAGGCGGCGATGCGCCTTGCCTTCGCGAACGCCGACACGTTGGCGCAAATCGATGCGGCGGTGCACGGGCAGGGGCAGACGCTAGAGGCTGTGCTCAAGCTGCAAAGCGACTGCACGGCGGCGCGTAAGGAGACTGAGGAGCTGCGCAAGCAGGAGGCGGTGCGTGAGGCGCAGTCGCTTGCGGCTAAGAGCGAGGCCTTTGAGGGGATGCAGGTCGTGGCGCAAAATCTTGGAAATCGTACGGCGGAAGATCTCAAGACCATTGCCATGGCGGTTCGTGCCGCGGGGAACTCCATGGCGGTGGTGCTGGGGAGCCAGCATGACGGTAAGCCGTCGCTCGCCATCGCGCTGAGCGAAGCGGTGGTGGCCGATGGGAGGCTGCACGCGGGGAAGATCGTGAAGCAGGCGGCGGCGTTGATCGGCGGCGGCGGCGGCGGGCAGCCGGGCTTTGCCCAGGCGGGCGGTAGGAATGCCGAGGGCATTGATGCCGCCATTGCCGAGGCGGTGAGGCTGATAAAGGGGAACTAGAGAGAAAGCCGCAGCGGCGCGGGCAGCTCCTGCGGGTGGGATTAGCGTCTGAGTATGGACGGCCATAGGAAAAAGCTGTCGGGGGCAGGGTATCTTATCTGTTCCGTGGTGCTTTCGGCCTATGTGCTGTGCAGCAGCGTGGGGTATGGGCAGTCGTTAGGCGGCAGGGTGTTTGATGGCTTGTCGCGTATAGGGCTTCATGGGGCGTGCGTAACGGTGCGAACGTGCGATTCAATCTACGAGGTGTATAGCGATGCTGAGGGCGGCTTCCGCTTGGATCATTTAGCCATGGGGCGTGCAAGCGTCACGGTGACGCATGATGGGTATCGCCCATGGGAGGCTAGTTCTGTGGTCTTGCTTGCGGGTCATGATGCGTTTCTGATGGTGGGGATGCAGGAGCGTGAGATTGCCATCGCCGAGGTGGCGGTAGGGGCGCCCAGCGGCGGCTATACGCACGTGGGCATTCGCCAGCTAACCAGCGAGGAGGCCAATCGCTACGCGGGGTCGTGGGGCGATGCGGCGCGCATGGTGACGAATACGGCAGGCGTGTTCAGTGCTAGCGACATGCGCAACGATATTGTCGTGAGGGGCAATAGCCCCGTGGGGGTGGTGTGGCTCATTGATGGGTTTGAATTGCCCAATCCCAATCACTTTGGCTCTCTGGGCGGCACGGGAGGCCCTGTTTCCATTCTCAATAGTAACCAGTTGGCTAGTTCTGTATTCTACACTGGGGGCTTCCCCGCGGAGTACGGCAATGTCACATCGGGGCTATTCGATCTACATTTACAGAATGGTAATACCAACCGGCACGAGTTCATGCTCGGTATGGGGTTCAATGGCCTTGAGGGCGGTGCGCAGGGGCCATTGGGAAAAAAGGGTAGTGCCTCCTACATGGTCAATGCCCGCTACTCGTTCCTTAAACTTTTGAAGATTATTGGGATACTGAAGAACGTATCGGGCGTACCGCGCTACCACGATGTTACGGCGAAAGTGAATATCCCCCTCAAGCACGGTTCGCTGTCGTGGATAGGGCTATGGGGGTGGAGTGCGCTCAGGAGCGAACAGGAGCAGCAAAAGGAGAAAGATTACGTGGCGGGGGCGCAGGTGTTCAATATGCGTATAGACGACGTGAATAAGCAATTCTTCACGGGTCTTAACTACACGCAAAGTTTCACGGATGGGGTGCGCATGGAGAATCGTCTGTCGTACCAAATATTTTCACGGAGCGTGGACGTTGCCTTCTCGGGCTATCCGCACGATACGGTGGGGGTCATTTATGCCGGCCATGAGCGGGAGGACCAGCTGAGCTATAAGGCGGCGCTACGATGGGAAGTGAATCGCTACAACACGCTGCGCTTGGGGGCAGGTGGAACGGCATTCCGTACGGTGCTTGACAACGTTGGCGGCCGAGACGTGGTGCTACAGCGGGAGAATGTCTATTCGGGATTGGTACGAGCGTACGTGCAGTGGCAGCATCGTTTTGAGGCCCCCGTGGGGATTAATGTCGGTGTCTATAGCCAGTGCTACACTTTGAATGGCGACTACTCCGTCGAGCCGCGGGCATCGTTGCGTTGGGAAATAAGTAATGGGACAACTTTTGGACTCGGCACGGGGATGTACTCCATGCTGCTGCCCCGGCAGGTCTATTTTTTCCAAAATGGGAACACCCTACCGAATAGAAACCTCGGCGCTACGCGTAGCTGGCAGGTAATCCTCTCGTTCAGTCAACGCCTCGTGGGTGCTTTGAGCGCACGGCTTGAAACCTACTATATTGGGCACTACGATGTACCTGTGCCGCGTGATGTGCCGCAGGAGTCCTTTCTGAATGTTGGGGACGATTACTATAACGCCTGGGATAGGGAATTCTTCAATAGGGGGTTGGGGCATAACTACGGGGTGGAGCTGACCCTTGAGAGGCCCTTCCGTGATGGGTATTACTACACGCTCACCGGCACGTGGTACCGTGCGCAGTATAGGGGGACGGATGGAGAGTGGCGCTTGGGTAAATTCTCGGGTGATTTCGGCGCCACTGCCGTTGCGGGCTACGAATGGCGTATAGGGCAGAGCGTTTTGCTGGGGGTAAATGGGCGTTGCGCCTACATCGGTGGCAAGCGCTACACCCCCTCTCGCCAATTGCCATCGGGCGGGGTAAGCGTGGAGTATGCTAGGGCGTATTCTCAACGCTACCCGAATTATTTTCGCTTGGACCTCAATGTGTCCGTGAAGCAAAGTTTTGCGAAATGGTCCATTGAGTCGTTCGTAGAGGTAACGAACGTGACGAACCATCGTAATGTGAACGCAATATTCTACGATGAGGCCTATGGCAAGGAGCGTAGGCTATACGAGAATTCCATTATGCCCATGGGCGGCGTTCGGGTAAACTTCTAGCGCGGTATCCCATCATGTTGTACTCAACGCAGCTACCGTGGGCGACCGCAACGAACCCCTGCCCTCTATCCATTAATCACCGTTTGCCATGCGGGTGGTGATGGCGTAGAAAGGGACGGCGAGCAGCTGCGCACCCACGGAGATGGCCACCATCACAGGGATGCTAACATCGTAGAGCGCGCCCAAGAGCCAGCTGCCGGCAAACCAGGCGATGCCGAACCCCGTTTCAAATATACCGAAGCCGGTGGAGCGTGCGCTGCGTGGCACGAAGCGGCTCACGGCCGCCTTCATGATGCTCTCCTGCGCCCCCATCCCTATCCCCCATAGGACGATGCCGCTGATGATGGATAGCCTCGTATCGAAGAGAAAAATGAGAATGGAAAAAGAGGTACTCAAAAGGGTGGAGAGAATGAGGCTTCGTATCCCGATTCTGTCGTAGAGCCAGCCGAAGAGGAGCGCCGCGAAGGCATCTACAATCATGGCCAGGGCGTAGAGGAGGCTGATCGTCTCGTTGGGAAATAGCCCCGTGCGCACCGTGTGCATCGTGATGAGGGTGAAGTCGATGAAGCCGAAGGCGAATAGGCAGATGGCTATGAGGTAGAAAATGAAGGGCCTGCGCAGGGTGAATCGCTCCTCCTTCTCCTGCTGCTTGTCAAACGTTTCGGGGTGGGGGTACTTCCGCTTGGCAAGGAGCGTGAGCGCAATGGTGATGAGTGCCGGTGCGCCGAGCGCAAGGAAGCAGAGGCGGTAGGTGGAGAGCTGGTCGTCAGTTCCTTTGATGAGGCTAATGGCAAAGAGCATAATCGGGCCTAGAAATGCACCCAGCTGGTCGAGGAATTCCTGGTAGGCAAACCCCTTGCCCTGTCCTATCTCCGATGAGGCGAAGCTGACCAAGGCGTTCTTGGCGGGCTTTTTTATGGCTTTCCCCACCCGCTCAATGATGATGAGGGCGCAAGCGAATATCCAACCGTTATCGGAGGTGAGGGCGAGGGTGGGGATGGCTAGCACTTGGATGGTGTAGCCCACAATGATGAGCGTCCAGTAGCGTTTGCTCCTATCGGCGAGCCATCCCGACACAATCCGTAGCCCATAACCGAGCAGCTCCCCGAAGCCGGAGACGAACCCAATGGCGGCGGCGCTAGCCCCTGTGAGCTGTAGAAAATCACCGAGCACGCTCCGCGCGCCCTCGTGGGTCATATCGGAAAAGAGGCTCACGAACCCCATGAGGGTGATGAACAGGAATGGCCCCGAGAGCTGCCTGAGCCTTTCGTTGCGCTGTGCGTTTTTCACTTCGTAGCAATCTATAATGGGCGGGGCAAAGGTACTGCAGCTTGCGCCTACGGGCAACGCCTACGCGGTGGCTGCGTTGGGGTGACGACTACAGAGGGAGTAGCCTCCTAGCTATCACCCATCGGTTGTGGCCGTGCGTTCGGTGGAGCCTCCCCGCTCGCCGCCTACAGCTCATCGCCAATTCCCTTGTACGTCTCCACGAACTCGCTGATGCGCTGGTGCACCGTCTGCTTGAGCGTGAGGAACTTGGGATTAAGCGGACTCATCCTCGGGAGTAGCTCGTTGAGGGCGGTCCCTATATCGCTGGCGTACTCCTGCCGCAGCGAGATGCCCATGTAGCGCTTGGCAGACTCCTCGTTGAGGTTGTACTCCGCGATGATTGCGTTCGCCTCCTCTACTTGTTTTGCCTTAGCGTAGCTGTAGAACGCATCGAAAAGGCTGGGGCGGTCGGGGATGGTGTCAAGGTCGGCCTGGCGGATGAAATCCACAATCAGCCCCTCCTTGGCGCGGTTGCTCACGTCGCCGCGCACGAGCCGGGTCACCTCCGCTATCAATTCCTCTTTATTCTTGTGCCGCATGTTGTACTCAAAAACGAGTTTGAGGATGTAGTCCAGGTTGATTTCCTGCGACTTGAGTAGCTCCACCTCAAAGGTCACATCGTCCCAGTTGATGCCCGAACTCTCCGCCTTGTTCCCTAGGCGTTCCCGCCGCAGCCAGTCGCGGATGTCGTTGTAGGTGGAGCGGTAGTCCTGGAGGGTGCGCTCCGAGGGCATCTCGACCTCTCTCATCGCCACCACCTCCTCGGGGGTGATGAAATGCGCCTCGGCGAACGCCTTGACGGCCTCGGGGTCGTTTACGTCAACCTGCTGCACCTCCTTGAGGAGGGTGAACTCATCGTAGTTCTGCAAAATGTTTTCCACCCGCAGGTACTCGCTGAACAACTTGACGAAATCCTTTTTGTCTTCCCCTGTCGCTAGGGAGCTGGGGTTAGGAAACCTGTCGTTGAGCTCCTGCACCACGGCCACGAAGCCGCGGCACGCACGGCCCGTGAGTATGTCGGTGAAGCCGTTCATGTACTCCTGGTAGCTCTTCTCCAGCACCACGCTGCGCGTGTTCTTGTTGCCGAAGAGCGTGATGGCATCCACCGTGGCCTGCTCTAGGTCGCGGAAGGTGATGATGTTGCCGAACGTCTTCGTGGCATCGTAGATGCGGTTGGTGCGGGAGTAGGCTTGTAGCAGGCCGTGGTAGCGTAGGTTCTTATCCACGAAGAGGGTGTTGAGGGTGGGGGCATCAAAGCCCGTGAGGAACATCCCCACCACGATGAGAAGGTCCACATCCTGGTTGCGCACCCGCTTGGCGAGGTCGCGGTAGTAGTTCTGAAACGAGGTGCTTTCCACGCTGTACGAGCAGCCGAACATCCTATTGTAGTCGTCAATGGCCTTCTCGAGGAACTCCTTCGCCGTGCTGCTCATGGCCGTGGGGGTGAAGGTCTCATCGGGTATCTCGCCGATGGCCTGCTGCTCCTCGTTGGGGGTGAAGGAGTAGATGGTGGCTATCTTGAGCGGGTGCTCCTCGTCCTGCTGTAGGGCGTTGAGCTGTTCGTAGTAGCGTTTGGCCGCCTCGATGCTGCTCACGGCTAGGAGGGCGTTGAAGCCGTTGACGCCAGCGTAGTTGCGGTGCGTTTTACGCTTGAAGTTGTTGAGGATATACCGTGAAATCTCGCGGATGCGCTCCTCGTGGAGGAATGCCATCTGGTAGTCGGCGGCCGTGAGCCGCTCATCATCGGTTTCCTGCTCTAGGTCTTTGAATTTCGGGGCAACGTTGTTGTAGTCCACCTTGAATTTCAGCACCTTCTCATCGCGTATCGCATCGGTGATGACGTAGTTATGGAGCATGCGCCCAAAGACGCTCGCCGTGGTCTCAGCCCCAGCGGCGTTCTGGGGAAAGATGGGCGTGCCGGTAAACCCGAATTGGTAGTACTTCTTGAACTTCTTGCGGATATTCTTCTGCGCCTCGCCGAACTGCGAGCGGTGGCACTCATCGAAGATAAGCACTACCTGCTTCTCGTATATCGGGAGGTTCGCTTCGCTCTTGAGGAGGTTGTTGAGCTTTTGGATGGTGGTGACCACGATGCGGTTGTCCTTCTTCTCAAGGTTGCGCTTCAGGCCGGCGGTGTTGCTCGAGCCGTTCACGCTGTCGGGCGAGAAGCGTTGGTACTCCTTGATGGTTTGGTAGTCGAGGTCCTTGCGGTCCACCACGAAGAGTACCTTGTCGATGAAGGGGAGGCGCGTGGCGAGGCGGGCCGCCTTGAAGCTGGTGAGCGTTTTGCCGGAGCCGGTGCTGTGCCACACGAATCCGCCCCCCTCTGGGGTGCTCCACTGCTTGGTGTGGTAGGAGCTACGTATCTTCCAAAGGATCCGCTCCGTCGCGGCGATTTGGTAGGGGCGCATCACGAGCAGCGTGTTGGCGGTGTCAAACACCGAGTAGTGGAGAAGCACCCGCAGCAGGGTGACCTTCTGCAGGAACGCCAGCGTGAACTCCTTGAGGTCCGTTATCGGGGTGTTGTCGGTGCGCGCCCAGCGCATGGTGAAGTCAAAGCTGTTCTTGCTGCGCTGGGTGGTATTGGCGAAGTAGCGGGTGTCGGTGCCGTTGGAGATGATGAAGATTTGGATGTACTTGTAGAGCGAGCTGGCGCTGTTGAAGCTCTCCTTGCTGTAGCGGTGCACCTGGTTGAAGGCCTCGCGGATCGCCACGCCGCGGCGCTTGAGCTCCACGTGCACCAGCGGGAGGCCATTGACGAGCAGGGTGACATCGTAGCGGTTGGCGTGGCTTCCCGTTTGCTCAAACTGGTTGATAACCTGCAGCTTGTTATGCACGATGTTCTCCTTATCCACGAGGTAGATGTTTTGCAGGTGGCCATCGTCAAAGGTGAAGTCGTAGACGTGGTTCTCCTGGATTTTCCTTGTGCGGTCGGTCAGGCTATCGCCGGGGGCATCGAGGTAGGTAGTGCAGAAGCGTTGCCATTCCGCGTCGGTGAATACCACGTTGTTGAGGGTTTGGATCTGCGCGCGGGCGTTGGCGAGCAGGGCTGCGGGGGAGGTGATGGCGGGGAGATACTCGTATCCCTGGGCCTCCAGGTCGCGGATGAACTCCCGCTCGAGGTCTGCCTCCGTTTGGTAGGCGGCCGCCGGCTCGCCGACGAGCGAGGGGGAGGGGTACTTATCAAGAACGATGAAGTTGGGGAGCTCGGCAACGGTGCTGTATTCTGTCATGGCTGGTACGTGATTAGACTGTAGGATCGTGGCTACTATTTACGTTCGTTACTCAAAGGAGAGCAGCTGCTCGCGGTAGTACTCGTACTGCCTGCGGCGCAGCGCGATCTCGCGGGGCAGCCCCGCCGTGAGGGAGGTGGTGAGCGCATTGAACTTATCCAAAATGCGCACGATACGCTCCTGCTCGCCGAGAGGGGGAAGGGGAATCTTTTTGATGGTAAAAGTGCTTATCCATCTTCTTTTATGGTCTCCCTCAACGCATTCGTTGGGTAGAGTATTTAGCCAGTAGTATATGTACTTTAGTAAAACCACACCCTCGTCTCTAGAGGTAATGATTTTTGTTGCGGACGATTTCACTTTGAAATTGAAGTCTACCCACCGGCTGGCTGTGGTGAAGTCATCGAATAGAATGATTGGTGCTTCTGATGCCCTGCATATGCCGCTAGACTCATCGGTATAGCCGAGTATGAATGATTTTCCCGCGGTTAATACCGGCGTTGGAAAGGAATCGTTGTACTTTGTAGAGTGCACCAGATATTTAGAGGGCTGTTCGTACTCCGCCACCTCCCCCAGCGTTTTCCATTCCACGTCCGTTCTCGTTTTATCAAACGTCAGCAGCCGATTCCTATAGTACTCGTACTGCTTCTGGCGCGCCTCCAGCTCCGCCTCCAGCTCCGCCTCCAGCGCGGTGAACCTATCCAAGATGCGCGCAATCTCCGCCTGCACATCAAGGGGGGGAAGGGGGATGGGAAGGGTAGCGAGCTTCTTGGGAGATAGGTGCATTATGGTTGTACCCGTTACGCACCCCATTTTCCGCTGTTCAAACCATTGGCTATTTAATAGATGCACCAAGTAATGTGTATTTTGAGCGTGCGTCAATATAAGGGCATCCATCCCAATATGTACAGGAAAATGCACTTCTACGGCTGAAACTTTCCCAATTTTCGCATCTTTAGTCGTGCTAGATAATGGCATTACGAGGTCTCCCTGCTTGGCCGTAGGGGTGCGATTAGCCCTTACCTCAGATGTGTGTGACTCTACTAAGTCTATGTAATTACCGTAGCTGGTGTAGAGCTCTCCGTACAGTATCATGGGGGTATTTCCTACCCCCCTATCAGCTTTTGATAGATTTTTTCCACGTGTGAAATTCGCCACCTCCCCCAGTGCTTTCCATTCCACCTTCCGCCCGCGCAGCAAATTGTCAATGTACCCCATGCCCCGATGTCGCCTTACCTATATAGCTACATCTGCAAAGGTATAATATTTTTTCTTGCCATCCAGCGCCATGGCGGCCGCAATGCGTTTCGGGGTTCTTGCTCTCCGGAAACCTCAATTGCCCAGCTCCTTGATTATACCGTTGATATCGGCGCGCAGGGCATTGATGCGCTGCACGGCTCGCTCAATCTCTGCGTTCAGCTCCTTGATGTCAATCGCCTCACGGGTGTCGGGCGGCTCCACGTAGCTACTCACCGAGAGGTTGTAATCATTCTCGGCGATCCGCTGGTTCGGAACGTTCACGGAGATGTGCGGCACCTCCTTTTTGGTGTCAAATATATCAATAATACGCTCTATGGAGTCGTCCGTGAGCACGTTGTTGTTGGTCTCCTTGCGGTAGAACGCCTCGCCGCTCGCATCGATGAACTGGGTGGCGTACTCCATTTTGTGCTTGGAGAGCACGAGGATGCAGACGGCGATGGAGGTGCCGAAGAATAGGTTGGGCGGCAGGGCGATGATGGTCTCCACGAAGTTGTCATCGACAAGGTACTTTCTGATTTGCCGCTCCGCGCCGCTGCGGTAGAAAATGCCGGGGAAGCAGACGATGGCGGCGCGCCCGCGCGCGGAGAGGTAGTGCAGCGAGTGCAGCACGAAGGCGAAATCGGCCTTCGACTTAGGGGCCAGCATGCCGGCGGGCGCAAAGCGGTCGTCGTTGATGAGGGCGGGATCGTCCTTGCCGACCCAGGTGATGGAGTAGGGGGGATTGGAGACGATGGCATCAAACGGAATCTCGGCGTTGTGCTGCGGGGCGATGAGGGTGTCGCCGAGGGCGAGGTCAAACCGATCGTAGTTGACGTTGTGCAGGAACATGTTCATGCGGGCGAGGTTGTAGGTGGTGTAGTTAATCTCCTGGCCGTAGAAACCGCCCTCGATGACCCGGCTCCCGAACTGCTTTTGGGCCTGCAGCAGCAGGGACCCCGACCCGCACGCGGGATCGTAAATCTTGTTCACCCGCGCTTGCCCATGCAGCGCAAGGCGGGCAATGAGCTTGGAAACATCCTGAGGGGTGAAGAACTCACCGCCCGACTTGCCGGCGTTGGCAGCGTAGTTGGAGATGAGGAATTCGTAGGCGTCGCCGAAGAGGTCAATTTGGTTCTCTTCAAACTTACCGAAGTCGAACGAGGCCACCCCCTTGATGACGGCCGCGAGCCGCTTGTTCTTCTCCTCCACCGTGTTGCCGAGGAAAACGCTGGTGGTGTCGAAATCGGCGAACAGGCCGTTAATGTCGCGCTCCGAGGGGTATCCGTTGGCGGAGTTCTCAATGGAGGAGAAAATAGCGGCGAGGTCGGTGTTGAGGTTCGGGTTGGTGCTGGCGGTCTTCTCAATGTTCTCAAACAGCTGGCTGGGGGCGATGAAGTAGCCTTTGGTCTTGATGAGGTCCTCCCGTTGCGTCGGGGTGATCTCGCTGTCGGGGAGGGCGGCGTACCTAAAATCGGGATCATCCCCCTCAACGAAGTGGGAAAAGTTCTCGCTGATGAAGCGGTAGAAGAGCGTGCCGAGCACGAACTGTTTGAAGGTCCATCCGTCCACTGCCCCCCGTAGGTCGTTGGCGATGCGCCAAATGGCGGCGTGTAGTTCCTCTCGTTGCCTTGCGCTAGACATTGCGTTGGTTTAGTTATATCAATTTATTGTCGCAAAGTTACAATATTTTAGTGTGAGGTGCTTCGCGCAGCGGGAGGGCGGTGGAGCGTAGCTAGAGAGCAGCGCGGCTCTCGCCGCTAGGGCTGATTTCCGACTCTATTTCGCCTGCGCTACCAGGCTCACCTCTTAAATGACTTTTTGTCACATATTCCCGACTTTTACGTTGAATTTATGACATAAAGGCAGCGTTGCCTCTATCGCCGTGAATTTCATAGTATTCATAAACTACTGTAATACAGAAGATTAAACAATAAATTAACCTTCATTGCCCTCCCATGGCGTACGGTTTGCCTATACGAGGGGCAAAAGGAAAGGAATAGAAAATGAGAATGGATCAATTAACGATAAAGGCGCAGGAGGTGGTGGAGGCGGCGGTGCAAGCTGTCTCCCAGCGGGGGCAGCAAGCTGTGGAGCCCACGCACCTGCTCTGCGGTCTTTTTGCAACGAGTGAGGATTTGATGCAGCACCTGCTGCAGAAGATAGGTGCTAACGCGCAGGCTTTGCGCAGCGCGGCGGAGGCGCAGGCGGATTCGTACCCCAAGGTAAGCGGCGGCGAGCCGTACGTGTCGAGCGCCACGCAGGGCGTGCTCAATGGCGCTGAGGGCGCGGCGCACCGCATGGGCGATACCTACGTGTCGGTAGAGCATTTGCTTTTGGCACTGCTCGATGCGCCCCGCCCCGTGGGGCAAATGCTGAAGGATGCGGGGGTGCGCAAGGAGGAGCTGACCAAGGCCATCATGGAGGTGCGGCAGGGGCGTACGGTGCAGGACCCCAACGCGGAGTCTACCTACAATGCGCTGGGGCGCTACGCCATTGACTTGAACACGCAGGCGCGGTCGGGGAAGCTTGACCCCGTGATTGGGCGTGACGAGGAGATTCGCAGGGTGCTGCAAATCTTGTCCCGGCGTACCAAGAACAACCCCATCCTGATAGGCGAGCCGGGCGTGGGCAAAACGGCCATCGCGGAGGGGATCGCCTACCGCATTGTGAACGGCGACGTGGCGGAAAATCTAAAGAGCAAACGGATTTTTTCGCTCGATATGGGAGCTCTGATCGCAGGCGCAAAGTACAAAGGGGAGTTCGAGGAGCGGCTCAAGGCGGTGATTAACGAGGTGGTAGCATCGGAGGGTGAGGTGATACTCTTCATCGATGAAATCCACACGCTGGTGGGCGCGGGGGGCGGCGAGGGCGCCATGGATGCGGCGAACATATTGAAGCCGGCGCTGGCGCGTGGGGAGCTGCGCGCCATAGGGGCTACCACCTTCAACGAGTACCAAAAGTACTTTGAAAAGGATAAGGCTCTTGAGCGGCGTTTCCAAAAGGTGGTAATCGACGAGCCGAGCACGGAGGACGCCATTTCTATCCTCCGTGGGCTGAAGGAGCGCTACGAGACGCACCACTCCGTGCGGATTAAGGACGAGGCGATTATCGCCGCGGTGCAGCTTTCGCACCGCTACATCACCGATCGTTTTTTACCCGATAAGGCGATTGACCTTGTGGACGAGGCGGCGGCTAAACTCTGGTTGGAGATAAACTCCGTGCCGGAGGAGCTCGACGAGGTGGAGCGGCGCATACGGCAGCTGGAGATAGAGCGCGAGGCGATTAAGCGTGAGGGCGACCAGCCCAAGCTGGCAGAGCTCGATAGGGAAATCTCGGAGCAGACGGAGCGGCGCGCGCAGATGCGAGCCAAGTGGAGCGAAGAGAAGCGGCTTGTGGACATTATCCAGAAGGAGAAGCATAGCATCGAGGCCCTCAAGCAGGAGGCCGTGGAGGCGGAGCGCATGGGCAACTACGAGCGGGTGGCTGAAATCCGGTACGGCAGAATAAAAGAGGCGGAGAATGCCATCGCGACGGCGCAGGGGCAGCTGGCCTCCACGCAGAAGGGGCAAGCGATGATCAAGGAGGAGGTGGACGCGGAGGATATCGCTGAGGTGGTGTCAAGGTGGACCGGCATTCCCATCACGCGCATGCTGCAGAGCGATAGGGAGAAGCTCATGTCGCTTGAGGCGGAGCTGGGCAAGCGGGTGGTAGGGCAGGAGGAGGCCATCGCGGTGGTTTCCGACGCGGTGCGGCGCAGCAGGGCTGGGCTGCAGGATCCCCGCCGCCCTATAGGGTCGTTCATCTTTTTGGGCAGCACCGGCGTGGGGAAAACGGAGCTGGCGAAGGCCCTGGCCGAATTCCTCTTCGATGACGAGTCAATGATGACCCGTATTGATATGAGCGAGTATCAGGAGCGCCACTCGGTGTCGAGGCTTATCGGTGCCCCTCCAGGGTACGTCGGCTACGATGAGGGGGGGCAGCTCACGGAGGCGATACGGCGTAAACCCTACTCGGTGATTCTGCTCGACGAGATAGAGAAGGCGCACCCAGATGTGTTTAACATCTTGCTGCAGCTCCTCGATGACGGTAGGCTCACGGACAACAAGGGGCGTACGGTGGATTGCAAGAACACGATTGTCATCATGACGTCGAACCTTGGCTCCGACATCATATCGCGTACCATCGGGGAGCATGCCGATGCGCAGACCTACGAGAAGGTGAAAGCGGAGGTGATGGCGCTGCTGCGGCAGACGATCCGCCCCGAGTTCCTCAACCGTATCGATGACGTGGTAGTGTTCCACCCATTGACGCAGGTGCAGATAAAGGCCATTGTGGGGCTACAGCTGGCGCAGCTGCAGACGATGCTTTCAAAGCAGGAGGTCTCTTTGAACGTTAGCGAGGGCGCGGTGGAGTGGCTGGCGCAGAGGGGGTACGACCCTGCCTACGGCGCACGGCCGGTGAAGCGGACGCTGCAGCGGGAGTTGATAAACCCGCTCTCGAAGGCCATCATTAGCGGCAAAGTGACGGCGCAGAGCGTCATTAACGTGGACTACAAGGGCGGCGATGCGCTGACGTTTGAGAATAGGCAGACAGAGCCGGCGTAGCGCAAGGGTGAATTCTCACCACGTAAGGAATGCCGCCCCACCCATGGGGCGATATTTGAAAAGCCGGGGGCTCTATGCCCCCGGCTTTTTTTCTATGGGGCGAGGCAGTCGGCAAGACTGACTCTCGTGACCCTTCGCCAAAACCTACACGCAATGCCCCTCAAAAATCCACATGAACCTACACTCAATTCCCCCGCAAACCGCATAAAATTTTAGCCGCCAATGCAGCCCCGTCCGTAGGACGGTCTCTCAATAGCCCGACCATGTAGCAAGGGTCGCCTGGGTCAGTCTTGCAGACTGTTTTGCCCTTGGGGGCAAGGGT
>CALHSW010000016.1 GCA_938038735.1 uncultured Bacteroidia bacterium | reverse complement strand
CGTTGGGGGTTGCCTTGCTTCCGTAGTCTTTCAGTATGCCGTAGGGCGGGTCGGTGAGTACCAGATCCACGCTGGCATCGGGTATTTTCGCCATAAGCGCCAGGCAGTCGCCGTGCCAGAGGGTCACCCCCTCCCGCGGCGATACCGCGCCGCCGCCCATTCCCGCATGCCCCGCGTCCATAGCTTCTGCCTCCTATCTCGTTAGGTAGCGCGGCGGGGGGGCGGGGCGAAGGAAAAAATATGAGATGAAGAGATACTTTCTTTTGCGATGCAGCCCCGCCGCCGCCGCGCCCTGGTCAAAAGACAGGGGCAAAGGTAGCGATTAGGATACAAACGGCAAAGCCACTTTTAAAAACCATTACCGCCGAACCGCATTCGGGCGGGGCTTCGGGCGGGAAAAGCGAACCCCCGCGCCGACCCCAAGGATGGGGGGCGCGGGGGCTGCTTGCGCCTAGCGGCGGGGCTACTGCAGCGTGAAGACCGCCGTGTCGCTCACCAGCTCCCTGCGCGGGTTCGCGCTAAAGGCGTAGGCGTGCTTCACCGTCACGCTCTGCGGCAGCTGGAACGAGGCTTCGCCCGCCGTCTGCTTCGCCTCGGCCGAGGCGGAGAAGCCGCCGTCCTCCGAGACGACCGCCACGTACACGGCATCCTCCGCGCGGTTGGGGTCGGGGGTCCAGGTCACCTTCACCGTTTGGGCGTTCTGGGCGGCCTTTAGCCCCTGCACCATGGGCCCCACGCCGCTCGAGAGGCGGAGCTGGTCGAGCTTGCCGTCCACCTCGAAGAGCCGGCGCACCAATATGTTGTACTCCGTGGTGCGGCTGGCCATGCCGTGCAGCCCGACGCGGGCGGCGGTGAGCAGGCCGCGGGCGCACGCCGTGTGCCGCTTGAACGCGGCGCGCTGCGCGAGCTGCGCGTTGCTCTTGCGGTCGTGGTAGCTGGTCGCCTTGGAGCGCACGTAGTCGATCGCGCGCCACGAGCTGCCCACCACGGTACCCACGGTGCCGCGCACCGGGCCGAGTATCCCCTTGCTGTACTTCGCCATTTGTCTTTCCTCCTATGCGTTAATACTGTTAAAACCATGCCGGGCGGGAACACCCCGCCGCCCGTTCGGGGCCCTACGTAGTGACGGGGGCAAAGGTAGGGGGCGGCCGAGCCCGCGCGCCGAAATGGGGGGTGGCGGGACGTGCAAGCGATTTAGGATTTACTAAATTTCTAGGTATTCCGCAACGCCGATACGTTGGCGAAGCGTAGCGATTATAATATAAATGCTGCTAACCATTTCCCATCGGGGCGGCGGCGGGGTTTGCCCTCGGAGGGGGTGGAAGGCGGCTGGGGCGCGGCATGGAGGGGCGTAGTTCGGGCCAGCAAGCGAAGGGGGTGCAAAGGGGGTGCGAACGGGGCGGCTTGGGGCGGTGGGTGGTACGCCGTGGGGTATCTGCGCCCCGGCTTACACCATGCGGTGGCGCGGTGCGTAAATGGCGACTTTTCCCGCCGAAGGCGGGCGACTCCAGCCGCCGACCCTTTGGGCAGACGACCCAGCGACCGAACCCGCGGGCATTTGGCGGAAATGCGCCTAAAATCAAAAATACGGACGTTTCTCGCCCCGCTCGGATGGACGTACCGCCCCGAAGGCGAAACGGCGTAAATTGGGCGTTAAAACGCCAAATAAGACCATTGAGGCCATGGCTACGCCTTCGGCGAAGCCCATGGGCGGGCCGGAAAGCCCCCCACCCCAAAGGGGGGCGTGCGGTGGGCAGGGGGAGACGCGGGGTGCGCCGCCGTGCGCGCGGCGATGCTACACGTAACAGCCTAGGTACTACCGTGTTAACATATATAGAAACAGAAATATAAACGTAGAAAAATAGACACAAATCTATTTGTAAGACATAGCGTAAGACGCTAACCCTGAAGGTTTTTCATGC
>CALHSW010000015.1 GCA_938038735.1 uncultured Bacteroidia bacterium | reverse complement strand
CGGCAATCCTTTGCCGTATCACCATAGACGGAGAGAGCGTGGTGATAACCACAGGTGAAAGCAGAGTGCCACCGATTTCCACAAGAAGCTCGGGCACATCATGTGGGAGTACTGCGGCATGAGCCGCAACGCCCAGGGGCTCACCACGGCCCTCGGGCAGCTCGACGACCTAGAGAAGGAGTTCTGGTCCGACCTGAAGATCATGGGCAGCGACAAGTCGCTGAACCAAGACCTAGAGAAGGCGGGCCGGGTAGCCGACTTCTTCGAGATTGGCAAGCTGATGTGCCACGATGCGCTCAACCGCAACGAAAGCTGCGGCGCCCACTTCCGAGAGGAACACCAAACCGAGCAGGGCGAGGCCCAACGCGACGACGAACACTTTGCCTACGTGGCCGCCTGGGAATACAAGGGCCCAGGGGAAAAGCCCGAGCTACACAAGGAGGCATTGAAGTTCGAAAACGTCAAGCTCTCCGTGAGGAGCTACAAGTAGTATAGCAGCATAATACCCCATGCAACGCACAGCAACCCCAGCACGTGGCACAGCTACACGCCTAGCCCTAACAGCCTTGCTAGCGCTCTGCCTAACGGCGGGGGTTGCAGCCTGCACGAAGAAGAACCAAGCTCTGGAGGCCTTGGAGCAGTTCCGCCAAGAGGTGTGCAGCGAGATGAACTACGCACGCACTAAGCCTGCTGAGTACGCCGAGAAGTTCATCAAGCTGCGCATTGCGAGAAGCAGGCTCATCCCCGGTAAAAGCACATCATACGCCCATAGCTGTTACGACCAAATGCGTACCATGGCCCCCATAGGCGCACTGACGCTCTCCACCCGCTACAGCATGGCCTCGCAATGGTTCGCAGAGGATCACCGTAAGACACGGACCATGGGGCATGTGGGCAGCGATAAGAGCAGGTTCTGGGAACGGGTAAAACGCTACGAGCCCACAGCCCACCCCACGAATGAGGGCTGCGCCTATGGGGCCAGCGGTGCCCGAGAGGTCGTGGTTATGTGGCTTATTGACGAGGGAGTACAAAGCCTAGGCCATCGGGACGCCGTGCTGAACCAACAGGCCAACGTGGTGGGCGTGGGCAAGGCTGAGGGCAAAGACCTCGAGTACGTGTACGGGGTGGTGGTGGTGGCCGATTTTGGCTACCAGGAGTAGCTGGGGGCTGGAGTTCAAACGGGAGGAAGAAGCAAATGAAGTTCACATTGAAGATCTGGCGGCAAGAAAACGCCAAGGCCAAGGGACAGTTTGTCAAGTACGACCTGGACGGTGTCGTGCCAGAGATGTCGTTCATGGAGATGCTGGACTACCTCAACCACACACTGCTCGAGCGCAATGTAGAACCCGTGGCGTTTGACTACGATTGCCGCGAGGGCATTTGCGGATGCTGTGGCCTCTACATCAACGGTAAGCCCCACGGCCCCCAGCCCCGCACCACCACCTGCGAGCTGCACATGCGCTTCTTCAAGGATGGCTCTACGATCACCATTGAGCCCTGGCGCGCAGGCGCCTTCCCCGTCATCAAGGATTTGATTGTAGACCGTAATGCCTTCGACAAGATTATGATGGCGGGGGGCTACGTTTCCGTGAATGTGGGCGCCGCGCAGGATGCCAACGCCATTCCCATTGCCAAGGCCAAGGCCGATGAGTCCATCCTTGCGGCCAGCTGTATCGGCTGCGGGGCCTGCGTGGCCGCCTGCAAAAACTCTAGTGCCATGCTCTTCGTGGCCGCCAAGGTATCGCAGTATGCCCTACTCCCCCAAGGACGGCCAGAGGCCCGCATCCGCGCTAAGCGCATGGTAGCCAAAATGGACGAACTCGGATTCGGAGGGTGCACCAACACGCGCGCCTGCGAGGCCGAGTGCCCCAAGGGCATCTCCATCTCGCACATCGCACGCCTTAATCGTGAGTTCATTGTAGCCAAGCTACGGGACTAACGACTAAGCCTCTCCACCCATCGCAACTCCTTATCTCGCCTTCTAACTAGACCCCGGTGACGGCTTGTCGACACACGCAAAGCCATCACCGGGGTCTTCCTATATCCGGCACCTAGGCCACGCAAAAATTACGCCCCAGGCCTCCGATGGGCATCACCCTTCACCGGCCAGAGACACCGCCTTATAATCCCCCGCTACTGCCCCCTAAACATGGCAAGAACCATCTTAAAAGGCTCTACACACGAGAGCGCATGGGGTACGTTGGCCGGCATTATCAGCATCTCGCCCTGCGATACCTCGTGGGGTTCCCCTCCAATGGTGATGGTTGCACGACCCTCTAGAATCTGCACTACGGCATCAAAAGGTGCTGAATGCTCGCTGAGCCCCTGGCCAGCATCAAAGGCAAACACCGTGAGCGTGCCCGCCGAATTGCGCAGCACCTCGCTACTGACTATCCCCTCACGACTATACTCCACCCGCTCGAGGAGCTTGAATTGCTTTACTTCTTTCTTGGCTTTTTCCATTGCATTATACTCTAATTGTTAACTGGTTTACGCGCAATTATAGATATTGCATCCATATGATCCAAATGCTTACGGAAGACCCGGCGCATCTGCATCACCCTGCCACGTAGCTTGGGGTTGAACAGCATACGGAAAAACATAACCACCACCTGCGGCAACCCCTCATCGGCAATGAGCCGACGGCGCTCCAATAGATGCATGGGCTTATTCTCTATGCCCACAATCTCGAACCCCTGCTGCGTAAGAATTTCTGACCACCCCTGCGCGGTGTAGGGCGTGGCATTCACCTGGATAGCATCCGCCAAATCGCGACGCACCTCGTGCTTCACCTCATCGGGCAAGCTATCTGGATAGAGCCCCACCTCATGGATACCGTAGAGCCCTCCAGGCTTCAATATACGGAAGGCCTCGGCCACGATAGCCCGCTTCCGCCCAATGGGCAACATCGTGAGCATCGCCTCACCGTAGACCTTGTCGGCACAACCATCGGGCAGACCCGTCTGTGACGCATCGGCTATCACCTGGCGCACCTCACGGGGCGCTATGCGCTCACGAAATAGCTTGGCCACCTCCCGATTAATCTCTACGGCCGTGTACGACTTGGGGTGCTTTGCCAATGTCAACTGGGCCGTTAATCCCAGCCCGGGGGCAAACTCCACGATGTCGTCGGTCGGCTGTATGGCCAGCTGGCTCACCATCCAGCGCGTAAGCTCTAGGCCACCAGGGCGCAACACACGCTTACCGAGTTTCGCCAACACCCAATGTCCCTGAGCCATATTCATTTTCTCTTCTACTCGCATGACTCGCAAAATGTTTAGTTAGTACCCCCCTTTTGATGCATCGCCACCCGTTAAGGAGAGGAGCTAGCCTTTGTCGGTTGGCACGGTTTTCTGTTTCTTGATGGCAAAGGTACAAAATATGACGACATATCGAGTGAAATATGCAAAGTTTTTTATTGATTTTTGTTATATGGTGCCCCATTGGCTTAAAATTGCCATCCAGACTT
>CALHSW010000014.1 GCA_938038735.1 uncultured Bacteroidia bacterium | reverse complement strand
CGTTCACCTTCGTGCTGAAGTCGTACGCTACGCCGTTTAGCTGCCACTCCACGAACGTGAAGCCCGTTTTGGTAGGATTGGCCGGCTTGGTCGCCGTCTCGCCCGCCTTCACCGTCTGCGCCGCCACCGCCGAGCCGCCGTCCGTATCGAAGGTCACCGTGTAGGTCGTGGGCGTCGTGCCCGTCGCCTCCCACTTCGCCTTCAGCGTGATGTCGGCGTTCACCTCGTTATCGAAGTTGTACTCCGTACCGTCCGGTAGGTACCAGCCCTTGAAGGTGAAGTCATCCTTTGTAGGATTGGCCGGCCTCGTCGCCTTCTCGCCTTTCTTCACCGTCTGCGCCGCCACCGCCGTGCCGCCGTCCGAGTCGAAGGTCACCGTGTAGGTCGTGGGTGTCGTGCCCGCCTTCCACACCGCCTTCAGCGTGATGTTGCCGTTCACCGGCTGGCTGAAGTCGTACGCTACGCCGTTTAGCTGCCACTCCACGAAGGTGAAGCCTAGCTTCTCTGGATTCTCAGCCAATGGGCTAATCCTATCGCCCTTTGCTACCTCCACCTCTTGGGTTGGCTTCCCATCAGCGAACTTACCGCCGTTAGCGTTGAACATCACCTTCAACATCGGGCGCAGCTCCACCGCCACAGCGGCATCCTTGCCATCCACAAAGAAATTCTGCTTTTCGGGGGCATACTCCCCCTTGCTTACCTTGACAGTGTAAATACCCGACTCGAGCGAGAACTTCGTAACGTTCTTTTCGGTTGAAATAGCCGTCTGCCCCTCTATCTCCACGTTGGCTCCCTCAACCGGTGAACCGCTCGAAGCCACCGTCACCGTCACCGTAAACTTCTCATTCTCGCCACGGGTTAGCTTAACCGTTTCAGCTACGTTTTGCTGCTTCACACGTAGCACAGCAACATGCTTCTTGTAGCCATCACTGCTAACAACGTAACTGTATTCACCCTGCTTGAGTTCGTAGACCCACACGTTTCCTTCGTGCTGCTTCGGCGTAGCTCCAACAATTTTCACCTCTGCATTAGAAAGAGCCGCATTGGTAACCGCATCCAACACACTTATGGTAACAACTCTGAATACCTCTGGCGATGCAGAAGCCTTAATTACTATCGTCTTCTCTTCATCGCCACCTTCAACCGTTACTTTTTCCTCCACAGCATCGTATCCTACCTTGGACACCTTCACGGTATACTCCCCATCAAGCACCTTGAATTGAGCTTTCCCGTCAACATCCGTGACTTGCTCCTCCCCGCTCTCAAGACGTACGGTAGCACCCTTCACTACTGTAGCTCCCTCTTTCACCACAATGGTCAGCGTGCGCTCGTTCAGCACTGGGGATACCCCCTCGGCTAGCTGTAGCTCGCCATTAAAGTCAGAAGCAACCTCAATGGTCATCTTACCGTCCTTATAGCCTACGGCGGCAACCATTAACTCATGCTGCCCAGAGCGAACCGTCTCAAACGTGACAACCCCATCCTGACTCGTCACCAGCTTCTTGTTGCCATCGAGGTATACCGTAGCACCACTCAGCGGCGCACCACCCTTACCCTTTACTGTCAACGTTACAGAGTAGGTTTGCGGCGCCAAGACAAAGCGAACGATTTCATCCTCTTGGCTCACAACCACCTCTTGGCTCTGCGACACGTAGCCGGCCTTGCTCACATCCACACGCCGCGCCTTCTGGTTGCCCACCAAGTCGTTAAAGACCACCTGTCCATCCTTCGTTATCTTCGATGCCACACCAGACAAACGCACCTCTGCACCGTTCAGCAGGCCACCGAACTCACTCTCACGCACTATCACGGTCAGCTTATGGGTTTCCGGTTGAGGCGGGGTCACTCCACCCACCACGCGTTCCAGACGAACCTCATGTGTCCCATCAGCACCCTGAATGTCCTGTAGGAACGTCTGCGGATTAAACTTAACATTTTTGCCATCCGGGTCCGTCCAGCCGTTCGCGGGCCCCTCTACCACAATCCCGTACTTACCATCGGCAAGGTTCTCTATCGTAACCTGCCCCGCGATATCTGTCATCTGCACCGGGCGCGCCTCTAGGGTAACCCGTGCATCCTGTAGCGGCGTTCCTGACTCATCATCTAGCACCGTCACTGTCAACGCATGCTTTGGTGCTGATGGAGTAGACGACTTCTGCAACGAAATCGTTACCTCACTATTCTTCTCACCTACATGGTTAATCACCTTGCTACTCGGTTCAAAGCCATCAGCACGCACCGATACGCTATAGCTACCCGCAGGCACCTGATAGTACTGCGCTACGCCATCAGCCTTCGTCTGCTGCCGGTCAAAGCCAGCTAGGGCAACCTCTGCACCTGGTATAGGATTCGTGCCGTCATCCACCTTAACACGCACCCCGTAGAGTACAGGCTCCGAAAGGTTGCGGTCAAGCACAAGCTCCTTCTGTACTGGGCTATTGCTAACTTGAATATTCATATTCGCCGTTTTATAGCCACCCCGCGAGGCTTCTACCACGTAGCGCTTATTTCCCTCAACCCTCACTGTAACGCGATTGCTACTGCTCGTGGTGTAGCCATCAAAAATGATAGTCTTTTTATCATTGCTCACCACCACGCGCACACCCTCAAGCGGATTGGACTCCCCATCCACTGCGTCAAGCACCAGGTCGTAGTATCCAGAAACCACCTTCACATACAGCATCGGAGAGGTATACACACCTAGCCGATCTGCGGCACGCACGCGTAGCCATGTATTTCCAACCTGCTCACCCGTAATCTGGAGCTGATTCCACGTTGCCCCCGGGCATACGCCTATCGTATTGCTGTTAGCTTTTGGGAAATCCCAACGTAGCTGCTTTAGGCTCACATCTTGCGGCGTAACCTGCATGTCTACCGTCTTGGTCTCCCCTACGGCAAGCTCAAGCGATGCCACCGGGAACGCCACCCGCTCCACGGTTTTCTCGTTCGCCTTCGCCCCGTAATGTACTTTAACTGGCAGTACTCCTGTCGATTTTCCACTCAGCCAAGCCTGTAGTTTCAATGGGATATCCTTTAGCCCATTGGCCGTTACGTTAAGCCCCGTGAGCTTCACTTTCCAAGAAGCCTCTGCTGCTCCCGTAGCTACTTCGTAGCCAAGCTTTTCCACCTTTAAGTACTTGGCGAACTCCATGCGATTACCCTCTAGCCTCCACTCCACCTTCTCAAAGAGAGCATCAACCACAGCGATGTCTTTTGACTTCGCCACGAGATCAAACTCCACATAGTCCTTCCCCGCCTCGCCGAGCGTTAGCTCCACAGGCTCCGTTCTTGTGAACGAAAGTTCCTGCAGACCCTTTGGATTTATAACCTTCACGTTGCACACGGTCTCTCCTTCGCCTACTACTGGCTTAAAGGTGACTTTTCCTTCACTTTCCACATCGTTGGTTACCCTCAGCTCATAGGTATAGACGCTATCCAAATGGGAAACCACTTTCAGATCCACATTTGGCACACCATGCTTAACAAAGGTTACTCTCTTATCAAACGCATTACCCAGCGAGTAGGTCACCTTCACTAAGGTCTTATCATCTTTACCTACAAGGGTAACCTCTGCTGGCTCAACCGTCAACTTCTGAATCTTTGGCGTTTTCTGTTCAAACGTCACGGTAGGAATTGGGGCGCCCGCTTGCAGGTACTTATGCCCTACGGTAAACGCTGCCTTTGTAAAGTTCTTATCCACATTCAGCAGATAGTCAAGCACGAGGCACTTCTCCGCGGAATCCCGCGCTATATGTGAAGGCCGTAGCCCAGCAATAAGATTGGTCGTCCCTGCCATAGGCTTTAGCTCAACCGCTGCCAGCGATACATTCCACGGCTTCACCTTCACCCGGAAGGGGAAGTTCTTCGTAACGCCCCTGACCACAGGATTTGGGCCCTGAGTAATGTCCTTCCCATCCATATCCACCACCTCAATGCCCTCAGCCCTCACATTGACCACCTTCACGGTGATGTTTCCACCATTGACATCGCCGCTATTTTGATCCTTTGGCGTACCGATGAGCTGTTCCTCATGCTCCTCGTACCGATCCCTATATACCTTTTTCGGCGTGAAGAGGTAGTACCCATTCACAGGACCTTCCACATCCACATACTTGGGCGCTTCTTTTCTATTTACTGCATTCACAAACTCCACCCGAGGATTCACAATGTCCACAGGGTCTACCTTCACCTCCAGCGGGGTGTAGTCATGTCGGAAGTACTGATCCCGAATCTCCACTAAAAGTTCGTTCTCATACGATATATCCTCTATCCCCTTCGGCTCCACCTTAAACGGTTCTCCATACGTAGCGTTTACCCCTTTTTGCTCCACCGCCTGTATTTTGAAACTGAGCTCTTCTCCATCATCCGTCTTCTTGTTGCTCACCACAGTGAACTTACCAGGCTCGCTCACTATGCCTACAAGACCTCCGAGGCTATTCACCTTCCTCCCGCTGGCATCAAGAACAGCTATATCGTTGAGCCAATTCCGAGTAGTTGCTGTGTTACTCTCCACCACCAACCTAAAGTGCGGGTTACTCGCCTGGGGCGGTTCTGCCGCAATGGTTAGCACCGCAGGTTCATTGACCGTTAGCGGTGAAGGGTCTATCGCCACGGTGTAACCCGTAACCTTGATGTAGTTCAAATTGACCGTCAGAAGAGATTCAACAGAAGCTACGCTGGTAGAAACAACCTTGATATCACCTACCACCTTCTCTTTATTCCCACTCACTTGATTTTGATCACTTACCTTGAAGTAGTACTCACCCAACGTTAGCTTTTGGGTAGCTCCCTTAACGCTATTCCCTTGAACATCCAGTATATCAAGCCACGCAGGAACATCCTTAAAACTAAACGTTCTATCTGCCGCCGTTTCGGGCAACACGTCGATCCTCACCACCTGCGCCCCCTCACGGATTTGACCATCCGCATCCACATCGTACGTAAAGTTAAGCTCGGACTTGCTGAGTTTTATCGTGCTTACCTTGTTCGTCTTTACAGTATAGCTGAAGGCGAATACCACCTTTGCGCTGGCCTGCCCCGCCTTATTCGCTACGCTAGTTAGCGTAAAGCTACCCTTGGCCGATTCGGTCTTCCTTGACTCCTGCGCCTCCACAGTGTAAAGGCCCGGCGTACCCCATGCGTGGCCTTGCGCGGTTATTTTCAGTTTCCCTGCATCGCTAGCCAGGAATCGATCGGCTCTAATTCTGGTGACGTCCTTAAAGGTAAACGTAGCATCGTACACCTTCTCCGGCTCTACCGAAACCAGCAGGTCCACCTTCTCGCCCTGCGCCAGCTCCAGCAAATCCCCCGGATTAATCTCTTTCCCCGTTGTCTTGTTAAGCACAGAGATGCTTTCAGGCTCTACCTTTCCCACCTTCACGGTTACGTTCCGCGAATAGCGATCACGATCTTTCGCCTTAATGGTTAGCGTTCTACCGCCTTCCTCGCTACCTACGCTAAAATTATAACGGTTAGGATTGTCCCTATCGACAGCAAGTTGATCTCCCAGCTTCCCAGTAAGTCCAGCATCCACCGTGAAGCGCTGCTCGTAAGCCATCTCCGGCTCGGGGGTAACGGTAATGAAGCCATTTGGCTCTGAACCCACGAGCAACATGGTGTCTGCCTGATCTATCCTGAAATGGTTCACAAAATATTCGCCTATCTTGAGACGATAGGTATCGTTCACATTGGGTTTCCCTTTCAACTCTAGCTTCAGTAAAAAGAATGGAGACTCATTTATAACCTCGTCAGCCTTGAACGCATACGAAATGACCGTCTTGTATTCTCTGTCATTTACCTTATACTGATGCTCGCTCTCAAACTGGGGGTAAACTATCTTGCTAAATCCTGACTTATCTCTATCATTCACTCCCTCCTTGCTATTGCCGTAGATAGCCGCCCTCGACCCATCCCGAGTATACGCGGGATCATTAGCCACCAGCGTCCAGCCTACCATGTCGTAAACATTGCCCTCAATGGGACCATTGGAGGTAACCTCCGCCTCAATATGCCAAACCTTCGTCTTGTGGCGGTAGATCTCGTTGTCAAACCCAATGCCGCCTTGCTCGCCGCTGCCCTGCATACTGAGTTTAATCGCCGATATCCCGTACTGCACCGTATTTATCTTCGCCGTTGCTTTTGCCGAAGAGCTTCCATTCTCCGCGGTAGCCGTGACATCCACGTTGCTTTGCCCTTTAGCCGTGAAGCGATAGACCCCTACCTCTTCTGTCGGCTCAATGGTAAGGTTATTCGCATCATAGTCGAACTTCACCCGCTTATCGGTGGCATTCTCCGGCTCATACTTCACCTTTATCGTGCCGCCTCGCCCAACGATAATCTTCCCTTGCGGCTCCACCGTGAGGCTAATCTTGTCAACATGAATATCCTTCACCTGCACTTTCACTGGGCCAAAAGATTGCGTACCATTACCATCGCTGTCTAGCTGCACTGCCGCGTCTATCTCACCCTCTTTGCCAGGCACGGTCCTCGTGGTCAACTCCCAGCCCAAGTCCGTACGCTTCAACCATGTTGGCAACTTCCATCTAGGATTGCGAAACCCCGGATTATAGAGAACACCACCTAATTTCGCACCATCCAGACCGATACTGGTCACAGACTGCCACGACCCTGCGGGGTAGCACTCAATCACAAAGGTTACCGGCAAGGCATTGCCCCGCGCATCCATCGTGGCGGTCTGATACGCCTTTCCAGGCTCCGCCCCCTTGATGGAGACCTTGACGCTCTCCACCCTCGGCGGTGTTTGCGCTGCCAGCGGCACCGTGCATGCCAGTAGCCCCAGCAGCAGCGTTAGCAATAATCGTCTTTTGTACTTCATACAAAACCCTCCAACATTTTAAGTGACTACGACCCATCACATCTACTTCACGTGCAAATGTAGCAACCAAAACGTGGATACACAAAAATGCACAGTGCCCTTGTGACGAACGCACCGTTTGAGGTGACGAACGCACAGAAAACGGTGACAAAATTAATTATCACCGTTTTTGAAATGCTATCTAAGCCTATTTTTCCGCCCCTTCGCACCCCTACCCATTCAAAAAATTGGGTATTTCACCACTTGCACTGGATGATTTACGGTAGTACAAAAATTGGGCAGGTGCATCGTGATGCCCTGCCCAATTTTTAACTACCAACTAACTGCTAGCCTCTAACAGCTACTTCTTTCCCTTTGCGTCCATCACCGCGTTGGTCTGCGCCAAAATCTCCTCTTCTAGCCGATTAGCCTTCTCCACTAGCTCCGTCCCCTCGTCGAGCAACGCCTTCACGTACGCTTTATCCTCAAGGCTCGGCACATTGATTTTCACATTTAGGAACGCCCCGATCACGCCGGCCCGCGCCGCGAGGGCCCCAACCCCAGCATCGGAAACCGACGCCGGATTCCCCAGCTTCGCCATCGCCTCCATCACCTCCATCGAGGCGTAGCACGTCCGCATTATCTGCGCTGGCACCTCCGTTGCCCGGCGGGTTGCCTCCTGCAACGCTGCGTGGCGCGCCGCCTTCTCCTCATCGTTGCCTTTGGGCATACCCAGCGCATCCATAATACCGTTGAACGCCGCCGTGTCCTCGTCAATCAGATGCAGCAGCTGATCCAGGTAGTGCTTGCCCTTGTCCGCCCAATCGGAGAACTCGCGCCAGCGGCTATCCCAACCCGGCTTGTGCGCCGAGAGGTTCGCCACCATCGAGCCGAGCGCTACGCCCAGCGCGCCAATCGCCGCCGACACCGAGCCACCCCCCGGTGCGGGCGACTCGCTCGCCGCCTCCTCCACAAAGCCCCGCAGCGTCATATTGGTCAATGGGTGCGCATTCTCATCCTCCAGGATGTACTCTATTATCTTCTTCTTCGGGTCAAAGGGGTAGAGTTCATCGAGCCCCATTGACTTCACTGCGATTTTGATGATTTCCTCATCAGAAATTCCCGTGCTGCGCTGCTGCTTGTGCAGGAAGTAGCGTCCTGCGTCAAGCATCGCCTGCAGCGGCACTACCCCCACGAGCTCCGACCCCGTCACCCGCAGCCCGCGGGCTTCCGCCTTCTTGCACGTCTCCTCGAAGGCCACATGCAGCGGCGTAACCGAGATGTCAGTCAAATTGATGGAGACCTGCGCGATACCGAACTCCTCAATGTACCATCCGATTGCCTTGCACGCCTTGAGTGAGCCAGGGGTCCACAGCACCTTGCCATCGGGCCCCACCTTCTTCTTTCCCACCACGGGGTCGCCCTCACGCTGCGGCCGCCCCTTTTCACGGATATCAAACGCCACCGCGTTGGCCCGCCGCGTGGAGGTGGTATTCAAATTCACGTTGTATGCCACCAAGAAGTTCCGTGCGCCCACCGCCGTGGCGCCGCTTTTCGCATTGAACAGCGCCGGCCCGAAGTCCGGTTTCCACTCCTCGGTCACCACCCGCTGCGCCAGCCCCTCGTACTCCCCCGCGCGGCACGCCGCCAAGTTGCGCCGCTCTGGCTTGAAGGCTGCCTTCTCGTAGCAGTAGACCGATATTCCCAGCTCCGTCCCGATCCGCTCCGCCAGCTTTCGCGCTAGTACCACCACCTCGTCCATGGTAATGTTTGAAACTGGCACCAGCGGGCAAACGTCCGTTGCCCCAAAGCGGGGATGCGCCCCGTGATGCTTACGCATATCAATCAGCTCCTGCGCCTTTTTCACTCCTTGGAACGCCGCCTCGCACACCGCCTCTGGCTCCCCAACCATCGTCACCACCGTGCGGTTGGTCGCCTTCCCTGGGTCCACATCCACCACCCGCACGCCGCTCACCGCCCGTATCGCATCGGTGATTTGATTAATTATTCCCATGTCGCGCCCCTCGCTAAAATTCGGAACGCATTCTATCAGCTGCCGTTTCGCCATCGCTGCCATCCTTCTTTTTATTTTATTTTTCTTTATACCTCCACCAACTTTCCCCACTGCCGCAAAGATAGGGAAAAAATAGGAATACTATGTAGCTATGCCCCAACGGCGCAACCACGCAATATCGCAATCCACACCGCTTGCTAGCCGCTACGCACGCCTGTAGCTCTCTTAGCAACCTCCGTCCGAATGACGCACGCCGCAATGTGCTACGCCTAGCGGGAGAAGCCCACGTTCCACCGCAATAGCTTCCCTCCTCTCGCCAACAGCCATTTAGCACCCCCGCTACAGCACCGCCAGCACCTGCGCCGCGTGCTCCTTCGTCTTTACCTTATCAAAGATATGCTCTATCTTCCCATCCTGCCCTATGAGAAAGCTCTTCCGCGTCATGCCCATGTACGTTCTGCCGCAGCGAGTCTTCTCTCCCCACGTGCCGTAGGCTGTCGCCACCCGATTATCAGTATCGGCAATCAGCTGGAACGGCAAGTTATGCTTTGCGATAAAACCCACGTGGCTCTTCGACGTGTCGGGGCTAACCCCCAACACCTCCACCCCCTTCGCTCGCAGCTCGTCGTATCCATCCCGCAGGCTGCACGCCTCCGCTGTGCAGCCGCTCGTGTTATCCTTCGGGTAAAAGTATAGCAGCAAACGCTGCCCCTGGTAGTTGCTCAAACGCACCAACGTATCATCCTGTAGCAACGCCTCAAACTGCGGCGCTGCATCGCCTACCTTCAAATCCATGGTCTCTTCTCCTCTGCTCTTTAATCAATACCTGTGCATTGCTGCTCCCGCACCTCCACCCTAGCCCAACGCACCCTAAACTCTCTGCATTAGCAACAACCCAGCGCGCCATTTTGTTCTACGCCCATGCCCAGGGACCGTCCTGCCTACAAGGCAGCGACACCCGCCGCCCCCCTACCCTTCCACCGCGCGCAGCTTCCCCGCCTGCACGGCCATCCGCACGTCCGCCTGCCC
>CALHSW010000013.1 GCA_938038735.1 uncultured Bacteroidia bacterium | reverse complement strand
TCCGGCAGCCGGCCAGCTCCGCGAGGGGCACGCTCCCGCCCACGACCAGCTGGAAGAGGAACATCGGCGTCCCGCTCTCGTACCAGTAGCAGCCGTACTCCTGCTCGCTCAGCGCGTTGAGCAGGCTGAACGGGTTGTATACGCCCCCCTCCGCCCGTGGCGAGAAGCGGTAGCCATCGTACATCGCCTCAAGTTTCCCGTAGGCCTCGGCGAGGGTCTGCCCGTGCCCTTCCGCCAGCCGGCGTACCCCCTCGCCGAGGTTGGCCCGCAGCTCCTCCCCCGTGATGCCGCAGAGCGTGGCGTACGCCGTTGACATTGAGATGTCCCGCAAGTTGTTCAGCCCGCTGAAGATGTTGAGGTGTGCGAAGCGGGTGACCCCCGTCAGGAAGACGAACCGCAAGTGGTCGCCCACCCCCTTAAGCACCCCGTAGAATGCGCGTAGTTCCCGCTGGTTGCGCGCCAAGAGCTCCTCATCGTCCACGGCGTCCAGCATCGGCTTGTCGTACTCGTCCACCAGCACCACTACTTGCTGTCCCGTCTGCGCATGCGCATTCGTAATCACCCGTATAAAGCGATCTGCAAAGGTTTCGTCCACCTCCTCCCGTCCGTACGCTACCTCCCAGTTGTAGAGTATGGTGTTTAGTGTCTTTTCTAGCACGCCAGGAATAGAGAAATCATTCCTGCTGAAATCCACATGCAGCACGGGGTACTGTATCCAATCCAGCTCCAGCCCCTCTAAGGTCAGACCCTCGAAGAGCTCCCGCCTACCCTTGAAGTAGGCCTCCAGCGTGGAGACCAGCAGGCTCTTGCCGAACCGCCGTGGGCGGCTCAGGAAGTTATACTTCGTGCCCTTCACTAGCCGATAAATCAGTGCCGTCTTATCCACGTAGACGGCGCGATCCGCCCGTAGATTCGTAAAGCTTGCCTCCCCTATCGGGTACGTTATCATTTGATCCATGCCATTGCCCTCCTTGCGCCTTTTTGCATGGTAAAGGTATAAAAAAGTTTTTAATGGGGTGGCGAGCAGGGACCCTGCGATTCTATCCTTCACGCGGGTCAGTCTCTCAGACTGGCTCGCCATTCAGGCAAGGTTACCGGGGGGTTGAAAACCCTCAACTATTGAGACCGTTCTACGGACAGGGCGGCATCGGTGCGCAATCTATGCGTTTTTTGTGGGCGTGTAGGTTTATGCGGGTGTTGACGGCAATGCGGGAGGTTATGGTCTTGCAGGGTCGCCAGGAGTGATGATATTTGGAGCCTGATTATTGCGAGACCGTCCTACGGACGGGGCGGCATTGGTACGCCGATTTTATGCTGGGGCGGTGTATGCAGATTATGCGGAGGTTCGATGGGGTGGCGGACAGGGGCAGAAGGCGCTGCGATTCTATAGGTCATGCAGGTCAGTCCTTCAGACTGGCTTGCCTTTCAGGCAAGGCTACTGGGGGGTTGAAAACCCTCAACTATTGAGACCGTTCTACGGACAGGGCGGCATCGGTGCGCAATCTATGCG
>CALHSW010000012.1 GCA_938038735.1 uncultured Bacteroidia bacterium | reverse complement strand
TCCGGGGGTTTGAAAACCCCGGCTATTGAGAGACCGTCCTGCGGACGGGGCTGCATTGGTGCGAAAATTTTATGAGGAGGGTGTGGAAATTCTGTGCGAAGTTTTATGCGGGTTGGGGAGAGCATTGTATGCAGGTTATGGAGAGGGGTTGGAGGGGGATGTGAGGAACGGTATTGCAAGGCTGAGGGTGACGATATGCGCAGGCTATGGTGGAGCGCGGGTTGCAGCAGTTGGGAGTGAATATGGATGTTGCTGCGGGGAAGGTGCTAAGATTTTTGTTACTTTTGCCCTTGGAGAGTAGCCAGCTAGAATATACTTTGCTATGGAAGATAGATTTGGGTTTACGCACCTGCATGTGCATTCGGAGTACTCTATGCTTGATGGTGCATGCCATTTAGATGACCTTTTTGCGAGGGCTAAAGAGTTGGGAATGCCGGGCGTAGCGGTGACGGACCATGGTAACATGTTTGGAATATGCCGTTTTATAAACCGTGCGAACGAGTTGAATGCCCCAGTGCAAAAGGAGATATCGGCGTTAAAAAAATCATTAGAAAGCTCTGGTGATGAGCAGGAAAAGGCGAATATACTTCAGCAGATCGCGGGTGCAGAAAAGAAACTATTCAGGGCGATCGCGGGGTGCGAGATGTACGTTACTGAGGATCGACGATTGCGGCAGCGCAACGAGACGAGCGACCGCGATTACTACCATTTGCTGGTGCTTGCGAAGAGTGTACAGGGCTATAGTACGTTGTGTAGATTGGTATCGCAAAGCTTTGAAGATGGCTTTTATAGGAAGCCGCGGATAGATTATTCCTTGCTTGAATCAGACCACGAGGGGCTTATAGTGAGTTCGGCGTGCCTCGCAGGAGAAATACCGCATGCAATACGTAAGTACCGCGATATTCAGCTGGCCCGAAGTATAATTGCGCGGTATAAGAAGCTTTTCGGGACGGACTTCTACTTGGAGCTGATGCTTCACCCCGCGATAGAAAAGTATGATACCGGTGAGGTTGAACGCGGTCAGTTACTTGTGAATGGCTACCTAATCAGGCTGGCGCTTGAGACGGAGACGGCCCTCATCATCACTAACGATGTGCACTTTTTACGACAGGAGGATAAAGAGCTGCACGACACGCTACTCTGCATTTCTACAGGGCGGTATCTAGATGATGAGAAGCGCTTGCGCTACACGCATCAGGAGTATTTAAAGGGAGGGGAAGAGCTGTACGGGGTGTTTATGCAGGAGTCGGCATACCGTGGGATAGCAAAAGCCTATGCAGAGTCGTTGCAACGAGAACCCAATGCGGAGCTTCCGCAGCAATTGACCCGAGAGCAGTACGGGGAGCTTATCGAAAAGGCGTTGCGACAGACTGGGGAAATAGCGCGAAGCGTGGAGCTGTACTCGTTGAAGCGAGCACCGCAGATGCCGCGGTTCGCCGTGCCGCCGGAGTTTGGCGACGACATGACGTACCTACGACATTTGGTGATGGAGGGGGCGAAGAAGCGATGGCCCGGCGATGCCTTTACCGAAGAGCATAAGGAGCGATTAGAGTTTGAGCTGGCTACCATCGAGCGGATGAAGTTTCCCGGTTACTTTCTAGTGGTATGGGATTTCATCCGAGCGGCCCGGGAGCGTGATGTGCTGGTAGGTCCAGGGCGAGGGTCTGCTGCGGGGTCTGCCGTGGCGTACTGCTTGGAGATTACTGACCTGGATCCCATCAAGTACGGCCTGCTGTTTGAGCGTTTCCTAAATCCGGAGCGAGTAAGTCTCCCCGATATTGACGTGGACTTTGAGGATAGCAAGCGGGAGCGGGTGCTTGACTACGTGCGAAAAACGTATGGAGAGGAGTGCGTGGCGGGGATATCGACCTTTCAGCGCATGATGGTGAAGGATTCTGTAAACGAGGCTTGCAAACGCTTTCGGCAGGACGAGAAGTATAAGAAGCCGATAATTGATGCCATAGAGGGCAAGAAGGAGTCGACATTTGCCAAGCTAATCAAGGAGCACCCGGAGCTAGAGGCGACATTTAATCATCTAGAACCTGAAAGCGCGCTGCTCTACAAGCGAGCGAGGCGCTTGGAGGGCTACGTACGTTCGTCGGGACGACATGCCTGCGGCTATATCATTGGCACGGAGCCATTGAAGAATTTGGTGCCGATGGTCAAGCCTGCTGGGAAAACCAAGAAGAAGAATGGGGTGCTTGAAGACGATTCGCTCTTCGTGCAGTACGAGGGGAAGGACTTGGAGGATTTGGGCCTTATCAAGATGGATTTTTTGGGGCTGACAACGCTCTCCGTACTGCGTATTGCTCAGGATTTAGTGGAGAAACGCTTTGGGAAGAAAATTGAGCTGTCTGCGATTCCGTTGGATGATAAGGAGACCCTAGAACTTTTTGCCCGTGGGGAGACGATAGGACTATTCCAGTTTGAGAGCGTTGGGATGCGACGTTTTTTGCGGCAGCTACAGGTGAACCGGTTTGAGGATTTGGTGGCAATGAACGCCCTCTATCGCCCCGGTCCTATGGATAGTATCCCGACGTTTATCGCCCGAAAGCTGGGGAAGGAGCCCATAACGTACATAGTGCCAGAGGCGGAGAAAGTTCTTGCGGAGACGTATGGGGTTACGGTGTACCAAGAGCAGGTGATGATTCTTTCCCGCATGCTTGCGGGGTTCACCCCCGGCCAGTCAGATAAGCTGCGGAAGGTGATGGCAAAGAAGAAGAAAGAGGATTTGCCCGTGCAAGAGAAGCTCTTCAAGGAGGGATGCGCGGAGAAGGGGTTCCCGAAGGAGAAGGCGAATCAGGTGTGGGCGGAGTGGACAAAGTTTGCGGAGTATGCTTTTAACAAGTCGCATTCGGTATGCTACGCCTACGTGGCGTTCCAGACAGGATACTTCAAAGCGCACTATCCGAGCGAGCTGATGGCGGCGAACCTAGAGGTGTTCCATGGGGATCCCCACCAGCTCAAAGTGCTTATGGGAGAGTGCAAGCGTATGGGGATACGGGTGCTGCAGCCGGATGTTAACGCGAGCGAGGAGCGCTTTTCGGTACAGGCGAATGGAGATATACGCTTTGGGCTAAGCGCGATAAAGTCGGTCGGTAGCGATGCGATGGCAAGGGTGACGGAAGAACGCCGTAAGAATGGTCCATACAAGAGCGTTTATGACTTTGTGAAGCGAACGGCAACGGGGGATTGCAATAGGAAGAATATAGAGGGACTCATCAAGAGCGGTGCGTTTGACTCGCTCACGCCCGAGGGGAATCGTGCGTACTATTTCCAAGAGGTGGAAAGGCGCGAGGAGTTTAATTCAAAGACCAAGGAGCGGGTGATAAAAGTGAGGTATTGGTACGAGACGCTCCTAGATTATAAGCATGCGTACGATGTTTTTCAAAAGACCCCATCGTTTTTTAGCTTTGAAGATTTAAACCCGGCTGAGGATTTTCCAGAGCTAAAGACTGAGGTATCGAATCTTGATTTGCTAGTGGAGGAACGCGAGCTCATCGGGCAGTACATTTCGGAGCATCCGCTTGCGCCGTACATGAAGGAGATGGGATACATTTGTAGTGCAAGTTTGATTTCGCTACAGCAAAAGATAGACGATAAGGAGTACGGAGTGTACGTTGTAGGCGGCTTGGTTCGTAGCGTTAAGACGCAGGAGCGTAGGACCAAATGGGGAAAGCAATATACCGAGACGACCGTCATCATGGATGATGTGTCGGGGAGCTATACGTTTAAATTCTTGGATAAGCAGATAGAACGTTTTCAGCATCTCATGGTACAAAATGCGGTGGTGTGCATGCGGCTCAAAATTACGCAGAGCGAACGGGGCGGCTTCGCCTCATCGCTAATTGTAGATGAGGTGGCCACAATAGAGGAGGCAGTAGCCGCGCTTTGCGAGAAGGTAGAGATAAAAATCAATGCAACGCAATTCACAAAAGAGTACCTAGCGTTGCTGCGCGAAATAATCGTATTTGATCCGCTTGCCCGCACGATGCTCCTGTTTGACTTGGTGGATCAGAAGTATGGGAGAAGCGTGCGCTGCATAAGCTCTTCCTCTAGGGTTAGAGTCTCCAATGAGATGCTGGATAGGCTCGTTGACAATGGATTTTCTGTGAGAATAAATGACCATGCGATTGAACAAAACGAAATGGAAGTCGTTACTGACGAAGAGGAGGGGCTACAGGAAGAGTTCGTTATGGAGGACGAGTAACGGTGCCCGCGAGATAGTACATTAGAAGCAGTAACTAACAGATAGGAGAGAGAGTCATGGCTTTTGAAGTGACAGATTCGAATTTTGAGACGAGCGTTCTCAAATCAGACAAACCGGTAGTGTTGGATTTTTGGGCAGAGTGGTGCGGGCCTTGCCGTATGCTAGGGCCAGTGATTGAAGAGCTGGCTAAGGAGTACGAAGGTAAGGTGCTGGTGGGGAAGGTAAATGTGGATAATAATCCCACCGCGGCGTCGAAGTATGGCATCCGTAACATTCCGACTGTACTGTTCATAAAGGACGGAGAGGTGAAGGAGAAGCAGGTGGGCGTGGTGCCGAAAACGGTGCTCATTGAGAAGATAGAGGCGTTAATAAAGGGTTGAGCATTTGTAGGGAAAACGGAGCGAAAGCATGTAGGTTAGGGGGATGCGAACCTGTTGGGCGCATCCCCTTTTGCTATAGGCGATGCGTGGGCAGCTGGGTTTCGCTAAATATTACGTAACTTTGCCTTGGCATTGGAGCGATGGAGGTATGAAGAAATAAAAATAGAGAGGCGATGAGCAAAAAGGAGTTACTGAAGGAAACGATTGAGCATGTTGACATTAAGCAGATTGATGCGCGTCCAATAATAGATGCGATGCGTAAGATGTCCTTCGCATCGCGAGAGACCGCGAATGCGGCGGATATATTCAACCGGATGCTTGGCGATAAGGAGTGCACATCGATACTAACGCTTGCAGGGAGCACGAGCGCAGCGGGGTGTATGCAGGTGTACGTTGACATGGTCAAGAACAACATGGTCGACGTGGTGGTTTCCACTGGGGCTTCGATAGTTGACATGGACTTTTTTGAGGCATTGGGTTTCAAGCACTACAAAGGGACGCAGTTCGTTGATGATAGCGAGCTTCGGGGCCATTACATCGATAGGATTTACGACACCTACATTGACGAGGAGGAGTTGCAACACTGCGATGCCACGGTGCGTGAGATTGCAGATAGCCTAGAGCCACGCCCATACAGCTCCCGAGAGTTTATCTGGGAGATGGGTCGCTACCTAACGAAGCACGCCAAGAAGAAGGATAGTCTTATCCAAACGTGCTTTGAGCACAACGTGCCGATTTTTGTGCCAGCCTTCAGCGATTGTAGCGCAGGGTTTGGGTTGGTGATGCACCAAGTGGCCCACCCCGATAAGCACGTCACCATTGATAGCGTGCGTGATTTCCGGGAGCTAACGGAGATAAAGATTCGCGGCGGTGAGAGTGGCCTATTCATGGTGGGCGGCGGTGTTCCGAAGAACTTCGCCCAGGATATCGTGGTGTGCGCCGAGGTGCTGGGGCATGAGGTACCCATGCATAAGTATGCAGTACAGATTACAGTGGCGGATTCGCGCGATGGGGCGTGCTCATCCTCTACGCTGAAGGAGGCGGGATCGTGGGGGAAAGTGGATCGGATGTACGAGCAGATGGTGTATGCAGAGGCGACTACCGTGGTGCCGCTCATCGTGAGCAATGCCTACCACACAGGGCTGTGGAAGGAGCGAAAGAAACACGAGTGGGCTAAGATATTTTAACCCGTTACGAAAGGCGATTTGATTGAATTGAATGCTGCGTATCTGCTGCGAGAGGGCTGCAGATGCGCGGCATTCTTATTAGCGCAGAAGGAGCAATGCGGATTGACATCGTTGCAGTAGTACCGGAGCTGCTGGAGAGTCCATTGGGGTATTCAATCGTAGGGCGTGCTAGGAAAAAGGGTATTTTGGACGTGCAGGTGCATGCGCTGCGCGACTACGCCCACGATGCCCGAAGGAATGTTGACGACTACTCCTTTGGGCCGGGCGCTGGGATGGTTCTCATGCCTGGGCCACTATTTGAAGCCGTTGAGGATTTGCAGACGAAAGGAGGAGCGTACGATGAGATTATATATCCCTCACCTGATGGAGAGCCGCTCACGCAGCCATTGGTCAATGAGCTTAGCCTCAAGCAACGATTGATAATTCTATGCGGGCATTATAAAGGGATTGACCATAGGGTTAGGGAGCACTTGGTGACCCGTGAAATTTCGGTTGGCGACTACGTGCTGAGCGGCGGGGAGTTGGCTGCCGCAGTTCTTGTAGACGCGGTGACGCGCGTGCTGCCCGGGGTGCTAAGCGATGAGACCTCGGCACTTAGCGACTCCTTTCAGGATGGACTGTTAGCACCTCCAGTTTATACGCGCCCGGCTGACTTTCGGGGTTGGCATGTACCCGATGTGTTGCTTTCAGGAGATCATCGAGCGATAGAGTCGTGGCAGCACGAGATGGCGTTGCAACGCACAAAGGCGTTGCGGCCTGCCCTATACCATCGCTATACTGGGCGTGAGGGGGATGAGAAGAGCAGCGAAAAGTAGTAACTTCGCGGGCGATGAAAACGAAACTCCAACCATTGTCTCTTTTCGGACGCTACGTACTTTTCCTGGGCGAAGTGCTACGTAGACCGGCGAAGGGTAGTATCTTTTGGTGGCGCATAGTGCATGAGACGTGGGAGTTAGCGATACGCTCCATATGGTTTGTGGCATTGGTATCCCTTTTTATCGGGATGGTGATTTCAGTCGAGGTAGCCATTAATCTAGAGCACCCTCTGATGCCTCCTTTCGTAGTTGGGGTTGCGACGCGTGACATGGTGCTGCTTGAGATGAGTTCTACAATCATAGCATTGGTGCTGGCGGGCAAAGTAGGGGGGAGCATAGCCTCGGAAATAGGTACTATGCGTATCACGGAGCAGATTGATGCGCTCGATGTGATGGGGGTGAATTCGGCTGCGTACCTCGTGCTGCCGAAGGTGCTAGCCGGCATAGTGTTTTTTCCTCTACTCACGGTGCTTAGCCTTGTGATAGCCATCGTGGGCGGAGGCATGGCAGTGGTAAATCTTGGCTACGTATCGGCGTTTGACTTCTGCGACGGTCTACAGTTCTATTTTCATCCGGAGTACATTGGGTATGCGCTGATAAAGATGTCGGTATTTGGGTTTGTAATTACCTCAGTTCCATCGTTTTTCGGTTACTATGTGCGTGGGGGATCGCTGGAGGTGGGGCGTATGAGTACGCGCGGGGTGGTTGACAGCAGCATAGCAATACTCATTCTAGATTTGGTGATGACGAAAATGTTTATCGGATGATAGAGGCGCGCGGGGTGACCAAGGCATTTGATGGGAAGCGAGTGCTTCAAGGGATAGATGCCGTTTTTGAGCCCGGGAAGACCAACCTGATTATAGGGCAGAGCGGATCGGGAAAGACTGTGTTTTTGAAGGTGCTAGTTGGGCTTTTAAGGCCCGATGCGGGAGTGGTTCTATTTGAAGGGGAAGACGTGGTATCAATGGATGTGAAAGAGCGGCGCCATATTCAGCAGCGGATAGGCATGCTCTTCCAGAATGCTGCGCTTTTTGACTCGCAGAGCGTGTTGGAGAACGTGATGTTCCCGTTGGTTATGTTTGGAAAAATGACCCGCCGACAGGCCCTTCAACGTGCAATGGAATGCCTAGAGAGGGTGCATCTGATGGATGCAGTACGCCTGATGCCCTCCGATCTGAGCGGCGGAATGCGTAAGCGGGTGGCCATTGCGCGAGCGATAGCATTACAGCCAGAGTTTCTTTTTTGCGATGAGCCCAATTCAGGGTTGGATCCCCAGACGAGCCTTGTAATCGATGAGCTTATCCACGACATCACACGTGAGTTTTCAATAACCACCGTGGTAAACACCCACGACATGAATTCTGTGCTAGGTATAGGAGATACGGTTTCCTTCCTATACAAAGGGAGGGTGGCATGGCGCGGCGCTAACAAGGAGGTTCTTTCGAGCGGGAATACGGATCTCAACAATTTCGTTTTTGCCACGCCGATGGCGAAGCGGCTGAAGCAGGATCGGGCAGAGCAGTAAAGTTCCTAACCCTTAGGGTTACAGTACTGACAAATTTCTTATCTTTGCACGTTGGGTAAAGGCAACGTTATATGTTTTCAATCTATCGCAAGGAGTTGTCGGGATTTTTTACCACGCTTACGGGGTATCTTGCGAGTGCAGTGTTTTTGGTGGTTGTGAGCCTCCTTATGTGGGTTTTTCCTTCGCAATGGAATGTGTTGAGTACAGGGGTGGCCTCAATGGGATCCCTTTTCACATTAGCCCCGTGGGTGTTTCTTTTTTTGGTGCCGGCAGTAACGATGCGCATGTTTGCAGATGAGCTGCGGGAGGGTACGCTTTCGTTGCTACTGTCGCGGCCGCTATCCCTATGGGCTATAGTGCTTGGGAAGTTTTTCGCTGCAGTGACCCTCTGCGCGCTAATTCTTTTGCCTACAGCTATTTACCTTATGACCCTATCGTGGCTATCCGTAACCCCCGATGCCATTGACCGCGGGGCGACCATTGCGAGCTATTTGGGGCTTCTGCTCCTGGCAGCTGTGTATGCCGCCATCGGGGTCTTAACATCTTCGTTTACCTCCAATGCTCTCGTTGCATTTCTGACCGCGGCGCTCATCTCCGTGGCGTTGTACGTAGGGTTTGAGGGGGCGGCTTTCCTGCCCATCTTCCATGGGACGGAACTATTTGTGGTAAATCTAGGAATAGCCGAGCACTACCGATCGATACAGCGAGGGGTGGTTGATACGCGCGACATCGTTTACTTCTTGGCGGTTATCGCCTTGGCGTTGGCTGCGGCCCGCACAAGGCTAGCTAAATTTCGGGCATGAAGAAGTTTGGGAAGCGTATGGAGTATGGGCAGAGCGCTATGGCTAAGAGGATGCAGCGTAGCGCATTGCCGGCACTGCTGCTGATTATTCTCATTGCGTTCGTAGGGCAGTTCTACTCGTGGCGGTTTGACCTTACCGATGACCATCGATATACGCTTTCTCCTTTTACCCATCGCGTGCTTGCGGAGGCGCAGCAACCGATTTACATTACGTGCTACCTGGGCGGGACGCTTCCACTTGAGTTTGCCCGTTTGCGTAATGGGGTGCAAGACCTATTGGAGGAGTACCAGTACGCGAGCCACTACCGTTTAGAGTTCCGTTTTCAGAACCCCAATGAAGAGGTAGACCCCCGCAAGCGGGAGGCCTTTAGGGGGAAGCTAATAGAGCGAGGGGTGCGTCCATTGACGGTGCAGGTGCAATCCTCGCAAGGAAGCGCAGAGGAGACGCTAATTTTTCCGGCGCTTTCGATAGCCTACGCCGGACGATCCACCACGTTGAACATACTGTCCCCCAATGCGTCTTTGACGAGCGATGAAATGATAGACCTATCGTTGCAGACGTTAGAGTATGGGATTACCGCCACGATAGAGCAACTATTCACCACCCGATTCCCTAGGATTGCCCTTCTGCAGGGGCATGGAGAGCTTTCCCCGGAGCATTGCGTGGGATTGGCGGAAGCGTTGGCGCAGCGATTTGCCGTGGAGCGGTGCGATTTTCCGCGCCACGTAGGCGACCTTGATACGTTTCGTATCGTGGTTTGTGCCAATCCGACGCAGACATTTACTGAGCAGGAGAAGCTTATCCTTGACCAGTACATTATGCATGGTGGTCGCTTCATGCTGCTGCAAAGCCCGGTCAATGTGGCAGTAGATTCGCTAATGGTGGGGGAGAATACGATAGTGCTGCCGCAGGCAACTAACCTAGAAGATTTACTTTTTCGCTACGGAGTGCGTTTAAACCCAGTGGTGTTGCAAGATGCGCAATGCGCATTGATACCAGTAAACACGGCCTTGGCGGGCCAGCCTCCTCGCTTCACGCCGCGCCCTTGGCTATACTATCCACTGCTTACCCCCTTTGCGCATTCTAGCATTACGCGAGGGGTGAATGTGGTTTATAGTCGTTTCCCATCCTCTATTGATCTTGTGGGTGATGGCGATAGTATCGGTGCGGTTCCATTGCTCATCACCTCTCCTATGAGCAGAGTGCTGGAGGCGCCCCGAATGGTGTCGCTTGCTGAGATTGCCTCGCCGCCACCGTCGCAGCAACTACATCAAGGGCAGCAGCTAGTAGGAGTACTTTTGGATGGTTCGTTCCCCTCGGGTTTTACCAACCGTCCACTCACAGCCATAGCACCTGACGACCGTTTTACTTTTAGGTCCAGGTCGCAAGCTACGCGTATTGCGGTTTTTGCAGATGGAACGTTGGCACGCAACGAGATGGCACTGCGCCAAGGCCAACCGCGGCCATTGCCTTTGGGTTTTGACCGATACACTCAGCAAACATTTGGCAATGCGGAGCTACTGGCGAACGTGGCGTTGGCACTCGATGGGCAAGACGAATTACTTTCGCTTCGTAATCGTACAATAGCTCCTAGGAGGCTGGATCAGCAAACTGTTGCAGCCAACCGAAATGTGATTATTCTAATTAACGTTGCGCTGCCGCTGCTTCTCCTTGTGGCAGGAGGGGGAGGCTATGCATGGAGCCGGAAGAGGAAGTATACGCAGCGAGGGGAACACAAGCGGAGTACGCAAGGAGGTGGGGCGAGTAACTGATGGCGGGCGGGAGCTATAGCAAAGAGCAAGGGTCAGGGTCGTCAGAGGCAGAAAGGTTATGGCGACTTGCGTTGTGCGAGTTCACGGTATATCTTCGCGTAGAGAAGAGGATGTCGGAGAACTCTGTGGAGGCGTACCAGCACGATGTGGAATTGCTTTCTGACTACGCGCAGATGCAATTCCCTCCAAAGCTTCCCGCGCAGATTATAACAGCCGATATAGAAACGCTTCTTCGCCAGCTCGGGGAGGACGATGTGCTAGGACCAAGCTCACAGGCGCGTCTTCTGTCAGGCATCCGTCAATTCTACCGTTACCTCCTTTTTACCAATAGAGTTGAGGATGACCCCACTGCCCTTATTGACCCGCCCAAGCAAGGGCAACATTTGCCCGAGGTGCTTTCTGTGGACGAAGTTAATGCGATGGAGGCAGCCATAGACCTTTCCACTCCGCTTGGGCATCGCAATATGGCTATAATAGAAACGCTATTTAGCTGCGGGGTACGTGTGAGCGAGCTGTGCGCCATGCGCATTTCGCAAATCTATGGCCAGGAGGGTTTCATTCGCGTGATTGGAAAGGGCAATAAAGAGCGTTTAGTTCCGATTGGCGACAAGGCACTCAAGGATATTGATACCTATCTTGCCCAGCGCCGCGGTTGGAATTTGCCAAATGAAGATGCCGACATTCTATTCATAAACCAGCGTGGGAAGCCTCTAAGCCGAGTGATGGTGTTTTACATAGTAAAGGATCTTGCGTCCAAAGCGGGGATACGTAAAAATGTGAGTCCGCATACGCTACGGCATAGCTTCGCGACGGAGCTAGTGCGCGGTGGAGCAGATTTACGCATAGTGCAGGCGATGCTTGGGCATGAGTCGATAGTGACCACGGAGATTTATACGCACCTCTCCAAAGAGCATCTGCGCGAAACGCTTATACGCTACCACCCGCGCGGCGATAGGCTGCAGAAGGGAGAAGAAAACCGCTGATTGCAGGGTGAAAAGTTTTTTTTTGAGGTTAATAGCAGTGAAAAGCGACATTCAGGTCAACATATACATTGTTGACTCCAGGCCTGATTATGCGGATGAGCTTGGCAATGCGTTGCAATCGCATCTTAACGTGAATCTGCATCGCTTTATGACCGGGGAACAGTTCTTAGAGTATGTGCATGCGCATGGGGTTCCCATTAGGCAAGTGCATGTTGCAGTGGTGGCATTCCGCCATGCCTCGGCCGTGGACTACGTTATGAATGGCTTGGAAGTTTTAGAGGTGGTGCAGCGCATTGCGCCGAGCGTGCGTGTAGTGATGGTTGGGGAGCAGGAGGATTTAGAGTTTGGAGCGCAAGCGCGTAGCAATGGTGCCGAAGCGATTGTTATGTATACGCAGTGTACCAGCTTGCAGCTCTCCGCATTGGTGCTGCGTATCGTAAGCCCACTGCGAAAGAGCATAAGAAAAAAGCAGTTGACCCTAGTCTCGCTAGAGTTGTTGGTTTCTGTTGCCATATTGAGTGTTTGTGTTTTTTTCATAGTGAACCCTTAAATTGGAATGGGTTCGCTGAAGGGTAGAATTAGGAAGGATTGTGGTGTTTAGCCATTCATATGGGCCAGTTCGGTGCAGGGGTAAGTCGTGGGAGAAAAGCTGCATTGTGCTATCTTTATAAGGGGATGGATGGTGACGGTGGAGTTCGCAACGTTTGAATAGAGGCATGCCTATAGTGGACGATAAGAGGCTAGAGGAGAATCCACATGGGCATAAATAGGGGATAGCTATGTGCAACGAGATGATAAGGTTTGGGAAGGTCTCACAAGAGTCGTGCAACGTTGATGTGGATTTAGGTGCTGCATCCCCTCTGCGAAGCGAGTTGAACGGTGTTGGCGCGTGGAATTGAAATAAAATTAGTACCTTTGCGCCGTATATGATTGGAGTAGCGCAATGATAAGGATAACATTTCCTAATGGGAGCGTGCGGGAGTACGAGGCGGGCGTGACGGGCGCAACGTTGGCGGAGTCGATATCAGCGAAGCTTGGGCGTGAGGCTCTCTCGGTGACAGTGAACGGAGAGGTGCATGATTTATCGCGGCCGATAGAGTGCGATGCGACGGTGCAGGTGAACACGTGGGATGATGCCGATGGGAAGATGACGTTTTGGCATTCGTCGGCGCACCTCATGGCGGAGGCGGTGGAGGCTCTTTTCCCTGGTGCGCAGCTGGCGATAGGTCCAGCGATAGATCCAGGCTTCTACTACGATATAGATTTTGGGGAGCAAAAGATTACCGAGGATGATTTAGGGCGGATAGAGGCGAAGATGAAGGAGTTGGCGCGCCAGAATGAGACGTTTACGCGGCGTAGCGTGTCGAAGGCTGAGGCGTTAGAAACGTATAAAGCAAAAGGCGATCCGTACAAAGTCGAGCTGATTGAGGGGCTTGAGGATGGGAACATAACGTTCTACACGCAGGGTCAGTTTACGGATTTGTGCCGTGGTCCCCACCTTGCCGATACAAGCAAGATAAAGGCAGTGAAGGTGCTGAGCGTAGCGGGGGCGTATTGGCGTGGTGATGAGCACAATAAGCAGCTTACGCGACTCTATGGGATAACGTTTCCGAAGCAGAGCATGCTCGATGAGTACCTGCAGATGCTGGAGGAGGCGAAGAAGCGCGACCATCGGAAGATAGGCAAGGAGATGGGTCTGTTTACCTTCTCTCAGAAGGTAGGCTCGGGTCTTCCGCTATGGTTGCCGAAGGGGGCGATGCTGCGGGAGCGGCTGGAGAGATTTCTACGGAATGTGCAGAACGAGTACGGTTATCAGCAGGTGATAACGCCGCACATTGGTCAGAAGGAACTATACGTAACGTCAGGGCATTGGGCGAAGTACGGTGCGGATAGCTTTAGGCCTATAACCACGCCGCAAGAGGGGGAGGAGTTCATGCTAAAGCCGATGAACTGCCCCCACCATTGCGAGATATATCGTTCACAGCCACGATCGTACCGTGATTTACCAGTGCGGTTGGCGGAGTTCGGCACAGTGTACCGCTACGAGCAGTCGGGCGAGCTGCATGGGTTGACGCGGGTACGTGGATTTACGCAGGACGATGCGCATATTTTCTGCACGCCAGAACAGCTCAAGGGGGAGTTCTTGAATGTTATGGACATAGTGCTATACATATTTAAGGTGCTAGACTTTCAGAACTACGATGTGCAGATTTCGCTGAGAGATCCCAAGCATAAGGAGAAGTACATAGGGAGTGACGAGAATTGGGATCGGGCGGAACGCGCTATACGCGAGGCAGTGGCGGAGCGCGGCATGAAGGGAATAGAGGTAGAGGGCGAGGCGGCGTTCTATGGGCCGAAGCTTGACTTCATGGTTCGCGATGCGATAGGACGGAAGTGGCAGCTGGGGACGATACAGGTGGATTACAATTTGCCGGAGCGATTCGGACTAGAGTACATTGGAGCAGATGATCAGCGTCATCGCCCGGTGATGATTCACAGGGCACCGTTCGGTTCGATGGAGCGTTTTGTAGCGGTGTTGATAGAGCATACGGCTGGGCGTTTTCCGCTGTGGCTGGCGCCGGAGCAGGTGATAGTGCTCCCGGTGAGTGATAAGTTCGTTGGATACGCGGAGCGGGTGGCTGTAGAGATGAAAAAGCAGGATATTAGTGTGTCGGTTGATTCGCGTGGCGAGAAGATAGGGAAGAAGATACGGGATGCGGAGCTACAAAGGATACCGTACATAATGGTTGTAGGCGAACGAGAGGAGCAGGATGGAACGTTGTCGGTTCGTGAGCGGGGCGGTGTGGATGATGGCGTGATGGATGTATCGGCGTTCGTAGCGAGACTAAAAGAGGAGCTGGCAAAGGCGTTTGCGAAGTAGAAGGGTACGTAAAGTGTGACGCTGCGAAGCGGTAGAGAAATGAGAGATAAACAAACGAAAGGGGAGGAACGGCAATAGCAGGAAATGGATCAAGAGGTGGGCGGCCGCGGAGAGTATTTGTTCCGCATGACCGCGAACCGGAGCATCAGATAAACGATGCGATACGCGCACGAGAGGTGCGTTTGGTAGGCGACAACATTGGCGAGTCGCGAGTGGTGAGTTTGCAGGAAGCACTGCGGGTGGCGGAGAGCCTGGAAATGGATTTGGTGCAGATTGTGCCGGATGCAGATCCGCCGGTTTGCCGCGTGGTGGACTACCAGAAGTTTCTTTACCAGCAGCGGAGGCGCCAAAAGGAGCAGAAGGCTAATGCGCAGAAGATAGTAGTGAAGGAGATTCGCTTTGGGCCGAATACAGATGACCACGACTACGATTTCAAGCTAAAGCATGCGATGAGCTTTCTAGAGGATGGAGCGAAGGTGAAAGCGCAGGTGTACTTCAAGGGGCGGTCGATAGTGTTTAAGGATCAAGGCGAGATGCTGTTGCTCCGTTTTGCGAAGGATTTGGAGGAGTACGCCAAGGTTGATCAGCTGCCGCAGCTAGATGGAAAAAGAATGACGATGTTTCTATCGCCGGTAAAGGCGGGAAAGAAGAAGGACTAGAAGAGAAAAACGATAGGAAGGAGAGGAAAAGGATGCCAAAGATGAAGACGAATCGGGCTGCTGCGAAGCGGTTCGTGTTGACGGGCTCTGGGCGGATTAAACGTAAGCATGCGTACAAGAGCCATATATTGACGAAGAAGAGTACGAAGCGGAAGAAGAATTTGACACAAACGGGTTTTGTACATCCGCATAATGAGCGTCAAGTAAAAGAGTTGCTCCGCTTGAAGTAGTTAAGAGAAGGGAGCTGGAAGCAAAAATTAATAGGACTGCTAAGCTTAAAGAATATCCCGTAGGGAGTCGCTTACAGTCCGATAAGGAGAGAAAGAAATGCCACGTTCAGTAAACGTAGTTGCGTCGCGGAAGCGCCGCAAGAAGATATTAAAGCAGACAAAGGGTAACTTTTTAGCGCGCCGCAATGTTTACACGGTTGCGAAAAACACCCTAGAGAAAGGGTGGACGCATGCCTACCGCGGCCGCAAGCTCAAGAAAGGGGATTACCGAGCGCTGTGGATTCAGCGTATCAATGCTGCGGTACGCGCCGAGGGGATGACCTATTCGGAGTTTATGGGGAAGGTTGCCAAGTTGGAATTAGGCTTGAACCGCAAAGTTCTTGCTGATTTGGCAATGAATGATCCAGAGGCATTCAAGAAGATAGTGGAGGAGGTTCGCACGGCGTAGTTCGTGAGGGTCCACGCTGTGGCGGGAGGTAGGAACATCGTACGCGGAGCTGCCCGAGAGGGTAGCTCCGCTTTTATTTTGTTAGTTGCATCAGGGTTTCCAATGGGGCTGTGTTGGGAAATTGAGGAGCAATGTGGTGTAAGATAGAAGAAATTGTGTACCTTTGCGGTGGGCTGCGGAGACGTATTGTTGCGTTACCGCAGATGAATGGTGTTGAAGTGCAATAAATAGGGATAAGCCATGGCAATAAAGAAGTTGGACGATTTGTTTGACGTGCTGCGCAGCCAGCCGAAGAAGCGGTTGGTGGCTGCGTATGCGAATGATTCACACACGATAGGCGCAATAGCGAAGGCAGTGGAGCTAGGGATAGTGGAGGCGACGCTGGTAGGAGACGAGGCAACCATGAAAAAGGTGTGCAGCGATTTGGGGGTGAAGGCCGAGCAATTCAAGTTGGTACACGAGCCGGTGGATGTGAAGGCAGTAGACAAGGCAGTTCAGCTCATTAACGATGGCCAGGGCGATGTGCTAATGAAGGGTCTTGTGACCACGGACAAGTACATGCGTGGGATTTTGAACAAGGAACATGGTTTGCTGCCGCCGAAGGCTGTGCTGAGCCATGTGACGGTAGTGCAGGTGCCTAGCTATCACAAGCTGTTGATAGTTGGCGATGTGGCGATTATCCCGGCACCGGACTTCAAGCAAAAGGTTGCGATAACGAACTACGTGATACGAACGGCTCATTCATTGGGTATCGATCGGCCGAAGGTGGCATTGCTAGCGGCGACGGAGCAGATGTCGGTTGGGATGCCGGCATGCGTAGATGCTGCGTTAATAGCAAGGATGGGTGATAGGGGACAGATAGGTGGGGCGGTTCTTGATGGACCGTTGGCGCTTGATGTGGCAATTGATAGAGAAGCGGCAGATATCAAGAAGCTCAAGGGAGAAGTGGCCGGAGATGCCGATTGCGTTGTGTTCCCCAATATTGAGAGTGGTAACGTGTTCTTCAAGACGTGTACGAAATTTGCAGGAGCGGAGCTTGGTGCGATGGTAGTAGGTGCAAAAGTACCCTGTATATTGACCTCCCGCGGTGACAGTGTGCAGTCAAAATTGTACTCAATAGCCTTGGCAGCCAATGCGGCGCGGAGGTAGAGTGAATAGCGAACAAAGAATTAGAAAAAAGAGAATAGAGAGATGGCAAGCGAGCTGATATTAGCGATCAACCCAGGGTCAACCTCCACGAAGATAGCGGTATACGATGGAGAAAAGGAGGTATACAGCAAGACCCTGCGCCATACGGCGGAGGAGATAGGGAAGTATGCGAAGATAGTGGATCAGTTTGAGTTCCGAGAGGGGTTGATATACGATGCGTTGCAAGAGAGCGGCGTAGCGTTGGAGTCTTTGGGAGCAATTGTGGGGCGTGGCGGGCTAGTGAAGCCAGTAGTGTCAGGAGCTTACCACGTAAACGCTCGATTGATAGAGGATCTGCGGAAGGGTGTACAGGGAGAGCATGCGAGCAACTTAGGAGGGCTGATAGCGAACAGTCTCGCGAAGCGTGCCGGCGGAAAGCCCATAGCTCTTATCGCAGACCCAGTGGTAGTGGATGAGCTTGATGATGTGGCGCGAATTAGCGGTTTGCCCTTTATGGAGAGGCGATCGATTTTCCATGCGCTTAACCAAAAGGCGATAGCTCGGCGCCATGCGGCGAGTCTTGGAAAGCGCTATGAGGAGTTGAACCTAATAGTGGCGCATCTGGGTGGTGGTGTATCTGTAGGAGCGCATCGGAAGGGGCGTGTAGTGGAAGTGAATAATGCGATTGACGGTGAGGGACCATTCAGCCCGGAACGTGCTGGAACGATGCAAGCGGGTCAGCTAGTTGATCTGTGCTTTAGTGGTAAATACACAAAGGAAGAGATTAAGAAGTTCCTCAATGGCAAGGGCGGACTCGTGGCGCATCTCGGAACGAACAATGCTAAAGAGGTAGCGGATAGGGCTGAGGCGGGCGACAAAAAAGCGGAGTTGATAGAACATGCCATGGGCTACGGAGTGGGGAAGAGTATCGCAGAGTGTGCCGCTGCATTGCACGGTAAAGTGGATGGCATCCTGCTCACAGGGGGAATGGCGTATGGGAAGTCATTGACGGACTACATTGAGGTCATGGTGTCGTTCATAGCCCCAGTGAGTGTTTATCCGGGCGAGGACGAACTAGGTGCGTTGGCGATGAATGGGTTGATGGTGCTTCGCGGAGAGATGGAGGCGAGGGAGTACGAATAGATTTGGAACGGATTCTGAAGCGGGAAGTGAAAAGGAATTTGAGCGATAGTATGGAGAGCAAGGAGTACTATCAAGACCCATTTAGAGGTACGGTGCTATTCTATTCCTTCTGCCAGTGGCTTTTTCGATGGAAGTGGCTCTTGGTGGGAATAGGGGTAGCGTTAACGATTTTAGTGATTGTTCTGTTTGGTATCAAGGAGAGACAGAGTACCTATGCGGTGATAGTTACTCCAAGTATGATTCCGGGTGAACTTGTAGGGTTACAAGATGTAGAGTTAATGCTTTCCAATCAACTGAAGAACGATACAGTAAAGCTTAACTTTTATCCCAGGATATACTCATCAAAGATAAAAGCGAACAAATCGCTTGATGGGAAGGGCATAGCATCGCTGGAGGTGGAGTTGAGAACAGCTAAAGGTGCGAATGCTGATGTACTTGGGCGACAGTTGGCTTGCATGCTTTTTCAGGCTGGAGAGCTTCAATCCTTGTTGAAAGTTAGGCTTTCCGCTCTAGCAGAAAAACAAGAGGCTTTGGATACGCTCCTTGTTTGGACGAAGATGCGCATTGATGTTGCGCAGAGAGGGCTTGTTTCAATGTCACCGGCTTCGGTTTGGAATAATGAGTCCGTTTCATTAAGTAGGGAGTTGAACCGGTTATACATGGAGAAGGTTGAAATAAGTGCAGAACGAGAAAACCTATTGCAATATGAAGACGGGATGCGTTTTTCTGCTTTTGCGCTTAGGGATACGAGGGGATTAAAGAAAACGGTGTTCAAAATAGCTGCGGTGTGGGTTGTGCTACTGTTTGTTGCAGGGTTGGTATGGGGAGTAGGCTATTTTTACCGAGCAAGTGAGCAAGCAGTACTTGGAATGGACGTTAAAAAACGGGATGGAATAGAAGGGTAGAGGAGATAAGACACGGAGACTTTTGCATATGAGAGGTCGAGTTGGTGCGGGACAGAAGAAGACGTTTGTATTGGACACGAGCGTAATGCTTCATGACTACAAATGCCTGCATAGTTTTGAAGAAAATGATATCGTAATACCGATAATGGCTTTGGAGGAACTCGACCATTTCAAAAAGGGGAACGAGACTCTGAACTACAATGCCAGAGAGTTCGCAAGGTCGCTTGACGAGCTGAGCGGGGCGGCTCTTTTTAATGGGGGTATCTCGTTAGGAGAGGGGCGAGGGAAGCTTAGGATAGTGACCGGAAAACCCTTCTCTGATACGATGCGGCTGTCGTTCAAGGACGATATCAATGATCATCGGATACTTGCGATAGCGGCGTATTTGGCCGAGCACGAGGCGCAGCCAGTTATATTGGTGTCAAAGGATATAAATCTGCGCATGAAGGCAAAGTCAATAGGAGTAGCTGCCGAGGACTACCTCACAGACAAGGTTGAGAACGTTGACATCATGGAACGGACTGCGACCGAGGTGTCAGGAGTGGACGATGCCTTGATATCGAAGCTATACGGCGATCAAGAAGGAATAAAGCCGGAAGACTTGTCGATTACGCCGGAGGCAAACGAATGCTTCGTCCTTCGTGGAACTGGATCTAGCGCCATGGCCTTGTACGATGCAGAAAGGGGCGTGCTAGCGGGAGTGGATAAGCAGAAGTGCTACGGTATAGAGCCGAGGAATGCCGAGCAGACCTTCGCCATGTCAGTACTTACGCAGACCTCTATACCGTTGGTAGCGTTGACAGGGAAGGCCGGTACTGGCAAGACCCTACTGGCGTTGGCGGCGGCTTTAGCGCAGCAAGAGATGTATAGTCAAATATTGCTTGCACGGCCAATAATTTCGCTGAGTAATAAAGATATTGGGTTTTTGCCTGGAGACGTTGATGCCAAGATAGGGCCATATATGTTGCCGCTTTTCGACAATTTGGCAGTTATAAAGGGAGCACTGAAGAGTACCAGTAGGGATTACTTAAAGCTAGAAGAGCTTCAACGCCAAGAAAAGTTGGTAATTGCGCCATTGGCATACATACGAGGACGGAGTCTTACCAATACCTTTATGATAGTGGATGAGGCGCAGAACTTGACCCCCCATGAAGTGAAAACGGTCATTACCCGAGCAGCGGAGGGGACAAAAATTGTGTTTACAGGTGACATTTACCAGATAGACCACCCGTATTTGGATACTCGGTCAAATGGTTTGAGTTACCTCTGTGGGCGGCTACATGGCCAGGCGATGTTTGCCCACGTAAATCTAGTAAAGGGGGAACGAAGTAAGCTATCTGAGTTGGCGAGCGAGTTGTTATAGAGTGAATATTTGGAGGAAGAAGGTGAAACGGTGGGTGTTTGTTTCTTTTGTGAGCGTTTTTTTGTCTTGTGTTGTAGTGGCTCAGGATGCCAATCAGTTGAAGATTAGCAAGGCGGAGGACAAAGTAGAGAAGAGCCAGGAAAAACTTAAGTTGGCAGAGAGGAGTTTGGTGGAGGCGGACAGTTTGCTAGCCTTGGCAGAGGGAGTGAAAAAAAGCTATGAGGACACCCTTTCCCAGTTAGCTGACGAGGATAAGGCATTGCGAAGGGATTATTTTAATACCTCAAGACAGGCGCAAAAGGATGTGCGAGGGGCTGAAGATGAGGCATTGGACTCCTTGCGGGTTGAATACAAGGGGGTCGAAAAGGATTTCACCGCGCAATTTAAGGATTTGGATAGACGATTTAAGCTAGCCTACCGAGGGTATGATAATTCGGTGCGAGACATAGGTAAGGCGAAAGATAGGCAGAGCAAAGCTAAGTCGGACATCAAGGCTGCGGAGCGAGGAGTGAAGGATGCGGAAAAGGCCTTGGCACAGGTGAAAAAAGATATAGAGAAGAAACTGTCTGAAAAGGCAAGGCGGGAGGAAGAGAAAGAGAAGGAGCGTGCGCGTAAGGCAGAAGAAAAAGCTAAACGAGAAGCGGAAAAAGCGGAAGCAAAGGCGCAGAAGGAGACGGGAGAGAGCATATAAAAGTGGAGAGTTATGAAGAGGTTAGTGAGAGGAGTAGTTTTAGGTGTGTTGTTAGCGATGGGGTTTCTGGGATGCTCTGGCGAACAGGTCAAGGAGACGCAATGCGAGGCGATGCATAGGTATAAGATGGTGGAGGTAAGCGGTCGTCACTACTCTCCCGAGGTACTGTGGAATTTTGGAAGATTGGGGGAATCTTCAGTTTCACCTAATGGTGCGAAGGTCGCTTATGTTGTGACGTACTACGATATGCAGGACAATCGTGGGTGGAACGAGCTCTACGTATCTGAAGTGGGTGGCGATGGGAGTGCAAAGCGGGTGAATCTACCCACTGAGGATGTGTCGAATGTGCTTTGGCTGAGCGATGATATACTGGCGTTCGTCTCGTCGTACGACAACGGAGAGAAGGGGGGCGCGTTGTACTCTGTGCCAGTGGAAGGCGGTGCGCCGACGAAGATATCGGATGTGGCAGAGGGGATAGAAGGGTTGAAGGTTTCTCCCGATGGGAAAAAGGTTGTGTTCACGAGCCGTGTAAAGGTTGTGGAGACGGCGGTAGATAGAAATGCGGATTTGCCCAAGACAACGGGGATGGTGTACGATGATTTGATGTACCGCCATTGGAATCAGTGGGATGACGGCACGAGGAGTCATGTGTTTATTGCTTCGTTTGAGAATGGACGAGTGGCGGAGGCGGTAGACGTGATGGAAGGGGAGAGCTACGACTCACCGCTTGCGCCGTTTGGAGGCATGGAAGAGATTTCGTGGAACGCAACGAGTGATGGAGTAGCGTATACCTGTAAGAAGTTGAATGGTAAGGAGGCGGCATTTAGTACGAACTCTGATGTCTATTTTTATGACTGTAAAGCGAAGAGTACGACTAATTTAACAAAGAGCAACGAGGGGTACGACCGCTGCCCGTTGTACACACCCGATGGCAAATACATGGTTTGGCTCAGCATGGAGCGAGCTGGCTTTGAGGCGGATAGGGATAGGCTGATGCGTTGCGATTTGGCTACAGGAGAGGTGAAGGAGTTGACCGAAGGGTTTGATTATAGCGTGTCGAGTGTGCAGGTGTCGGCTGATAGCAAAACGTTGTATTTTGTAGCTGGCGTAAGGGGTACCTATCAACTTTATAGCACGTCAATTGATGGTGGAGAGCCGAAAGCGTTAACTGAAGGGCAGCATGACTACCATGATGTGGCATTGGCGGGGGAGTGGCTGGTAGGGAGTAGGGTGTCAATGGTGAAGCCAGCGGAGCTATATAGAGTGCCGTTGGGGGGTGGAAAAGAAGAGCAAATAACAGCGATAAATAGTGAGTTGCTCGATAAGGTGGATATGCCAGAGGTGAAGGTTCGTTGGATAAAAACTACTGATAATCAGCAGATGTTAACGTGGGTAGTGTTGCCCCCGAACTTTGACAGCACGAAGCGCTATCCAGCCCTTCTGTATTGTGAAGGAGGCCCGCAGAGCGCATTGAGCCAGTTTTGGAGCTATAGATGGAACTTGGCATTGATGGCGGCACAGGGGTACGTGGTGGTTGCGCCGAATCGTCGAGGCGTGTTGACGTTTGGTCAGCAGTGGACTGATGAGATAAGTAAGCACCATGGGGAGCAGGAAATGAAGGACTTGCTCTGTGCTATTGATGAAGTCGCAAAGGAGCCTTGGGTAGATGAAACGCATTTGGGTGCTGTAGGTGCTAGCTATGGTGGTTTTACGGTGAATTGGCTGGCGGGGCATCACGAGGGACGCTTCAAGGCTTTCATAAGCCATTGTGGTATCTTCAATAGCGAGATGGAGTACTACACAACGGAGGAGCTTTTCTTTGATGCCTGGGAAATGGGAGGTGCACCGTGGGAAAAGAACAATGCAGTGGCGCAGAAGAGTTTTGCGCAAAGTCCACACGTGTTCGTAGAGAAGTGGGACACGCCAATTATGGTTATACATGGTGGACAGGACTTTAGGATTCCCTATACGCAGGGGTTAGCGGCGTTCAATGCAGCGCGAATGCGAGGGGTGGAGGCGAGGCTGCTTGTCTTCCCGGACGAGTGCCATTGGGTGTTAAAGCCTCAGAATGGGATGCTGTGGCAACGTGAGTTTTTCCGTTGGCTAGATGCCCATTTAAAATAGCGAGGGGAGTTTCGGCGTAAAATACAGAAGAAGGTTTATGAAGTTTTTTTTGGATACAGCTAATCTTGAACAGATTCGAGAGGCTGCAGCTCTAGGGGTTTTGGATGGAGTGACAACAAATCCGTCGCTGATGGCGAAGGAGGGGATAAAGGGGGAAGAGGCGATTCGCCGCCATTACGTGGAGATATGCAAAATCGTTGGTGGCGATGTGAGTGCAGAGGTTATTGCTACCGACTTTGATGGGATGTGTAAAGAGGGGCGTAGCTTGGCAGAGCTGAACGAACACATAGTCGTTAAGGTACCCTGTATCAAAGAGGGGATAAAGGCCGTAAAACAGCTCAATAGCGAGGGAATCAGAACCAATTGCACGCTGGTGTTTACCCTCGGACAGGCCCTCTTGGCAGCGAAGGCAGGGGCAACGTACGTTTCTCCTTTTGTAGGGCGTCTTGACGACATCTCCAGCGAAGGCATGCAGCTAGTTAGGGACATCGTGGCTTGCTACCATCGGTATGGATATAAAACTCAGGTGTTAGCGGCCTCGATTCGTCATACACTCCACATAATACAGGCGATAGAGGCTGGGGCAGATGTTGCTACGTGTCCTCTGCCCGCAATCTTAGGGTTGCTGAAGCATCCGCTTACCGATGCAGGGCTTGCCAAGTTCTTGGAGGATTACCATAGGGTGAATGGTTGAGACGAAGAGAGGCAGCCATGTCAAAGTTGATACGAATTTTTGAGGATAACCCATCGCAGGAGAGCATTGACAGCGTTGTGTCATGCTTGCGAGATGGAGGGGTGGTGATTTATCCGACCGATACGCTATACGGCATGGGGTGTATAATTGACAATGCCCGGTCGGTGGAGCGTATCATTCAGTATAAAGGGTTAAAGAGCAAGGGGGCTCAGTTTTCTTTCATCTGCCATGATATAGCGCAGATTGCTGAGTTTGCCATGATAAGCGATGCGAATTTCCTTTTGCTAAAGCGGAATCTACCGGGCCCTTTTACGTTTATTCTTCCGGGGCTAAGTAAGGTGCCAGCCTATTTTATTAGCAAACGTAAAACTGTTGGCGTGCGTATTCCAGCGAACAGCATACCTCGGAACATTGTCAAGGCTTTGGGCGTGCCCATCTTGACTACGTCTATTCCCAACGAAGATGATGTGGCCTATACCTACCATCCAGAGCTCATTGCGGAGCGTTGGGCAGAGCGAGTTGATATGATTATTGATGGGGGAATAGGAGGACAAGAACCATCGACTGTGGTGGATTGTACAGGCAAGGAAGTTGAGATACTGCGAAAGGGCAAGGGCGTTTTGCAGTTAAGCTAATAAATGTTCATTTCCACATAGGCTTGCACTTTTAGAGATAAAAATCTTACCTTTGTTGCGTTGGTGTCATGGGTGTAATTGAGTAAACAGAAAAGGAAATGGGAAAGGTACGAGTAGCAATTAATGGCTTTGGGCGTATAGGGCGTCAAGTGTTCCGTGCTATAGCAGAGCGTGACGATGTAGAGGTTGTGGCGGTAAATGGGCTGATGTCCTCTGAGACGATGGCTTATTTGGCGAAGTACGATTCTACGCAGGGGAAATTTCCTGGGGAAATAATCCCGGGTGACAAGGTGTTGGTGGTGAATGGTCACGAGGTGGCGTTGTCGCATGAATCGACTCCTAAAGCGATAAAGTGGGGAGTAAAACCGGATGTTGTCGTAGAGGCGACTGGCGTTTTTCGCACCAAGAGTGGTGAGAAGGGGGGGTATGGTGACCACTTGAAAGATGGAGTAGAGAAGGTGGTTCTGACGGCTCCCGCGAAGGATGGAATTGATCGGATGGTAGTCCTTGGCGTTAACGATGAGGTGTTAAAGGCTGTGGATCACTTCGTTTCAAATGCGAGTTGCACCACGAATTGCCTTGCCCCTATGGTTCAAGTACTACACCGGGAGCTGGGGATAGAGACTGGTTTTATGACTACGGTGCACTCCTACACGAATGACCAGCGGGTTCTCGATGGAATGCATAGCGACCTACGGCGCGCCCGTACTGCGGGTGTAAACCAAATCCCCACAACGACCGGTGCTGCAAAGTCGATTGGTGTCATTATCCCAGAGCTTAAGGGGCGTCTTGATGGGATTTCTGTCCGTGTTCCTACTGCGACGGGATCTATGGTTGACTTCGTTTGCACCGTGAAGAAAACGGCTTCAGTTGAGGAGATAAATGCCATGATGAAGGCTGAGAGCGAGAAGGCTGCGATGAAGTCAATATTCTCGTATACCACTGACCCCATCGTGTCATCCGACATTATTCACGATCCTCACAGCGTCATTTTTGATGCGCAGAGTACCAAGGTTATTGGGAATATGGTGAAGATTTTGGGGTGGTACGACAACGAGTGGGGCTATTCCAACCGTGTTGTCGACCTGTGCGTGAAAATCATGAAGCTGTAGGCAGCCAGTTGAAAGGTTAAGAGTTTGGTTTTGCAGGGGAGCCCTAGAGGCTTCCCTGCATTTTTTTGACATTATGAAGCTACGTCTCCCTCTATTTCTAATCGGTTTTATGGGTGCGGGCAAAACAACGCTTGGGAAAGTGTTGGCCGAGCGTACCGGAGTCCCTTTTATAGACACTGATACGTGCATTGAGGAGTTGCAGGGGACGACAATTGCTAATATCTTTTTAGAACGAGGGGAGAAGACCTTTAGAAGTATAGAGAATCAACTCCTACACGACATCATCGACTCCCACCAAGGGTGTATTATAAGCACTGGAGGAGGGATGCCGTGCCATGGCAGTAATGTTGAATTAATGCGAGAAGCGGGAGGCGTTGTCTATATTCGTCTGTCTGTCACTTCTTTAGCAAATCGGCTACGCAGCGAGGCGGATATCCGTCCCCTACTCGTTGATCGGGGTAAGTTAACGCTGGAGGAACGAATACGCGAACTCCTCGCGGCGCGGGAAGGGTACTACAAAAGAGCCCACGTGGTTATTGATGCCGATGGGCTTGAACCACGTGAGCTCTCCGCACGCCTACTCCCCCATATCTCCCAATGGCGAGAGGGAGGCGTGTAGTCTAAAGTCTTTAGGGGACTATCTACAGCTTGAAAGCATGGCATTCACCATGGACGATACTCCTTTTGAAAGGTGCACAAGGTCGTTCTTCAGCATGAAGCAGGGGGTGGTGAATAGTAGGTTCTCCCTATCCTCTACGAACTCATCCCGCTTGGCCTCTTTGTGCGTTAGTCCGAGGGCCTCTACATCTTTTGACACATCGCAGCGGCTACCCAACGTGATGATGCCCTTTCGCAGTACCAACGCAACGACAACCGGTGCTATACAAAGAGCCCCGATAGGTTTTTTAGCGTTGTGCATGGCAAGAATGGCATTTTTCACTTCCTCGTTGACGGTGGCGTTCGTACCCGCCACGGCGTACGTGCATAGGTTCTTGGTAACCCCAAGCCCCCCAGGAAAAACCAACGCATCAAACTCGTCAGCCTTGAACTCAGAGAGCGGCTTCACATCGCCTTGAACCATTCTTGCGGCCTCGTGGAGTACATACCTCCTCTCTGGCATCTCCCGCCTTGAGTAGTGGTCGATTACCTCCATCTGTTCTACATCGGGCGCAAAGCACTGAAACGATGCCCCCGCTTGCTCAATGCTGGTGAGTAGCACCACAACCTCCTGTATATTGTTCCCATCCAGGTTTCCACATCCCGCGAGAACTACCGCAAACCTCTTTTCACTCATAGCGTTTCCTTTCAATCGTTCCTGCAAAGATAGTGAATAGGAAGGACTTTCACACGCCCTACCTCAAACTCTTTGGGTAAGTCGATTTAAAATCTAAAGTGTGCCGACAGGTGTAGAATCCAATCCCCCTTAGGCGATGCATCCGTGAGTGCGAAACCTCTGGCAACGTCAATAGCTAGCTGCCCGGCTGCGGCTTGTGCAACTGCACCAGCCCCTCCGCTGATAACGCTACGTAGCGCTGGGGCATCGAAAAACAGACCTGCATCGACGAACAGCCGAGGCATCACCCACGGATTCACGCACCAATCTAGACCGAGAGAACAGGCAGAATAGTGTTTTGTGACGATTGATTCTTCCAGAAAGCCTCTAATCGAATTGGCGCCCCCCGTGCGGGTAAGCTCCAGCATGCTGAGGGGCATTTTCGCCCTGTTCGCAACGTCCTTATTTTCGTAGCGTATGGAGCCGGAGAGGCGGAGGCCATGCTGTCCTAATGGCACGGAGGCTTGGGCATTAGCGTTTATGGCGACCCTGACTTCCCGTTGCGCGCCGGGTGTCTGCCTATCGATAAGCGTGGCTTCAATCTCGGCACCTTTCCCATGTGGCCACTCGGTAGAGTAGTTCCTCTTGCTGTAGGTGTATCCGAGTGAATAGCTATTAGTGTGGGTTTGCTTTGCGATAGCAGAGGGGGCATTCAGAGAATCCGCACGTTCGGCTAACCGACCGATGCCATAGCTGGTTGAAAGCTGATGGAAGGGGGCGGGGGAAAAGCGAACGGAAACCCTCCCCTCAAATAGGCTGGCGGTTGAATCCTGCCGCTTAAAAGTGGCATTAACGGCCCCCCCCCACGCGCTGCCGTAGATGTAGTCCCACGCTGCGCACACGTTGATATGGTGATAGCTGGGCTGTAGCAATTGCCATTTTAAGAGGAAACTTTCCCCCTGTTTGAAGAGGCTACGGAGGGCGATATCAGCGTTGCCGTAAAAGTTAACCCCCTTGCCATTAGGGCGCGGTTGGAATCCGATGCCGGCCTGTAGCGTATTAGCCTTTTGAGGGGCTAAGTATACGTGCAGTATAGCACCTTCGGGTACGTATTCTATAATTGGAGGGTGCGTGGCACGTGCGTAGGGAATTGATGCGAGAATTGCCTCTATTTTCGGAATGTCGCTATGACCAAACGTGGCCCTTGAGGGGCGAAGATGCACGAGTGCGTACAGCGTGCGTTGGGGAAGGCAGAGCGGGCCGTCCTGACGGATCTCAACCAGCGGATTCTTCACGATGGAGTCTCTCATTGCCCCGGCGTAAATCGTAGAGTCGCGCAGAGAGAGTTGCACCGCGATGCGGTCGTCGGGGGCGAGGGCGTTGGTGATACGCTTAGCGTACTGGGTAGCCACGTTGCGGGGTATCTTCTTGTAACGTACTGCAATGCTATCGTAGAGCGCGGTGTTGACGTGGTAGCGAGGGCCTAGGTGAGCTTGCACTGTAAGTGAGTCTGTGGCGGTGTAGTGCGTGAAATCAACGTTGGCCTCAAGGTAGCCCGCATTCCGCCATGCCTCAATGCATGATGCCAATGTACTCTCCATGGATGCGCTGTCGGCAAGAAATAGGATGGGGCAGTGCAGAGAGTCAAGGGCAAGCGTTGGGGGGGAGTAACGGACGTGTACGACCTGCGAATGGCCTAATCCTACCGAAATGGCGAAACACACGCATACTAGAACTCCACTGATGGTGAGCTGTTTAGGCATATGGAGAACCGTATCTCGTGCAGCTGCGACGATTAGAGGGTAAAGCCTTTGCTTTTTAGGTATTTCACGAGATTTTGCGACATCTCTTCGTACATAGTTGCCGTGTAGCGCACATCGGTAAACACCTGTGCGAGGGTCTCCTTGGCGTTCTCCTCAACGAATGCCTGGTTCGTTGGATTGCCCTCAATGGCTTTATACCACGCATCGATCAGGGCGGGCGTGGAGGGCGTGTAATACTCTCTGTAAACTACGGCATCGAGCGGCAGACGCTCCGTAAGTGGTGGCATTTCGTCTGGGTAGCCAAGCGCAATGGCAGTCAAGGGCACCACGAGGTCGGGCAGCGACAGCACCGCGGCGAAGTCGTCAATATTGTATAGGGGCGTTCCCAAGAAGCATAGCCCGAGCCCTTTTTCTTCCGCGGCCACCGCGATGTTTTGCGCAAAGAGCGAGGCATCGATTGTAGCCGAAAGGAGGCCCATGAGATTCCCGTAGCCTGGGGTGGCGTGGCGCTGCGTACACCAAGCCGTAAAGCGGTGCAGATCGGCGCATACCATAACATGCACGGGCGCGCTATCGAGCAGGGGCTGGTTGAAATGCAGCGGCTTTAGCTTTGCGAGCTGCGTGGGGTCTGTAGTGACGACGGCGCAATACGTTTGCATATTGCCGGTGTTTGATGCCCTAACCCCAGCTTGCATGATAGCGTCAAGCACCTCCTGCGGAACAGCTTCCTTCTTGAATTTCCGTATGCTTCTGTGTGTCAAATAGTTCATGATTCGTTGTTCTTGCGCCCTTTCAGCGTTTCACGCAGAGAACTCCGTGGGGGCGTTAGTCAGTTTGCATTTGGTAACCTCGTGTTATTCCGTTCTGCAATTCGCTATGGGAGAACGGCTTGATACTCTTAACGCTTTGGCATTCGTGCTGCAAACGGCGTATAGGCGGGAAGTATTGCCCCCATTGTTCGCTAGCCCTCCTCCTGAAGGAAGTGGCATGGGATTCGTGTGATCAGCGCGTAGTCTTCGCCGGCCTCCCGCATGTCGGGGTCGCTTGCCTTATAGTGCCATTCAATGGTGCATTTCTCGGCTGAGTCCTTTATGCTTTCAAGTTCCGCGATGAGCTCCATGAAGATTTTTGACGTGGCTGTGTTAAAGTAGTCAAAATTGAATTTTAGCACGGTGCGCTCTGCCGGTTTCTTCACGTAGTCACGTAGCCAATCGAGTACCGGCGCATAGAACACCGAGACGTTTTCAGGTATCGAAACGCCGCCGATCTCTAGGATACCGGTTTGCGGATTTAACTCTATTGTGGGTGTAGTTTTTGTCGGTTGAATAGAAAGTTCGTTCATCATGTCTTGGGATGAATGGAAAGGGGACAAATTGGCGTTTTTTTCTAAGTCTCTTCCTTGGCCCTCGTATTTTCACCAAACATTTGTACCCATCCCCTAATGCGCAAAATCTATGCCAATTTTTATAGTGAGCCTTATAAATCACCAGTCATTGAATACCCCTCAACCCTTGTTGCATCGTCCGTCAGCTTGCAACCCCAATATTCTCTAACCCTATATACGCAATCTCAGCTCTTTTTGTTGCATTTATATGTGATGTCCTATTGCAGCGTTGTTCAATTTCTTTATTGTCGGTCCTAGAGCAACAAGGGGGGCAATTGCGTATCGGTATGCTACGCAATTGCCCCCTTTGTACAACGTTGTATCTCCCGTTTGTTTACAGGAAGATAATGGCTATCAGTATGTAAATCGGCAGCAGTATAATCAACGAGAAGCGGGTCATGTAGCGGAAGAATGATGGCATCTTAATTCCATTCTCCTCCGCGATGGCCTTCACCATGAAGTTAGGCCCATTGCCGATGTAGGTCATAGCCCCGAATAGCACTGCGCCCATGGAGATGGCTGTAAGGAGTATCTCGTTGACTCCCGCCACTAGCGGTGGCACCTCTGGTAGCCCCTGCGCCACTGAGTAGAACGCCAACGCCGTGGGGGCGTTGTCAAGGAATCCTGAAAGTGCGCCCGTGGCGAAGTAGAAATGCTTGGCCGTGGTGAGCCCCAGCGCGGGAGCGTGTTCCGTGAGGAAGAGCAGGGCGGGGGTCATCGTGATGAAGATACCGATGAAGAGATACGCCACCTCAAGAATAGGATGCCACGTGAAGTTATTTGCCTTTCGTAAGCCTTTAGGGGTTGTGAGCAGCGATAGTACAATCATCGCAATGATAGCAAATTCACGGTAGAACTTGGCGATGGTGATGTCATGCCCCCCCATGGAGGGAATGTACTGCTCGTTGATGAACGCTACTGAAAGCACGATACCGAGCAGCCATAGGAAGTTAATATTCCCCGTGATTTTCAGCGCGGTGCGCTCAGCGACATCCCGCGCCAAGTCGGCCGCATTCTCCCTCTTGTAGCTCATGGTGTCCATGATGAAGTACGTAACGAGAAGGATGGCATTGATGGTTGCCCATTCCGGCACCATGTGTAGAAACCAGGAGAAATGGGCGCCGCGGAGGTAGAGCAGGAAGAGGGGCGGGTCGCCGAGCGGGGTGAGCAGCCCGCCGCAGTTGGCCACGGCTGCAATGAAGAATAGAATGGTGTGCGTTTTATGCCTACGCTCCTTGTTGGTCTCTATGAGCGGGCGGATGAGGAGCATGGCAGCCCCCGTTGTACCCATTATGGAGGCGAGAACCGCGCCGATGGCTAAGAAGGTGGTATTTACGGCTGGCGTGGCGAGAAGATTCCCAGTGATACGGATGCCGCCCGTGACGGCAAAGAGGCCTCCGAGCAGTATGATGAATGGGATGTAGTCCACCAGCATGGTGTGAGTCAAATCCCTGCCGAGACCCATGTAGATAAGCACGCAGGCAGTGGGAATGCCGATGGCTAGTGCCACAATCAGCTTATTTTTATTCTCTTCCCAGAACTTAGCGAAAAGCACTGGGGCTAAGGCTATTGTCAGTAGCATTAGCACGAACGGAATCAATAGCCACGCCGGCACGCTTGGCTGCGCAGCTGAAAGTAGGGTTATCATAATTCGTTAGTTTATAGCTATTTCTACTCTAGTCTACGAGGTTGTGCATTTTCGATTAATCGTTAGGGGTGGCTCCGCTGTCGGCTGTGGTGCTGTCACCCTCTGGATCCTTAACGGTGAAGTCGGTCATGCCCTTGTCGGTTAGTAGTACAAACCACCGAAACGCCTTGCGCATATTGCTTTCGTATACGCGGTTCGTATCGTAGTTGGGAAGCACCTTGGCGAAAAGTGCTACTACTGTATCCTTTGGCGTTGACTTATCGATAGCGTATACCTCGTCGTGGTGGTCGCGCATGGCGTTGAATACCTTCCAAAGCGGGAATTCACCCTCAGTGGTGTATATAGCGATTTCTGCGAGGGTGCTCACGTTTGCCGACATATCAACCTTCAAACGTTTCCCATCGATTAGCGATTCCATAATCAGGCCGTGCGTAGCGTTCGCTACGTAGCGATAGAGCCCAGGCTTGCCTACGATTGTAAACACGTCTTTTAATTCCATAGTTCCATCCGATTAAATCCGCCGCGAAGGTACTTTTTTTTGCCAAACAAGCTGCGCCCTCTAATGGGATGAGCCTGCGATTCGGTGTTTTCGGAGGAGTTGAAGCGATGGAGCAGAAGAAGGGCGTGGAAAACCATGTAAGTTGTTGCCATACAGCATTCTTCATAACTATATCAACTTCGTACCCCCTTCGCACCAAACCCAATTATTGCCGGCGATAATTGGGTTTGATGCGAAGGGGGTGGGGCTTTGGTGGAAAGGCTTACATATGCAGTTCTGCCTTCCTTTCGGGCGAGATGGCCGCATTGTTACGAAGAGGCTAACATTACTCAAGGAGTTATAACTTAACCCCATTGATTTGTAGCTATTTGTGTAGCGTATCATCAACCCCTTTCCGTGTACGGAGGACAGATGGATGTCGCACTCAATGGCTTACCGTTTCGCTTTACTATTGTGCGTTGATTATCAGTATGTTATGATTAAAAACTTTTTTCTTGATCCAATTTCTTTGATAGTTACGAGATTACAATTCCTTTGCCTGGCGTAGTAGACTTAAAGGTTTGGAAAGGGGAAGAGTTTTGCCCAACTTTGCACAGTGGCTAAAGGGAACGGCACACGGTTTTTCACGAAATTTCTGCAAATGGAGGGGCGCAATGAGTAATGATATCAAAACGGTTTGGGATAAATGTCTTGGGGGTATACGGAGACAGGTGGCGCCCGCGGCCTTTGCAAAGTGGTTTGTGCCGATTAAGCCCGAGAAGATAGAGGGGCGTAATATATATCTATCTGTGCCCAGCGAGCTGTACAAAAATGAGATAGAGCAAAACTACTCCTCGGTTATCTTTCCACTTCTGCGGCAGTATTTTCGCCCCGATGCGCAGCTGTACTATGTGCTCGGAAATGGCCCTTCGGGGGAAACCCATGGCATGCCGCCCCGCACGGAGAAATTTGAGCCGCAGCAGTATGCCGGCATGCAAACCGTGAATGTGCTCGATGCGCCTCGGCAGACCGCTATGGGCGCGGACGACCCCCTCGGCGCGCCCACGAGCCATGTGCAGCAGGTGGATAGCGGGCTGCAGGCGCAGTACAACTTTGATAGCTTTGTGGAGGGGGATTGCAACCGGCTAGCCAAGCAGAATGCGAAGCTGATAGTGGAGCACCTCGGAACGCTCAAGGCGTACAATCCATTTATCATTTACGGCTCTACCGGCGTGGGGAAAACCCATTTAGCGCAGGCGATTGGGATTGCCATTCGGGAAATGTATCCGAACCGCTCGGTGCTATTTCTCAATACGCTTGACTTTATTAGTCGGTATTCTCGGGCATATCAAAACAACACGATTATGCAGTTCGTGGCGTACTACCAGAGCTTTGACGTGCTGATTGTGGATGATGTCCACGAGTTTACGGCGAGGAAGGGGTCGCAGGATGTCTTTTTCTCCCTATACAATCAGCTGGTGATGCGGGGGGGGCAGCTCGTGATGACCTCTAACCGCTTGCCCGCGGAGTTGAGCGGCATGCGAGAGGACTTGCTTTCTCGGTTTAGATGGGGCATCGCGGTGAAGATAGAAGCACCGGACTATAAAACTCGGCTATCCATACTGCAGCAGATGTGCCTTTCGTGCGGCGTTCCCCCCATGGAGGATGGTGTGCTGGAGTACATCGCGGAGCGGGTGACGCAGGACGTGCGGGAGCTGCAGTTCGTACTTAATTCGCTTATGGCGTACTCGGTGATGGATGCCGAGTCTGCTACGACTCTTTCGCTTGCTCTAGCCAAGAAGGTGGTGAGCGAGCGGGTGGCCGCGCCGACGAAGAAAGATCCATCGATAAAGACTATTCTAAAGGTGGTGGCGGATTACTACGGCATGTCGGTGCCCGAGTTGGTGAGCAATTGCCGCAAGCGGGAGATTGTTCGCGCTCGGCAGGTGGCCATGTATTTCGCGCGGGACCTCACGAAGCTTTCGGCTGCTAGCATTGGGGCCAGCATTGGGTCAAAGAATCATGCCACGGTGGTGCATTCGTGCAAGGTTGTGGAGGATACGAAGGTGATGGATAACGGCTTTGCAAAGGAGATGGAGGAGATTCTAGACCTGATTAACCGGAGCTTCTGATGGGGCAGACGAGCGGTACGTTGGAGTGGGTTGACACCCATGCGCACCTCTTTGACGAGGCATTTCGCGACGATCTAGCGGAGACGCTTGCGCGCGCCAAAGCGGCGGGCGTGCGGCGCATCGTGCTGCCCAATATTGATGTGGAGTCCATTGCGCCGCTCCAGGCCGTCCATAGGTCAGAGCCTGAGCTGTTCCGTTGCGCGATGGGGCTGCATCCCACGAGCGTAGACGCATCGTGGCGAGGGGCGTTGCGCCCGATAAAGGAGGCGTTGGATGCAGAGGGCGTGGTGGCGGTGGGGGAGGTGGGGCTCGATTTTTATTGGGACACGACCCATGCCGATGCGCAGAAGGAGGCGTTGCGGGTGCAGATGGAGTGGGCATTGGAACGCGATTTGCCTCTGTTGGTCCACGCAAGGAACGCCATTGACGAGGTACTCAGCATGATAGAGGCGCCGCGCATGCGCTCGCTACGGGTTGTGCTACACGCCTTTAACGGAACGAAAGTTCAGTACGATAGGGCAATGGCCCGTCCGGACACGTGGGTAGGGCTCGGCGGCATTGCCACCTACAAGAAGGGGTTTGGGCCGGAGCTTATTCAGGCGATTGACTTCGGTCGCGCGGTGATGGAGACCGATTGCCCCTACCTATCCCCCATTCCGCATCGAGGCAAACGCAACGAGCCCGCCTTTCTAGTTGACACCGCTGCCCATCTTTCCGGGGTGCGAAATGTGGGTTTAGAGGCAATTGCAAAACTGACCACGCAGGCTGCTGCAGACCTTTTCAGATGGTAACGACTTAAAGTATCGTTTATTCCATGAACACAAATAGATCGCTCCTTCTTATATATACCGGCGGCACCATCGGCATGAAGGAAAACCCGCTCACGGGTGCTCTCGCGCCATTTAACTTTGAGCAAATCGCCAGCGAGGTGCCAGAGGTGGAGAAGTTTGGTTTTACTATAAGCACGGAGTCGGTTCTTCCGCTGGTGGACTCTTCGCAGATAGAACCGAGCTTTTGGGTTCGGTTGGTGGATCTGCTTGAGGCGCGCTATAATGATTACGATGGGTTCGTCATTCTGCATGGTACCGACACGATGGCCTACACGGCGAGCGCCTTGAGCTTTATGTTGCCTTCGTTGTCTAAGCCCGTGGTGCTTACGGGCTCGCAGCTTCCCATTGGCGCGGTGCGGACTGACGGCAGGGAGAATTTGCTGGGTGCCATTGAGGTGGCGGCGCAGCAGGTGCTGGGCGATCCGGTGGTGCCAGAGGTTACCGTGTTCTTCAACCATAAGCTGATGCGGGGAAACCGCACAACCAAATTCGGCGCGGCGCGGTTTGATGCCTTCAGGAGTTTTAACTACCCCTACCTCGCGGAGGCGGGGATTCACATACGCTACAACGAGCGTTTCATACGCCATCCGCGGCGTGGCCCATGGGTGGCGTACAAAACGTTTGATACGAGCGTTGCCTCCATCAAGCTTTTCCCGGGCATTTCCACACAGCTCATTGAGGCGGTGCTAGGACTGGATAAATTGCGGGGCGTGGTGCTGGAAACGTACGGCGCGGGCAATGCTCCGAACCACGAAGAATTTCTTGCGCCGTTTGCCGACGCGATACGGCGGGGCGTAGTGGTGGTCAATGTGACGCAATGCTCGGCGGATAGCGTTGATATGCAGGCCTACGACGTGGGGCTTTCCCTTTCCAATATCGGGGTGCTCGATGGGGGGGATATGACCTACGAGGCGGCCATCGTGAAGCTGATGCTTGCGCAGGGGCTATACGGCTCGCCGAGCGGCGCGGTGTCGTTCTTCCTTTCCGATGTGGCTGGGGAAAGAACCTTTTAGGAGACTCTTTTTTCTGGGTGTGAGGCGGGGGTGATGCTGGCTATTTTATGCCGCGGGAAAGAGCAGCGCGAAAGCCCCATGTACTATTGCGACAGCGCCGAATAGGGCGATGACAATCCCGCTAATTTTATTGAACCACCATAGCCTCCGTAGGCGGAAAAGGGAACGGATGTGGCTCACGCCGTAGGTAAGGCCGAACCACCAGAGCGTGGCACCCAAATTAACGCCGATAACCACCATAATCAGCTCGTAGGGGTGCGCATGGTCCACCACAACGCCGAAGGCGGCCATGAGGGCGAGGAAAATAAAGATGGCGAGGGGATTGGTGAGCGTTAGGAGCATGGTGTAGACCACGTCTTGCCATAGCTTCCGCTTCACCTTGTCGCGGTGCCGGTAGGCGTGAATGGGGTCGCGGCGATAGAGAATGATTCCCATGACGAGGATCACCACCCCTCCAATGATTTCAAACTCTGATTGGTAGCGCTCAATGTATTCGATGATGTAGGAGAGGCCCCACGCCGCGATGGTGGCGAAGATGGTATCGGCTAGCGCAGCGCCGTACCCGCTGGCAAAGCCGGCGGGGCGGCCGTAGTTCACCGTACGCTGCACGCACAGCACCCCGATAGGCCCTAGCGGGATCGACGCCAGGATACCTATTAGGACGCTAAGCCCCAGCAGCGAGATAAGGTTGACCATACGCTGCCTATCTTTCCCTTCCGATTATGCCCATCACTTCGCGAAGTTACCTTTTTTCATGCACATTGCTATCTCCCTGCAACATTATTTCTGCGGGCTGTATTGAAAAAAAACACCCAACTTCCCATGGCTTGGCCATTTGGTTTCGTAAAAAACTGTACCTTTGCGCTCGGAGGAATGGCAGAGTGGTCGAATGCGGCGGTCTTGAAAACCGTTGAACAGCAATGTTCCGGGGGTTCGAATCCCTCTTCCTCCGCGGGGATGGGGCAAAACACTAGGGGTGTGTTTTGCCCCTCTTTCATTCGGGAGGATTGCGAAGCGAGGTCCGCTGCTTGCGTTGAAATTTTTCCTTAGTACGCTGCCATTGCCTATTCCGAAAAGGCAAGAGACTTTTCCGTGCTCCAACGGATTCGTGACTTATTTCCGCAGCTTGCGGCTGTGTAGGATCTAGGTAGGCGTTGCTGCTTTGCCGTTCCGCATTGCGGGGTATAGCTCTAGGTATTTAGTAAGTTTTTAGGGGATTACATTAAAGTATTGGTCTCAAGTTTATTTGTGGATCCGCTCGGCGGCTAGCTATCCATCGCCGCGGGGGCAATAAACCGCTTGATGTAGCGGGAGATGGTACCCCGGCTAACGCCGAGGATCTTCGCCATTTTCCGCTGGGGAACGTGGTCCTTTAAGAGCCTTCGCAGCTTGGCTTCATGCTTGTAGAGCTTGAGTTTCTCCCTTGCGGTTTTCGCCCCCTTGGGGCGGCCGAGGGTGACGCCGTTGGCGCGGCGCAGGGCGAGGGCCTCCTTGGTGCGCTGGGAGATGAGGTTGCGCTCGATCTCGGCGGAGAGGCCAAAGGCAAAAGCGAGTACCTTGCTCTGGATGTCATCGCCGAGGCGGTAGTTGTCCTTAATGGTCCACACGCGGCACTCCTTGGTCATGCAGATGTTGAGGATCTCCATCACCATGAAGAGGTTGCGACCGAGGCGGGAGAGCTCGGAGCAGATGATGAGGTCGTTGGATGCCACGTGGTCGAGGAGCTTGCCGAGCTTGCGCTTGGAGTAGCTTTTGGTGCCGCTGATGGTTTCTTCAATCCATCCATCGATGGTGAAGTTCTGCGCTTGGCAGAAGCGTAGGATTTCGAAGCGTTGGTTCTCAACGGTCTGTTTGTCAGAGCTTACGCGAATGTATCCGTAGATCATGGCTATAGGTTAATTAAAGGGTTAACGGTCTGGAATTGATGGTTGAAGCTAGTAATAAAGATTAATTGCGGCGAGGCGCAATCTCTTTTTGCGTTTAATGCTTCTATATTGAGTGCTTATCGCCTGTTCCATTGCGTAACATCACTAAATGAACTACCTTTGCGAGGCGTGGTAGGTGCAGCTGTTTGGCTTGAGGGGGAGCGGTGCGTTGGCGTGGCGTGAGGGGCTTAGATATCGGCTATGGCAGCGTGCGAGGTGGGTAAAGGTTTGAATGGAGAAAAGCTGCGCAAGGTGCTGCGTTATTGGCAAAGGGAGTTCTGTTAGAATACCATACGAGGAAAGGAAGGAGAGATGAAGCAATCGCCCGTGTACACGTACCCGTCGTCCTGTAGGGATTGCTACCGCTGCGTGCGGGTGTGCCCGGTGGGTTCGATTCGGGTAGCGCGCGATGAGGTGTCGGTGATAAGCGAGGAGTGCGTGGCGTGCGGGCAGTGCGTGCGGGAGTGCCCGAAGGGGCTGCAGCGGGTGCGTAGCGATGTGGACCGGGTGGTGGGGCTTTTGCGATCGAGTAAGCGGGTGCTGGTGTCGCTTGCACCCTCCTGGGTGAGCGAGTTCCCAGATGTGACGGCGGGTGCGCTGCTTGCATCGCTGCGGGCGTTGGGGTTTCGCTGGGTATCGGAGATGGCGCTGGGGGCAGATATGCTCAATCGGTACGTAGCGCAGCACTACGAGCAGCACCCCTCGCAGGTGGTTTTCTTGCCCGGCTGCCCAGCTGCGATGGAATTTATCCAAAATCGTTATCCCCACTATACCCCTTGGATTCTTTCCGCGGCGACTCCATTGCTCTCCCATGCCGGCTTACTTCGCAAGTATTTTGGGAGCGATATAGCTGTTGTGGCGATTACGCCCTGCGTGGCGCAAAAGATGGAGGCGGACCGCCATCCCGAGGCTATTGACGCAGCGATTACCTTTGCGGAGCTGCATAGTTGGTTCCTTGACCAAGGGGTGTCGACGCGAGCGAAAGGGACGGCAGCGTACGACGCAGACGTGGAGGAGTTTGTGCCATTGCCCGCTTCGGGCGGGGCACGCTACGCCATGCGGGGCGGCATGGTGGAGGAGCTGAAAATGTATATACCGCCCGAGGCGCCAGTGCATTACGCAGCCTACTCGGGCTTTGACTCCATACGTGCCGCGCTTGATGGGCTTGAAAGCTGGGGCAATCGCGGAAAGTTTATCGTGGAGCTCATGGCCTGCGAGGGCGGGTGCGTGAATAGCCCCGCCGCGAGCCATCAGCAGTCGCTCGCCCTGCGGCAGCAGTCGCTGGTTGACTCATACCCGGTGCGCTGCGCGCTGAACCATTCGTGCCTGTTCCCAGCGGTTGACATGAGCTACGACTACCAGCAGAAGCGGGAGCTGCAATGCGAGGTGATTTCGCCGCAGCAGGTTGCGGAGCAGCTCAAGCGGGTGGGGCAGAGCACGCGGCAGGATAACAGTGACTGCGGTTGCTGCGGGTACGCCACGTGCCAGGATTTCGGGCGTGCTCTATGCCGGGGCACGGCGGAGCCCACGATGTGCGTTTCCTACCAGCGAGAGGTGGCGCAGGGGCAATTGGATGTGCTCTTCAACCATATGCCGAGCGGGGTGGCGTTGGTGGACGATTCGCTGCGTATACTACAGATTAATTGGAATTTGGCTCGCATGCTCGGTCACGATGCGGAGCTTGCGTACGATAGGAATCCGGGTCTTGAAGGGCTGTCGGCGGAGCAGTACCTGCCATTCCATAAAGTGATTACAACCGTGCTGCGTAGCCGAGAGGCGGTGCTTAATCGGGATCAAGCCGTAGGCGATTACGTGCTGAGCGTATCCGTGTTTTTGGTGGAGCGATTCAACATTGCGTGCGCCATAGTGCGCAATCTCTATTCGAGCGATGTGCGTAATGACGAGATAGCCCGCCGGGCCGAGGATCTCATAACCAAGAATTTAACCACCGTGCAGCAGATAGCCTACTTGCTGGGCGAGAGCGCGGCGGAGACAGAGACGGTTTTGAATTCCATCATGGAGTCGTTGGGCAGAAAGGAGGGTGAGAATGCCTAGCGGGCTGTACCACATTGATGTGGATTACGCGCAGCGGCATCACCATGATTACCGTTGCTGCGGCGATGTTTTTTTGTCGCGGCGCATGGGGGTCAATGGGCGTGTTGTGGCCATTCTTTCCGATGGGCTCGGCAGCGGCCCGATAGCTAGCGTGTTGGCAACGCTGACCGCATCCATGGCGCTCGGCTTTACGCTCTCCAACCAGCACGCCGATCGTGCTGCTAGGGTAATCATGGATACCCTTCCGGTTGACAGCAAGCGCAGGGTGAGCTACGCCACGTTTATCATTGCCAGCGTTGATCGTGATGGGGAGACGCGAATGGTGGAGTTTGATAACCCTCCGGTTCTTCTTATTCGCAACGGGGAGAGCGTGGAGCTGTTTCGGGAGGTGAGGAAGGTTGATACGCTCGCTGCAGGCGATAGGCAAATGTACGTTTCGCATTTTTTTCTGAATGCGGGCGATCGTTTGGTAATGTTTTCCGATGGGGTGACGCATTCCGGCATGGGGCGCGCGACGATGCCCTTTGGCTACGGAAGCGTGGCGCTGGCTGATTTTGTGAAGGGGTTGATTCGCATTGACGATTCGATATCTGCACATGATTTAAGCTCGGCGGTGGTGAAGCGTGCCGCCATGAATGACGTGCTACGACCGCAGGACGATATAACGTGCGGGGTGCTGCACCTGCGGGTCCCTCGTAAGCTAATCGTATGCACGGGGCCACCCTACACGGAGAGCCACGACGCGGAGATGGCGGGGTTGGTGCGGGATTTTGAGGGTCGTAAAATCATCTGCGGGGGTACTACGTCAGAGATTGTGGCGCGCCATCTCGGGGTGTCGGTAGAAGTGGTGCTTGGGGAGGATACCGATGGGCTTCCGCCGAGGAGCACGATGCAGGGGGTAGATTTGGTGACGGAGGGGGTGGTTACGTTGAGCCGTGTGGAGAAAATATTGAGTACGCTTGATCGCAGCGATGGGTGGAACAAGAAGGGGCCTGCGTGGAGTATTGTGCGTTTTCTAGGGCAGTCGGATAGTATCCTTTTCGTGGTGGGAACGCGAGTCAATATAGCGCATTACGACCCCAAGTTGCCCGTGGAGCTTGAGGTGCGTCGAACGTTGATCCGACGTATCGCGAAGCTCCTTGAGGAAAAATTTAATAAGATAGTAGAGGTGAGGCTCATATAGCCGTCATTGGAGAACAATAAAGGTGTGAAAAGCATGGAGCAAAAAATTGAGGTAAAGATCTGCGTTTGTACGCTCTGTTCGGTTATGGGCGGGAGCGATTTGCAGCTGTTAGGCGAGCAAATGCCGCCGGAGTGGAAACCCTATGTGACAATCAGTGGGAGCATTAACCTTACGGAGTGCCACGGGGATGGGAAGAATCCTATTACCATAAAACCACCATTTGCATCGGTGGATGGCGTGTGCATTCAGCAGGCTGATATTCCATCGGTACTCCTTGCGATAGAGGAGCGTATGAAGGTGTTGAACATTCATCCATAGAAAGAACCATGGCAATAGTGGCAACGAATAACGCAACCATACTGCGTCGTGAGTTGATGACCCATCTAGTCAGGTTACTCATAGAGAACAGGCTGGTAGAGGACATCGATAGGATTCCGATCGTTATGCGTCCGCGCGATAAGACGGCGTACCGCGATAGCGTGGCCAAGGATCGAGCGGTGATTAAGTACCAAATGATGGCGCTCCTCGGCTTTAACATACAGGACGAGGTGGACGAGCTTGCACCGCTTTCGGAGTACGCGCGTCGTGCTTTGGCGCGCACCGATCTGACAGATGTGATACTTACCGTGGTGGATGAGGCTTGCTCATCGTGCCATAAGGCGCAGCATGTGGTCACGAACCAGTGCCGCGGGTGCGTGGCGCGGCCGTGTACGTTGAATTGTCCGAAGAAAACGATAGACTTCGTGGATGGGCATGCGTATATCCATCAGGAGAACTGCGTGAATTGCGGCATGTGTAAGGAGGTATGTCCGTACAATGCCATTATCTATTCGCCCATACCCTGCGAGGCGGCATGCCCTGTGGATGCTATATTTCGCAACGAGAACGGCGTGGAGCACATTGACGAGGAGAAGTGCGTGTCGTGCGGGAAGTGCAAGGTGGCTTGCCCCTTTGGTGCAGTTATGGAGAAATCACATTTGGTAGAGATTTTTTCAAGGAAGCGTGAGGGGAAAAAAATTATAGCCATGCCGGCGCCCGCCATAGCCGCGCAGTTTAATACGGAGCTTGGGCGCGTGCTGCATAGCTTTAAGCTGTTGGGCTTTGATTACGTGTACGAGGTGGCACTAGGGGCTGATGTGACAACGTCCACGGAGTCGGCAGAGCTCGTGGAGCGGCTAGGGGATGGTGCGCCGTTTATGACGACGAGTTGCTGCCCGGGGTACACCAACACGGTGCGCCGCCATATACCCGATTTGGTGCCCTTTGTGTCGCATACGTTGTCCCCAATGGCCTACACGGCGCAGATTGCAAAGCGGGAACACCCCGATGCGGTGACAGTGTTCGTAAGTCCATGCTCCGCGAAGCGCTACGAGGCGTTCCATGACCCCAATGTTGACTATGTGTTGACGTTTGAGGAGTACGGTGCGTGGCTCATTGCGGCGGGCATAGATGTGAATACGGTGATGCCGGAACTGCCGGGGGTAAACATCACGCAGGATAGCCGATTCTATGGGCGAAGTGCGGGAGTGTTCACTGCAGTAAAGAACAAGGCAGGCGATTTCCCCATCAATGAGCGCGTGTTTAATGGGGTTGATAAGGCAGCGATACGGGAGCTAAAGCGGTTGCCGAAGAAGCCTGAGGCGAATTTTGTGGAGGTGATGATGTGCGAGGGAGGGTGCATCGGCGGACCCAATACGTTGAGCAATCCCCGTGTGGCGCTGCGTCAGCTGCAGAAAGCGAACGATGAGGCCGCTAAGGCTATAGCCGAGGCGAAGGCGAAAGAGTAGGGGGTGCATTCCCTCCAGCGCGGTTAGCAGCGTTGAGTGCTAGCCGCGCTGAGGCCTGAGGGGAAGATTTGCATGCGCTTCTTGCGAAATTTATTGTAAGCCGTTGGTGCATGGCGGGCCGTTATCAACATTTTCGCTACATTTGCGCGTGGTTTTGGGAGGTGAGAGTTTGGATGTAGTCCGAGGGGCGGCGAGAAAGGGGAATTCTAAAAGAACGTGAGGTTATGCAGAAAAAGAAAAGGATTATTGTGATTGTAGTGCTAGTGCTATTGGTGCTAGGATGCTACTTCTTAGTGGATTACTTCAAGGGGAAGTCGCCTGCGATTACCGAGCCGCCGGCGATAGAGCAGGAGGTGCCTGCCCCGGTGGAGGAAGAGATGGTGCCAGTGGAAGAGGCTCCCGTTGAGGAGCCAGCGCCGGCAGAGGAGGCAAAGCCAGAGCCTCCGGCTCCTAAGCCTACGGCAAAGCCTAAGCCCGTAGCAAAGGCTAAGCCTGTTGAAAAGGCTGTGGCAGAGAAGCCTGTAGAGCCTGCACCTGAGCCTACCCCGGAACCTCCAGCAAAGGAGGAGCCTGCGCCGGCGCCTGAACCTGTTCCAGAGCCTGCGGAAAAGCCGCAGCCGAAGGAGGAGCCTAAGCCTGCGGTGGAGGCACCTGTGGTGGATAACAATGAGATTGTTTCTAGCGCAGAGGTGATGCCGAAATTTAAGGGTGGAAATCTGAAAAAGTTCCAGGAGTATATCAATGAGAATACGGTGTACCCTCAAACCGCGGCGGAGATGGGTATACAGGGGCGCGTAAGGGTATCGTTTGTGGTAGAGAAGAATGGATCGGTGAGCAACGTGAAGGTTGTTAAGGGGATTGATCCGTTGCTGGATAGGGAGGCACTACGTGTGGTGAAAAGTAGCCCGCGTTGGACGCCAGGGCAAAACAACGAAAGGCCGGTGCGTGTGTCGCAGGTTGTGCCTGTGCTTTTTGTGCTCCACTAGGTTGTAGTAGGAAATTGATTGGCAGCGAGGGGTGTTGACGGAGGGTCAGCACCCCTCGTTTTATTTCCTTTTCCCCATGCTGTAGCGGGTTCCGTTTGAAGGGGTAGGGCGTGGCTGTATATGGTGAAGAGAATGTGGGGAAGTCGGTGCTATAATCGCTGCATAGAGCCATTCGCTCGCAAGATGCGAGACTTGATTGTCGAGTGCTTATTCTCTAGAGCGCAGCGATAGATAAGGACTTTTGCAGCGGTTCGTTGCGGCGCAAGGACTAGCTGTAATTATGTTGCCAAGAGGGATTTACCGTCTTTCGTATGTGTGCATTGGGAAGTCCACATCACTATATACAAAGAGTTCCCTCCAGCATTGCTGTAGGGAACTCTCTGTCAACTAACACACCATCATGCGTAGCGAGAGACGGGCTTGAACCGTCGACCTCATGATTATGAATCATGCGCTCTAACCAGCTGAGCTACCTCGCCATCGCTTGCTCCTCTCGGAATTGCCACGCAAAGGTATGGTATTTCCCTGGATTTACAAAACTATTGTGCTTTTTGTGCTGAAAAATGGCCATCCCACCTCGTTCAAAATATCCATTATGGGGCAGTGCTAATAGGTGTAACACATTAAATAAGAGTGAATTGTGTATAACATCTTTATGTTGTTGGGTGGTGTGCCGGTGAAGTAACGTATCAAATGTGCTTTGGTGCTAGAGGGTGAGGTTGATGAATAGAAGCGGAATGGTTTTTGGTTGAGAATTGAATGCCTTCTGTGCTCTTCACCCCACGGAAGTGGAATAGATGGGGCTTAGCAGTAAAATTTTCACTAGCTTTGCGGTGGTTAATCTACATAGTATGAGAAGTAAAGATTTTTTTGATGGTGATGTTTCGAAGCTCTCGTTAGTCAATACTCATACGATTCGTGTCCGTTATGGAGAGACCGATGCCATGGGGTACGTGTACTATGGTAACTATGGACTCTACTTTGAGGTGGGGCGTAACGAGTGCATGCGAGCCCTTGGTTTTGCCTACGGACGACTGGAGGATGAGGGCATTATGATGCCCGTGGCAGAAATGCACCTTCATTATCGGACTCCAGCGCATTACGATGACATACTTGATATCACCACTGGGGTGGTTGAGCTTAGCGGCGCATCAATGATTTTTGGGTATCGTATTGAGCGTAGAGAGGGTGCGGAGCTTATTGTCTATGGCCAGACCAATATGGCTTTTGTGGATAGTGTTACCCGGAAGCCTGTGCGCATACCGAAAAGGCTAAAGATGTTGCTGGAAACTACCTTGAAATGACTCTATGATGGTTGAGAATTGGGTGGCTTCTCTCTCCACTGCCTCCTTCTTCAGTTGGCTGAGCGGGTGGAGTGGGGTGGTAAGTATTGTTTACTTCCTAACGATTCTATTCACCGTTGTGATTGTAGTACTTGATAAAAAGAGTCCTACATCTGCAACCCTATGGATTACGGTGCTGGTGCTCCTCCCGGTGGTCGGGCTGGTGCTGTACATTTTTTTCGGGCGTAATTTTCGGCATCGGCCGCTTCTTGATCGAAAAGAGGCAATCAATTTGGCATATGTAGACTCTCGTATTGCTCCGTTTGCCGTTCCGTTAACATCGGGAAGTAAGAAACCGTATCTTGTGAACCGTAAAATCCACGTGGCGCGGCTTCTCGTGAATAACAACCGATCTCCAGTGTTTTTGGGGAACGACATCACGACGTACCATCATGGCAGAGACGCTTTCCCCGCCTTGCTGGAGGATATACGGAATGCCAAGCGGTACATCCATATGGAGTACTATATTATTGAAAGCGATAGAATTGGGAATGAAATTGCCGATGCGCTCATAGAGTGTGCGGAGAATGGGGTAGAGGTACGTCTCATTTACGATGATGTGGGGAGCTTTGCCCTACCAAAACGTTACAAAAGGAGGCTAAAAGCGGCGGGGGTTCAGGTCTACCCCTTTGAAAAGGTCAGATTCCCGCTCTTCGCAACGCGTATAAACTATCGTAACCACAGGAAAATCACCGTGATCGATGGGACTATAGGGCACATGGGGGGAATGAATATTGCGGATAAGTACATTGAGGGTGATCTTAAGCTCGGAGCGTGGCGCGATACGCAGATTCGTATGCTTGGTCCCGCTGTTACGGCGCTGCATGGAGTCTTTCTCTCTGATTGGAAGTTCGTTACAAAAGGAGAAGACCTTAATATGTACGACTTCATGCCTAGCGTTGTGCAGGTCTGCGATGCCAACATTCCGGTACAGATTGCCGCGAGTGGCCCTGACAGCGATTGGGAATCGATAATGCAAGCCTTCTTTTTGGCAATTTCACGTGCCAAAAAGTACATATACATCACGACGCCCTATTTTATTCCCAACGAGAGCATACTAACCGCGCTCCGAGCCGCTACGCTTAGCGGGGTTGACGTGGAGATTTTACTTCCGTATAAGAGCGATGTGGTGACCGTGCTGTGGGCTACTCGAAGTTACGTTGGCTCTTTGCTTGATGCTGGGATTTCCGTGTACTTCTTCAAGGCTGGCTTTAACCATTCAAAAATCATGATGATTGATGGGGAGTTGGCTGCCGTAGGGTCGGCTAATATGGACATCAGAAGCTTTGAAGACCACTTTGAGGTTGCCTCTTTCATTTACGATAGGGAGGTTACAAGGGATCTTGAAATGCAGTTTCGCCGTGATGTGATGGAGAGCCATCTAGTAACCCGGGAGGAGTGGAACAACCGAGGGTTCATGGATCGTTTCAAGAATGGTGTGGCTCGGCTCTTCAGCCCGTTGTTTTAGTTGAGATACGGAGATACAAAAAGACGGCAGCCACCGCGCAACGCAGGGCTGCCGTCTTTGCTTACTACTTTGGTGTTAGCTATTTTCCACTGCTCTTGCTCGCAACTGCGACGCTAGGGCGTGGGGCTTTTCTTGTTTGTTCCTCAGCAGTAGAAGGTTCGCAGCCGGACATAACGTGTCCCGAAAGCGACTCTTTGGCGTAGTCAAGCGTCACGGTAAATTCTGTTACCCCAGTGCCGGGAAGCTCAAACATTGCTCTGAAGAAGATTTGTTCGCACATAGCCCTAAGTCCACGGGCTCCGAGCTTGTCCTCCTGCGCCCGGGCAACGATGTACTCAAGCACGTCATGGTCTACCTTTAAATCGATACCATCAAAGGCAAACAGCTGTTGGTATTGACGCAGGATGGCGTTTTGCGGCGTGGTGAGAATGGAGAGGAGCATCTGCGCGTCAAGAGGGTCTAGAGTGGCAATGACTGGTAAACGTCCAACGAGTTCGGGGATTAAGCCGTAGGTACGTAGATCTTGCGGGCTGATGTAGGAAACTAGGTTGTTTAAATCTACGTTGGCACGGCTTTGCTGCGCCATGAATCCTATCGTTTGGGTATTCATTCGGTTAGCAATGTGCCGTTCAATGCCATCGAAGGCACCGCCGCAGATAAAGAGGATGTCCTTCGTGTTCACCTGTATCATTTTCTGCTCTGGGTGCTTCCTTCCGCCCTGCGGTGGCACGTTCACGATGGTCCCTTCTAATATTTTGAGCAGAGCCTGCTGTACGCCCTCCCCCGACACGTCCCGCGTTATTGAGGGATTGTCGCCCTTACGGGCGATTTTATCGATTTCATCGATGAATATTATGCCGTGCTCTGTCAATGCCACATCGTAATCGGCGGCCTGTAGGAGCCTTGTGAGTATACTTTCCACGTCTTCACCCACGTAGCCCGCCTCGGTCAGAACGGTGGCATCCACGATGGCGAAAGGCACTTTGAGCATCCGCGCTATCGTTTTGGCCAGTAGCGTCTTTCCAGTGCCCGTGGGCCCCACGAGTAGAATGTTGCTTTTCTCAACCTCTACGTCAGACGTTTTCTCGGAAAGTATCCTCTTGTAGTGATTGTATACGGCCACGCTGATGTAGCGTTTTGCGCGTTCTTGCCCTACTACGTAACGATCCAAAAACTCCTTGATTTTCACAGGGGGCATTAGTTCGTTGGTAGAGAGACTCTTGGAAAAACCGGGCTGATCCTGCCGGTCTCTAGCCATCAGGTAGTCATGAATTTCCTCTACGCACTGCGTGCAAATGTAGCCATCGCGTCCTATTATGAGTTGGCACTCATTCCCATTCCGACCGCAAACTACGCAGCTTGGGGTTCTTGTCTCTTTTTCCGACATGTGTCTTGCTAATTTCGGTTGCGAAGGTACGAAATATTGCGGTATTCGGTGTGGCGGGGTGCTATATCTTTCGGGGGCTGCATGATGCTGTCGGGTTGGTAGTGTCCAGTGGATAGTTATTGTTGCGGAATTCAATTGGGGTTCATAGTAAGGGTGAATACTCATTTTGCATAAAATGACTACATTCGCGAACTTTCGTGGGTGCGGAGCAGCAGGGTAACCCTGAGCCTCACTAATGAAGAGAACTAGAGCAATCGGATAGATGAGCATAAAGAGAAATTTCGGAGTGCTGGTAGGCGCAGCATTCGTGTTGGGGGCTGTCGCCTGCGCGCCGACACTGCGCGTGTCGCCGCTGGACAGCGGACATGCGTATAGGAATGGATACGATGTGTACTACCTACCGCAAACAGTGCTGAATGTCACGTTTACATTGGATAGGGGAACCTACACGCCTGGCCCTTATGCAGCCTACGCAGAATCGCTACTGGGCATCGCTGGCGAGGTGCCACAGTCCGGGGATTACTGGAGCATTGATAGCATCGAGGTGATGCCCGTTGAAGAACCCGACTATAAGTCGGCATTCGCAGTAAAACAGCCCGAAGGGAAAGCCGTGGAGAAATGGTTAACTCTTAATCAAATGGGGCTATTGTTTCCTGCCAACGCCACGCAGCACCCAACCGCGCAAGGGCAGGGGAAACTCACGGAGCAAAGCGATTGGCCAGCGTTCTCTGACCTCTCTACGGCGCAATTCGTGGCGGACAAATCAAGCATTTTCTACTCCACCGTGCAGCAGGACACCTCCTTCGTGCGGGTGCCCGTGCAGCGTAATGTGGTAGTGAAAGAGTCGGTAGCAGAGAAGGCGAAGCAGGCGGCGGATTTGATTTTCTCATTACGAAGTAAGCGGGTGGAACTCGTAAGCGGTGAGGCCGAGTTACCCGCAGCCCCTGGCGTGCTGCGGGATATGCTTGATGAGCTAGATAGGATTGAAGCGCAGTATCTCTCGCTCTTCATTGGGCGATGGGAGCACAGCAAGCAGCGGGTGCAGCTGCGCTACACCCCGACGGCGGGGGAGAACAGCAGTATGCTCTGCCGCTTCTCAAAGCAGTCAGGCATACGCCCCACCATGGAGCTGGCCGCCACGCCTATGTTGATTACCGTAACCCCGCTCGAGGGAGCTTTGGCCGCTCCGAGCGATCGGGTGCGTAAGCCGCTCTCTAATGCGCTCTACTACCGCCCCGCCCGCACTGCAGAGGTAACCATAACGTTACTGCGGGATCAGCTGTTGAGTGTACGTGTGCCAATCTCACAGCTCGGGCCTATTGTCCCGATCTACAGTGTGCCGACTAAGTAGAGCCGGCGTGTGCTACGCATAATTACCCTATGGGAATGGTGAAGAGCATCCAAAATCGTGCCGGTGCGTTGCTGCGTGAGTCGTTCGCGTTTGGGCAGCGTATTCGGCGTGAAGTGCACCGCCACCCCGAACTTTCGGGGCGTGAGACAAGGACTTCTTCACTCCTTCAGCAAGAGCTTCGCAAGTTGGGATATAGCGTGGCGGTTCTTGATGGTAGCCCTAGCTTTTTGGCATTCGACCCCACATTCACCCATTTTGCCCTTGGGCTTCGCGCCGAGCTTGACGCGCTGCCCATACAGGAGAATCCCAATGAAAAAGAGGTAGTGAGCGAGCACGCTGGCATTATGCATGCCTGTGGGCACGACATGCACATGGGCATAGCCTGTGCCTTCGCGTATTACCTAGCCAAAGCTGACCGAGGAACGACTAACAGCAGCGGGGTTCTATTCATTTTTGAATCGAGCGAGGAATCTCTGCCTGGTGGCGCGCAGGCGATACTTGAGAGCGAGGTGTTCAAGGCGCGGCGACCCTCTACAATGTTTGCCTTCCACTGCGACCCCGCATGGCCGGTGGGTTCGCTAGCCAGCAAGCCGGGGGAATACATGGCCTCGGGCGATGAGCTGCACTTCACGGTGCGGGGGCAGGGCGGTCATGGGGCGCTGCCGCAGGAACATGACGACCCGCTTCTTGCGGGGGCACATCTAGTGATTGCCTTGCAGAGCATGATGACGAGGACGGTGCCTGCCGGTATACCAGCCGTACTGTCGGTGGGTCGTTTTGAAGCACTCGGAGCAACCAATGTGGTACCCGATGTAGCCACGCTGCAAGGCACGTTCCGTGCGCACAATGAGGCGTGGCGCGCCGTGGTGAAAAAGAACATTCGGACTGTGGCGCAGGGCATCGGTGATGCTTTCCACGTGGACATAGAAACCCGCATCGTAGAGGGCTATCCCACCCTAATCAACTCGCCCGAACTCTACGAACGAGCATCGGTGGTAAGCGAGGAGCTTACCCCTTCCGTACGATTTGAGCGGGTGGGGCTACGCATGACAACCGATGATTTTGCCTACTTTGCCCAGGCGATACCCTCGCTCTACGTGCGGCTCGGCGTGGGTACAGATGGCGGCAAGCTACACACCGCTACGTTCTGCCCCGATGAAGAGGCCATGGGCGTAGCACTGGAGTGGCTCCTGGCGTACTACCGATCCCTTGCCAAGGGGTGAGGCATCGCGCAGTCGCTCCGCTACCCCACCTACAAAAGAAACGATTTCACACCCACCAATAGATTTAAAGCGTAACAACGAAAAAAACGACTGAAGTATGGATTTCGTAACAAACACTCTAAGCATCTTCATGATCCTCTTCGCCGTGATTGATATCACGGGGTCAGTGCCTCTCATCATGGCCATGCTTGACCGTGGGCAAACCTACAAATCGGAAGTGGCAGCCCTTGCGGCTCTAGGCTTCTACATACTCTTTTTCTTCCTCGGAGGTGCGATACTCCACTTTCTAGGGGTAGACTTCCCTTCGTTTGCAGTGGCGGGGGCATTAGTAATGATTGCGTTAGCCATAGAGATGATTTTTGATATACGCGTTTTTAAAGACGATGCCCCAACCGACTCCGTGACGATAGTGCCGCTAGTTTTTCCGCTGATAGCGGGCCCGGGATCGATCACCACAATGCTATCGCTAAAGGCGATGTACAACGACATTGAGATCCTCACGGCGGTGGTACTCAACTTGGTTGTGGTGTACATTGTGCTGCGTAACGTGCACTCCGTGGGTAAGTTGCTGGGCAGCGGGGGTATCTACGCCATGCGTAAGTTCTTTGGGATTATCCTACTGGCTGTGAGTATCAAGATGCTTACCACCAATCTAGCCATAATCATTTCGCAGGTGCGAGAAGGAATGTAGATGTAGGGAGCAGCCAGAGGTGCAACCGCACGGTAGCAAGGTAGTGGCAAAGCCGCTCATCTCAATTGTAGGACCTACGGCGTGCGGCAAGACGGCTGTAGCCGTGGAGGTGGCTGATGCTATCCATGGGGCGATCCTCAGCGCCGATTCACGCCAGCTATACCGGGGGATGGACATTGGTACTGGGAAGGACCTGACGGAGTACGCCCGCCCCGATGGTAAAAGTATTCCGTACTATTTAATTGATGTAGCCGCTGCGGGTGAGAAATGGTCTCTCTACGACTACCTAAAGGCATTCTACGCGGCGCACGAAGCGGCGTCCGCGAAGGGCTACTGGCCGATACTATGCGGTGGTACAGGGCTATACGCTGAGGCGGTGCTGCGCAACTATAACGTGCCAGAAGTGCCAGAAAACCCCGCCCTGAGGAAATCGCTAGCACCTCTCTCCACCGAGGAGCTTACGGAAAAGTTGGCGGCACTACAGCCATTACACAACACCACCGACACCTCTTCGCGCCAAAGGCTCATTCGTGCCATAGAAATCGCCCATGGCAGGGAGGAGAATTCCGCCCATTCTGTCTGCGCTCCGCGCATTCCTATAGGGCTCACTTTTGCTATAGCCCCCTCAAGGGAGAATCGCCGAGCGCGTATCTCGGCACGGCTTGACGCACGGCTATCAGAAGGCCTCGTGGAGGAGGTGCAGAATCTCGTGGCGCACGGCGTGCCGCACGAAACGCTACAATACTATGGGCTAGAGTACCGCTACGCTTCACGCTACCTACTAGGGGAGCTGACGCTCGCCCAGATGCGCTGCGGCCTAGAGACGGCCATACACCAGTTCGCGAAGCGACAGATGACCTACCTACGTGGGATGGAGAAACGGGGAGTGCCGTTGCAATGGATTGATGGGGATGCGGCACGTGAGGAGATTATCGGGGCGATTGTTGGGGAGATACGGCGACACTACGCAAACCTCTTTGAGGGGGAAAAGTGACATACGCGCAGAGAACGCGGGACTTTGCGCACGGAACGATCAGCGACTTTTGAGCTGGCATGCCTGCTAACCGCTACGGTGTTAGCCCATTCACGGCGCAAGCGCAAATCGCATATTTTTCGTACCTTTGCGCTGTTAAGAGAAGAGATAAGAGAGATGACCGAAGAGCAGAAAGAGCAGGGCGCGCAGAGCTACTCCGCGAGTAGTATTCAGGTGCTGGAAGGGCTGGAGGCGGTGCGCAAACGCCCCGCAATGTACATAGGCGACACGGGTTCAAAGGGGCTACACCATCTTGTCAATGAGGTGGTGGACAACTCCATCGATGAGGCGCTAGCTGGCTACTGCGACCACATTGAAGTAACAATAAACGCCGACGAGTCGCTCACAGTGCGGGATAATGGGCGCGGCATACCGGTAGACTTCCACCAGAAGGAGGGGAAGAGCGCGCTGGAGGTGGTGATGACGGTGCTGCATGCAGGAGGAAAGTTTGATAAGGGCACCTACAAGGTGTCGGGCGGTTTGCACGGTGTGGGTGTATCGTGCGTCAATGCGCTATCGAGTCACCTCACGGCAGAGGTACACCGTGATGGGAAGATTTGGCGGCAGGAGTTCTCAAAAGGGAAACCCATCACGGAGCTTACGTCGCATGGGGAGGTAGACGATACAGGCACGATGGTAACCTTTCTCCCTGACCCTGAGATATTCACCCAAACGACGCGGTTTAACTTTGACATTCTCGCCACGCGTCTGCGGGAGCTGGCGTACCTAAATAAGGGTATACGTATCACGCTTACTGACTGCCGCCAAGGGGAAGAAGAGGCAGATAATGAGCCCAAAAAGGTGGTATTCTACAGCGAGGAGGGGTTGAAGGAATTCGTTAAATTCCTTGACGAGAACCGTACGCCCATCATTGAGAAGCCCATCTACATCGATACGGAGCGGAATGGCGTGCCGGTGGAGATCGCGATGCAGTACAACGATTCGTACAACACCAACGAGCACTCGTACGTCAACAATATCAATACAATCGAGGGAGGGACGCACCTTGCGGGCTTTAGGCTGGGCTTAACGCGAACGCTGAAGGCCTACGCGGAGTCGAGTGGTGCCCTCGCGAAGCTCAAGATGGAGATCAACAGCGAGGACTTTCGGGAGGGTCTCACGGCGATCATCTCTGTAAAGGTTACGGAGCCACAGTTCGAGGGGCAAACGAAGACAAAGTTGGGCAACTCAGAGGTGACGGCGGCCGTGAGCCAAGCGGTGAGCGAGGCTTTGGCTGCCTACCTGGAGGAGAACCCTAAAGACGCCAGGGCCATTGTTGGGAAGGTAATCGTGGCGGCGGAGGCACGTGCCGCGGCGCGTAAGGCGCGTGAGCTGGTGCAGCGTAAAACGGTGCTCTCCGGGGCGGGTCTACCGGGCAAGCTAGCCGACTGCGCCGAGAAGGATCCCTCCCGCACGGAGCTGTTCCTCGTGGAGGGGGACTCGGCAGGAGGAACGGCCAAGCAGGGACGTGATGGGAAGTTTCAAGCCATTCTGCCGCTGCGCGGTAAGATATTGAACGTGGAGAAAGCGTCGCTGCATAGGATCTTCGATAGCGCTGAGATTCGCAATATAATCATGGCGCTTGGGGTGAAAATCGGTACGGAGGAGGATAGCAAGGCGCTCGACCTATCGGGGATGCGTTATAGCAAGGTGATCATCATGGCCGATGCTGATGTCGATGGGAGTCACATCGCTACGCTCATCATGACTTTCTTCTATCGTTACCTTAACGATGTGATCCAAAAGGGGCATCTGTTCATCGCTACGCCCCCGCTCTACATGGTGAAGATGGGTAAAAAGCAGCGCTACTGCTGGACCGAGAAGGAACGCCTTGATACGATTGCAGAGTTTGGTGCGGGCGGAAAGGAGAGCGCAGTGGCGGTGCAGCGGTATAAAGGTCTCGGCGAGATGAATGCGGAGCAACTATGGGAGACCACCATTAACCCCGAGACGCGCATATTACGTCAGGTAACGATAAGCAGCGCGGCGGAGGCCGATAGAATCTTCTCAATGCTCATGGGTGAGGACGTACCTCCCCGCCGTCAGTTCATTGAGGAGCATGCGAAATATGCCAATCTTGACGTCTAGGCGTAAACTAGCTAAGCGGGGCGATCCTAACTAAATTGTGCGTGGGCATTATGCGCTACGGTCTTTCGGTGTGTCCGAGGCTGTAGCGCATGTTTTGTATGGGGTATCAGTTGCATGGGTGGGTGGTGCGTACCAAGAGTGCGGAAGTTATCATCCTATCCACAACGTACTTTTCTAAAGGAGATACCACCTAGATAGCCCAAGTGTAGGGGCAGAACATATTACAAAGTCGCTACATATCATATTGTAAGCGATAAAAAATCGTAACTTTGCGCGGAGAAGATGGAGCGGAGGAGATATGGAATATGCGAAGACATCCCGCGGGGTTGTGCTACAGCACGATGATCGCGAGGAATTTTATATAGAGCAGAGTGTAGAGCTACGTTATCGTACGCAATGCCGTGCGAGTGCTGCGTGGAAAATGCCCACGGGCGCAGTGCCCGTAGTGCTAGTGCAATTTAAGAATAAGCGGGTTGAGTACTACCTTAACACGCAGATGCTGCATCTAGAGGTTGGCGATTTGGTGACGGTATCCACGGCGCCGGGGCATGATGTGGGAGCTGTGGCCCTCACGGGGTGGGATGCCCATCGCGAGTACATGAAAAGCAGGATTGAGGACGACAAGTTGCCGCTTGAAATCTTTAGATTGTCCACTCGCAACGACATCGACCGCTGGATAGCAAGCATTGCGCAGGAACACGATGCCCTTGTTATTATCCGGAGCGAAGCGCAGGAGCTTAGGCTGGAGATGAAGGTATTTGACGTAGAGTACCAAGGGGATGGAAATAAGCTAACGGTATACTATAGCTCCGAGAAACGCGTGGATTTCCGCATGTTGGTCAAGCGGTTAGCCGATCGTTTCGGCGTACGGATACAGATGCAGCAGCAAGGGGTACGGCAGGAGCCGGCGCGGATTGGGGGGCTTGGGCCTTGCGGCCAGGAGATGTGCTGCGCACGCTGGATGCGCTATACCCCGCCCGTGCTTTCGTCCGCCATGAAAATGCAGGATTTGCAGGTGCTAGCTTGCACAGGGCAATGCGGGAAACTGAAATGCTGCCTTAATTTTGAATTGGATGCTTACGCCGATGCGCGGAACAAGATGCCAAAGGTGCATGCGCCGCTACAGTTTGATGGGTATAGTCTGTACTACGTTAAGAGCGATATTTTCAGGCAGTTGATGTGGTTCTCCACAGCTCCCAAAAGCACCATGAACCTCGTCATGCTGACGGTCGATGAGGTGAAGGCCGTTATGGCTAAGAATGCGAAGGGAGAGGTAGCCCCCCCCGTAGAGCAGATGCGTACGAAAAAGAGCAAAACGCTACCTACCTCGGCGCGCGTTGAAAGCGTTATTGAGGCCGATAGCATAACGCGTTTTGACAAGCAACTCTCAAAGAGCAAGAAGGGAAAACGCAAGCGTAAGGCCGATTCGTCTGCAGCATCAAATGGGAACGGTGGCAATGCTCTCGCCACGCAGCGCGCAGATAGTAAGTCGCAACAGCCGACGAAGGGTACTCAGAAACGAGCCACACCTCGGCCCATGAAAGATACTGAGAGTGCGACCGATGCAAATGGGCAGCGCAAGGATAGTACTGGTAACCCCAAGAGTCAGGGTAAGCGTAGACCTCAGCGCAATGCTGTGGGGCCTCGCAATGCGCCTCAAGCCAGCGTGTCGCAGAATCCTGTAGCAAATGCCCCTACCACCCCTGCCGCCTCGAGTGCGCAGGACAATGCTGCGGGGGAGAGGACGCAGGGTAGCCGTCGTCGTAGCGGAAGAAGGGGGGCGCAGCGCAGCGCCTCAACGCAGAAGGGTAGGGGGGCAAATGGCCCTTCTACAGAACAATCCGATGGTACGAATGGGAAAAACTAGACTTGGCGGTGCGATAGGCATTATTGCCGTTGCATTTTTGCTCAGCGCGTGTGGCAGTAGGCCCGAGTACATCACTAGCTACTCGCCTAAGGACGCATCGTGGTACATAAGCGACACGGCGAGCTGGAAATGGCAGGTGAACGACACCATGCAGCGCTACGACCTCTCTATAGAAATTCGGCACAGCACGAGCTACATGTACGCCAATCTATACCTCTTTGTGGAGGTGATTAGCCCCAACGGCACTTCGATCGCAGATACGCTCAACTACCCCCTCTGCGCTCCCACTGGGGAGTGGTACGGCGATGGGTTTAGCAGCGTTCGCACCCTCTCTTTGCCGTACCGTACCGCCACTCGGTTCGCGCAGACCGGGGAGTACACATTTAAAGTGCGGCAGGGGATGCGAAGCAACCCCTTGACCGGAATCCGTGAGATTAGCCTTTTAGTCTATAAGCACCAAGATGGGGAAAAATAAACTAGCACGCTTTGCGGAGAATGCTACCTTTTCGCACCTCGTTCAACCTAGCTACGATGAGGTTGTTCGGGGTATTTTCCCCATGCGTGGGCGATGGAACGTAGATTTTTTCAGCGAGCCACGTCCCATTACGCTTGAGTTAGGGTGCGGACGTGGAGAGTATACCATCGCGCTGAGCGAGGCGCAGAAGGATCGTAACTTCATTGGGATGGACGTGAAGGGCGCCAGGCTGTGGAAAGGCGCAAAGCTGAGCGTGGATCAAGAGCCGCGGCGCGTAGGGTTTCTGCGTGGGCGTATTGAGACGCTCGGTGCACTTTTCGGGGAGGGAGAGGTAGACGAGATTTGGATTACCTTCCCCGACCCCCAGCTCAAGACCCGTCGGGAAAAGAAGCGATTAACCAGCCCTGGGTTTCTACAGCTCTACCATGGTATACTCAATCCGCAGGGGCGTATTCACCTTAAAACGGACAGCGACGAGCTGTACGAGTACACGCTAAGCACTATACAGCGGCTCGGATGCCCCATTTTGGCCAATGTGGCTGATGTTGACCAAGTGCTTTCGGAGTTCCATTACCTATCCATTCGTACGCACTACGAAGAGATGTTCCGCGGTAAGGGAAAGTCAATAAAATACCTTTCGTTCGCGCTACCCGAAAAGTTGAAGGTTGATGAGTCGGAGCAGGTAGCCCCGCCAACGCTGCGTGGCGGCGTTAATACGGTTAAAGATTAGGATTACATGGAGCAATCGTTCATAAACGCCTCCCATGGGCTGTTGGTTGTAATACCAACCTACAATGAGATTGAGAATATAAAGGCAATCATCGAGGCGGTGCTTTCGTTGGAGGTTGGTGCGCATGTGCTGATTGTAGATGATAATTCGCCCGATGGGACGGCTGCCGCTGTAAAAGAAATGCAGCAAGCGCACGAGGGGCGTGTTTTCTTGCTTCAACGGGCTGGCAAACAGGGTCTCGGCTCTGCCTATATCGCGGGATTCACTTGGGGGTTGTCGCACGATTACAGGTACATCTGTGAGATGGATGCCGACTTCTCGCATGACCCGAACGATGTGCCACGTTTGCTGGAAGCCTGCGAGCGGCATGGAGCCGACGTGGCGATAGGATCGCGTTACAGCAATGGGTTTAGGGTGAAGAATTGGCCGTGGCATCGCATACTCCTTTCCTACTGCGCTTCGCTCTACGTGCGTGTGGTTACGTGTATGCCCATCAAGGACACCACAGCGGGCTTTGTGTGCTACCGAGCCGAAGGGCTTCGCAAAATCCTATGGCACGAGATACGCATGAATGGCTATGGATTCCAAATCGAGATGAAGTACTACGCTTATCGCTTAGGGTTTACGATAGAGGAGGTGCCGATTTACTTTACCGATAGGCTGCGCGGGAAGTCAAAAATGAGCGGTGGAATCTTCTCAGAGGCGCTATGGGGGGTGCTCCGTATGCGAATGAAATGTAGTGTGCCGAAGAGGCGTAAATAGGGTGTACAGCTATGGAACGGTTTACAATTCACAATGCGCGGGTGGTCAACGAAGGGGAGGTGTTTCGGGGAGGCGTGACCGTTGATGAGCATGGTATGATAGAGCGGGTTTTCCGTGGAGATGATTACCCCACCGATTGTAAACTGATCGATGCAGAGAAAGTCTACCTGCTGCCGGGGGCCATCGATGAGCATGTGCATTTTCGCGAACCGGGGATGACGCAGAAGGGCGACGTGGCGAGCGAATCGGCGGCCGCGGTGGCGGGCGGCGTAACCTCGTACATGGATATGCCGAACACGCGGCCAGCCACCTTGTCTAACGCCGCCATAGGCGAGCGGCTTCGCGCAGCGGAGGGGCGCAGCTACGCTAACTACGCCTTCCATCTCGGTGCTGCAAGTAACAACCTGGAAGAGATACGTAGCGTTGACCCCACCGTTGTTCCCGCCGTAAAGGTTTTCATGGGGGCTTCCACAGGCAACCTACAGGTGGAGCAGTCTTCGCTACTCCCCATCTTTAGCGCTTCCCCCATACCCATCCTAACGCACTGCGAAAGTGATCTGGTAATCGCATGTAACCTTTCCGATGCTAAGAAACGGTATGGCGATGCGATTCCATTTAGAGAGCACGCCTTTATCAGGAGCGATATGGCTTGCCTTGAAAGCACTAAACAGGCGGTTCAGCTCGCGAAGCGCTGCAACGCACGTTTACACATTATGCACATTTCCTCTGCGCTTGAGGCGCGCTATCTCGCCGAGCTTAAAGCCGACGGAGAAACGCAGATCAGCGCGGAAACCTGCCCACAATACCTCACTTTTACCGCCAAAGACTACAGGCGGTTCGGCGGAAAGATAAAGTGCAACCCATCGATTAAGTACCGTGAAGATAGGAATGCCCTCATTAAGGGAGTAGCGAGCGGCCTGTTCTTAACGATTGCAACTGACCACGCTCCCCACCTTCTGGAGGAAAAGGAGGCGGTGTACACCCGTTGCCCTTCGGGGATTCCATCGATTCAGTACGGCTTGGTGGCCACCTTGGAACTTGTTGCCAAGCGGAAGCTTTCCATTGCCGATGTAGTTAGGCTGTATTCACATGCCCCTGCCGACCTCTACGCCATTGAGAAGAGGGGGTATATTCGTCCGGGCTACCACGCCGATTTTGTGCTTATCCAAAAAAGGTTTATCGCAACAAAAGGCGCAAAGGCGATTGGGAAATGTGGGTGGTCGCCCTACGAAGCGCTGTCGTTCCACTATCGGGTGAAGTCAACCTACGTCAATGGCCAACTGGTGTGGGACGGTCAAAAAATAGTGGGTAATGCCCGTGGCGAGGCCCTGCAATTTAGGCGAAGCCGATAGATAGCCTGTCTAAATGAGTGCAGTAGATAATCGGCATAGACCTTGCCGTGTTGGGCTATAGTAAAGCTTCGCTTATTTAGAATGTGAATAGAATGCGGGCGGTATCCCGCCATATCGTTAACTTGCACAGCAATAGGAGTAGGAAGGATGACACAAATACACGAAGGAATGGTTGCCGGCGATGTGATCATACAGCACCCGTCGGCTATAAATGTATTTGAGCGGCTGGGTATTCCACTCGGCATGGGTAACGCAACGCTGGTCGATGTGTGCGCAGCGCAGCAGATACGCCCAGCCCTCCTCCTTAGCCTACTACACGTTACACTAGACCACGCCGTCGATGCGCACGAACAGCTCTTAGCGAGCGACATCCCGATTCTGGTCAATTTCCTCCTCCATTCGCACGACTACTTCAGCCAAGAGGCTACGCCTGCCATCCTAAATCTATTCGGCGTTCTGCGAAACGCTACAAGCGACGATAGTAGCAATCTCCTTGAGGGGTTCTTTTCTAACTACAAACGGGAGGTGGAGCGTCACTTCGCGTACGAACGTGACGTGGCATTCCCTTACATGATCCAGCTTGCCGAAACATCAAGAACCCCGGGGAGGGATGTGCAATTAGAGTATAGCGTCAAAGAGTATAAACAGCAGCACAACGACATAGAGGATGCCCTGCTCGATTTGAAAAGTCTTCTTGTAAAGTTTTTGCCTCTTACCGATGGATACCAGCTACGAAGAAAAATTTTTTTAGAGGTAGCTTCGCTGGGTGAGGATTTGAATATCCACACCTGCATTGAAGATAAAATTTTGATTCCTTTGGTGGAGCGAGAGGAGCAAAAATGGCATCGATAGAACACGATATATCACTCGTAATAGTAGAGCCGAAAAAGCTCTTGGCGTTCGGCTTACAGGCCATTCTGAAAAATCAATACCCCACCGTGCACGTGGTAACTATGGCAAGCTGGGATCGCGCGGTTGTAGATAGGAACAAAGGAACCCTGCGCTCCATCATAGTCAACCCCAGCCTGGTATTCAACGATGACAATTTTGTCCAGCGCATTCGTCGTCACTATCCCAACGTAGCCATTATAGCGCTGCAGTCTATGCACCTCCCTACTGCCACGCTGCAGCAGTTCGACGATTGCATCGATGTCTACGCCCCGCCCGAAGAGGCCTTGTCCCATCTTGCCCCGTACATCCTAGGCATGGAGGAGGGGCGGGGGCAGAAGCCGACTCTCAGCGCGCGGGAGGTGGAGGTGCTGCGTCGGCTTGTGCTAGGGAAAACGGCAAAGGAAATCGGTAATGAGCTGTTTATCAGTGAACATACGGTGACATCTCACCGTAAAAACATTGCGGAGAAGCTCGGGATTAAGACCATTCCGGGCATGACGATTTACGCTGTAACCACCCATTTAATTGAGTTCTCCGATTTAAAGCAATTGCAGGGGGAAAACGAGGGGGAATAGGCGGAGTGCCGTGCTGGCACTGTTGCGAGTGGGGTGGGGGAAAGTCGGCAGAAAAATTTTGCCCTATCGTCCCGCTTAGCTCTTACACCTTTCGCGCCAGAGCTCGGTGCAGCGTTGCCTCGTCCACATTCTCCCGAATGGTGCCATTCTCCACGATGCTCACCGCGCCCGTCTCCTCCGACACCACTAGCACCAGCGCATCCGTTCGTTCTGATAGCCCTATGGCCGCCCTATGGCGCAACCCCAGGCGCTTAGTCACCGACGGATTGTCAGTGAGCGGCAAAATGCACTGCACTGCCCTTATTCTGTCCTGCGCGATGATGAGCGCCCCATCGTGCAGCGGGGAGTTTTTGAAAAAGATATTCTCTAGCAGGCGGCTGTTTATCACCGCATCGATTTTCACCCCGGTGTTGGAGTATATCTCCAAATCGCTACGCCTAGTTATCGCTATGAGCGCCCCGCAATGCTCCTGGCTCATGTTCATGCATGCCGTCACCAGCTCTACGGACTGCGCATGCGGTAGAATACGATTCGCAGCGCTGAATAGGCGTTTTGAGAACGGCTTCCCACGCTGCGTGTAGCGCGACCCCACGAAGAGCAAGAAACGGCGTATCTCCTGTTGAAAAACCACCACCATCGCAATGAGCCCTACGCCCATTATCTGCCCCAAAATGGTGCTTGTGAGCTCCATATTTAGCGCGCGTACCACCAGCCAAAGCAAGTAGATCACCGCGATGCCTACGAATATCCGCATCACGGCCGTGCCGCGCGTCATTGAGTAGAGCGAGTAGAGCAGAAAACCCATCAGCAGGATGTCAATAGCATCCAGCACCCCGAGGGAAAAGATAGCACCTACACTCATCACAGCTCGCTCTTCCTTTTTCTATGCAAAACGCTACCAGCAGGGCTGCGCTTCGTACATCTTGTGTATCTTCACCGCCTGCACCGCCGGCAGCACATCGTGCACACGCAGTATATGCGCCCCGTTGAGCAGCGCAATCGTATCCACGCTCTGCGTCGCCTCCAGCGCCTCGGCCGGTGTAGTATTCAACAGCTTGTATAGCATGCTCTTGCGCGATAGCCCCGCCAGCACCGGGAAGCCAAACTCGCCGAACATTCGCAGGTTTTTCAACAGTTCGTAGTTCTCGGCCACCGTCTTGCCGAAACCGAAACCCGGATCAATCACCAGGTTGTCTGCCCCCATCTGCTGCAGCCGCATCACGCGCTGCGCGAAAAAGTTCAGCACCTCCGACATCAAATCGTCGTAGTGCGGAGACTGTTGCATCGTGGTCGGCGTGCCCTGTATGTGCGTCAGGATGTACGCCACCTTCGTCTCCTCAATGAGAGGGAACATCTCCGCGTCCATCTCGCCGCTTGAAATATCATTGATGATTTCAACGTTGAATTTCTCTATCGCGCTGCGCGCCACCGAGGCTCTGTAGGTATCCACCGAAATCGGTATGGTTTTCGAAATGGCGCGCACCCTCTCCAGCGCGGTAACTATACGTTTCTCCTCCACTTCGGGCGGCACGGGCTCGCTTCCGGGCCGCGTGGAGCAGGCCCCCACATCGATGATGCCCGCGCCCTCCTCCACGATCTGCTGCACCCGCGCATCCAATGCCTCCGTATCCGTACAGCGGCAACCGCTATAAAAGCTATCCTCCGTGACGTTTAGAATGCCCATCACCACGGGCGTAACGAACGCCATCAGCCTACCTCCAACACGTAACATATGGGGCTGCCGCACCCCGCCAATCGCCGCCGACATCGTCTCCTGCCGCTGCTCTGTTTCTACCTCCATTGGATACCCCCATTTAACCTCTTACCCACGAATCCTGCTGCAAATCTACAGCAAAGTTACACTTTTTCTGCCGAGTAGGGGGTGAAAAGCGTTGCTCTTCTTGCGTAATGCCCTCTGCATCTTCCACATGGTGGACTGTAAGTATGCTAAAACCCATCTTTAAACGTAGCGTTGGGGCAAGGATAGGTATCGCACGTACAGTAAAAGTTGTATTGCGCTAGCAAGGCTCTCTAGAAGCGCTCATTGCGTGGTGATTCTGCATGCAGCAACGCTTACAGTAGCTTTTTTGCTCCCTAGCACGGCTTGCAGCGGCAGTGCGGCAGCCCGAACCGGCACGCCCCCTCCCGCGTTAGCCTTGCCGTCAGCCTACGGCCTGCTCGGCGAACCCTTCCGCCCTTTGCCGCCAGCGGCGGGCATCCCACCCTCATCGGCTCTCCGCCGCCCGCAGCCGTTCCGCCCCCAAGCGGCACGGCCGCTGGCAACGCTGCGTGGCGAGTGGCGGTCTTTACGCGCCCACCATCGCCAACGAACGCCACCCACACCTCTACCGCTTTACCCTTCCACGCCTCGGGCAGCTCTACCTCTACCGCCGCTACGCCATCGCAGAGTTCCTGCACTACGCCGACCCATTGCCCCAGCCCCTTCTGCCGCGCCGCCAGCAGCAGCTTCCATCCCTTCCTTGGCAGCGGCTTAACCCACGCTAAGCGCAGCTTCCCCCCTTCGCGCCCGAACGCTAGCTCCGCGGGTAGCTTGCGCACCCCATCAGTGAGCCGGATACGGGCGCAGTCAAGTTCATCGCCATGCGGGGAGGCGGCAAACCACTCCCGCAGGGCGGTGGAAACGGCCAAGTGGTAGCTCCCCACCTTGCGGCCGTTGCGCTTGATTTGCGGGGAGTAGCCGATTGCGAGTAGGTTTTTTATGTACGGTAGCACGTTGCACACCTGCGCCATCCTGCCCCGTTGCCGCCGCTGGGTGGCGGTGTTGGCGTCGCTGTACCCCCGCGGCCAGCTGCGTACGCACAGCTGCCCCTGCGAAACGTAGTTTACCACCACCCCCCTCGGGTTCCATTTGGGGCGTATCGGAATGTATACTGCCATATTCTCTGTGCGTTTAATCTAATCATATCTTTTGCAAATATAGTATGCCGTTCTAGCCAACCACGGAAATGGGTCGCCCCAAAGCCAATTATTGCCGTGCATAATTGGCTTTGATAGGGAAGGGGGTGGGTGGTAGGTAGTAATCTGCGAATAGCCGATAGCTTAGTCTTTTTAGCCGTGCTCGCGGAGATCTAATTATCGCTTGGCTGCACCTTGGTGTGTAATTGTTTGGAAGCATTGTAAATGTTGAAACTATTCGTAACGTAGTAACGTTATAGCTAATACTTTGACATGCAACGAGTATGGTTGCGTTTGCATCCCCATACTCGTTGCATATAAAATGGAGTAAAAAAATGATGCACGAAACGATACTGCGTCTGATTGAGATTCCCGTATTCTCAGTGATAATTTACTTGGCGTGCCGCTATTTCTTTCGGGGGTCAGTGGTTTATAGAGCCATGCTGTTTGCAGGGCTTTTTGCTTTGTGGTGCGGGGAGGGCACCGCGCTATGCTACCCCTACGGGGATAAGGTGTGGTGGGCACGCCCTGCCCTCTATACTTCAGAGCTGGTGTTTGGGGTGATGCTGGCGCGCTACTACGTTCGTTTGCTGCGGCGGCCGCTTCAGGCTGCCAAGGCACGCTTGGAGCGTATTTGCAGCGGAGACTTGCGCGAAGGGGACGATGCCCTGAACGGCATGCAGGGGGAGATCCATGCGCTGCACGTATCGATGGGGGAGCTACAGCAATCGCTGGTGCGCATACTCGGGGAGATTCAATCGAGTGCTGGGGTGCTTGAGGGGGCGAGCAGCAAGTTGCATGAGGCGGCGGAGGAGCTTTCTGCAGGGGCTGCGGAACAGGCAGAGAGTCTAGGAGAGGTGGATACGTCCTTGGATATAATCACGCAAAGCGCCACAGAGAGTGCCGGCACGGCGAAAGAGGCGAGCGAGAAGGCGCAGGTTGCTCATAGCCAGATGCTTGAGGTGAAACGGCAGGCGGAGGAGGCGCTTCAGGCCACAGAGCGTATTGGTGCGGAGATTGCGGTTATTAATGATATAGCCAATCAAACGAATATCTTGGCGCTGAACGCGGCGGTGGAGGCGGCGCACGCTGGGGATTCGGGCAGAGGGTTTGCCGTGGTGGCCACGGAGGTGCGGAAGCTGGCGGAGAGAAGCCGCGACACGGCGCAAAAGATTGCGGAGCTCGCGGGGAAGTCTCTCAATTCGGCGCGCAGCACTGATGCTGTGATCAATGAAATGATTCCCAACCTCGAGAGCGCGCAGGCGTGTACCGATGGTATATCTTCATCAAGCGCAGGGCAGCAGGAACGTATCGGGGAGCTGGATCGAGCTGTGGATCAGGTGAATCGTGTGGCGCGGGCCAATACGGAAGCGAGCGAAGAGCTCACGGAGAACGCAGAGTGGGTGCTTGCGCAAAGCGGGAAGCTCCGTGAGGCGATTGGTTATTTTAAGCTGTAGCCTCGCCTTTCAATGGCTGGGGTGATCAATTCGCGTTTTTTTGTTTGCGTGAATCTCCAGCTACATTCAATTGGGCAAGTGCCTATGTCTATAAGTCTTACGATAGCTTGAAATGGCGGCGCATTGGTTACGTCTCCTAACCGGTCACTAATTATTTTTCGTTCTTAGCCGCTGCAATGCAGCCCCGTCCGTAGGACGGTCTTTCAATAGCCGGGGGTCTTTAGACCCCCGGATTCTTGCCTGAAAGGCAAAACAGTCTGAAAGACTGACCCGCGAGACCCGCTTGCCTTTCACAATGGTAGGGATGGGCATGTAGAACCGTGTGCAGTCAACAAAATTTTCCCCCTAACAATCTGTGTAAACTGACCTCACGCCCTGCGTGAATTCGCATGCTGCGGCGCGGCTCCTTTCGGGGGACGGTTCCTGAATGGTCCCTAGCCCCAATCATTATATAGACCGCTCGTGGGAAAGGGGAGGGCAATGCGTACCGAGGCGTGAGGGGTGCGAAGCGATGAAGCGGGCCACGTACTGCTGGGCAAGGCGTATGGCATCGGGTAAAGGAGCACCGAGAGCCAGCTGGGCAACAATGGCAGAAGAGAGAACGCAGCCAGTGCCGTGCTTTGACCTGCTGCTGCGGGGCACGGAGAAGACGGTAGGGGATCCATCAGGGGTGTAGAGGTGGTCCTCAACGCATGGGGCATTGGAGACGGCGTGGCCGCCCTTGATGAGCAGGGCGCAACGGTAGCGGTTCGCGATTTGCTGCGGAGCGGTATTCGGGAAGAGGGTGGAGAATTCAGGGAGGTTTGGGGTGACGAGCGAGAGGCGCGGGAGGAGCGAGCCTGGGGTGAAAAGGGTGGGGTCTAGAAGGTTTTCGTGACCTGCCGTGGCGCGGAGGATGGGGTCCCAAACGATGGTGAGGTTGGCCTTGCGGGCGGCGAGGGTTGTGATGATAGAGGAAAGCTGGTCGAAGGAGACGGTAAGACCGATTTTGCACGCGGCGATGGGGTAGCGGCTAAAAAGGGTGTCGATTTGGCGGGTGATAAAGTCGGGGCTCTCCGCCTTGACGGTAGTAAAGGTGTCTTCCGTTTGGATGGTATTGGCGGTTATGGCGGCGAGGCCGAAGACCCCGTGCGCCTCCATGGTCTTGATGTCGGCCAGCACGCCCGCCCCGCCGCAGGGGTCAAAGCCGCCGATGGTGAGAACGTAGGGGCGCGGTTGGGAACTACTCATAGTCAATACAACTTTTGATGGTTTGCAGCGCACCCGCCCACGTGGGGGATTTCCATACGGCACCCATGATTGCCGCGCCGGCAAAGCCGATCGACTCCACTTCGGGGAGGCGTTCTGGCGAGATGCCGCCGAGAGCGTAGACAGGGCAAGCGCACTCCGCGAGGGCCTGCTTGAGCGTTTCGGGGTTCCACTCCCTGCTGTAGCCTGGTTTTGAGATGCTGGGGAAGATGGGACTAAGGAACATGTAGTCGTAGCGGCCGCCGAGCTGCTTTAGCTCCTCGAGGGAATGGGCCGAGGTGGAGAAGGGGCGTCCCTGGGAGCGGGGTCTATCGCGGAAGCTTCGCATGGCGGCGGGCAGATGGATCGTAAGCGCACGGCGGCGGGCCACGAGGGGCGTGGCAGCGTGCACCGCGACGCGAGAGGCGGGGACCACCTTGAGTAAGCTCTCTAGAAATAGGTCAAGTTCAGCCTCCGAGGCGTTGGGCTTTCGGATGTGTATGGCCTGTACGCCTAGCCGGTAGATTTCGTAGAGGCGGTTGATCTCCTCGGCGATGAAGTGGGGGGATGTAATGACAATGGTTTTCATAGATTTTCACGGTTACGGTTAAATAGGATCATGCCGTCGCCATAGCTAAGGAAACGGTAGTTGTTGCGAAGGGCGTGCTCGTAGAGCGTGCGCCAGCGTTCGCCGATGAGGGCGGCCACGAGGAGCAGGAGGGTGCTTCGCGGCTGGTGGAAGTTGGTGATGAGGGCATCCACGATTCGGAAGGTGTAGCCCGGGGCGATGATGAGCGCGGTGGAGGCATCAAGGCGGTCGCTACGCGTTGCATCCATGCGCTGCAGCAGTGCGGCGAGGGCATCGGCGCGCGATGGGGCGGCGTTGGACTGGTAGGGGGTCCACTGCGGGAGGTGCAAATTGCTTAGGGTGGGGTTGGCGAGCAGCAGCGCACCGAGCCAGTAAAGGCTTTCGAGGGTGCGCATGGAGGTGGTGCCAACGGCCACAATGGGGGCGTTGGCGGCGAGGAGGCTTTGGATTAATGGCTTGGTGATTATAATGCGCTCGCTGTGCATGGTGTGGGTGCTTATATTATCTCCCTTTACGGGGAGGAAAGTACCCGCCCCCACGTGGAGCGTGGTGCGCAGGAGGGGATGGCCGCTGCTTTGGAGCGAGCCGAGAAGGGAGTCGGTGAGGTGTAGCCCCGCGGTAGGGGCGGCCACGGACCCCTCATGGCGAGCGTAGACGGTTTGATACCACAGGTTATCGCCGTCAACCGCCTCACGGCCGAGGTAGGGGGGGATGGGGATTTTTCCGAGACGGTCAAGGAGCTCCGCGAAGGTCTCGGAGGTCTTCCAGGAGAGCTCAACGAGTCCCTCTCCCCCCTCGTACGATTCGATACGTTTGGCGTAGAGGGCCTCGGCTGGGTTTCCTCCGAGGGAGAAGGCAATATCGTCGCGCCACCGCTGGGCGCGCCCCATGAGGCAATGCCACTGCACGGCGCCGTGCGAGGCGAACATCTCCTCGTAGGAGGCGGGGGCGATGGGGTTGAGTAGGAAGAGTTCAAAGCGGCCGCCGGTGCGACGCTGCATAGCGAGGCGTGCGTGGATGACCTTGGAGTCGTTTACCACCAGGGCGGCGTTTGGCGGTAGGTAGTCGTTGAGCTGGGTGAATACGGAGTCAATAGGGTTTGGCGAGGCATCGACGAGTAGCTTGGCCGCGTCGCGCGGGGTGCAGGGTTGCTGCGCGATGCGATTATCGGGGAGCGGGTAGTCGTAATCCGAGATAGAGATAGATTTTACGTGTTCCTGGAGGGTATCATCATTGCCGTGTTGCATCGGAAAAGGCACTTTAGTCAAAATAAGGTAATAATGGCGCAAAAATAGTTAAATTTGCGGCTTGTAGTGCATGCGGGGAGAGAGGGGGCTGTCTTTTTTAGAAATTATAGCGTTCCGCCGCGGGGGGCTCAATGGGATGGTTGGGCTTGGTGGTGGGGCAGGAGGGAGCTAGAAATGAGATTTAATAAGGGGGATAAGGTAAAGTTTTTGAATGATGTGGGCGGGGGCGTTGTGGTGGAGATACTGGATGCGCGAACGTACCTGGTGCGCAACCCGGAGGGTTTTGAGATACCCACCGCAGAGGGTGAGATGATACTTGACCTGCCGATGGAGAAGGCCATGGAGGGGGCGCTGCCGCTCCCGCAGGCGCGGGAGGAGGATAATACGGCAGCTGCTGCGGCTGCCCCAAAAGAAGCGGCGAAGCCGCGGGTGCAGATCCCGCTGCGAGAGGGTAAGCGCGATGGGCTAGGGCTCTACGTGGGCTTTCAGCCTGAGGACGAGCTAGACCCCGTTGCGGGGCCGTTTAGGGTGCATATCATAAATGCCAGTCCGTATAGTTGCTACGCAACGCTTGGACGGATGCAGGGTGCAGTGGTCACAACCCTCTTCGCGGGGAAGGTGGAGGCCCACTCGGCGCGGCAGGTGAAGGTGGTAGAGGTTCACGAGCTGGAGGAGTACCGCAAGCTGCTGCTGCAGGTGCTATACTACAGCAATACGCCGTGCCAGCTGCCGTCGCCCGAGTCGGTGGAGCTGTCAGTAACCCCGGCGCGTTTCAGTCGGCCTGGGTCGTTTCAAGAGAACGCCTTTTTGCCATGCTCTTTGCTGCTGATCGCGGTGCGCGATACGCAGCGCGAGGCGTTGCTGCATTCGCTCGTGGCGGAGCGGGTGGAGCAGGCCAAGGAGGAGAAAGAGCGGGCCTCGCAGCCGCCCAAGGTGAAACGGGCGGAGCATAAAGAGGAGGTGGTGATAGACCTACATATGCATGCGCTCACGGATCGTGATGATAAGGCCGTTTCGGCGCAGGATATATTGGCCTACCAGCTGCGATGCTTTGAGCATACAATGGATGAGGCGCTAGCCAACCTGGAGGTCAAAAGGGTGGTAGCGATTCATGGGGTAGGCAATGGACGGCTGCGCAGCGAGGTGGTGCGGGAGTTGAAACGCAAGTACCCGATGTGCGAATACCAGGACGCCTCGTTCAAGGAGTACGGCTACGGCGCCACGATGGTGCTGCTTCGGCGTAAGGGAGAAAAGTAGCGGGCGCGGGGTGCACGTAGAATGTTAGGGTGAAATAGGCATCAAGAGAAAGGAAAAGAAAAAGAGATGGGATTGCAGTGCGGCATAGTGGGGCTCCCCAACGTGGGGAAGTCAACGCTGTTCAATTGCCTTTCAAGCGCGAAGGCGCAGGCGGCGAATTTTCCGTTTTGCACAATAGAGCCAAACGTGGGGGTGGTGAACGTGCCTGACGACCGGCTCACGCAGCTCGCGGAGATAGATAAACCCAAGCGGGTGATCCCCGCAACGGTGGAGATTGTGGACATCGCGGGGCTCGTGGCGGGCGCAAGCAAGGGGGAGGGGCTAGGAAATAAGTTCTTGGCGAACATACGGGAAACGTCAGCCATTATCCACGTGCTGCGTTGCTTTGATGATGGCAACGTAACGCACGTGAATAGCACGATTGACCCGGTGCGGGACAAGGAGATAATCGACACGGAGCTACAGCTCAAGGACTTGGAGACGATAGACAATCGGCTAGCCAAGAGCGAGAAGCAAGCGAAGCTGGGGAACGACAAGGCGATGCAGAAGCAGGTGGAGGTGATGCATAAGTGTCGTGATTTCATAGCGCAGGGGCGTTCGGCACGCGATCTAGAGCTTGACGAAGAGGAGCGGGAACTCCTACGCGATTTACAGCTCCTCACGATGAAGCCCACGCTCTACGTGTGCAACGTGGATGTGGACTCGGCGGCGACAGGCAACGACTACGTGCGGGCGGTGGAGAAGGCGATAGAGGGGGAGGACGCACGGCTGCTCGTTATCGCGGCGCAGATGGAGGCGGAGATTGCGGAGCTGGAGAGCTACGAGGAGCGGCAGATGTTTCTGAACGAGATGGGGCTAAAGGAGTCGGGGGTGGCGAAGCTCATCAAGGCTGCCTATAGCCTGTTGCGATTGGAAACCTACTTTACCACAGGGCCCGACGAGACCCGTGCGTGGACCTTTACGCGGGGAATAAAGGCGCCCGAGGCGGCGGGTATTATCCATACGGATTTCCAGAAGGGCTTTATACGTGCGGAGGTGATAAAGTATGCCGACTACGTGAAGCTACGCTCCGAGTCGGCGTGCCGAGATGCAGGGAAAATCGGCGTAGAGGGGAAGGACTACGTGGTGAAGGATGGTGACATCATGCATTTCCGATTCAACGTGTAGAGAATGGGGCTGGGACAGGAGATCGCTCCGCGCCGCTACGTTCAGCATTGCAGCGGGTTTATGTATCGGAATTCATTGTGCCCCGCAGTACGCGAGGGGGCGCAGAGGCAAAATCTAGCTAAGTCTTGCGGGGAATCCGGCATCCTCTCCTTGGCATGGCCTTTTCAGCATGGAGGCGAGGATGAGTAGAAAGCTGGCGAGGGAGCTTTGGTGTTGGTGGCTTGTCGCGGGGGTGCTGCTGGGCGTAAGCGCGAACGCGCAGAATGCGCGGATGGATAGGCCGCCGCGGCTCGTGGTGCAGCTGGTGATGGGGGGCGTGCGGGCCGATGCGCTAGAGGTGTGCTGGGAACGGCTGGATCCGCGTGGTATACCGCGCTTAGTGAGCAGGGGAACGTATTGCACCAACGCGAGGCAGTCGCACCTGGTGGGGGGCGAGGCGAGCGGGGCGGCAACGCTGGTGAGCGGGGCGTCGCCGAGCGTGCATGGCGTGAATGCGGGGTACTGGTTCCCGCGCGTGCAGGCAGGGCGGGAGTATCTCGTGGCGGATAAATCGGAACGGGGAGTGGGGAGCGATGGGCGGCGGAATGGGTATTCCCCGCGGCGCATGCTGGTCGGCACGCTGGGCGATGCATGGCGGGGGGCATACCCCGATGCGAAGATCTACGCCCTGTCGCTGACCCCTGTGCCAGGCGTAGTGCTTGGGGGGCGTGGGGCCGATGGCGTATTTTGGTACGATGCCAAAGGGAAGGCAATGGTGTCGTCGAGCTACTATGGCGCCGTTTTGCCGGAGGCGATCCGTGGCATGAACGATGCGCAGCGCCCCGCGCAGGCGTGCGAACAGGCGTGGGTGCCATTGCTGCCCGTAAAAGAGATGCGGGCCGTGCGGCTCACGGCTAATCGCCGTGGGGCGTACGCAGAGGCGATGCAGGGGGTGGCACGGGAAGTGGACAAACGTGGCGTAATGCCTGAACGCGATGCCCCCGGAGGGAGGCCCATGCGGCTGCTCTACGCGCCCTCGGGCAATAGCCTCCTGAAAACGCTGGCCATAGCACTGATAGAGGGAGAGAAGTTGGGGAAGGACGATACGCCCGATTTGCTGAGCGTATACTTTTCATCGCTGGCGGGAGTGAACATGCTCTATGGCCCGGAGTCTCCGCAGGCAGAGGATGCGTTGCTGCGATTTAATGGGGAGGTAGCGGATCTAATTGACTACCTAGATGCCGCGGTGGGTAGCGGGCAGTACCTGGTAGTGCTAACCTCGGCGTACGCCTCAGAGGAGTCGCCGAGCTATTTGGACCATTTAGGGATACCGCATGGGACGTTCTCGCCGCAGCAGGCGCTGTTTCTGCTCAATGCGTACCTGGGGGCGCTCTACCCGCATAGCAAGCTTGCAAAAGGGTGCGTGGGGCAGCAGATCTACTTGGATGAGCTTGCGATAGAAAAACTTGGGACACCGCTCGAGGAGGTGGAGGCGCGGGCGGCGCGTTTTTTACGGGATATGGCGGGGGTGTCGCGGGTATACACATCAACGCAGCTGCTGCAGGGGGAGGTGACGCAGGGGCGCATGGGGCGTGCGCAGATGGGGTTCCACGCGAAGCGTTCGGGGAATCTCATCGTTGATTTGCAGCCGGGGTGGATAGTGGAGTCCCCAACGGTGCCGTTGGCAGAAAACACATCGTGCAGCTACGCGGATCGGGTGCCGTTGGTGTGGTACGGGTGGAAGCTGCGTGCGATACGGTCGCCCGAGCCGGTGCATTTGGAGGATGTGGCGCCGACGCTCTGCGAGTTGCTACACATCACGCCGCCCAACGCGGCCATGGGAAGCCCCATAGGGGCAGTGGTGGGGTGGACAAAGTAGGGAAGGGGTCTACATTGGAATAACATTTTCGTTTTGCGAATTTAGGAAAAAGGCGTACCTTTGCAGCCGCAGGAGGGGTAAGGGTATCGTGGCCGAGTGGTTAGGCAGAGGTCTGCAAAACCTCGTACAGCGGTTCGATTCCGCTCGATACCTCTAATCTATTCGTTAGGGAGTGAGTGGGCGGCAGGTATTGCCGCCCATTCGCATTTTATGGGGGAAGGGGGGAAGGATCAGGACTCGGCTATTGAGAGACCGTCCTACGGACGGGGCTGCAATGGGCGGCGAAAATCTGTGCGGAGTTCAGCAGTGTTGTGCGCAAGTTGATGCGGATTTTTGAGAGGTTTTGCGTGTAGATTATGGCGGTGGCCCACGCGGGTCAGTCTTTCAGACTGGCTTGCCTTCCAGGCAAGAATCCGGGGGTCTAAAGACCCCCGGCTATTGAGAGACCGTCCTACGGACGGGGCGGCATGGGTGGCGAAAATTTATGCGGGGTGTGGGGCGCATTGTATGTGATGGTCGGCGGCAGTGGGTGCAGGTTTCTGTGGGTTTAAATCGGCGTTGAGCGCAGGGTATGGCGAGAGTTTGGTTGATTATGGCCGCTGCAAAATGATGTGCAAAACCACGCCTTATCGGGTTGCGAAATGTGGGGTGTTGACATGCGGTTACCTGCGCTATTGAAAACGCTGATATTTAAAGGGTGCGGCGCAGCCGCTGCGCTTTCCGTCCGCAGGACGGTCTTTGAATAGCCGGGGGGGTTCAAACCCCCGGTGTCCTGACCCTAGCGGCCTAAATGACCAAAGCTGCCATTAGTGTTTTAGGAAACCGTACTCGTAGACCTTCGGGGCAATCCTGTCGCCGAGGGCTTTCACCGCCGCGCGGAGCGCCGCGAGCAGCTCGGTGTACTGCGCGTCATCGCTCTTGGCGTTCATGATGCCCTTGGCGTTGCGCCCTTGGAAATGCTCTCGGATGTCGTAGTAGCTCGCGTTGGGGTTGGCGTGCGGCTGGGCATGGTAGTAGCTCCACAGCGCGCGGCCTGCGCTGAAAACCGCTTGCGCCTCCGCTGAGAAGACCATGGGGGATTGCGGGATGAGCGAAATCTCCTCAGCTAGCGGGATGATGATTTGCTGCCCCTTGGGCTGCGTGGGTTCAAAGTTACCGTGCATGAAGTCCGTCATGAAGTGGCTCGCAAAGGCCTCCTGCGCGTTGACCTCCTCCTCGGTGAAGGGGATCCAATGGTTGGAGCCGTCTGCGCTCTTGATATTGTTGCTGTCGTGGAAGAGCGTGTAGGCGAGGCAATCCGATTGGAACGTAGAGTCGGTGCTCCACCCCTCGTTGGGCCAGAGGAACTGGTCACGATCGTTGAGCCATGTGGCGACAATGCACTTGCGCACAGCAAGGTAAATTGCTATACAAATCAATGTGTCAGGCGTTACATTGACACCTCTCGGATTGACAACCTGTTCTCTACTATTCGTGATGTAAACTATTTGATTGTGCTGAATGTCGTTTCCATTTACACCATCTAGCCACCCAATGGCATGCTGGTTTTGTGGTCGTAACTGGGTAATCCATCGGTTTATGTAGGTGTCTTTGAGCGGTGCGGATATCAATTTGGCACCTGTTAGCGCAGCATTGGCGTCATAGACATCTGCAGCTATACTAGAAAATCTTGCCTGCTGCGTAGTATCCCAAATGAAAAAGCCAATGGGGAATTTACCCCTTACATTGTCGAATGTATCAGCAGGAGATATAAAGAGTGCCTCAAGATTAGCCGAAAATACCTTGCGAAAAGTTGAGAAGTTGGATCCCTGCAAGATTTTAAGCTTTGAGAAGTTCGCAATCGTGGCACCCGGAATTTCCATGTAGATGCGGATGAGGAATTGGGCGAAAAGGTCGCGCATTGCAGACCCAACTATCGGCCAATATTTGTCATAAACTTCAGATTTAGTAACGCCCTGCTTGTTTTTACCTGTGCCAACGAGGTTCTTTTTGTTCGCGACCTCTGCGTAGGGGGGATTGATGTAGACCACGAGCCTCTTTCGCTTCTCCTCGTGGGTGATGATGTCGTAGAGGGCGTTGGGGAGCTTGCCGCCCTGCGATTGGGGGATGAAGGGGTCGTTGAGGAAGTCGAAC
>CALHSW010000011.1 GCA_938038735.1 uncultured Bacteroidia bacterium | reverse complement strand
AGGCCCAGGGCACGAAGGCGATCTTGCGGCCGTCGAAGGCGGCGAGCCAGGCGGGGGGGAGGATGCGGGCGAAGGTGCGGGCGCGGCCGAGGGTGAGGACGAGCTGGACGAAGGCGGCGGCGAGGTCGTAGTCGCCGGTTTTGGCCTCGGCCCAGAGGAGGGGAACCCGCTCGCCGGGGCCTGTGGCCTTGGGGTAGAGGGAGAAGTCGATGTTGCCGGTGATGACGGAGAAGTCAAACTTGGAGAACCAATCTAGCCCCACCTTGGTTTTCAGCTCCTCCTCGGGGATGTTCTTGTACTTCATGCTGCGTGCGCCTTAACTCTAATGCAAAGGTATGTATTTTAGTGGTTAATGCGTTCTCCCGCTGCCGTTGGGAAATGCGAGATGCCATATGGGAGTAGGCCGGGGGGCTAAAGGTCCCCGGCTATTGAGAGACCGTCCTACGGGCTGGGCTGTATGGGTGGCGAAAATCTGTGCGGGGCAAGGGGGGGGCATAGTGTGCAAGGTTATGGAGAAGTTATGGAGGTCTTGCGGAGGCGGTTCTGCAAGGCAGAGGGTGACGATATGTTCATGGTCGGTCACGCGGGTCAGTCTTTCAGACTGGCTTGCCTTTCAGGCAAGAATCCGGGGGTTTGAAAACCCCCGGCTATTGAGAGACCGTCCTACGGACGGGGCGGCATTTTGTGCGAAAATATATGCTGGGATGGGGCGTATTGTATGTGCGGGTTCGGTGGCAGTGTGTGCAGATTTATGAGGATTTAAATCGGCGTTGCGACAGGGGATGGATGACCGTTGCTGCAACAACATAATGCGCACAACCTTGCTGCTGTAGGTTTGGAATGTAGAGGTATCCACCTACGGTTGCCCACGCTATTGCAAACGAAGATATTTAAAAGGGGGCGGCGCAGCCGCTGCGTTTCCGTCCGCAGGACGGTCTTTGGATAGCCGGGGGTTTTCAAACCCCCGGTCACTTTGCCCCAAAGGGCAAAAGCAGTCTGAAAGACTGACCTTAGCGGCATATTGCATACGTAAGTTCGGCATGGGGAATTGGATAGGAGCACTGCGCGGGTTGCCCCATTGCGGGGCCGTCCTACGGACGGGGCGGCATGGGCTGCTAGTTGGCGGCAGCGTCGGGGCGGATATGGGTGTGTTTGCCCCGACATCTTACGTGATGTTCGGATTTAGGGGGAGTGTCCGATTTCGGACGCTGCTTATTTTTCTAGTGCTTTTGTAGTGAGGCGATTAGCTTTTTGGTATTGGCTTTGCCAATCGTTGGCATAGGGTGTAAAACTGAAGAGAGAAATGGATAGGGAAGTACCAAAGAGCGTGTTGCGGCGCGAGAAGCGGAAGAGGATGCTGGTAGTTTTGGCTGTGCTATGCGGCGTGGCGTTGGTAGCCGCGCTGCTGCTGTACCTTTTTTCAAATGGGGTTCGGCGCAGCGAATTGGTCTTTAGCGAGGTGGATTGGGGGGCGCTAGATGTTTCCATGAAGGCTGGCGGCGTGGTGGTGCCGGCTGTGGAGTACGCCGTGGTGAGTCCCATTGCATCGCGCATACTGCAAGCGTATAGGCAGAATGGCGACTCGGTGCGGGCGGGCGATGCGTTGCTACAGCTCGATTTGGCCGCTACGCAGCTAGAGGCAGGGCGGTACGCCGAGCAGCTTGAGATGAAGGAGTACGAGCTGGAGCAACTCCGTGCGCAGTCGGCCTCCACGGTAAGCGATATGAAAATGCAGCTAGAGGTGGCCGAGATGAAGATAGAGCAGAAGGCAACGGAGCTGCGCAACGAGCGGCGCATGGATAGCGTGGGGGGCGGTACGCCCGGCAAGGTGCAGGCCGTGGAGATCGCATTGAAGGTGCTGCAGCTGGAGGCAAATCAGCTCAAGGAACGGATCGTCAATGCGCAGCGCATCGCGCGCGCAAGCGACAATATTAAGGGGCTGGAGACGAGGATTGCCCGGAAGAACTACGATTTGGCGGCCAAAACGCTGGAGGAGGCAAAGATTGCCGCCCCGATAGACGGGGTGATTACGTTCATCAACACGCAGGTGGGGTCGCAGGTGGGGCTTGGGCAGCAGGTGGCCACGGTGGCGGCGATGGATCGGTTGCGGGTGGATGGAGAGCTGCCCGATAGCTACGCTGGGCGTGTGGCTGCGGGGCAACGGGTGGAGGTGCGCAGCGGCACGAAGCAGCTGGAGGGCACAGTGGTATCGCTTGCCCCCACCTCTAAAAATGGGGTTATCGGCGTGCGGGTGCAGCTGTCAGACTCCGCATCGCAACAGCTCAGGCCGGGGCTGCGCGTGGATCTCTTCATACAGGCCTCAAAGCGGCTCAACGCGCTGCGCATCGCCAATGGAAGCTACTACACGAAGCCAGGGATTTACGAGATGTTCGTGGTGGAAGGCGGAAATATCGTGCGTAGGTCGGTGCGGCTCGGCGAGAGTAACTACGACTACGTGGAGGTGGTCAGCGGGCTGCGCGAAGGCGAAGAGGTGGTGGTGAGCGACGCGAAGGTTTTAGGAAATGCTAATAAGTTGAAATTACGATAAATTAACATAGTAGAAGCCATGTCAATAATACGCTTGGAGAACGTCAACAGGACGTATCGTGCCGATATAGTGGAGACGATAGCTCTCGAGAATATCAACCTAGAGGTTGAGGAGGGGGAGTTCATCTCGATAATGGGGCCATCGGGGTGCGGGAAGAGTACGTTGCTTAATGTGATGGGTACGCTCGATCGCCCCACATCGGGCAAGGTTATCTTGCGGGGGCAAGAGGTGTCAACCATGTCAGCCAAGGAGCAGGCGAGGTTTCGTAACGCGAACTTGGGGTTCGTATTCCAAAGCTTCCATTTGATAGGGTCGCTCTCGGTGTACGAGAATGTGGAGGTGCCGTTGCTATACGGTAAAGTGCCACGAAGCGAACGCAAGGCACGAATAGAGGAGGTGCTTGCCCGCGTGGGGCTGTCGCACCGCCGGAACCATCTTCCCTCGCAGCTCTCTGGGGGGCAATGCCAAAGGGTGGCGATAGCCCGTGCCATTGTAGGACGACCCTCAATAATTCTTGCCGATGAACCCACGGGGAATCTTGATTCGCATATGGGGGGCGAGATTATGGAGCTGCTGCACCAGCTGAACCGGGAGGATAGGAGCACGATAGTGATGGTGACGCACAACGAGGAGCAGGCCAATGAGACGCGGCGTATCGTTCGGTTGCTTGATGGGGCGCAGGTGGCGTAAATTTTAGGGGAGGCGTTGAAGATGAAACGAATGCTACGTCAAACCTGGCGCCTGCTGCGCGAGAGTCCAGTTCTCTCAATAGTGGGGATTCTCGGCACAGCCCTGGCAATAGGAATGCTCATGATGAGCGTGATGAAGGAGCGGGTGCGCACGGCGCCGTTCTACCCATCGGTGCACCGCGACCGCTATTTATATATAAAGACAATGAATAGCTACGATGAGGAGCAGGGAATAGGAACGGGGTCAAATAGCCATTGCAATCCAAACTATTTGAAGGAGTTTGAGGGGCTAGAGCACGTGGTGGCGGAGGCCATCTATACTAACTCAGGCCCGAAGGTGGTATCTGTGGCTGGTGAAAAGTCGTTTGAAACGGTTGATTACAAAGGGGTTAATGCGGATTACTGGAAGGTGTTTGAATTTGAGTTCGTGGAGGGGCTCCCCTTCGCGGAGGCCGAGGTGGAAGCGGGGATGCCCATTGCAGTGGTATCGCAGTCGTTGGCGAGGCGTCTCTTTGGAGAGAAAAGTGCCGTGGGGCAGCAAATAGAGGTGAGTTTTAAGTTGGTAACGATATGCGGCGTGGTGCGCGATGCGTCGAGCTACGTTTATGAAGGCTACGCGAAGCTATATATGCCGTATACATGCATGGCCGAGATGGAGTGGGACCCGCACTGCGGCACGGCCAATGCGTGTTTCCTGGTGGACAGCCGAAGAAATATGGAGAGCGTGCGGGCGCAGATCATTGCGCGCAATGAGCAGCACAATGCGGCTATGAAAGGGACGGGGTCCCGTTTGGCCAATCTACGAGGGCAGCCAGACGATCAGCTCACGGTAAGCTATAGGGTATGGAGCAACGAGGCTCCCGATGTGCAAGGCGCAATGCGGCAGTTCTACATCAAGATGCTCATTATTCTGTTGGTGCCGGCGGTTAATCTAATGGCCGTTGCGAGCGCACGCATGCGCAGGCGGTACGTGGAGCTAGGGGTGAGGAAGACGTACGGCGCACGGCCGTGGCAGCTCATGTGGCAGATGTTTTCGGAGAGCCTAGTGCAGACTCTCTGCGGCGGGATGCTAGGGCTTGGTTTGGCCTTAGCGGGTGCGTATGCGCTGCGGGCCACCTTTTTTGATAGCTACGCATTGGAGTCAATATACAGTGCCGCGCTGTACGACAAGCTACCGTTGGGTGCCATTTTTTCGATTAGGGAGTTTGGGCTCGTGCTGCTATTTTCCTTCGTTCTCAATGTGCTGTCGGTGCTGCTGCCCTCGTGGTGGATTTCTCGGAGGCCGATAGTGGAGTCGTTGAATACCAGAAAATAGGCCGTGGTAGAAGCTAAACAGGAGGAAGAGTAGATGTTAAAGCATACAATAGCGGTAATACTCCGCGAGTGGCGTCAGAATGTTGCGCTGTGGGTGGAACTAGTGCTGGTGGGGATATTTGTGGGCTATATGGTAGATGATTTTGTAACCAAGGAGCGGTGCTACCGAGAGCCTTTGGGGTTTGATACAGAGCACGTGTACCGCCTTCAGCTGATGGCGATTCCAGAAGAAGGGACGGGGTACGTTGCGCAAACCGATACCACGGTACGCTACCCCATAGTAGAGGCGGCTAAACGGCTTTTGGAGCGGCTATCGCATTTGGACGGAGTGGAGGCGGTAAGTTTTAGCCATAACTCCATTCCCTTCACTGGCAATTCGAGCTTTCAACAGCTGTACCGGGATACGTTAGGCGTATATGCCTTTCAGCGAGTCGTTTCAACTGGTTTTCCCCGGGTGTTTCGTATAGCTGATATAGATGGAGATGTAGAGAGCGTGGTGCGTGCCTTGGAGGAGAACACCGTGGTTATAGGCGAGCGTGTGGCAACAATGCTGAATTACGAGGATCCCCATGCCGCGGTGGGGCAAAAGGTGTTCCAACATCCAGATCAAACAGATGGGTTGGAGTGCGGGGCGGTGGCAATAGGACTTCGCTCTTCGCGGCAAACTTTAAACACACGGCATATACTTATCCCCGTGGGCATGGTTATGGATGAGATTGGGCGATACATAGACGGTGCGATAGAGTGGATGGAGTTTACAATACGCGTGACAGCATCGGCTGACCATAATTTCGCCGAGCATTTTAAGCGGGAGATCATGGGCGATATGCGTATGGATAACGTGATAGTTTTTGGGATACATAGCATGGCGGATATTCAGGCGGGCTACGAGCGAGGCATCGTGGTGGGGCGGCGCCTGGGGACGCTAAACACTGCGTTCCTCCTGCTATGCGCCTTTTTAGGCGTAGTGGGAGCATTTTGGTACCGCACGCAGCAGCGGCGCGGGGAGATCGGGGTGCGAATGGCACTAGGAGATACGCGCGGGGCATTGCAATGGAGGTATATAGGCGAGGGGCTTTTGCTGCTGTTGCTAAGCCTTCCGCTGGTGGCGCTGGGATTATGGTTGCTACAGGTATACGATGTGGCGGAGCTGAATTGGATGGAGTTTTCATGGCGCGTGCCGATAGCGTTAGGCGCGACCTGCCTAGTGCTTGCCGTGGTAATCGCGATAGCGGTGTGGCTGCCGGCGCGTAGAGCGGTGCGGATAAACCCCGCCATAGCTATACGTGAGGATTAATGGCGCGGAGCGGCGAATTGGGAAAGGGAAAAGAAGAGAGGAGGGCGTGATGAAGGAAGAATTATTGTATTGGCTGCGAGGAGTGTGGCGGAGGGCGAAAGAGACCCCAGTGCTTATGGGGGTGAATGTTGTGGGAACAGCATTGGCACTCGGAACGATAATGACGGCGATGATGTACCAGAGCAGCCTTACGGCAGATTTTTACCCATCATCTAAGCGGGATCGCTACCTCTACGTGTCAACCGTAAATCTCTACGAGAAGAAGGGGCCGGGCGCAGCGCATTGGAACTGCTCCCCGAGCTACCTTAAAGGGTTGGCGAAGGCCAATCACGTGGAGGCGATGGCCATGATGGACGATGCCTGCCGCGGCCTCAGCTTCTCCGTGCCGGGCGAAGCGCGTACCGTTACGCTCGATGCGCGGGGGGTAAATGGGGACTTTTGGAGGGTCTTTGACTGGGATTTTATACAGGGAGCTGGGTTTAGCGAGGCGGAGGTGGAGGCGGGGGTAGGCACAGTCGTAATCGGGGAGCGATTGGCCAAGGAGTTCTTTGGTGACGACAATGCTGTTGGGCGCGAGGTGGAGGTAAACTACTACCCCATGAAGGTCTGCGGGGTGGTGCGCGATGTATCGAGCTACGTGAAGGAAGCGTACGCGGAGGTGTGGTATCCCTACTCGGCTATGAAGGTGGAGAAAAGCGGGAATTCGCCGCTGCAGGGACCTTTGGCGGCTTGCTTCCTGGTGGATAGCGAAAGCAATATGGGGGAAGCGCGAGCCTCTATTGAGGAGTTGGCGCAGCGGCAGATGGAGTCGGAAGAGTTCTTGCGGCTTGACCTCTTAGGGCAGCCCGATGGGCAGTATGCCTATAAGTATAGAACCATGAGCCGTGCGCCGGAGGTGACCTTTCGCAGGGCGGGGTATTGGACACTTGTGGTGCTGATGCTGCTCATTCCGACAGTGAATTTGGCCACCGTGTCGAGGGCATTGCTGCGGCGGCGGCGTAACGAGATGGGCGTGCGGCGTGTATACGGGGCGCAGCCGCAGCGGCTAGTGTGGCAGATGTGCTCGGAGAGCTTTGTGTATACCCTGGCTGGCGGGGTGTTAGGGCTGCTGCTGGCGATCGTGGCGGCATACGTTGTGCGCGATGCGTTCTACGTGAGCGTCTCGTACCGTGCAACGCTGGGGGCAGTGGCGGCCGATAGGCTTCCAGTAGGGGCGCTACTATCGGTGGAAATCTTTTTCAAGGGGCTGCTGCTCTGCGTGGCGTTCAATCTGTTGTCAACATTGCTTCCCGCGGTGCGCGCGGCGAGGCGGCCCGTGGTGGAGTCTTTGAAGTAAAAGTGGAGGAGTGTTGAGATGCTGAAACATACTTTGCATGTGCTGTGGCGGGAGCGTCGGCAGAATGTGGGGCTGTGGATAGAGCTAACGCTAGTGGTGACGGCGGTGTGGATTATCACGAACCTCCTGCTGACGATGACGGATGTACGTTGGCAGCCGCTAGGTTTTAACACGGATAACGTTTTCCGCGTGTCGTTCGAGATGGTTGAGCCGCAGTCGCCGCGGTACGATTCAAGCAGTAAAAGTTCATGGACATCGTTGCAACGCTGCGTGGAGCGGTTGCAAAGCGAGGACGCGGTGGAATCGGTGAGCATATCGACGAACTCCATGCCGTTCGTTTTTAATGGGAATGCGCAGCCGATAGGGTGCGACACGGCACTTGTGGGAATGACCCCATGGCTGATAGCCTCGCCGGGGTTCGCCGAGGTTTTTGGGGTACGGGACATCCATGGGTCGCAGGAAAAGGTGGTAGAGGCGTTGGAGCGCGGCGATGTGGTGGTGAGCCGAAGCCTGGCGGAAAAGCTTGCGGGGGGTAGAGACATTGAATGGATAATCGGAAAGAAGGTGTACATAGGTGGAGACTCGGCAACGGCGTTTGAACGAGCGCGGGTAGGGGCGTTGGTAGAGGACGCACGTAGGCTGCGGGTGATTGGCGTAGGCGGGTGGTTTTTGACGAATGGGTTGATGAATGACCATATGTCGTGGGTGAGCGTGCCGAAAGTGGAGGTGTGCGTGCGGGTGAGCGGGGCCTATGCCAAAGGCTTTGAGGAGTACTTTGCGCAGACGGTGCGGGGTAGGATACGCGATGGCAATGTGTTTGCGGGCGATGCAACGTCTCTTCTCTCGCTGCGAAACTCAACGGAGCGGGGTACGAATAACCTGTTCCGTTTAATAATGAGCGTTGCATCGTTACTGCTAGTTTTTGCCTTTTTGGGTGTAGTGGGAACCTTTTGGATGCGCATGCAGCAACGGCGTAAGGAGGTAGCGATACGGTTGACGCTGGGAGACCGCCCCAAGGTGTTGCTATGGCGATACGTGGGGGAGGGGATGCTAATGCTGGCCTTTACGCTCGTGGTAGTGGTGCCGGTTTTCCTTTTCGTGGTGCAGGGGAGCTACGATGGCGGAGAGACGGTGAAGCTGTGGCTGCATCTGTTGGGGCTTCTCCTAGTCTATGTTCTCGTGGGGCTGATGATTGTGATAGGTGTGGCGATTCCAGCGTGGCGCGCGGTGCGGGTAAATCCAGCGATAGCGATACGTGAGGATTGATGGGAAATGTAACAGCGCATTGCGAATGGGGCGGCGTGGCGGCTAGGGGAAAGTAGGGGTATAGAGATGATATTTTCTAGGGGAGGGTTTGTAGATAAAGAAATTTATGTACCTTTGCAGCCTAGAACGTAGTAGACCGAGAAGGGATTAAGAGATGTACGCAGTAGTAGAGATAGCAGGACAGCAGTTCAAAGTGACGGCAAATCAGAAGATTTACGTACACCGTTTGGCGGGCGAGGTAGGCGATGCGATATCGTTTGACCGCGTGATGCTAGTGAATAACGAAGGGGCTGTGACGGTAGGAAAGCCTTGCGTGGCTGGTGCAAAGGTGAATGCCAAGATACTGGACCACGTGAAGGGCGACAAGGTGATAGTATTCAAGAAGAGGCGTCGGAAGGGTTACCAGGTGAAAAGGGGCCATCGGCAGCAGTTCACCCAGATAGAGATAGGGACGATAGAGGCATAGACGCAGAAGGGTAAGGAGGACAAAGGAAATGGCACATAAAAAAGGTGTAGGTAGTTCAAGGAACGGACGCGATTCGCATAGCAAGCGGCTTGGGGTGAAGCTCTTTGGAGGGCAGTACGCCAAGGCGGGGAATATCTTGGTACGTCAGAGAGGAACGAAGCACAACCCAGGGCTTAACGTGGGCATGGGGCGCGACCATACGCTCTTCGCGCTAATCGATGGGGAGGTTTACTTTGAGAGGAAGCGCGACGACAAGTCTTACGTTTCGGTACGTCCGCTGAGCTAAGGTAGAGCGTCTTGAATATTTGAGGTTTTACCTTTCTATTTTTGGTTTGATACTCTAAGTGAGGGGTGTGCATCGGCGGGTAAGCCTTGCGCATCCCTCTCTTTGCTTTGGGGTGGTAGCGAGGTGAACGGCACTGGGTGCAGGAGGGGGGGCAGCAGGCGGGGCAATGCAACTGTAGCATGAAGGAGATGTTGGCAGCCGGCAGTTCGGGTCGTTTTATGTAGAGTGGCTACCCCTGTTAAAGAATTTTAGCTGTACGGAAAGATGGTTAAGAGGAGCGGAGAGGAGCAGGGTCCGTTACTGTTGGTAGTAAACGATGACGGCATTGGGGCACCGGGCATCCAGGCGCTAGCCGAGGTGGCGAGCGGCATCGGGGAGGTGGTGGTGGTGGCGCCGGAGCAGGAGCAGTCAGGAAAGTCGATGGCACTGACAGGTACGGTGCCTGTGCGCTTCAAGGCAGTGCCCAATGCGCGGTTTGGGTTGCAGTATACGCTTTCGGGAACGCCGGTTGACTGCGTTAAGTTCGGGCTGTACCACCTAGGGGAGCGTAAGCCCGATTTGGTTCTGTCGGGGATTAACCATGGCATAAATGCTGCGTCGCACGCCATGCATAGCGGCACGGTGGGCGCCGCGCTGACGGCGGCCATATCGGGGTGCAGAGCCGTGGCGTTCTCGCATACGCTGGGTAATCGGAGCGCATCGCTCCTACCATACCTGCCCTACTGCGAGAAGATTATCAGTTTGGCACTACGAGACCTCAAGGAGGGCTGCACCTTGAACGTTAATTTTCCCAGGGTGTCGCCTAAGGGCTTTAGGGTGTGTAGGCAATCAAAAACGCAGTGGGAGTCGGAGTTTGAGCAGAGGCAGGATGCTTCGGGGCGGGACTACTACTGGTTGGCAGGGAGTATGCTCGATTTAGAGCCGACAGCAGAGGATAGCGAATTGGCCGTGCTAAGGGCTGGGTATATTTCAATTGCGCCGCTGACGGTGGAATGGACAGATAGTAAGACGCTAAACGATTTGAAATCATGGCAATAGGATTTGAAAAGCCGAAGAAGTATGATTCTTTGAGGGTGGGCTTCTTGGTGGGGTTGTTTCTTCCGATGGTGGTGTTTGGCGTGATTCTCCTTCTGTACTATGTACAGAAGGGGCCGGAGAGCTTTGTTGCGTACCTACGTTTTCCCAACGTGCTGCCGAGGTTGATAAGCCTTAGCACCCTCGCCAATGGGGTGCTGTTCTACTTTGCGCTGCGCAGCGAACGTTACTATTTAGGGCGGGGGCTGCTCGGTATGACGATACTGTATGCGCTGCTCATCTTTATATTGATTGTAGCGAGGTAGACCGTTGAGAGACGTTCCGTAGCGGTCGTTTCGTTGGCTACGAGAGGAGGTAGAGATGAAGTACTTTTTGATAGCGGGGGATCCTTCTGGGGACATGCATGCAGCGCGGCTTATGCGTGCGCTGAAGCAAGAGGATGCGAAGGCAGCGTTTCGCTACTACGGGGGAGATGCCATGCGGGGCGAGGCCGAGGGGATGGTAACGCACTATCGTGACCTTGCTATCATGGGTTTCTTCGAGGTGCTAGCGCACCTGCGAACCATCGCTCGTCGATTTAAGGAGACGATGGCGGCGATAGAGGCGTTTGGCCCCGATGTGCTAATCCTGGTGGATTTCGGAGGGTTTAACCTGCGCATAGCCAAAATGGCTAAGGCTAGGGGCGTTAAGGTTTTTTACTACATAGTACCCAAGGTGTGGGCGTGGAACGAGGGACGGGTGAAGCGTTTGAAACGGTACACCGATGAGATTTTTGTGATATTCCCTTTTGAAGTCCCATACTTTCAAGGGCATGGATTACGCCCGCACTACGTGGGAAATCCGTCCGTTGACACGATTGAAGAGGGGCGGGAAAACGATGCAACCGTGGCGAAAAGGGTGCAAGAAGATGACCCCAGGCCTATTATCGCGTTGCTCCCTGGAAGTCGAAAAATGGAAATCCGGTACAACCTGCCGCGCATGGTAAAGGTGGTTGAGCGGTTTCCTGAATATCGTTTCGTGCTGTGCGCTGCGGACAGCATAGACGATGTCACGCTCGAACGGTACATTCCCGCTGGGGCTGGGGTGACGATAGTACGCGGCGCGACGCGGGCTGTCCTGGGCATTGCAGCGGGCGCAGCGGTGACATCGGGTACGGCAACGCTAGAGGCGGCATTGATGGGTACGCCCGAAGTGGTGGTGTATCGTGGGGCATGGCCCACGATGATTATAGGGTGGATGGTGGTGCGTGTGCAGTGGATTAGTCTTGTGAATCTAGTGCTTGGGCGGGAGTGCGTGCGGGAGCTGAAGCAGGGAAAGTATACGGTTAACGCATTGGAGCGGGAACTCCGAAATGTACTGCCGAATGGGGTGCGACACGCGAAGCAACAGTCGGATTACGCAGAGTTGCGTGGCATGCTGGGAGAGCCGGGCGTGGCTGATCGTTTGGCTAAACGCATGGTGGCGCTGTTGAGGGAGGGCAAAGGGAAGTAGCACGATGCAGGGCGGTGTGTGGCAAAGGACGGTGAAACGGGGACTCTTTACGATTGTCCTGTTTGGGGTGTCGGTGTGCTTTTGCGGACGTGTGGCTCTTGGGCAACGCGTGGCCATCGGGCTGTATGACAATGTTAATTTGCAGTCGGTAACAATATACCCTGTGAGCAAGGGGTATCGGGTTTTGCTTGATGGGAAGGTACGCCCGCTGCCATCGGGGCAGAGCTTGGATGCGCGGCGTGATGGGAATCTCCTTGCCGTTCGGGTAAATGGGCAGCCGCTGGGGGGCTATCGGCACGTGGCTGTGATCAACGGTGCGGTGGCTACGCAGTTGATCGTAGAGGCTGGGGAGGGGGGGGCAGACAGGCGCATCCTTGACGGCAATCTGAGCCTGACGGTGGATTTTCAACGGGTGATGTGCGTGAACTTGGTGGACCAGGAGTGCTACGTGGCGAGCGTGGTGCTGGCAGAGGTGGGAAGCGGGCAGGGGGCGGAACTCTACAAAGCGCAAGCGCTCTTGGTGCGTACCTACCTGCTCGCGCACCGCGGGCGGCATATCAACGAGGGGTTTAACCTATGTGACCAGGTGCATTGCCAGGCGTACAAGCAGTCGGCGTGGGGTAACGAGACGATTCGTGAGGCAACGCTCGCGACGAGGGGGCAGGTGGTGGTGGACGGGGATGGGCGATTGATAGCGAGCGTGTTCCATGCCAACTGCGGGGGGCAAACGGCATCGGCGGAGCAGGTGTGGCTAACGCCGCAGAGCTACCTCAGAAGCGTAAAGGACCCCGATTGTGCAGGGGCAAATGGGTCAAGGTGGAGGACCGTTGTTCCGTTGAAGGAGTGGCGGCGACTCCTATCGTCTAAAGGGATTGCGGCGTACCAATTGACAGCCGAGCAGATGGCCTACCGTTCCACGCGCCGAGAGGCCATCTATGCCCTGCCCGGCGGACGGGGCGTACCGTTTCGAGACCTGCGAGAATATTTCAACCTACGTTCCGCATGGTTTGATGTTGAGGTGCTGGGCGATAAGGTGTATCTCCAGGGGCGCGGCTATGGGCACGGCATAGGGATGTGCCAGCGCGGCGCAATGGCCAAGGCGCAGAAAGGGTATAGCGCAGCGCAGATTCTGCAAGCCTATTTCTTCGGGGTGAAGGTGGTATCCGCGGAGCAGGCGTTGCCGATGGCAACGTTGTACGACGAGTAGGGTGGGCTAGCAGAGGCTAGCGCCTTGATGCCGAAAGTCCGTAAGTACAAACGTAAAACAATGCAACGCGCTCTTATAGTGGAAAAATAGTGCTAACTTTGTGCGGTTTTTTGTCGGAATAACGTAAAATAAAGTAGGGGTGTAAGAAGTATGAGAAGTGAGGGGCGTACGCGGTTGTTGGCGCGTCTGTCGCTACTGGTGGTGGCGATAATATGGGGAAGCACGTTGGTTGTGGCTAAGAGTACAACGGGAACGATAGCGCCGAATCTACTGATAGCCTGTAGGTTCTTGATAGCCTTCGTGGTACTGTCGCTAGTGTTTCTCGGTCGTATGCGTAAGCTGACTAAGGGATACTTTCTGAGCGGGTTGGTTATAGGCTTTTGCCTGTTTTTAGCGCATTCGGCGCAGACCCTAGGCGTTACGGATGCTGAGGGAGATCCAGGGCGTAGCGGGTTCCTCTCGGCGGCGTACTGCGTGATAGTGCCGTTCTTGTTTTGGGCGGTCGACAGGCATAAGCCAGACATGTATAATATAATTGCCGCGGTGCTTTGCGTGACGGGCATAGCGTTCGTTTCGTTCGGCGAGGCGAAACCAGTCGATGGGGCGCATGCGGCGGCAGTGGCTGGTTTCTCATGGCCCGACTTTTTGGCGTTGCTAAGCGGCATCTTTTTCGCCGCGCATATAGTGGCTGTGGAAAAGTTTAGCAGGGGGAAGGATCCCGTGCTAATCACCATTATGCAGTTCCTTTTTGCGGGGATGTTTTCAAGCATCACGGTGGCCATCCAAGAGCCAGACGCGATAGCCGTGGCGCAGTGGGATGTGGTTTGGAAGGCGGTGCTTTACCTGGCCATAGTGGCAACGGCGTTGGCCTTGCTCCTGCAGAATCTAGGGCAGAAGTATACAGACCCCAACAGCGCAGCCATCATCCTCGGCACGGAGTCAATTTTCTGCGTCATTTTCGGAGTGTGGTTCTACAACGAGGCAATAACGCTAATGCTAGGTGTGGGCTTTGTTTTAATCTTCATGGCGATACTAGTTTCTGAGACGAAGCTGAAGTTCTTACGGATGTCGGCGGTGGCGAAGCGAAAGGCGTAGGCGTTACGTACATAGAGAATTGGGTTTGATTAGTAAATTCAGAGAAAAGTTGTACCTTTGCCCCGCTCATTATTCAGAAGTGTGGTTTCACGTGATGTCAGAAAGGGATTAAGCAAATTAGGTGAGGGTTTGTAAGTGGATACATTGAGTTACAGGACAGTATCGGCGAATGCGGCGACTGTCAAAAAGGAATGGTACGTGGTAGACGCGACGGGCATGGTTGTCGGTCGTTTGGCTAGCCGAGTGGCGTTGGTGCTTCGCGGCAAGCATAAGGCGTGCTACACGCCGCACGTGGATTGCGGAGACAACGTGATTATCATCAATGCGGACAAGGTTCGTTTTACCGGTAAGAAGTTTACCGACAAGACGTACTACCGCTACACGGGGCAGCCGGGCGGCAAGCGGGAGACCTCGCCGCGGGATATGATGCGAAAGAATCCGTGTGGAGTGGTGGAGCATGCGATAGTAGGGATGCTGCCCAAGGGACGCTTGGGGCGCAAGTTGTTTCATAATGTATACGTGTATGCGGGCAGTGAGCATCCCCATGCCGCGCAGCAGCCAAAAGTACTAGAAATCAAATAGGGAGTGAGAGCGGTATGCAGGTAGAAAATGCAGTAGGGCGTCGCAAAACGGCGGTGGCGCGTGTCTATTTGAAGCCGGGCAATGGAAATATCACCATAAACGGTAAGAAGCTAGAGGAGTACTTTCCACTGCCTTCACTGCAGTACGTGGTGCGTCAGCCATTTACGGAGCTGGAGTTAAGCGAGAACTTTGACGTTAAGGTGAATCTTGTGGGCGGTGGCATTAGCGGCCAGGCTGAGGCGGTTCGCTTGGGCATTGCGCGTGCGTTGGTGAAGCATGACGAGACGTTGAAGCCGGCACTCCGTGCGAAGGGGTTCATGACGCGCGACTCGCGTATGGTGGAGCGCAAGAAGCCAGGGCGTCCGGGTGCAAGGAAGCGCTTCCAGTTCAGCAAGCGATAGTTTTTCTTTCAGGAGTAAACAGGAGTGGCAGGCAGAGATGTCAAAATCTGTAGGATCTCGGTACACGAGCTACCTACAGATTGCCATGCATAAAAAGAGTAGCAGGTTATGCCAAATGTAACATTCGAGCAGATGCTCGAGGCGGGGGTGCACTTCGGGCATCTCACGCGTAAGTGGAATCCGAAAATGGCGCCCTATATCTTCATGGAGCGCAATGGGATTCACATTATTGATTTGCAGAAGACGATGGTGAAGCTTGATGAAGCCACCGAAGCTCTGCGAAAGATAGCCCGTCAGGGTCGTAAGATTCTATTCGTGGCCACAAAGAAGCAGGCCAAGGACGTGGTTGCAAACCTCGTGAAGGACACGAATATGCCCTATGTGATTGAGCGCTGGCCGGGCGGTATGCTAACGAACTTCCCAACGATACGCAAGGCGGTCAAGAAGATGTCGAACATTGATAAGATGATGACCGATGGCACGTTTGAGAATCTATCAAAGAGGGAACGGTTGCAAATTACCCGCCAGCGGGCGAAGCTAGAGAAGAACCTAGGGTCAATCGCCGACTTGACGAAGCTACCCGCGGCGCTCTTTGTGGTTGACGTGCAGAAGGAGTACATCGCAGTGCGAGAGGCGAAGCGGTTGGGAATTCCCGTGTTTGCGATGGTGGATACATGCTGCGATCCAAGCGAAATAGATTACGTAATCCCATCCAATGATGATGCTACGCAGTCCATTGAGCTGATTTTGGGCGAGGTGATAGGTGCTGTGAAGCAAGGGCTGATGGAGCGTAAGATGGAGAAGGCCAATGCGGCAGCTGATGCCGACAATGAGGGGGCTGACGATGATGCCGAGGAGCAGGAGTCGCCGAAGGTGGCGTCTGAGCTGGTAGAGGACGATGACGAGCAGTAGGGAGAGCAAAGAGATTTGTGAAATATTGACAGAGCCTTAGGGCTCTGTCGTAATTGGAAAAAGGAGCGATATGGCAGGAGCGAGTTTGGCAGACATTAAGCGTCTACGTGAGCTTACGGGCGCGGGAATGATGGACTGCAAGAAGGCAATAGAGGAGGCGAATGGCGACATGGATAAGGCGATAGAGCTTATCCGTGAACGAGGCAAGGCGATAGCGAACAAGCGCGCAGACCGTGAGGCATCTGAGGGGGTGGTGTTGGCTGAGAAGTGTGACAAGTGCGGAAGGGTAGCGATGCTAGTGCTCAATTGCGAGACGGATTTTGTGGCTAAAAACGCAGACTTTATCGGGCTAGCAAAAAAGATTTTGGACGCTGCGGTGCGCGTGGGGATAAAGGATTTAGAGGGGTTGAAGCAGATGAAGCTTGAAGGCCACACGGCGGAAGAAGAAGTGACGAATTTCTCGGGGGTCACTGGGGAGAAGATGGAGTTGAGCTTTTTTGCTGTGGTGGAGGCTCCCAGCGTGGCGTTTTACATCCATCCAGGGAATAAGTTGGCTGCGATTGTCGGGTTCTCGAAAGAGCTACCCAATGACACGTTAGGGTTTGAGATCGCAATGCAGATTGCGGGGATGAACCCAGTGGCGGTCGATGCGAATAGCGTACCCAAGGAGATTCGTGACCGCGAGTTTGAGGTGGGGCGTGAGCAGGCGCGTAACGAGGGCAAGCCGGAGCAGTTGCTTGATAAGATTGCTGAGGGGCGTTTGCAGAAGTTCTACAAGGAGAGTACGCTGATGGCGCAGGAGTTTGTGCAGGAGGGTAAAATCAGCGTGGAGCAGTACATAGCCAAGTTTGATAAGGACTTGAAGGTGACGAGCTTTGCACGTTATGGGCTAAACGACTAAGAAGATTCTTTCTTTTAGTTTACTAAGGGCGGCTGTCCAATTTGGACAGCCGCCCTTTTTATTGACATTTTGAATTTACTCACCCGAAAATTTTATCTGTGTTTGACCGTACCCTTTTGCCAAGAAGGCGTTTGTTTTGAAGATGCGTTGTCCTATCGCAGGCTATCTGGATCCGGATAGGGATACTCCTATGCAAGATGGGTAAGAGCGGATGTTGGTTGTTAAGTGTAGGATGGTATCTGCACTCCGCGGTGCGTAAGGGTTTTGCTGATGTTTGTAGCAGCGGTCACATTATTATTTGGGGGCATTTTGCATGGGCGTATGTGCTGGCTGTGCTTTGTGCGCTGCTTAGCTAGCGCGCGGATGCAGTGCCGTGGTGTACTATATTGTGTAGGGACGACTGTTTGAAGTCTTTGCGTAAATAGCGTCTAGGGAATTGATTCTAATTGGCTTAGATGACTCGTTGAAGTATCATTTTAGCGGCATGGATGAGGGCAAACATAACAAAAACTAAAAGGGTTACGTAAAACTCACATTGAACTGCACTATGGCAAATAACTTTATGCGCTAGTGACAGTTCAGTTGCGTTGCTAGTACGATATGGAAAAAGTATAAAGATGAAGCTAAAGACTAAAGTATACCTTACGGAGATTGGCACGGCGCTGTTTATCTACGCATCGATAATGGCGGCCATATTTTACATAGTGCGTAAGCATGACCTGGAGCAGTCAGAGAAGCAGATACGGTTGCTTATTGAGCAAACATCGGATAATTTTCAAAGTCAGCTCAATAGAGAGCTAACCATCGCGAGTACGCTGGCAGAGGCGTATGAGGGGATGGTAGCGGATAGAGATACCATCCCCACGCAGGAGTTCGTAAAGATGGAAGCGGCCGTTTTTCGTTCGCAACCGCAGCTGCAGGTGCTCTGGTCCCAGTGGGATTTGTCAAAAGTGTCGGCGCGAGATACGGGGCGGTTGCGACTATTGCAGTATCGGCAGGATGGGAAAATAGCGCAGGAGCGAGACACGATGCTATTTTACAAGACCCCGAAATACTATCAGTTTTGTTTCGATGATGCGCGCAAGTCGCTTAATATAATCGTCGAGCCTTACTTTGATGAGACGATATTTGGCGATAGGCCGGTGCATATGACTACGCTGGGCGCCCCAGTGTTTAAAAAGAGCGACTTAGTGGGGGTGGCGTTAGTGGATATATCCTTGGAGAACATGAGCCAGCGTGTGCTAGAATTGCGACCGACACCCAATAGCTACGCCACGTTGATATCGAACGGTGGAATTATAGTGGCGCACCCCGATGAGAAATATATAGGGGTTAACGTTAAAGATGATCGGCTGGGGGAGTATACTGGGGAACAGATATTTTCCATGCTCGCTGAGCATCGGGCATTTAAGGTTGAAACCATATCGGAGATAACGGGCAAAGAGGAGATGGCTTTTTTTAATCCATTGCAGGTTGACAATACTGACACACCCTGGACGCTATGCGTAAATGTGCCGAAGAGTGACTTAACAGTGCATTCCAATCGTGTATTGCGGGTGATGCTGGTGATGAGCCTGTTTGGGTTTGTGCTGATAACGGTATTATCATCGGTGTTCACATCGCGACTGACGCGCCGTATTCGCCGGAGCGCAGAATTTGCGAAGCGGGTGAGTAGGGGCGACTTCGGGGGGCGGCTAGAGGATGCGCAGAAGGATGAGCTGTCGGAGTTGGCGCATTCGATGAGCAGCATGTCAGAGGAGTTGCATACGATTTTTGGGGGGATTCGCGAAGCGTCGCTTGATGTGAATCAGGCAGGGGCGCAGCTGGAAGTCAATGCGAAGAATTTACGCGACGCATCGGTAGAGTTGGTGTCGGCATCAGAAGAGGTACATAACGCTGTGCATCGCGTGGCAGAGTCGATTGATTTGAGCAATCAGTCGGCGCAAGAGTCCAAGGTCGTGGTGAGCCAGGCGGTGGACTCGTTTCGGCAGAGTGATGAAAAATCGGTGTTGGCGGCTGAGGAGATGCGCCGGGTGTACGATAAGATAAGGGTGGTGAACGAAATTGCTAGCCAAACCAATATTTTGGCTCTAAATGCAGCCGTTGAGGCGGCGCGTGCGGGGGAGCATGGGCGGGGTTTTAGCGTGGTAGCGGCGGAGGTGCGAAAGCTGGCGGAACACTCAAATGCGGCGGCAAACGAAATTGTGGCGCTCACGGAGTCAAGTCTGAACATTGTGGAGGAGCTCCGAGGCACGATGAGCGGGCTCGCGAGGCAGATAGCGAGCACGTCAGACCATGCCGAGGCGATAGCGTTGGCCAATATACGTCAACAGGTAGATGCGGATCTCATACGTACATCGTCGGATAGGCTCAAGGAAATTAGCGAGGAGAATGACCGCGCGGCGCAAGATATGCTGAGCTACTCAGAGAAACTGATTACGCTGTCGGATCGCCTGAAGGGGCTTCTAGAACGTTTTAACTAGTAGACCGCGGCGGGTAGCGATTGTGTGATGGGTCTAACCCTATCTAGACTACTGATCCTCTTGGTAAGGGGGGCTGTGTATTGATTCGTCTGCGTAATGCGGTCGTAGCGCATGGCGGTTTGTCCTCTTGTAAAGCCTTCTATGATGTGCCAAAGTGCAGGCAAGCGTGAGAAGTGCTGTCTCTTCTTGCACTCTTAGCATTCTCCGCCAGAAGAACAAAAATTCAATCAATTACGTACAAGCGGGTTGGAGCTGTGGCGGTAAAATAGTATCTTTGCAAAGGGGAAGAAGAGGTATTTTTGATTAGACATAAGGTTATAGTAGTGTTGCTGCTATGTAATGGGGCATAGAAACGTTTTATTGAGATGAAGCTGAGGGCAAAAATGTACATAATGGAGGTCGGCACCGCGCTGTTCATCTACGCAGCGATCATGACGGCCATCTTTTACATAGTGCGAAGGCATGACTTGGAGCAGTCCAAGAAACAAATTAAAATGCTAGCGGAGCAAACCGCGGATAATTTTCAGAATCAGCTTAATAAAGAGCTAACCATAGCGAGCACGATGGCAGAAGCCTTTTCCGGTTTGATTAGGGATAGAGACGTACTGCCTACAGCGGAGTACGAACGAATGTCGGCGGCCGTTTTTCGTTCGCAACCGCAGCTGCAGGTGCTATGGTCGCAGTGGGACTTATCAAAGTTCTTTGCCCAAGATACGGGACGTTTGCGCCTGTCGAATTACCGGGTGGACGGAGCGATAAAAGCGAAGCGCGATACGGCATCCATGAGGACTTTGCCGAAGCATTGGCAGTTCTTCTTTGAAGACAAGACGCTCAACGTGATATTGGAGCCGTATTTTGATAAATCGCTGTATAGTGATGATCCCGTACATATGACAACGCTAGGCGCCCCAGTCTTTAGGGGTGACGACTTGGTGGGGACTGTCTCTGTGGATATTTCGCTGGAGAACATTAGCCAGCGCATGCTGGATTTGCATCCCACCCCCAATAGCTACGCGGTTTTAATATCGAATGGGGGAGTCATTGTGGCCCATCCCGACAAGAAATACATTGGCATCAATGTGAAGGATGATCAGCTCGGCGAATATACAGGTCCACAAATCTATTCAATGATTAGCAAGCATAAGGCTTTTGTCGTTGAAACGGTATCTGAAATTACAAATAAACCCATCTCTTCGTTCTTTTACCCATTGGAAATTGATCATGCCAGCACGCCCTGGACGCTATGCGTAACGGTTCCAATAGGGGATTTACTTGGGCATTCCAACCGCGTATTGCTTGTCATGCTGGTGATGAGCGTATTTGGCTTTGTGCTGATAACGGTGATAACCTCAGTGTTCACATCACGGTTGACACGCCGAATACGTAGGAGCGCTGCGTTTGCTAAGCGGGTGAGTGCAGGGGACTTTGAAGGGAAGCTAGAAGATGGGCAGTCGGACGAGCTGTCGGAGCTAGCGCATTCAATGAGCAGTATGTCGGCGGAGCTGCATACGATTTTTATGGGTATACGGGAAGCATCGCTCGATGTGAGCCAGGCGGGAGAGCAGCTGGATACCAATGCCCAGAACCTGCGTAGCGCATCGGAAGAGCTAGTGTCGGCCTCAGAGGAGGTGCACAATGCGGTGCATCGGGTGGCGGAGTCAATTGATTTGAGCAATCAGTCGGCGCAAGAGTCTAAGATGGTGGTCGGGCAGGCGGTTGAGTCGTTTGAGCAGAGCGATCAGAAGTCTGTATTGGCTTCGGAGGAGATGCGCAGGGTCTATGACAAAATCAAGGTGGTCAACGACATAGCCAACCAAACCAACATTCTCGCCCTTAATGCTGCCGTAGAGGCGGCCCGTGCGGGGGAGCATGGGCGAGGTTTCAGCGTGGTGGCAACGGAGGTGCGAAAGTTGGCGGAGCATTCAAATGAGGCTGCGAACGAGATCGTAACGCTCACGGAGTCAAGCTTGAGCATTGTGGAGGACCTCCGGGGCACCATGAGCGGCCTTGCGAAGCAGATAGCGAGTACGTCAGACCATGCCGAGGCGATCGCGCTAGCGAATATACGGCAGCAGGTAGATGCCGACCTGATACGTACTTCATCGGATAGGCTGAAGGAAATCAGTATGGCGAATGACCATGCCGCGCAGGAGATGCTGGAGTATTCTGAAAAGTTGATAACCCTTTCCGACCGTTTGAAGGAACTTCTTGAACGGTTTAATTAGTGGGTATTAGAACACAAATGCGGGGGAGCAATGCGCATTGCTCCCCCGCATTTGTGTAGTTGAGGCCGTCAGCTCTCAATGTAGACCCTTGGAATGCGGCGGGATATGGTGCTGAGCACCTCGTAGGGGATGGTGTCGAGCCATTGGGAAACCTCTAGGAGCGTTGGTGCTGCGCCGAAGATTGTGACCTTATCCCCTTCGTGGACCTCTACCCCCGTGGCATCAACCATACAAGTGTCCATGCAGATATTGCCGATGGTGGGGCATAGAACGCCATTTATAGCCACTTTCCCCACCCCTCGCCCGTGGCGCCGCGCGTAGCCATCGGCGTAGCCAATGGGGATGGTAGCGATGAGTGAAGGCCGTGTAATAACCCCGCGGCGGCCGTAGCCAACGGTGTCGCCAACGTTAAGCTGCCTCAGCTGGGCAACGAATGAATGGAGGCTGGCCACAGGGCGTAGCTCTTTGGCGCCCGCGGCGGAGAAGCCGTGAAGCCCAATGCCCAGACGAACCATGTCGTGGGTATGGGCTGTGAAGCGCTCAATGCCGGCCGAGTTGAGGGCGTGGCGTAGCGGGTGGTAGCCTAGATGTCTCTCCAGCGTGTCGGCCATGCGGTCGAAAAGTTCAAGCTGGTCGTTGGTGAATGCATCTTCACCGGGGTCGTCAGCCACGCAGAGGTGTGTCATGACGCTCGCGACGTGGAGGGCTGGGGAGTTCGCGAGGAGCGCGGCGAGTTCGTCAATCTGCTGCGGGTTGAACCCAACTCGGTGCATGCCGGTGTCAAACTTGATGTGGATGGGGTAGTCGGTGCGGTTGGCGTTGGCAGCAACCTTGGCAAATTCTTCCGCCGCAGCCATGGAGAAAATCTCTGGCTCAAGGTGGTTGGCGATTAGCAGGGTGTAGGATTCGGATTCGGGGTTAAGCACAAGTATCGGGGTGGATATGCCGGCAGCGCGGAGCGTAACCCCCTCATCGGCGAAGGCGACACCGAGATAGTCAACCTTATGGTACTCAAGGAACTGCGCAACTTCTACCATGCCGCATCCGTAGGCCCACGCTTTAACCAGGACGAGAAGTTTTGTATCGGCTGGTAGCAGTGAGCGGAAATAGTTAAGGTTGTTCGTAAGTGCGCCCAAGTCAATTTCCATAACGGTGCGGTGGCGGCGCATCTCAAGCGCTTTGCATACCCTCTCAAAGCCATAATTCCTAGCACCCTTTACGAGTGTAGCGTAATCGCCAAAGCTAGTGTGGCTATATTGCGCTAGGAGCGCATCGGTGTCAGGGTAGAATTCGCCCTGCGGGAAAAGCTCCCCATGGGCGGTTAGCTCAGGGCCAACGCCGATGAAACGGTTGATGGCATGCTGCTGCACCTTGCTGGCCACTAGGCTATAGAGCGTGTCGGCGGGGAGGCCGCTCTGCTCAATGTCGGAGAGGATGAGGGCCTTTTCGAAGGCACCCGCATTCTGCGATAGGAAATCAAGCGCTACGGTAAGCGACTCAATGTCGTTGCTGTAGCTATCGTTAATGAGCGCGAGGCCGTTGGCTCCCACCCGTCGCTCTAGCCGCATGGCGAGCGGCTGCAGGTGCGCGAGGCTAGCGGTAGCCTGCTCTGGTGTTAGCCCCAGCTCGAGGAGTGCCAAGAGGGTGTGGAGCGCATTTTCAATGGATGCGCCATCGCGGCCTGGCAGTTCGCCGGTGAAGTTTGCTCCGTGGTAAGAGGCGGAGAAAGGAGTGTAGTGCAGCGAGTTGTCCCCGCTGTTGCCAATCGTTACGGAGAGGTCAGCATCTGTGTCGCGCCGTGACCACGTAACGAGCTGTACGCCGAGCGGGGCGAGCATCCTCTCCGCCTCGCTGTACACCATCTCTTGGTCGCGGCAGAGCAGCAGCTTTGCGCACCCCTTGAAAAGGGTTAGCTTCTCTCGGCACTTCTCCTCCATGCTGCTAAAACCCTCCTGGTGCGCATGCCCTAGGTTCGTGAAGATGCCGATGGTGGGGCGTATCATGGCCTGTAGCTTCGCCATTTCACCCGGTAGGCTTATGCCGGCCTCGTAGATACCCATTTCGTACTCGGGCATGAGGCCGAGGAGGGAGAGGGCCACGCCCACCTGCGAGTTGAAGCTCTTTGGGCTGTGGTGCACCCGCTTGTAGGGGGCTAGCGCATCGTGTAGCCACTCCTTGACAATCGTTTTACCATTGCTCCCGGTAACCGCAACCACAGGGATGTCAAACCGTTGCCGATGGTATCCAGCGAATTGCTGGAGCGCCTGGAGCGTGTCGCTTACCTCAAGGAAGGTGGCATTGGGGAGGTCGTGGAACTCCGCTCTGATTTCCGAGATGACGAAGCATCGCACCCCCTTCTTCCTGTACAGCTGTTCCACGTAGTCGTGCCCGTTGTGCCGTGGCCCTTGTAGGGCAAAGAAAAGTACGCCGCGGCCATTGCCGATGGTGCGGCTATCGATGGAGATTTCGTGTATAGACCCATCCACAACGCCATAGATTTGGGCATCGATAGCCCATGCCGCTTCCTGCAATGCGTATTGAAGCATGTTGTACCCCCTTCATTATATCGTGGCGCGAAGGTAGCTATATCCGCCTAGAAAGAGGCAGTTGCCGAGGGGGGATTTTTGCCTAGAGGAGGGTTCTGCTGTACAAATGGGCGGAAACATCAGGGGCTGCATGCGTCCTAATAGGCGTATGCGGCCACTGAGCTATAGCCTCTCGGTTCTATTGCATTGATTTTACCGGTTGCCCATGCGCTTCCTAAAGATGGAAAGCTCTTCGAAGACCCGCGTGTTCCGTTGAATTTTTGTGTAGAGAAGCATAAAACGGATGTCCACGCAGATGCAGCGAGCCCTGTCCGCATTGAATTGGTACTGCCCGATAGCCCCCTCGCTATTGCAATCAAAGGCGAGGCCTATGAGTTCGCCGTCTTTGTTCATGACAGGGCTGCCGGAGTTTCCCCCAATAATGTCGTTGGTGGTGATGAAGTTAAGCGGCATCTGTCCGTTTTCAAGCTGAAAGCCTGAAAATGCACCGTTCTCCTGCAGCTGCCGAAGCTGTGCATCCATTTTGTACTCCGGCTTGCCAGTTTTTGCCTTTTCGGCCATGCCGGCCACCGTGGTGAAATGGCCGATGCGTATGCCATCGGCGGGGGAAACGCTTTTCACGTGGCCGTAGGAGAGGCGTAGCGACCCATCGGCATCGGGGTAGAGGGCGGAGTCGGCGTACTGCTCCAGAAGGCCTGCCATGTAGCGATGCCGCCCCTCTTCAATGCGTTTCGCGGCGGGGTCAAGGCTGCGCCGGAGCTCGTTAAGCTTTTCCGTAATAGAGGTGGCGAGTAGGTAGAGAGGGTCGCGTTTTAGCTTTTTTAGGCTGGGGTTGTCCAAGAAGTTTTCAACTTTTTCCCTAGATGCAAAAAGGCTTTTGGCGTAAGCATTGTCAAGGAAAGCGTTGATGTCGGCTTGGGAATTGAGGCCCTTTATGGCGGCGGGTCTATCCTCCAGCGGTAGCTTTTCCGTAAGGAGGCTGAGCATGGCGGAGGTGGAGAGCCTATCGTTACTGATGTCCATTTCGCTGCGGGAGGAGGATAAATACTGCTCCTTGAACTGCGTTCTGAGGGCCTCCGCGGCCGTTTTGTCCTTGGCGCTAAGCGCATCGGCGAGCGCAGCAAATTGTGAAGCCGTGGAGGCAAGCGGCATACCTAGCCGCAGGGCTTCGAGCAGGAGTACAAAATGGTAGCGTGGTTGGCTTGCCGCACGAATACCACTCCCGATGTCGGAGAGCGCGCCGAAATATTTTTCCTTCCGCTCCGGCGTTTGGGCGTACCACGCCCCGAAGTCGGTGGATTCGTTACCCCGCTGCTCCAAGAGGTGGTAGGAGTCGATGGCTTCGTTTTGCATTTGGTAGTATTTCAGGTAGTTGGCCACGATTTCCCGCTTGGGGAGGATGGTTGCGGCGTAGTTAGGGTCTTTGGCGGAGAGGGAGTCCCAAATGGGGACGAGGCGTTGCCATACGTCCAGTTGCGCCCTGTAGACGTAGCTACGGTTGTATTCGATTTCCTCTGGGGTTGCGTAGCGTTGGGTTACGGCGGGGTAGCCCATGACGATGGAAAGATTGTTTTCTTGGTAACCATCCTGGGAGATGGATAGTATGGTTTCTGCCCTGTAGGGCTTGTTTTGCTGTGAGAAGTCGGCGGGTTCGTTGCTGGCATTGCTGTAGATGCGCAGCAGGGCGAAGTCGCTGGTGTGTCGCGGGTATTGCCAATTGTCGGCATCCCCACCGAATTTGCCAATGCTTGCGGGGGGAACGAGAATCAGGCGAACGTCGCGAAAGACTTTCTGAGTGATTAGTATGTAACGGTTTTCGGCGAATTGGGGTGCGATGTGGGCTTCAACCCCCTCGTGGCGGGAGGCCGTGTCGAGGATGGCAGCAATATTCTTCGCAATCTGCGGTTGCGCTTCGGAGAGCGGCGTAGCTGGCGCAACGCCGTTTCGTACAGCCTTTGTGATGTCGTACATGCCCGTGGTTATGGCTACGGTCATGCCCTCAATGGGGAGTTCGTTGGCCAGCGATTCGGCGTAGAAGCCGTTGGCAATGAGGTTGTGCTCGGCGTTGCTATGCTGTTGGAGCGCATCGCTCACGCAGTGGTAGTTGGTGAGGACAACGCCGTTTCTACCGATGATGCTCCCCGTGCACCCCGAGCCGAGCTTTACCACGGCTCTCGCCATGGAATGGTTACCAAAGTTGTTTAGGTCCGACACCCGCGTACATCCAAGCCTGTTTAGCCGCTGGGCTAGCGTGCTGTCAATGGAAGGCAGGAGCCACATGCCCTCGTCAGCCCATGCGGAGACAGCAAAAATCGGGAGGAATAGGATGGCCAAAAGAATGCGCTTGTGCATGGTAGAAAATCAAATTTACTTCTGTATACAACACTGTAGAACGAAAAGAGACGACTTTTTGTTGTGCTTTTCGGAGAAACAAGCATGCCGATGTGTTCCGCTTGGTGAGTATTTGGTAAACGTAGAATGGTTTGAATAGGATGGTTGGTTCTCTGCCGCTGCCAATTGTGTACCAATCCCATTACTGCTAGCCTCCAAACATGGCCCCCCTTCGCATCAAATTCGGATTTCTCCGGAGAAATCCGAATTTGATGCGAATTTGATGCGAAGGAGGTAGAACCCAGCTGGGGAGGAATCCATTCTGTAGGAAGTGCGGAGTTTGCAACCTTCGCCAGGCGCGGGGAGATTAAACCACACTTATATGGTAAGCAATCGGTTTTTTACTCTTATAATGCGCTGATATATAGTGCGCTATAGATAGTTATAGGTACGATTTTCGGGTTGCATAGGCCTTGATATAACTTTTTTCGTTACCTTCGCAACTGGAGAGGTAAGGTTTTTTGAGGGGGAGAGGCACCATGAACGTAAAGAAAGATTTTGACATGTTTGCAGAACAGGTGTATCGCGATCGGCGCAGCGCGCTTCGTAAAAAGATAAAGAGTGGCATAATTGTATTCCTTGGGAATGACTACGCCCCGATGAACTACCCGAGTAATACGTATCCATTTCGGCAGGATAGCAATTTTGCTTACTACTTCGGATTAGACCTGCCGAATCTGGTGGGGGTTATAGATTTGGAGGGTGGCAGAGATACCATCTACGCGAACGATTATACGATGGATGATATCATATGGATGGGGCCGCAGACGAGCATCGCGGAACAGGCCGAGGCGGTGGGGGTGCCCACGGTGCGCCCCCGCAAAGAGGTGGTGCGGGAGGTGTCAAGCGCGCTCTGCGCGGGGCGTAAAGTGCATTTCCTCCCTACCTATCGTGGGGACCAGACCCTTGAATTGTGCGAATGGCTGGGCATCACCCCGGCGGCTCTGCGCCTATACGTATCGAAGGAGCTGGTGAGCGCCGTGATAGAGCAGCGGTCCGTGAAGGCGCCTGAGGAGATCGCAGAGCTTGATGCGGCCAACGGCATAGGCTACAGAATGCACATAACGGCAATGCGCATGGCGGAAGCGGGCAAGAAGGAGCAGGAAATCGCGGGGATTCTTGATGGCATTGCGCGTAGCTATGGGCGTATCACCTCATTTTCCACCATCCTGTCGATGAATGGGCAAACGTTGCACAACGAGAAGCATGATGGGATTCTGCAGGAGGGGCGGTTGATGCTCGTGGATTGCGGCGCGGAAACGATGAGCTACTACGCTTCCGACAACACGCGGGTGACCCCGATCGGGGGGAAGTTTACCCGCAAGCAGCAGGATATATACGAGATAGTGCTGCGCTGCCTGGAGACGGGCATTGCGCTTGCTGGCCCAGAGGTGAAGTACATTGATGTCCATAAGGCGGTGTGCAAGGTGCTTACGGAGGGCTTGCAGGATGTGGGGGTGATGCAGGGAGATGTGGACGAGTCGGTGATGAACGGCGCGCACGCGTTGTTCTTGCCCCATGGGCTAGGCCACATGATCGGGATGGATGCGCACGACATGGAGGGCCTGGGGGAGGACAACGTGGGGTACGACAGCGAGGTGCAGCGGCAGGATCAGTTCGGCACAGCGTCGCTGCGCTTTGGGCGTAGGCTAAAGGAGGGGTTCTGCGTTAGCGTGGAGCCGGGAATCTACTTCATCCCGGAGCTGATAGCCAAGTGGAAGCGGGAGAAAATCAACGCCAATTTCATTAACTTTGAGAAGCTGGAGGAGTTCTTGGACTTCGGAGGTATTCGTTTGGAGGATTGCATAGTAATAGGGGAGAAGGGGTGTCGCATCTTAGGAGCTGACGCCCAGGGGAATGGTCGTATCCCGGTATCCGTGCGGGAAGTGGAGGCAATGGCGCAGCAGAGGCTATAGGAGGGGCGCGGCGTAGCGGGAGCGCGAGCGGGACGTACAGCTTGAGAAAAGGAGAGACCCCGATGGAGGGAGGCTTGGTTCGTAGGCGATTTAGCTGGAGCGGAGCGATGCGCCGCGTGCGGGTGCTGGGCGCAACGGTGCGGGAGGGGGTCTCGTTTACGCTCCACTACATGCGTGTGAATCGGCTGCGGACCTTCCTATCGTTGCTGGGGGTGTCGGTGGGCGTTTTCACCATAATGGCAATCCTGGTGACGGTGTATTCCCTCAAAGCCTCTCTCATGAAAGAGTTTGAGCAGCTGGATTCCAAAAGCATCTACATTGATAAGTGGCCATGGGTATTCGAGGGGGAGTGGTGGCAAATCAGAAAGAATAAGGGGCCAGACTACGATGACTACCGAGCGTTGCTCCAAATGGGGGCGGGTGTTGGCAAGGTGAGCATGGTGGGGCAGCGGAACGGTGGGGTGGTGAAACACGAGCGGAACACCATGGAGGGTGTCACGGTATGCGGGGCGCTACCGAATGCGGATTTGCTGGTTGACTTGACGGTGGCGCAGGGGCGCACCCTGTCATTCCGAGAGCTCTCGGGCGATGGAAATATCTGCGTGCTAGGCGTTAAGGTGGCAAAACAGCTTTTTGGCGATGCGAATGCCGTGGGGGAGGAGGTACGGATAGATGGTTACCGTGCGCGCGTGGTGGGGGTCCTGGCGGAGCAGGGGGCACGGATGCTGACGCAGTCGGCAGACGATGCGGTGGTCTTGCCGTATGGATTCTTGGCGAAGCTATATGGGCGCCGTTCGCTGTATAATGTCATGGCGGTGGCGCCGGCCAAGGGGGTCTCGGAAGATGCATTGGTGGAGGAGGTGCGGCGAATTATGCGCGGGAATCGACGGATAGCACCGGGGAAGCCGGATAATTTCGCTGTGAATCGGCTGAGCGACATGGCCAATATGATGGACGATCAGATAGGAACGTTGAATATCGCCGCGGTGTTCCTGGGAGGGTTCTCGGTGCTGATTGGGGGTTTCGGTATTGCCAATATAATGTTGGTGTCGGTGCAGGAGCGCATAAAGGCCATAGGCATTCAGAAAGCGCTAGGGGCGCGTTCGGGGTTTGTGCTGTTTCAATTTCTCATAGAGGCGATGCTGCTGTCGCTGCTAGGGGGTGTCGTTGCGCTGGTGGTTCTATGGCTAGTGGCCAAAGGTGTTTCAACATTTGCGCAGTTTGATGTGGCGATGCGGTGGTGGCATGGTGTCTTGGGGTGCGGCATAGCGATTGCCGTGGGGTTGGTGTCGGGGCTGCTGCCGGCGCGGCGTGCGGCGGGGTTGCAGCCGGTGGTGGCGATAGAGGGGTTAGCCGGCGCGCACTAGCAGGTTGCGCTCGGCTTAAAGCAGAGCGGGAGAGGAGGAAGGAGATGCGAACGAGAGGGCTTGCGAAATGGGTGGTGCTGCGGAGGTGGGTGCTGTGCGCAGCACTTGCGATGCTTTGGGGCGTGCTGCGCATCGAGGCGGCGGAGCCCTATGAGTGCCACGTGGACGCTCTTTCCGCTAATCGTTTGCTGGTTACGATTGAAATTAATGATTACAGCGTACGCTCCATCCAGGGTGTAGGTGGGAAGGTTTGGGCGGCGTTCCACGTGGTGGGTGCGCCGAATATTCTAGAAAAGGGAAGCCCTGCGCTGCCGTTCGTGGCGAAGGTGCTGCCAGTGCCGTACGCGGGGGCGGCGGTGCGGGTGCTAGATGCAAACTACGAGGAGCTTTCTGTAGCTCCTCCCTTGCCGTCGTGCGGGTCTGTGGTGGCGGGGTCGGTCGAGGCGCGGGCTCCACGGGTGGAAGGGGCTGCGTATCGCGACACGGCAGTATGGCCGCGGGAGGTTTCGGCGCTGCGGGCTGTAGCGGGGAGTGCGGGGGAGCTGCGCCTTTTGGTATACCCCTTTAGGTACAGCGCAAAGCGAGGCAAGGTGCTGCTGGCACGCAGGGTGCAGGTTGAGGTGCTGTTGCCATCAGCGGGGCTTAAATCTGTTCGTGGATGGGGGGAATGGCAAGCGCGGGGAGGCGCAGCAAACGGACGGCGCGGGGGCGAGGAGGGGCGTGGACGGCTGCTCGTGATTTACGCCAAGGAGTTTGAGGAGGCATTAACCGATTTTCTCCATTTCAAGCGGATGACTGGGCTTTCCGTGGAGGCGGTTAGCTTCGATGCGAACGGAAGGGGCGAGCTGCGGGATACCGCGGCGGTACGTCAGTACGTGAAAAAGGTGTATGAGGAGCATCCGGACGATTTACGGTACGTGCTGTTCGTGGGGAGTTTCCGAAAGGTGCCCTCCAAGCGGCTTTTAGGCATAAAGCGTACCACGGTGAGCGATTGGCTCTACTCGCCCGTTTCGCCTCGCTACGGGGCAAAGCAGGTGTCGTTCGGGCGGTTGCCAGCCGAGTCGGTGGAGGACCTCCGCCTGATGCTAGAGAAGACGATGCGCTACGAGCGGGGGGAGTTTGAAAGTAGCGATTGGTTGGTTAGGGCTCTTGGGGTTGCTTCGGGGGAGAAGGATCTCGGGTATAGTGGTAGAACCGATGCGCAGCACGTGGAGGCTTTGCGCGGCGTGCTGCAGGATGGGGGATATCAGCAGGTGAAGAATTTGTCGGATGTGGAAGGTGTGGCGCTGGTGCAAGTTGAGGAAGTGGTAGAGGCGGTGAACAAGGGGGTGGGGGTGGTGAATTACGTTGGGCATGGGGTGTCGAGCGGTTGGAGGACGTCGGGCATGTCAACAGCCGATGCCATGGGGCTAAAGAACCGCGGTATGTGGCCAATGGTTATTTCGGCGGCATGCGATAATGGCTTGCGAATAGGTGCGCAGCCATCGTTTGCAGAGGGGTGGCTGCTGGCGCATGATGGGGACGAACCGACCGGCGCGATAGCGTTTTTGGGGGCTACTGATGAGATTGTGTGGGAACCGCCGATGCTAGCGCAGGAAGAGATGAATCGACTTTTGCTTAAGCAGGGGATGCCCAGCCAACCGATGCTGACCACAGGTGACATTTTCACTAGCAGCTTGGTAAAGATGATTGAGGCGTACGGCGGCGAGTGGGGGGTGGAGCTGAGCGCGGATGAGTGGCATCTATTCGGGGACCCCTCAGTGCTGTTCCGTAGCCAAAGGGTGCGGAGGGGGGAGAGTAACTTGCCGAGATTGATGATGGCGGGCATGCAGATGCTGCCGGTTGCGTGCGCAGAGGAGGGAAGCGTGGTTACGTTTTGCAGAATGCGAGATGGGGCTGCTCCAATCTACCAGAGCGTAACGGCCCACGGGGGACGGGTAGCGTTTACAGGCCTGGATGTGCAGGAGGGGGATCGGGTGCAGCTCTCCATTGTGCATGCCAACAGCAGGATGGAGTGGGCGAGGGAAGTGCGAGTGGCGCCGCGGCAGAATGCGCAGCTGGTAGCCTATCCGTATATGAAGAGGGGAGAGGAAACCCAGTCAGGGGGCTTGGTGCGAGGCGAGGAGCTGGAGCTATTGGTGGATGTGGTCAACGTGAGCACGATATCAATGCCATCATCGCTTCCCCTCTATCTTGAGATGGAACCACGGGGGGTGCTTACGTTGCTGTCGGGGAGCAGCGAGCTACGCTTGCCGCCGCTAGGGGTGGGCGAATCGTTGCAGGAGGCGTTGCGTTTCCGTTTCAAAGTGGAGGATGTTAAGGGCGTTAAGAGCGTGCGGGTGAGGCTCTTGGTGGGAGGAGTGTCGGGGCGGAAAGCCCTTATGGATAGGGTTATCCCCTATGGGGTTAGGGCGGAAGATCTTGGGGTGAAGGAAGGTAAAGCCCTTCTCGTTGCGCCGAATCCAGCCGCCGATGCCGTCCGTTTAAAGATGGGCGAGGGCGTTGCAACGGTACGGTTCTACACGTTGCAGGGGCAATGCGTTCTCGATGTGCAGGGGCATGGAGAGGCGGAGGTAAAGGTTGGGTTGAGCGGGCTGGCGAATGGGGTATACCTCGTTGTGGCTGAGAGTGTTAATGGGGGGCGGGTAAGCCAGAAAATGGTAGTAAGTAGATAGGGAGTGGGGGGATACGTATCTGAAGCTCGCTGATCGGGGAGAAATCTTTTCCCCATAAACTATTGTACCTTTGCGGAGAAAAGGAAGGGCGAGAGGGCCATGGAGGTCGCAAAGTATGAGGTGACGCAAGGGCAGCTGAGTAATGGGCTGCGAATGGTGCATGTGGAGACCTCGATGCAGCGGGCAAGCTGCATCGTGCTGGTGCGTGTGGGGTCACGGGATGAGGACCCGAGCGAGCAGGGGCTGGTGCACCTGCTGGAGCATATGCTATTCAAGGGTACGCAGCGGCGCAAGGCGTACCATATTTCAAGCCGGCTTGAGTGCGTGGGGGGCGACTTGAATGCCAGCACCTCGAAGGAAGAGATGATGCTGCAAGCCACAGTGCTGCCGCAGGACCTGGGCAGAAGCATGGAGTTGGTGGCTGATATCGTGCAGAACGCCTCCTTTCCCGCGCATGAGCTGGAGCGGGAGCGAGAGGTGGTGCTTGAGGAGATTGCATCGTATCGCGACTCGGTGGTGGATACGCTATTCGATGAGGGGGAGCAGCTGCTCTTTGGAGACCACCCTCTGGGGCATCAGATACTCGGCACGAAGGCGAGTGTGCGACGCTTCACGCGGGAGCAGCTCATAGCATTTAAGCAACGGTACTTTACCGCGCTGAACATGGTGGTTTGCACCTCTGGGCCCTTGGTTCCGGAGAGGGTCTTTGCCATGGGGGAACGCTACTTTGGCGGCGTTGCGAAGGGGGACACCTTGCCCCCGCGGGCTTTGGCCGCCTTTACTGCGCCGCGGTGTCAGTGGGTGAACAAACGCACGGCGCAAACCCATTGCCTACTGCTGGGGCAAGCCATGCCCGATGGCGATGCGGATCTTGATAGGCTCTTTTTGCTGATGAACATCCTTGCGGGTGACGCGGCGAATGCCAGGCTCAACATGTTGCTACGTGAGAAGCATGGGCTGGTCTACACGCTGGAGAGCGACATTGTACCGCTCTGCGACGCAGGGTACTTCTCCATCTACTTTGGTACGGACAAGGCGCATGTTGCAAGGGCATTCGCGATGGTGCTACAAGAGCTCCGGGCCATGGTGGCTGCGCCGTTAAGCCCCACCAAGCTGCATATGGCCAAGCGGCAGTACCTAGGGCAGCTTGCGCTGAGCCGCGTAACGGCGGAGGCTCTGTCGGTTGATAATGGGCGACGCATCCTGCGTGGGCAACCGCCCATTACGCAAGAGCTGATGTACGAGGCGGTGGAGCGTATTACTGCCGAGGAGCTGCAGCGGGTGGCGGCCAAAGTCTTCGATGAGGGGATGTTCTATACGCTGCTCTATCGGTAGCGGCTATCGCCCTAGCATCTTGTCAATAACCGTTCCGTGTTCGTCTATTATAGTAAAGCTGAACGTTTGGTTGGCGAGTAGCCTTACCTGTTGTTCGCTGCGTGTCAACTCTAGGGTTGCGCTGTACCGCTGCAGGGTGTCGCGGGTGCCGGATAGTGAAAGTAGGGAGGCTGTCAGGTTGATGTCCTTTTCATTGATTGTTACCAGCGGGCGACGCTCCGCGATGGCTTTCGGGGTGCGGTTTCCGTCAAAGGTCATTTTAACCTCGACGTGGCCATTGGGCATCCCGAAGAAGGTTACCTGGCCCGTGTAGACGCTGCGGTAGGGTAGCCAAAAGGCGATAGAAACAAGTAGAATCAAGGTGCCAATGATTGCCAGCGTGCCGTATCGTAGCAGCGCGGGCGGTATGCGCCCCACGATGGCTTGAACCTTCTCGCTCCGCAGCGCCATGTTGTTTTCGTTCTCTGTCATTCTCAGTTTGTTCAGTTGCCGAGCTCTAGCTGGTTTTTCACCAGTTCATAGTAGTAGCCGTGCGTTGCAATGAGGGCGGCGTGCGTTCCGATCTCTGCAATGCGCCCGGCGTCTAGCACCACAATTTGGTCGGCGTTCTTCACCGTTGAAAGGCGGTGGGCTGCGACAACAACCGTTTTGCCCTTGTAGAAAGACGCTAGGCGTTCAACTATTTGCCTCTCGCTTTTTGCATCCAGGGCGTTAGTCGCCTCGTCCAGCAGAACGAAGGGCGGGTTCTTGTACACCATTCGTGCTATCAGGATGCGTTGCCTCTGCCCCTGGCTAATGCCTTGCCCATCTTGGCCAATGATTGTGTTGTAGCCGAGCGGTAGGTTTTCAATGTAGTTCGCAATATTGGCTACACGTGCAGCTGCACGTATTTTCTCAATGTCGGGTTCGTTGTCGCTAATGGCGATGTTGCGTCCGATGGTGTCGTTGAAGAGGAATCCCTCCTGCATCACCACGCCGCATTGTTGCCGCCACCACGATAAGTTGTAGTCAGCTAGGCTACGCCCTGCTACTTCTATGGCACCTTTCTGCGGCTCATAAAATCCGAGGAGGAGCTTTAGCAGCGTAGTTTTGCCGCTCCCGCTAGCTCCCACAATGGCGGTTACCTTCCCGTTGGGAATTGTGAGGTTAATGCCTTCAAGCGTTGGCGCTTTGGCGTACGGGTCGTATCGGAACTCCACGTCGCGCAGTGCTATATCAAGCCTATCACCCTTGAAATCTGTAGCTACGCGTTGCTCCGTTGCCTCGTTCTGCTCCCCATGGATTTCCTGCATTCTTTCCAGGCTTATGCTCACGTCCTGCCAGGAAAAGACGAACTGTACTAGCTGTTCCACCGGGCCGTTCAGCTGCCCGATGATGTACTGAATGGCGAGCATAACGCCGAGGGTAATCTCGCCCTTAATCACCGCAGAGGCTGCGAATACAGTTATCAGTATGTTCTTTAGCTCGTTGATTGCAACGTTCCCCGCTTGCTGCATCTGCTGTAGGTTCAAGCGTTTCACATTCACCTGGAACAGCTCCGCCTGCGCATCCTCCCACTCCCAGCGTTTCCGCTGTTCACACCCCTGCAGCTTGATCTCCTGCATCCCGGTAAGCAGCTGGTAGGTGACGTTGCGGTTGCGTCCCGCTTTCTCAAAGAAAAGGTAGTCGAGCTTGCGCCGCCGTTTCAGGAATGAGGTTATCCATGCCACGTAAAGCGCAGTGCCAATAAGGAATATGGTGAATACGGGGAGGTTGTAGTACGCGAGCACAACGCCGAAGGTGAGGAACGTAAGGCTTGAAAATACGACCGATAGGCTGCTCGAAGTGAGAAATTGCTCCACGCGGCGATGATCTTCAATGCGCTGCAAAAGGTCACCGAGCAGCTTCGTTTCAAAGAAGGGCATTGGTAGTCGCATGAGCTTAATGAAGAAATCGCTTACCAATGAGATATTGATGCGTGTTGAGATGTGCAGCAAAAGTTTGCTTCGGATAAAAGAGATGGCAGTGCTGCTAAAGATTAGCATGAGCTGCGCGATGAGTATCAGCCAAACAAAGCTAATGTCTTTGCCCCCAATGCCGACATCTACAATGGCTTGGGTCAAGAATGGGAAGAGCGGTTGGATGAGTACCCCAGCCAGTAGCCCCAGCGCAATCTGCCCGAAGTACCTACGGTACTGCTTTAGGTATTGACCCAAGAATCGAAAGCGACTCTTGCTGCCCCCATCGCCTTCCTGTGCATCTGGAGAGATGTAAAAGTCTTTACCAGGTTCAAGTAGTAGCACTACTCCCTTCTCTTGGCTCTGCGTCACGGTGCTTATCCAGTGCGCTTCAAACTCGCTGCGTGTATAGCTTAGGAGCCCCTTGCCGGGGTCTGCAACGTAGATTCTAAAATCGCCATTCCGAAGCCTTTTGGTGCGGTAGACAACAACAAAGTGGTTCTGATTCCAATGCGCGATGCAGGGGAGTGGGGCTTCGTTTGCTAGCACATCAAAGGTGATACGCCCCCCCACCGTGCGCATGCCCTGCATCTCAGCTGCCCGGCTCACCCCCAGCATGGATACGCCGTCCTTGCCCAGTGCGCAGTCCCGCCGCAGCGCATCGCTATCTACCGTTTTGCCATGATGGGCTAGTACCATCGCGAGGCACGCTGGGCCGCAGTCCATGGCGTCGAGCTGTCGTACCAGCTTAAAGTGCCGCCTCTCCATGCACCTTCAATTGCGAAAACACCTCTTTTCCCATTGCTCCTAACGCAGCAAAAGTACGAAAACTAGATGGTTTTTTCGGTGTGCAAATAGGGGGGGATTACATCGGGAGCTCATGGGCAAATGTCTGTCCAATGCTTGAAGTTCTTAGCAAATCCAAAACTATAGCTGTATTGGTGCTTTCCCTGGTGCTGACACATCCTGCCCATTCCGGCTCTTCACCCGCTGCCCATGGGCGAAGGACCACGTTACGCCCAGCTCAAAGGAGAGGAATCCCTGCGCCTCGATACGCCGGCGAATGCTATTCCCATACTCCGTTGTGATCTCCCCGCGTTTCCGCACAATGTTGTTTACAGAGAAGTTAAGCTGTAGCTGGTCGTCTAGGAACGATGCGTACAGCGCTGCAGATAGCGCGTAGAACGGCCCCGCGGCCTTACTTATGTGGCGGTTACCCATCGCGCCTTCAAATGTGACGTACATTCCAATGCCTTCGTAGAAGGAAAAATCCTGCGTTGTGCTGCCGCCCACTGCTACGTACTCAGCGCTCGCATCCTCGCTCCGTTCCAGTTCGTAGCGGCAGTAGAGCTCATTGGAGGTGTACCAGAAGTCGAAAAGCTGTGTGTTGTAGGATGCCGCTACGTGGTGTCGCTGTAATGTTCCAGCGTTTTCTGGGCGTAGGTAGCTCATGCCAGGGTGGCGGGAATCCGCATGCGTCATTACGGAAATGAGGTTCGGGCAATAGCGGAATCGGTACTGCAGCTGCCAATCCTGTAAAAAGAATAGCGTGAGTCCTGCGGTGTGAATCTGCTCCATGCGGAGGGCCCGATTCCCTATGCTGTACTGATTGGCGGTTACGTAGGTCACAATGGGAGAAAAGTAGAAGTAGTTCGGCAGGGAGTAGAGGAAGCTGTACTCACCCCGTAGGAACACCTGCTTTTCTTGGCTAAAACGGTACTGCAACAGCAGTTTGGGGAATACGCCCCACTCTTCGGGCAGGCTGTAGCTTCTCTTGCCATCGGCGTGATCCTGTCTATTTCCCCAGTAGTAAAGGCCAGTTACCCCCAACCGTAGGTAGAAGTTGCCATTGGCAAAACTGTTATCGTATTGCACCCATGGGCGAACGTCACCCCCCTTTTCTAGATAGTCTACCGTTGCCTTGCCCTGTGAAAAACTTGAGAGCGTAGTGCCTGCCGTATATTCGCCATTATTCGAAAAGTCAAAATTCACCCCCCCTTGCAATCTGTGCCCCCCTTCTAATTTGAAGGAGAGGGAGGGAGCTACCTCCACATATAGGTTGCCGCTACGCTGCGCCGCGCTATCTATCGCTAGTGCATCGTAGTACAGGGCGTGCCCTTTTTCGCGATTGTTCGAACAGCTTGTCCACAGCTTGAATTGTGATTGTTTTCCCACGGGTAGTGCGCCAATGTACTCTATGCCAGCCCCGTACGCTAGCGTTCTACTGCGATTACCCCACCGGTGCATTTCACGCCGTATAACCGAATCTTCCATGGATAAACGTGTGCCTACGTAGTCCACCATCGAGTACAGTGATACGCTATGCCCTTCGGCTATGTCGTAGCTGAGCGTTAGATTGTACGATGAACCCATGTCACGCCGAACCTGCCTAAAGTCGGAGCATGTTGTATCTGCCCCAACGATTTGTTCGTAGCGGTAGAGGGTGGTGTACTTAAAGTATGGAGAGTAGAACAGCTCGTGCTGCATGAAGAACTTCCCCTTTTTGTACCGAAGCGCAAGGTTTATCCGTGGATCCAGCCAATCTGGCGTACCATTGGTGAGCATGCTACCCTCCAATGTTCCCGAAAGTCCACTATGGGACACAAGGTACACCCGAAGGATGCCACCCTCGCTGCTGGCGCCATGCTCCACCCCCGCCTGCGTTTCCACCACCACCCGCTCTATTTCCGTGGCGGGAATAGCACTCAGCTCCTGCGGGGTCATTGTTTTTCTGCTGTCTCCCCGGAAAATCTTCGTGCCCGACTTCCCATTGATCAGCACCTGCCCTCCGCTTACCGTGAGGCCCTGGACGAAGCGCAGCATCTCCAGCGAGGAGCGTCCCTTGGCCACCGGGGCATCCTGCGCCTGGAAGGTCAGCGTGCCGTTGGGCTCCACCTTGGTTCGGCTGGCCACCACGCGCACGGCCTCCATCTCCTCGGTGCGTTCCCGCATGACAAGGGCCAGAGGCTGTAGGGACGCATTTACTGAAATTGTCTGTCGCACCGTGGCGTACCCCAGGCAGGCCGCCTCGAAACGGTACTCGCCCGGCCTTACGCCGCGCAGCGTGAATGAGCCCACCGAATCGCTCGCCGCGGCCGCCCGCAGCACGGAGTCCTGCCATAGCCCAACGTTTACCCCCGCGATTGCGCGCCCCGCCGTGTCGCGCACGCTACCCTGCACGTTAAATGTAGGTTGCTGCCCGCTCGCCGCCCGCGGTAGCAGGAAGAGGAGGGCGAGCACGGTGGTAGAAAGAATGGTGTTGAGGTATCTCATGATTTTAGCTTCTGTTTGATGTATCTCTCTATGGTTGTCTTGATGGCCTCCCTATCGCACTGCGGCGCGGTGCCCTCGAGTTGCTTCTGCGGGCAGGAGAGGCCGCAGAGGCAGCATGGGAGGTAGGAGCAGTCCAGGCAATTAGATTGTTGCGTAAAGGGAGATGGCATGGTTACATACCTATAGTATAGACCATTTGGTTTGAACTTCCCATCTGCGGCAATCCGCCCAATTGAATACTTTCCGTCAAAGTCTCTCGCAGTGCATTTGTAGACATCCAGGTTGTAGTTCACCACGAACTGATCCGCATTCTCGGTGTAGCAAGTCGTGCTGCGCACCGTTGGGATGGATTGTATGACGGTGAAACCCCTCGCGTGCGCCGCCTCCTCGAAGCGTTGCAGCGCGGCGCGCATTGAAGGTACGTTGTCTGCCTCCTGCCAAACGATGTGCGGCGACAGCGACACGTAGGGGCGTAGGCTATCGTCCAAATCGTCTAGAATCTCCGCGAGCGACTCCACATTCTTTGCGGTGTAGTTGATTCGCAGCTCTATTGTCGGCGAGTCAATGCGTTCGCATAGCGTCTTAACGTTCTGTATAATCGTGTCGTAGGAGTTCGCGATGCTCGTGGAGAAGCGGGTTCGGTTATGGTACAGGCGTCCTCCGTCCAGCGTGATTTGGAACTGCCTTAGTCCTATCTCCTCCAATTGGTCAGCCATCGTGGGGGTAATCAGGCTGCCGTTGGTTGTCATCATGGACTGCACAGCTATGCCTTGAGCCTTGCACCAAGCCAGTAGCTGCTGTTGCATCGGCAGAATTACGCTATCAAAGCACAGCAGCGGCTCCCCGCCGAACCAATCCAAAGCTAGCCCCTTCTTGGCGTTCTGTTCCAACTGCCTCTTCACAAACCGAATGGTAGCTTCAGCCGCCTCGTCTGTCATTCGGGATGGTACGTGCTGTTCGTAGCAATACCAGCAGTTGAAATTGCATGCCAACGTTGGCATGACCGTGACGCGCAGCACCGAGGAGCGATACCTTGCGCGTAGGTTCGCCGCAATAACGACATCGACCTCATTGAGGTCATCGTCAATCAAAATATTGGATGACTTCAATGTGGCTTGAACAGAATCGGGTATCGTACTCAAATTCTCCGTCTGCAGCGCAGCGTAAAGCTCTTCATCTATTTGGAGAAGGCTTCCACTAAGCAGCTGATATACAAACTGCCTCCCTGCGACCTTGCAGAAAAAATTGTACTTACTCGTCCGCATGTTCCTTACCAAGATGCGTTCCGCACTGTCCACTCGGACTGTGCGGAACGTGAATAGCTAGAACTTAGTAGGATCCTCGGTAGGCGATTTCACAATGGTATCGCTGCAAAAGCATCGATACCTATGGTTGTCGTTGTCTCCAGAACCTTGACATCTGCACCTCCAGGCCTCATTCTTATTTGCCATCACCTCTTCACCCCCATACAGGGTAATCAAATCGTCTTCAACCAAGCGGTCGATTCCATGTAACACCTTCTCTATTTGCATGACACTACGAAATTTTAAGTTCTTCCTCCAAGTACAATGATGCATCATTTCAACTGCAATGTACAAACTTTTAGAGAAATCCAACTTTCATTTCATGAATACGCCCTGTTATTGATAGTTAAATGTCTGTATTGCAGGTTTTTATTTATTTATAGCGAGGTTCTGTTTGTATTTAATTTAGATAGTAGAACGTTTCATTTGCAGTTTTGGGGATGTGCTAAGCGTCTCATTCTCTATCGGTTTCCCTATTCCCCGATCACTATACGCACTTTCTTCTCCCCTCCGTCACCCCGGTTGAATTCCCAGCGGAGCTTCGCCATCACGTATCCTGGTAGGATATTGTAGACCCTATCCCTGCGATACACCTCGGTAAACGTACTGTTCACTTTGGTACCCTCTTTCAGCCCTAGCAGGTTGCTCCCGCAGAGAACGATTGTTAACCCCTTCCACACGTTGTAGCTCGCTTCGGCGTTAAGCTCCACGTGTTCCCGAGTGTTCAATGCTGGCCACGCATGGTACGATGTGCTAACGTTTGCCCTGAACCTCTTTAGCTTAAAGGTAAGACCTCCTTCCACGTTCCAATCGGATGTGTTCCACCACGCCTGGCCCGGAAAGCGACTGTAGTCTGTTCCCCAGCCTCCGCGTACTGATCCATTGAGCGGGAATGCGTAGGTGGTACGTAGGCGAGCCGAAACGCCTGTACCCCAGCCCTCGGTGTGAAGATTTTCCCCGAACTCTCTGGTGACATCCCGCACATAGTCCCCCTTCACCTCTACGTAAAGGTCCCAGAAGGAACGGATGGTCCAGTTCACATCCATATCGCCCGTCACGCGATGCCCAGTGCCTTGTCCTGCGGGCGTGGTGATTTCAAGAAGCCCGTAGCGAGAATTGTCGTTGAGCGTGCTGCTGAGGTAGCTATAATCGCTTGAGAGGGCGTACACGAAGTCTGCATCATCGTTTGCGTAGCGATATTTGAATCGGGCGTATGGCGTTGAGCTGAAGAATTCACGGTAGGCTCTGTTGTAGCGCACAGAACGGTATGAGGTCGGCACGAAGCCGTAGAGATAGAAGCTAGGCGACATGTTTCCCTGCCGAATTCCGCCGTTGAGGGTTACGCGATTCAACGCATTGATTTTATATTCCAGGCTTATCATTGGTTCTGCGTACCACCGATACCCCTGTTCGTGTCCGTTGGCTTGTCTAAAATCGAAGTAGTAGCAATGCCCAGCCAACGATACCTCCGCTTGCAACGACCCTTCGTTCTTTACCCAGGTCGCTCCCAAAGAGAAGTCGGAGAGCCGTATATCTGCTGCATTGGCAGGGGGTATGCCCATCCATGGGTGTGCGGACAATGTGGCACCCTGCGAAGAGAAGTTACTGGAGTGGGTAAGGATCTCACTGCTGTTCTCTGCCTTCACCTCAAAGTATTGATCAGCCTTCACGTCGAACTTCATGCTCGCAACGGCATTTACCTCGTGCCGCTTTTGCGTTGTTCCGTATTCAAGGCAATACGTTCCATTCGCCTGCGGGGCGACTGCCAGCGGGAGAATGAGCGTGTCGCCCCCATACGTTACATTTGGGTTGGAGGCGTTAAAATTGTAGCTAGCGTAGAGCTCCAAAAGCCCAAGCCCAGTTTTATAGTTTAGTCGCAGCGATTGTTGAAGGCCTAGAGGGCGTTCCTTAGATTCCTCATTGGTCGTGAACGGTATGGCTTTGTAGAAGTCGTTGTGATCTAGCTGCTGCGTAGTGGCAAAGCCCGATAGCCCCATGCTCCAGTCAATGAGCCAACGCTTGGTGGGTGTCCACGCCACGCCGCCGTGAAGGTAAACCCCTTGCGTTTGGCTTTCATTGCGGGATCGCAGCGAGAGGGTGTCGCCTTGCCGTTGCCCGGCGAGCGTGATGAGCGTGAGAAGCTGTGAAGCATCCTTTGCGCTGTAGGTGTACATTGCGCCGAACCGTCCCTTGAGCCGGTTGGGGTCGTGGTAGTTATAGTACACCGCGCCAACCCCAGTGAGTAGTTTTGACACGTTGCGCTGCTGGGCTGAGGCGGCCCACACCTCGCTAGGGGGTGCTTGGAAATTGGCAAAACCGCCCGCAAACGATAGGAGGTCGGTAGCCGAGAAGCTGGGCTCGCCCGTGTTGAGGTTAACGCCCCCAACGGCGGCCACCATGTTGGCCTGGCCCATGTAGATTGCATTGAGCCGCCCGGTTGCGGCATTCTTCCACCCGTAGCCAGCCTCCACCTCTCCTGAAATCTTGCCGAGCATGCCGGGCTTTACCCCAACGTTAATCACCGTTTCGGGTTTGCTTTGGAATCCCTCTAGGATGTTAAATTCGCTGTAGCCATGCAGCACGCTCACGCTATCAACCACGCCCGCCCCAACGTTTTTCGTGGCGAGCGGCACATTGCCCGCGAAGAGATCCCGCCCGTTGAAGAGGATGCGATCCACCTTCTTCCCTTGGGCAATAGCCCCGCCGGAGGGGGTAATCTTAATGTCGGGGAGCTGCGCCAAAAGGTCTCCTAGCGTTTGCTCCGCCCCGGTGAGGTAGGCCTGCACATTGTATCGCACCGTATCGCCGTGCACCTGCATGCCTCGCCGCCGCGCCTCTATTCGTACCGCCTCTATCTCCTTGGGGTCGGGGTAGAGCTCCACGATGTTAACCTGTTGCTGCGGTATTTTGATGAGCGTGGACGAGGTGATGTAGCCCAGCGAGGAGACCTGTAGGTAGTGTTCACCTACGGCTGAGGTGTATAGGGCGAAGTCGCCATTCGGATCGGTCACCCCGTAGCCAGAAACTGTAGAGTCGGCTGCCCGCACGAGTAGCACGGTGGCGTAGGATACGTGTGACATCTCCTGCCCATCGATTACGGTGCCGTGCGCTGCGAGCGGTACGCTGTCCCGCATTGGGGCTGCGACTCTACGAGGCGTTTTATGGCGTACAACGTTAAACTCCTGTCCTTTTACAGTTAGAGAGCATAGGGTTGCAGCGGCGCAGAGCAATCCTAAAGAGAACAATCGTAATGTGTAAAATGGCTTCATACCCTGTTCCAGCGATAAAGTAATTACACGCAAAGATAATCATCCACTACCGAAAACGCTGAATCAACCTCCTTCCGTTTTCCTTGTCGTATTCCCACCGTACGGGGCGGCTAATTCTTTTCTAGTGCCTCTAGTGCCTTCTCCACCCGCTCCGCCAGCCTATTGGCTTTCACGCTTCCTGGGAGGTCTGCTGTCACAAAATTACCATTGCTATCAAACAGTAGGCAGTGCGAGCGGCGCAACGGTTTTCCGCCCAGGTAGTTAAGAAGCTGCGTGCGCCCTTCGTGGGTAATCGTGGCGAACGGCTCCTTCAAGCCTAGCCGATACATCGTGAAGGCCGTGAGCGACTCCCCCTCGTAGAACGGCACGTAAACGCTCCGCACCCCCATGCGTTTCAGCGCACGCTCAGCCGTGGCGAGTGTCTTGGCGTTGCGGATGAACTCGTCGTCATCCTCCAGCCATAGCCACACCGCGTAGCCGCGGGCGGAGTCCCCCTGGCTTCGTGCCAGAATGGAGTCTAGCGGCTGCGCCTCCTTGTTGTACTCAAATCGCTGGTACGGCTCCCGCAGCCACGCCATCCGCGCCTCGTACACCATGCGGTGCAGCTGCACGGCGGGGTGGTGTCGCCACGACGGTCTCATCTGCTCCTCCAGCCGCTTGGCGTAGCGCAGCGAATCGTAGAGTATATCGCCATCGTTGAAGAAAACCAAATGCCACGCAGCACCAACCCCTTCATCTACCTTTTGAAACCGAGATGGCAGCTGGTTCTTTCCCTTTTTGGTCAAAGAGGGTGGATCCTTCCGTTTCCTCTTGGAGAGCCGGTGATTGCCCATCCCCTCCATGGCAGTGTAGTAGTATGATAGCTGGGCATCTTTTCTCGGAGAGAACGCTTGCCGATAAAACTGCTCAAGGTCTCCACCCACTATGGGGCAGCGCCTATCGTCAACTATCCACATCCTCCGCCGATACATCTCACGATTTTCACGCGCTAAGGCGTATTCCTTTGCGCCGCAACGGCGCATCAGCTCCTGCTGCATTTCCATGTAGCGATTGTAGAATAGCAGGATGGAGTCAACGAACACAGTGTCACGGAATTTTCCAAGTTTGTCAGAATACGCACCGCAGCGAAACCTAATCGCCGTATCTCGAGCCTCCAATATGGCTCGCCGCAACTCCCTCTCTGTCTGCGCATCGTAGTATCCTGCTACATCCGAAAGTGCCTTCTGCCGCCCGGTGATTCGCATCGTGCTGTCGGCCCGCTGCCATGCGAGGTGCAGGCTGTCCCCCTTGTCTACCACCAAGTGGCGCCACTTCAGCCCCGAATTAATAACAACCTCGCACGCCTTCCGTATAGGTATTTCCAAAGAGAAATATCCATTGCTATCCGGCTCTACTCTCCGCCCCATGAATGAGAAGGCCCAGGACGGAATGTGGGCATCCGGCACGTTCGGTATATCTTTCGTGGGGTAGCACACCACCACGGTGCCTCCCTCCTTCAAGTCGTCGCTCTGCCCCGTAATCTTTACCGTGCCTACGCAGCTAGATAGGAGTAGGGCGGAAATGAGCAATAGGTAGGTATTCTTCATACTGTATAGGTTTAGAGTCCAAATGTACATTTTTTTCGTGGAATGCAGTGTTGATGCGTGGGTTGAGTACCGTGAGAATCGTTGCTTAAACGTACGGCCAGCTTCTAGTTTCAGGGGAAGCATCGCGGGGTCTCTTTCGTTCATATCCCCCATTGTCTCTTGCAGATAAATATTTTGGCGAGAGCGTGTAAAATTAACAGTCTTTTTTTCTACATTTGCAATTATAAAAAATAGCAAGGCTATGAAGAGATACGGAAAGTGGGTGCTGATAGCGATGGCTAGCGTGCTGCTAGCGGCTTCGGCAGCGCAGGCCCAGACGAAGAAAAAGCGGACTGTTAAGGATTTGAAGGCAGAAAACGCCAGAGTGACCACGCGGCGGCAGCTCCAGCAGGAGTACGATAGCTTGGCGCAGGTGTTGAACGCTGCGGCGTTGAAGATGCAGAAGGTGGCAAAGGCTATGGCCTCAAAGGCGGAGGCGCAGAGCCAAGAAGCGGTCAAGCGGTTGCAGCAAGCTGTGAAAGAGCTGGAGGGGAAAAACGGTGAATTTGTCATTGAGGGGGACAGCATATGGATTGAGGACTCCAATCGCGCCAAGGGGCAATCGGTAATCCGCGGGCGTAGCCAAACGGTCACCATCGACGGCGATAGCGTCAGGGTGAAGGTGATAGAGAATGAAAATGGCAACAAGAGTGTGAAAGAGTCGGTCTACAGCAAGCGCGGCAAGCGGGTGCGGGTTGTGGGCGATAGCGTCTACGTGGAGAGCATTGTCGACAATCGTCGCTCCGCAGCGTCGGCTTCTAGCGGCTCAAATACGGTGGTCATTAATTTGAACTCCCCGCTCACGAGCGATGAGTTGGCGCAGCTGAATGATGCTGCCGATAGGGTTTCCCAGTGGACGGACAGCGTCATGGGGCGGTTTGGCGGTGCTGTGAGGCGGAGTGTAGATGCCTTTATGGCCGAGGTTGATGTGGATCGCTTGGCTGGAGACTTTGAGCGGGCGGCCGCGGAGCTGGAGAAGTGCTTTGCGGAGGCAAAGGACGAGGGGGACGATGGGGAGAAGTAGCCGGGAGTGTCGTCTTTGCGTTGAGGTGTACGGTGCGGAGCAGCCGTTGCCGGCCGAATGGGCAGAGGTAGCGACTGCGGCGCGCGAGGCCTGTAAGGGGAGCTATGCGCCGTACTCGGGTTTTAGCGTGGGCGCAGCGGTGGAGTTGGTTGATGGCACGCTGGTGCAGGGGGCAAATCAGGAGAATGGTGCTTACCCCTCGGGGCTATGCGCGGAGCGGGTGGCTCTCTTTGGCGCAATGGCGAGGGGGGATAGGAAGGCGGTGCGGCGCATGGCGATAGCGGCAAGGCGGGGGGAGGCGTGGGTGCAGAGCCCCGTAACGCCGTGCGGGGCGTGCCGGCAGGTGATGCTAGAGGTGGTGCAGATGCAGCGTGCCGCCTTCGCCGTGCTGATGCTGGGGGAGAGGGAGTCGCTAGTAGTGCAAGACGCAAGGGAACTGTTGCCGCTGGCGTTTGATTTAGAGGGGTAGGGGGCGGCGTAGGGGAGGCTAGGGACAAAGCTGTGGTGCTTTTGCCTCTCCGTTTTCGGGTTTCGCCCTTTGAAGATGAAATTTTTTCTTACCTTTGCGACCGCATTGAGAGGGTTGTTCGGGGCATAGCGCAGTCCGGTTAGCGCATCTGCTTTGGGAGCAGAGGGTCGCAAGTTCGAATCTTGCTGCCCCGACGTGGTGAGAGCCGCACATCGGAGGTTTTTCTGGGTGCGGCTCTTATTGTATCCTCGTTTTACTCTCCGGTAAACGTACCTCCACTCGGCTTCGTTCGCAGTTGGGTGCGGCTGTGCGGTGCCCACGCCGTTAAAAGAGTCCGAGGGTTTGAAGATCCCCGGCTATTCAAAGACCGTCCTACGGACGGGGCTGCACTAGCAGCGCAAATTTATGCAGGTAGTGGCGGAGGATTAGTTGACCTTGCGGGGATGGTTGGTAGGGCTGCGGAGTGGCGGTGCATGCAATGCTTACCGCCAGGGTCAGTCTTTCAGACTGTTTTTGCCCTTTGGGCAAATGTACCGGGGG
>CALHSW010000010.1 GCA_938038735.1 uncultured Bacteroidia bacterium | reverse complement strand
TTTTCAAACCCCCGGATTCTTGCCTGTAAGGCAAGCCAGTCTGAAAGACTGACCCGCGTGACCCTCCGCATGGCCCCATTGCATGCTTCGCTACCCCGCACGCCTCACCAAATCCTCGCCGATGAGGGGAATAGCTAGCTAGTTGAGAACGATGAAGTTAGGGGAGCTCTGCGACGGTGCTGTAATCTGTCATGGCTGGTAAAAGGTTAGGTCGTATAATCGCAGCTAACGTTTGTTATTCAAATGAGAGCAGCTGTTCGCGGTAGTACTCGTACTGCCGGCGGCGCAGTGCTATCTCGCGGGGCAGCCCCGCCGTGAGGGAGGTGGTGAGCGCGGTGAACTTATCCAAAATGCGCACGATCTCCTCCTGGACATGCAGGGACGGCAAAGGAATCGTTATTTTTGCCAAGTCGCTTGCTGACACATCAATGACCTTCGTCCCGCGGGCGTACCTCCGCTTAAGGTTGAAAAACTCCTGCGTCTGCGTGTAGTAGGCGAGGTATTGGCCAAGCATCCCCTTAGCGGGCTTGAAAATGGTCGCATGCCCGCCGGTAACCCCCTCCTCTTGCACTAAATAGGCTACGGCTTTATTGACATCTTCCACGTTCTCGCTTGTGTTTGTGATGATAACATCACCGTAATTTACCTTCTTGAGGCTGCGCGCCGTTTCGGGGGATACAAAAGCGATTGTATGGGTTGTGTATGCTCCGTAGTAGGTGTAGATCTGTCCGTAGTGTATCGCGGGCACCCCCGATGCCGTGAGATCCTTCTTTTGCAATCCACTTCCCCTTACCAAATGCCCTAAATCGCCCAGCGCGATTGGCTTCACCGCTTCGCCGTACATCGTGCGTATTCCCTCCGCAGATAGCAACCGATCCCGATAGTACTCGTACTGCTTCTGGCGCGCCTCCAGCTCCGCCTCCAGCTCCGCCTCCAGCGCGGTGAACCTATCCAAGATGCGCACAATCTCCGCCTGCACATCAAACGGAGGGAGGGGAATTTTTTTGATGGTATAAGTGCTGATCCATCTCCTTTTATGATCCCCCTCAACGCATTCGCTGGGCAGAGTATTTAGCCAGTAGTATATGTACTTTAGTAAAACCACACTCTCGTCTCTTGAGGTAATGATTTTTGTTGCGGACGATTTCACTTTGAAATCGAAGTCTACCCACCGGCTGGCTGTGGTGAAGTCATCAAATAGAATGATTGGCGCTTCTGATGCCCTGTATATGCCGGTAGACTCATCGGTATAGCCGAGTATGAACGATTTTCCCGCGGTTAATACCGGCGTTGGAAAGGAGTCGCTGTACTTTGTAGAGTGCACCAAATACTTAGACGGCTGTTCGTATTTCGCCACCTCCCCCAGCGCTTTCCATTCCACCTTCCGCCCGCGCAGCAAATTGTCAATGTACCCCATGCCCCGATGTCGCCTTACCTATATAGCTACATCTGCAAAGGTATAATATTTTCTCCTGCCGAAGAGAGTTATGGCGGGGGCAATATGCGTGTTATTGCCTCATCAGCTCTGCGACACTATCCCCGAACGGTCAACCAATTCTCCACCACAACCCGTATAATTTTTCGCCGCCAATGCAGCCCCGTCCGCAGGACGGTCTCCCAATAGCCGAGAAAGGGGCACACCGCCAAGTCATGGCCCAGCCATTACACCCCTATAAGCCGAGGGGGCAGACGCTCCTTGCGCCTACCCCCTCGGTTCATAAAATACGCCTACAACTACAGCACGCTATACGCCACCGTCAAACCCGCCATCACGATTGACACCATGCTCATCAGCTTTATCAATATGTTAAGGCTCGGCCCCGACGTATCCTTGAATGGGTCTCCCACCGTGTCGCCCGTCACCGCCGCCTTATGCGAATCGCTTCCCTTGCCGCCAAAGTTCCCCTCCTCAATAAACTTCTTCGCATTATCCCACGCTCCGCCCGAGTTCGCCATAAATATCGCCATCACGAAGCCTGTGCCTAGGCCGCCCACCAGCAGGCCCATCACACCCGCTACGCCGAATATCAAACCGGTGCATATTGGAATCAAAATCGCCAACGCCGCGGGGAGTACCATCTCCACCTGCGCCGCCTTTGTCGATATCGCCACGCAACGCTCGTAGTCCGGCGTTGCCTTCCCCTCTAGAATCCCCTTTATCTCACGGAACTGACGGCGCACCTCCTCCACCATCTTCTGCGCTGCGCGCCCCACTGCATTCATCGTCAACCCCGAGAACAGGAACGCTAGCATAGAGCCGATAAACACCCCCACCAGCACCTTATAGTTCATCAGGTTCACACCGAACCAATCCATGAATTGGTTAATATCTGCCGCATGCACGGCTTCTGAGAGCGACACTCCAGCCGCCTCAGCCGTCTCTTTCACTCCCTGCATCACGTCTGCCGTTACCTCCTTGCCCTGGTCAAACAGCCGAACCATTCCAATCTTAATCTCCTCTATGTACGATGCCAGCAATGCCAACGCCGTCAGCGCTGCCGATCCTATCGCAAACCCCTTGCCCGTGGCAGCCGTAGTGTTGCCCAGCGCATCAAGCGCATCGGTACGCTCACGCACCTCGTGCGGCAAACCGCTCATCTCTGCGTTGCCCCCCGCATTGTCCGCTATCGGGCCATACGCATCAGTAGCCAACGTAATTCCAAGGGTGGAAAGCATCCCCACAGCCGCTATCCCGATGCCGTAGAGCCCCATTCCCACATTCGTAAAGTCAAAACCAGAGGCGAATAGGTAGGCAAACGTGATTCCGAACACCACGGCAATCACAGGGATCGCAGTGGATGCCATGCCGAGCCCAAGACCAGAGATTATCACCGTGGCATGCCCCATTTTCGCGCTCTCCGCCACTTTCTGCGTCGGGCGGTAGGAGTGCGACGTGTAGTACTCCGTTGACTTGCCAATCACAATGCCCACAAGCAGCCCTACCACCACTGCGCACGACATGTAGAGCCAATTCTCAAGCCCCAACGCCCAAAGGCAAACGAAGGTCGCCACCGCGATCAATACGGCGCTTGTGTTCACCCCAAGGTTCAACGCCCCCATCAGCTGGCGCATCGAGGCACCCTCCTTGGTGCGAACCAGGAATATACCTATCAACGAGAGGATCACACCCATCGCTGCAATCATCATCGGCGCGATGATACTCTTTACCTGCATATCAAACTCACCCGCAGAAAAAGCTGACGCACCCAACGCCATTGTTGCCAGCACCGCGCCGCAGTAACTTTCGTAAAGGTCTGCGCCCATACCGGCAACATCCCCCACGTTGTCCCCCACGTTGTCAGCGATCGTGGCGGGGTTGCGCGGGTCATCCTCGGGGATCCCTGCCTCCACCTTGCCCACCAGGTCGGCCCCAACGTCAGCTGCCTTCGTGTAGATGCCCCCGCCCACACGGGCAAATAGGGCCTGCGTGGATGCACCCATGCCGAACGTCAGCATCGTGGTGGTTATCACCACGAGCGACTGCTGCTGCGTTGGCGCGTCTACAAATGCATTCAGTATCAAGTACCACAGCGAGATGTCAAGCAGCCCAAGCCCTACCACCGTCAGCCCCATCACTGCACCGCTACGGAACGCCACCCGCAGACCGCCATTCAGCGATGTACGAGCCGCCTGAGTCGCCCTCGCCGAGGCATAGGTCGCGGTGCGCATCCCGATATAACCCGCCAACGCCGAGAAGAGACCGCCCGTCAAAAAGGCGAATGGCACCCACTTATTCTGCACGCCAAACCCATAGGCCAGCACCGAGAAGAATGCCGCCAGCACCAAAAAAGCTATTAGCACCACCTTGTACTGCTGCCACAGGTACGACATCGCCCCTTTCCGTACGTGCGAGGCAATCTCACGCATCCGCTCCGTCCCCTCATCGCGCTTCTTCATATCGCGGTAAAAATACCACGCAAAGCCCAGTGCCAACAGCGACGCCGCCGGCACTAGCCAAAATATTGAAGGTATTGCTGTCATAGAATAACTCCTTGTTTTTACTCCTTTACCTTTTCCTCTTAACCTAAAAAATATGTACTCACACCCTATTAGCGCAGCACAAATGTAAACGTTTTCACTAAATATTCAAAACGACTGCATAGCCCGCCACCATCTGCGCTGCCACTACTAGTCTAGCGTTTGCCCACGCTGCGCTGCATTCCGCTCCATCCGCTCCAGCTCTAGTGGCCCCAATTCGCCAAAAAAGTAGTTCACTGGGTCCACAGCTTCGCCCTTGTACAGAACCTCATAGTGCAGGTGAGGCGCCATGCTCAGCCCCGTATTCCCAACCTCTCCAATCACATCGCCCCGGCGCACGCTCTGCCCCTGCCGAACGTTGATCTTTTCTAAATGGGCGTACGAGGTGGAGTACAAAGCCCCATGCTCCACTACTATCATATTGCCATACCCCCGCTCCGAGCGTTTGACCGTTCTCACGGTGCCATCCGCTGTGGCATATACGGGAGAACCCACCGGCAGCGCGTAATCCACACCCGTATGCATGCGCAGCACCTTGTAGAACGGATGCACCCTACGCCCAAACGATGCCACCATCCCGGTCAGTTTCCCATTATCAACGGGTTGTACCGATGGAATCTGACGTACCGCTGCTCCTTGCTGCTTCACCAGCGCCACCACCGTGTCAAACCGCCTTGATTGCGTTTCGCTCAGCGTATCCAGCTTTGCTAAAAGGCCATCAGTACGTCGCAATAAAACCTCTGCGCCTTCCTCTTCCAGCTGTTGGTACAGATTCGACACCGCCTGCTCCGCCGCCTCAGCATCGCTTTCGCTCGGCTCCGACTCAAAAATCGTTCGGTAGATACTCTTATCGCGACTATCTATGTCCGATAGCACAGCCGACACCTGATCGTACCGAGCATTTAGCTCTGCCACCGCACTATCTAGCTGCGCACGCTCCCACGCTAAACGGCGTTCACTCGGCGTATAGGAGAACAGTGAAAAAACGATATACACAAGCAGCGCCAGTGCCAGACCCGCCAAGAAGTACCGAAACGCAACACCCACGTACCATCGCCACCCGCGACGCACCTGCGTATAGCTTAGTGATTCCTTATTAAACTGGTATTTCTTCGCTGCCATAAACTTCCGCCCACTCCTCTACCGCCACGCCACCGCTCCGCCGCTTTTGGCACTCTCAACGAAACTAGAACTCAACGCAGCAACCTCGCCGGAAATCAACACTCCGCCTTACAGGCCTTAGCTTAGTCCATCTGCTGCAACTGCGCATTCGCAAGCATGTCCTCGTACTCCTCCTCGCTCACATCGCTAAAATACAACGCAGGGTTCACCGGCCTATTCTTCACCAGCACCTCGTAATGCAAATGCGTTCCGGTGCTACGCCCCGTAGACCCCATCTTGCCTACCACCTGCCCCCGCTTCACCCGCTCGCCCTCCACCACCGAGATGCTCGACATATGCGCATAGCGGGTCTTATAGCCAAACCCATGATCTATTACTACCTGACGGCCATATCCCCCCGTACTCATTGAAGCCACCACCACCAAACCATCGCCCGTGGCATGTATCGGCGTGTTAGGACTCCCAACAAAGTCCAGCCCCGTATGCATCTTCGCTGCATGCGTGAAGGGATCTCGACGATAGCCGAATGGCGATGACATCCGAGTTAGCTGCTGCACCGACACCGGCTGTATCGCTGGCACGCAGTGCACCATCCGATCTTTCGTGTACGCCAACCGCGCCACATCGTCAAACGACTTCGACTGCACGTACGCCCGCCACGTAAGCCTATCTATATCCTGCGCCACATCGCGCAGTAAACTCCCATTCGGCATCTGTAGGTAGTTCCCATACCGCTCCACACCTCCTATTCCCCCCTCACGAATGGACTCCGCTATGGTGTCTGCCTCAAATATCGTACGGTACAAATTGTTATCCCGATTCTCTATTATGGCCAACTGCCGCGCCGAGCTATTCACCCGGTCTCGCAGCATCGAAAGTGCTATCACACGGTCATTTATGTCCCGACGCAACGCATGTGAACGCGGCGTCGCGAACAGAGAGGTGTACGCTACCATGATGCCAAAACCCACCGCCACGCTCGCCGACACCCCCAACCCCGCACGCAATATGCGCCGCGCCAACGGCTCTTTACGATGCTCGTAACGAAGCGTGTCAGGATTGTACAAAAACTTCTTTCTCGCCATCAGCTATCTTCAAATCAATCTTTCTTTTGCGATCTAACCTCGCCCACAGCCCCACCGGCCGCAAAGGTATGAATTATTCTAAACAAAAAGGCAATGCTATCTCAACGAAGGTACTGGTCAAAGTACTCCGTAACCTTATTCATCAGGTGTATCCTATCCTGCCCCCGCACATTATGGCGATGCCCTGGATAGAAGAACGCATCCACCTCAGTTCGCCCAGCATCCACGCACGCCTTCATGAAGCTGAGCGTATGCTGCGGCACCACCACGTTGTCCTCCAGCCCATGGATCATTAGCAAATGCTTACCCGCTAACCCATCCACTGCACGTTTCAAATCAGCCCACTGATATCCCTCTTCATTATCCTGCGGCCGATCCATGTAACGCTCCCCATACATTATCTCGTAGTACTTCCAGTCAATCACCGGTCCCCCCGACACCCCTACCTTGAACGTGTCGCCCCCCTTCATCAGCATCGTCATCGACATGAAGCCACCATAGCTCCACCCATGCACGCCCATACGGCTGCCGTCCACGTACGGCAAACTCTTCAGGTACTTCACCCCCTCCATCTGGTCTGCAAGCTCTGCCTGGCCAAGCTTGCGGTGGATTACCTGCTCAAAGGCGAACCCACGATTCGCCGACCCCCGATTGTCCAGCACGAACACCACGTACCCCCGCTGCGCCATGAGCAGCTCCCAGTAGCGCGTGCCGTAAAGCCAAGAGCCATCCACCATCTGCGCGTGCGGCCCGCCGTACACGTACACTATCACCGGGTACTTTTTCCCCTCCTCCATGCCGAGCGGCTTGATGAGACGACCATACAGATCGGTCACCCCATCCGCCGCCTTAATCTTCACCAGCTCTACCTCCGGCATCGCAAACGCCTCAAGCGGATTGCCCGCAGTCAGCAAATCGATCCGTTTTCCCTTTCTCAAGCTCTTCACGTAGAAGCCTCCAGGCTCCAACCCATTGCTCCACGACGCAGCAAAACGACTCCCCGCCAAATCAACTACAGCCGTGTGGTACCCCGCCACGTCGCTTAGCCGCCGACGCTGCCCACCGCGAATCGGTACCGCCTCCACATGCCGCTCTAGTACCGCCCCCGCATTACTATATATGTACAGCTCATCGCCTCGGTTACTAAAGCCCAACACGCCCAGCACATCCCATTCGCCCTCCGTCAACGCTCGCTGCAGCTTCCCCTCTGCGCTGTATAAATACAAATGGTTATGCCCGCTCCGCTGGCTCTCCCACACGAACGCCCCTTTGCCGCCGGGCACGTACCGCGGCCCCGCCAATGGCTCCACGTACTCCGCATCCTGCTCTTCAAAGAGCGTCCCAAGCTTTGCTCCTGTTTCCGCATCGTAACGGTTGAGCTGCATATGGTTCTGCTCCCGATTCAGCTCGGCTATCACCACCTCTTTCCCATCGGGCGTAAAGGTCACATTCGTGAGGTAGTGCTCGGGGTCTCCGCCGGTTTGCAGCCAAACCACCTTGCCATCCCCCTGTACTGCGTAAACGCCTACCGTCACATGGTGACTTGCCATCCCAGCCATCGGGTAGCGGAAGGGCCGCATGGCCGCTTTCCGCGTGGAGATGTCAAGCAATGGGTATTCGCCCACCATACTCTCATCCATGCGATAAAAGGCCAACCGATCCCCTTCCGGCGACCAAAAGATACCTCCATCTATGCCGAATTCGTTTTGGTGCACCGACCGCCCATTCACTACCCCAACCGCCGTGTCGGCCGTCACCATGCGCTGCTGCCCGCTGCCATCCATGATGTAGATAGCCTCGCCCAAGTTGAAGGAGATCCACTCCCCGCTCGGCGACTCGTGCACGTTGTCAGCCCCCGCGGGCAACTGCCACCCCGGTGCCACAGCCCCACGATTCACCGCAACGTAGAATTTTTTCAGCCCACTCCACAGCGACACCCTCTCGCGCCCTTCCCACTGATAACCGTACCAGCTCCGCACCGTGTCGGCACCGTAGCTACGCAGCGATGCATTAACCCGCCCCAAAGGTAGGCGTAGCACCTCCTGCTGTCGCCCTACCTGCTTAATCACCAAGTCATTTCCATCCACGTAGGAGTACCCATCGCTCTGCGGCCGAAACGCAAAGCCCGGCAACGTGGCCGGCATCAGTCCTTGCTCCCGCGGCAGCACCGCCTGCTCCATCGTCAGCATCCGCTTCTCCTCGCCGTGCACTGCACGCCCCAGCACAGCCCCGAACACCAACAGCAGCACCCCTGCCCACTGCACCATTTTCATACGCTCTTGCCCCTTTTCTTTCTCAATCGCTACCTCAAATCCACCCACGCAAAAAAAAGATTTACCGCGGTTTGACACGCAGTAAATCTGCAAATACCTTCTTTAGCTTCAGCACCTTCGGCCGTACCACCATCATGCAGTACCCCTGTCGTGGATTATTCGCGTAGTAGGCGTGGTGGTAATCCTCCGCCTCCCAAAAACAGGTAAAGGGTTCCACCGCCGTCACCACAGGGTCGCGCCACACCTTGGCCGCATCTAACGCAGCTATCGCCTCCCGCGCCGCCTTCGCCTGCTCCTCGCTATGCGTAAATATCACCGAGCGATACTGGGACCCCACGTCAGCCCCTTGCTGATCCACCGTTGTAGGGTCGTGTAGCGTGAAAAACACCTCCAGAAGCTTCGCGTAGCTTACCTTTGTCAGATCAAACGTTACCTGCACCACCTCAGCGTGCCCCGTAGCACCGCTGCACACCTGGGTGTAGGTTGGACTTTCTACAGTTCCCCCGCTGTAGCCCGGCACCACCTTCTCCACCCCATCAAGCTCTCCAAAAACCGCCTCGCTGCACCAAAAGCACCCCATGCCAAACGTTGCCAGCTCCATTTGCACTCCTTGTCCCTTTACTGTATCACCATCTCCTGCGGATAGCAGCAGTAATGGGAAAAGCAGAATAGCAACCCTACCGCTGCACATACTAAATATAGGAACGTTCACTCCTACTGCATCCGCCGCAGCGACACCGTCACTTCCACATCCTCAACAAAACCAAAAAACGTCTTTAGGTCTGGACTTTTTGCCTGGTCGTCCTTAGGCATAACATCGTTCATGAGCTTTCCATGGCTCTTCGCAAGCAGGCTGTTGAGCATCCCATTGCGCAGCAATATCTGCAGCAAAGCATTGGCCACTCCAGGAGCCAACCGAAGCTCCAAATTATTCCCCGACAGCTTAGGCACATACTGCATCCCAACGAGCCCACCATAAAACACCATCCGCATCCCCAACTGGGCATCGCCATTCACAGTCGCCTCAAGCTTAAACTGATCATCCGCACGGTAGTAGTACGTTCCCTCCACCGTTTCTTCCTTTGCACCAGACGGGTCAACCACCGTAATTTTCAGCTCGTTATTTACCTCGCACGTCATGCTCTTCAGCGTGTTACCAGCAAAGCCATTCAGAATCCCCTCCACCTGCAATTTGATACCATTCAACGTAGGATCTTCCGCAACCTCTTTCTTTAGCTTTATGCCGACCTCCACCTTGCTACGCTCCCAAGTACCGTAAATCTCCTCCTCCGGCAGCTTCTTTTTGCAGCTAACGCCCGCCAACAGCACAGCGGCCATCAGCAACACCATGTGAAAATACCTCATACTTCCTTCCTCCTTGAGTTTATGCCATGCGTTCCCCCAACGCCTAGTCCATCCGCAAAGGTAGCATAATTTCTATACTCCGCATCAGACTTCGCAAAAAAATCATTTGAATCAACAAAGCATAGCCAAAATCTTCGCACCTATACCCCCCCAAAAAAAACGCACAAAATTACTCAGCCATGCCGACAGATTTCAATAGCATCGTAGCTTCCTTCTACGTGCAACGTCCTATGATCTACCGCTCGGTGTAATTTATAATCGTAAGTTCAAAACGTAGCGGCTCGTACGGACGGACGCTGCCCCTTCCCTTATCCTTGTAGGCCGTTGCGCTAGGAGTAATAACCTCAAGCTTAGTACCAACCTTTTCTCCTATGCACACGCCGCTAAGTCCACTGATAAACGTTTTATCGTCCTTTACCGAAATGGATAGCAACTGCTTTCGATTGTTGGGGAGGGTATAGCCGTAGCGATCTGCTATTGTCTCGTCATTGGTTTCAAGCAGCGTACCGTCAAGGAAGTAGGCCCCGTACTTCAGGTGCACTCTCCCACTCTCGGGAATCACTTTCCCTTTCCCCTCTTCGTTAACCTTTTTGTATACAGAATCGTACGGAGTGAATCCGCTATGTTCATCTAGGTAGGCTTTGATGAGTGCTTCTTCTTCGGCTTTGGGGTCACTTATGACTTGAGTGACTACAAGAGAGGAAATTACCGACTCGTTGGGGCGACTTTTCCACATGCCTGTGGCATTGCCCACTTTGGCACTCATGCCCATAACGATTGAATCGCCCGCATGGCACTTTTGAATGACATTGTACAATTCGTTACCCAACGTTGCGGCGTCATTTTTTACTCGTGAAGGAACGTAGCGAGTGCCGGCACTCCATTGCCGGTACAGCTTCGCGCTCTTAGCTACGCTACTACCGATGAACCGACCATCAAAAGATACCGTGGTATAATCAATGCACACCCACTCAGCACCTCTTACAGGGTCGCCCATCGGGTTTTGTTTAGCAACAAGGTAAAAGGCCTCGTCTCCCTCTTTTACGGCCGATGGGTACTCCACCTGTCTCCGTGCGTCAATCCTTACAATCTCATCCTGTGCCGCGAAGGGGTCAACACGTTCCTTGCTCCCTTTCTTCTTACAGCCTGTAGCTGCGAGAAGCAGTGCGGCTGTCGGTAGTCCAAAGAGCAGTAGCTTTAAAAGGGACAGGGCTGTTGATTTTTCGTATTGCATTGTAATGAAATTTATCTTCCAAGCATGGAAAATGTTTACTCCTCAGAAGGTACTCTCTCGCTGGTTGCGCTTACCACATTGATGAGGCACAGAATCGGAGTGTTCGATGGTACGTTGCCGAAACGTGTACGCCCATACGCTAAGTCCGACGGTATCCCCAACCATGCGCGCCCATTGAGATGGGCATGGTTCTTTATTCCAACTTCTAACCCCTTAATCAAGGGCGTTTCCCCAATTTCAACTCGGAGTAGGCTGCTATCAAAGGCCTGAGGGGGCATCTGATAGGTACGAGCCGTGGCGGTGTCGTTCGTGGCGAGGAGCGCAAGTTTGCTACTTGACAATGCGAAGAGGGAGTACCGTAGTTCCAGCGCATCGCCATTCTGCACATTTAGAGAGTCGCCTGGCTCCACGACAGCATAACGAAAGTCATCGTACTTCCATACGGTGAGCTTTTGAGACCTAAAATAGGTCTCCATGGCGGAGAACTCTCGCTCTCTCACTTGGTCTCGATACGGCTTCGTGCAAAACGAAAACGACAACGCCGCAAGCGCAGCCAAAACCAAGGGAATCAACGATACGCTACCCCTCTTGTGCATCACGTTGAACCCCCTCCTTAATATCAAGTATTTCTACCTCAAACACAACAGGCGTGAATGGTGGAACAATCCCCGTGCTGCTCCCCTCCTGTCCAAAGGCGATGCCTGAAGGAAAAACGAATAGCGCCTTTTCCCCTCTACGCATCATACGGACGGCCCGCTCAAGGCCGTCTATCACCTGCCACTTCTGGCCTAGCACGAAAACGAACGGCTCGTTGCGCTGCTTCGTAGAGTCAAAATACTTTCCCGTTAGAAAACGCCCCTCAAAATCAAATGTTATGGTATCTCCATTCTTCGGGGTACTTCCACTCCCCCCTCTGAGGGGAATGTAGTACAGACTATCCACGGGAGCAATACTAGCGTGCTGCTTGTTTAGGAATTGGTGGATCTGCGTCTCCTCGTACTTTCCAAAATCGCTTATCCACTGTAGAAATGCCTCTTGCTGCTGTGAAAAAGCGGAAGAGTCCCGAATGGAAAGCATACGCGTATCGATACGCAGAAGCTCTCCAGAATCTATGTAGTGCGGCAGGGTTGAGGCCAACGTGGTGTGGAAAAACTGGTAGGCATCGATGTAAAACACTGCGCTATCGCCCTCAGAGAGCATGGAGAAGCAGTCATCAATCGACCCTTTATAGACCGACTCCACAAGTTGGAATTGCCGTGTACCCGAAAAGAAGACGGAGTCGCGCCACGTAGCGTAGCGTAGCTGTAGCGAAACGTAATCGCCCGGCTTAGCCGTGTGCGGCTTCTCTCCGAGCTGTACGAGCTGCATGTAGCTACCCCCCGCGAGACGTTTGAATCCCTTGAGGTTCTCAGGAGTGTTGTCGCCGCACCCCGCAGCCACCACGAACACCACCACAATGCACACCCCGCCGACTAAACAACGCCGCAGAACGCCAACGACTCTTGTAAGCATTTGTTGATTTTTCAGAACGTACGCCTCCCTACCTTAATCTGTCCAAATGGCAAAGTAACGGATTTTTTTGCAATTTGAAGATGCCCTTACCCAAGGGCAATCTCTAGCTCAGTGCTTGAAGTGGGGAGGTTGTTGTATACGATAGCTCTATCCTCCCTAGCACGTAGCCACAGACAAGTCACTTTGCAAAATATAGCAACGCAAGCTAGAATAAATTGTATCTTCGCGCAGCAAAACTTTAGGATATGTCGGAACAGATAGAAAGCAAAAGAAGTGCCAAGGCATCTGAGTGGCCATTGGCAGTTACGTACGGAATCCCGCTGGGGGTGTTTTGGTTGGCACTCTTTTTATTCGTGGCATCACAGAACATATACAAAATGCCCATCTGGATGCAGCTAATCAATTGGGGGGGCAGCTTTGCGATTGTTTACCTCTGCATCAGGGAGTATAGGAAGCGCTTCAGTCTCCCTTCAGACATGAAGTATGGCAGCGCTGTGCGTGTAGGCTTTTTTCAGTCGCTAATCGCTGCGGTGTTCTACGCAGTCGGTATGTGGATCCTCATATCATACGTCTACGTCGATTACCTCCAAAACGTTCTTGAGGAGGCCTACAGCACCACTATTGGAATGCTGGGTGACAGCGATATGGCCGATACGCAGTATGCTGTGATGGAGAAGATCCTTACGCCATGGTTTATGGGACTCTCTGCATTCATTAATGGGGTTCTTAGCGGGCTAATCTACGCGCTCATTGCCGCGGCTGTACTTCGGCGTAAACCTAAGACGGACTCCCCCTTCCAAGATGTAGACTAGGACGTTAGCAATGGGAGAGAAGATGAGTGGCGTGGAGACGCTTTACGATATCTCTGTCGTGGTGCCTTCGTTCAACGAGGAGGAGTCGCTGCCCGAATTAGTCGATTGGATCGCGCGGGTGAGTCGTGCGCAGGCGTGGAGCGCCGAGGTAATCATAGTGGACGATGGTAGCACGGACGGTTCGTGGAACGTAATACGCAACCTGAAGGCGAAAGGACTGGCGGTGCGGGGCGTACGTTTCCAACGTAACTACGGCAAGGCTGCCGCGCTCCATGTGGGCTTTCGGGAGGCGCAGGGAAGAGTGGTGTTCACTATGGATGCCGATTTGCAGGACTCCCCCGATGAACTACCCGAAATGTACCGGATGATCGTGGAGGAGGGATACGATTTGGTGTCGGGTTGGAAAAAGGTACGTCACGATCCCAAGCTCACGAAAAACTTGCCTAGTAAGCTCTTCAACGCCACTGCAAGGAGGATGACGGGGATTAAGCTACACGACTTCAACTGCGGCCTCAAGGCTTACCGGTGTGAGGTGGTGAAGACTATTGAACTTTATGGGGATATGCACCGCTACATCCCTGCCATAGCCAAATCAAATGGCTTTACAAGGATAGGGGAAAAGCCCGTGAAGCACTACCCCCGCAAGTATGGGGTGACAAAGTTTGGCTGGTCACGCTTCATCAATGGCTACCTCGACCTCATGACCGTCTCTTTCGTGGGGCGTTTCGGCAAGCGTCCCATGCACTTCTTCGGTACGATAGGGTCGCTCATGTTCCTATTCGGGGGTATCACCGCGATATGGCTCATTGTTGAGAAAATCGTTTCGATCTACTCGTTCCGCCCCTATCGAAACGTAACTGACCAACCGCTCTTCTTTTTGGCTTTAATACTCGTTGTTATTGGGGTACAGTGTTTCTTAGCGGGGTTTATTGGAGAATTGGTGGGGCGTAATTCCCCCATCCGTAACCGCTACCTAATCGCGGAGCGTACGGAATCTAAGTAGCATTCATGCCGTGTTCCACGGTGTTCTTCTTGCGCATGCGGGAGTGATACCTTCGTATCGCTCCCGCTTTTTCACGGACTAATCCAACGTCAGAAACAGCGGCAGCGCCTCTGCCACCGTGTACGTACTTCCCCCGATAAATATGATGTCCTCTCGGTCAGCTTCTTTTCTCGCTGCCGCTACTGCAAGCTCTATACTCTCATATACCTTCCCCACGAGACTATACTTCATAGCTTCCTGCTGTAGCTCCTCGCGGGGCAGCGCACGGGGAATGCGGGCCTGCGTAAAGTAGTAGGCTGCGGTTGTAGGGAATAGGGGAAGCATCTGCGATAGATCCTTATCGTTCACCACGGCGAGAACTATGCGAAGCGTCTTTGCCGGCATGGCCGTAAGGCGGGGTAGCGTTTCATGGAGACCGTTCTCATTGTGCCCTGTGTCGGCAATAATGCAGGGGGCATCCCCCAGCTTTTGCCACCGCCCATAGAGGTGGGTAAGCGATTGCACGTGCGCCAACCCCTCTCTCACAGCCTCCTCGGGAATGCGATACCCGCTCATGCGGAGAATGTCGGTTGCTGTGAGTACCGTGGCCACGTTCAGCCGCTGGTAGCACCCCATCAGGTCCGTTTCAACCGTGAACTTTTTACCATCCCGAACCCTCTTGTAGGTGAGCCGTTGCGAATGCGACAAACTCTCCTGCCCTTCAAGGTGCAGGTACTCCTGTGCCTTCTCATACAGTGCGTTATGTACCCTCGCAGCATCGGTAAATACGCTGGCTGTCTCCTTGACCACCTCCCCAAACACCACCGGCACCCCATCCTTGATGATACCGCACTTCTCCTTGGCTATTTTGGGCAGCGTATTGCCTAGAAAAGCCATGTGGTCATACCCGATATTCGTTATGATGGAAATCTCGGGGTTAATTACATTCGTTGAGTCGAGACGCCCCCCCATCCCCACCTCTATCACCGCAATGTCCACGTGCGCATCGCGGAAATAGGAGAACGCCATCGCCGCGCTCATCTCAAAGAACGAGGGTTGCAACTCCTCAAACACCTCCCGATGGCTCTCCACGTAACGCACCACGTACTCTTCCGGCACCTTTTCACCATTGACACGAATGCGTTCCCGAAAATCCACCATATGCGGCGAGGTGAAGAGCCCCGTCCTGTAGCCCGCCGACTGTAGTATAGCGACCATCATATGCGACACGCTCCCCTTGCCGTTGGTGCCCGCCACGTGCACGGTCGGGTACATCGTGTGGGGCTGACCATCGTACAAATCCAGCGCGTTTGACGTGTCAAGGTTCGCTTTATAGGCCGCCGCCCCCTGCCGTTGGAACATGGGTAGCGCATTAAATATATAGTCTACCGCCTCCTGATAGTTCATAACCTAGATGTTCCTTGCAGCGCCATAGTGTGGGTCTCATGGCCGCCGCATTCTCCTACCGTTCCTCCCTTAACCATTACATGCGCTCGGGCGCATCAATACCCAGAAGTGCCATCCCGCTCGCCAGCACGCTACGCACCGCCTGGGTAATCATTGACCGCAGCTGGCGCAGCGCCCCATCTTGCTCCTTGGCGATGGGTTGCTCATGGTAGAACTGATTGAACTCGCGCGCCAGCTCATAGAGGTAGTTGGCGATCAGCGCAGGGCTGTAAGCCTTCGCGGCGCTCTCAACGGTTGCGGGGAACTGCGTCAACCTACGAATCAGCGTACGCTCATAGTCGCTGAGCGGAGCATTCGCAATCGGGCTGCCCTTATCCCCCTCGCCGAGGCGCGATAGCACGGAACACGCCCTGGCGTGCGTGTACTGCAGGAAGGGCCCAGTATTGCCGTTAAAGTCTATCGACTCCCTCGGGTCAAACATTATATTGCGCTTCGGATCTATTTTTAGAATCATGTACTTCAACGCTGCGAGCCCCACCTGCCGATACGTTGTCTCCTTCTCCGCGTCGGAGAGCTCCGAGAGCTTCCCAAGCGTGTCGGCCGTCTCGCGGGCTATGGAAAACAGCGACTCCATCAGGTCATCGGCATCCACCACAGTACCCTCGCGCGATTTCATTTTCCCCTCGGGCAGCGACACCATACCGTAGCTCAAATGGTATATCCCATCAGCCCATTCGTAGCCAAGCTTCGAAAGGATTAGCTTCAGCACTTGAAAATGGTACTCCTGCTCATTCCCTACCACGTACATCATGATGTCCGCCCCAAACTCCTCCTGGCGTTTAATCGCCGTGCCGAGGTCCTGCGTCATGTACACCGACGTGCCGTCCTGCCGCAGCAGCAACTTCTCATCGAACCCATCCTTCTCCAGGTTAATCCACACCGAACCGTCAGGCCGTCGGTAGAAAACCCCTTCCTGCAGCCCTCGCTGCACTATTTCTTTCCCAAGCAGGTACGTTTGCGACTCGTAGTATATCTTATCAAACGATATCCCCATCGTCTTGTACGTCGCGCTGAACCCATCGTACACCCATCCGTTCATGCGCTTCCAAAGCGCACGCACCTCCTCATCGCCCGCCTCCCACTTGCGTAGCATCTCCTGCGCCTCACGGAGAATCGGCGCCTCTGCCTCAGCCTCCTCCTGGCTCCTGCCCTTTGCCCGCAGCGCCTCAATCTCCTTCTTGTACTCCTTATCGAACTTTACGTAGTAATCCCCCACAAGATGGTCGCCCTTCTTGCCCGTTGACTCCGGCGTTGCGCCGTTCCCAAAGCGCAGCCAGGCCACCATCGATTTGCAGATGTGTATACCGCGATCATTGATAAGGTTCGCCTTGTAAACAGTGTCGCCCACCGCCTTCAATATCTCCGAGATGGAATTCCCCAGCAGATTGTTACGGATGTGCCCGAGGTGCTGCGGCTTGTTCGTGTTAGGCGATGAGAACTCCACCACCATTGTCCTGCCGCTAGAGTTGCTCGCCTTGCGCCCGTAGCTCCCATCGGTAGGTATCGCCATCAACGCCTCTCGCCACGCAGTATCCGCAACGGAGAGGTTAAGAAAACCCTTCACCACGTTGTACTCCCGCACCAAATCCGTACGCTTGGCTACGCGTTGCCCGATCTCTTCCGCTAGCACCTCCGGCTTGCACCGCGCCTGCTTCACCCATGGAAACACCACCAGCGTGTAGTCGCCCGCAAATTCGCTATGCGTAGCCTGTAGCTCCACGTCCGGCTGTACCACCTCCACGTTTAGCACCTCCCGCAGGGTTGCGCTAAGCGCCTCTTCCAACAGTCTTACTGGATCCATCATTCACATCCCTCTTGATTCTATCTCCTTGCCCATTCGCCAGGCCTCCCCCACTAGCTTCACGCCGCTGCGCCCGGCTAGGCGTTCCCTAGCTTACCGTGGCAATTCTTATACTTTTTTCCGCTCCCGCAGGGGCATGGGTCGTTGCGCCCCACCTTGGGCTCTCGGTTCACAATCGGCTGGTTCGGCTGAGGCTGCGCCTGCTGGGGCTGCGCTTGCTGCTGCCTATTGCCTGAAGTATCGCCGCGCCCAGTCTGTAACTTCTGTGCGGGGCGTTTAGGGGCTTTCTGCGCAGAGGCATCCTGCACACTCTCCTCCTCATCAATCGGGATGTGCGCCTTGAGCAGCGTGCGGAGTATGTCGCGGTTAAGCTCTGAAATCATCTTCTCAAAGAGCTGATACCCCTCAAACTTATAGATTAAGAGAGGGTCCTTCTGCTCGTACGACGCATTCTGTACGCTCTGCTTCAGCTCGTCCATCGCGAGTAGATGCTGCTGCCAATGCTCATCAATGGCCAGAAGTAGGATTGTACGCGCAATCCCCTTTGACAGCTCCCGACCATTTGAGTCAATGGCACGACGCAAATTTATGGGTATCTGTAGCACCCGCTTCCCATCTGATATCGGCGTGACAACATCGGTGTAGCGGTCGCCGTGCGTATCAAGCACCTTTTGGAATACCGGGAGCGCACGCTTCGCGATCGTATCCATCCGGAGCTCGTAGCGTTCCCACACCATCTTCTTCAGCATCTCGAAAAGCTCGCTCTTCGAGGCGTGCCCAAACGCATCCTGACTTATCGTGGGCTCCATCGAGAAGTTGTAGAGCACCGAATCCTTGAAACCATCCCAATCGTTGCTATCCGCAAAATCTTCGGTCATCATTTCGCAGGTGCTTTCCACCATCTCCGCGATATCCTCCTCCATCTTCTCGCCGAACAGCGCGTGGCGACGCCTATCGTAGATCCGCTCGCGCTGTAGGTTCATCACATCGTCATACTCTAGCAGACGCTTACGAATCCCGAAGTTGTTCGTCTCCATGCGCTTCTGCGCACGCTCTATGGACTTCGATATCCAGGGGTGCTGAATCACCTCTCCATCCTCCACACCCATCTTATCCATGATGCTGATGATACGGCTAGAACCGAAGAGGCGCATGAGGTTGTCCTCTAACGACACGAAGAACACCGAGGACCCAGGATCGCCCTGACGGCCGGAACGCCCTCGCAGCTGCCTATCAACACGGCGCGACTCATGCCGCTCCGTACCTATAATGGCAAGGCCGCCTGCCTCCCGCACCTCCGGCGTCAGCTTAATATCAGTTCCACGCCCTGCCATGTTCGTTGCTATCGTCACCTGCCCCTTGCGCCCCGCCTCGGCCACCACCTGTGCCTCCTTCTGGTGCTGCTTAGCGTTCAGCACGTTGTGCGGTATTCTACGCAGCTTCAGCATACGGCTGAGAAGCTCTGAAATCTCCACCGAGGTGGTACCCACCAGCACCGGCCGCCCCTCCTTCACCAGCTTCTCTATCTCCTCAATGACGGCGTTATACTTCTCTCGCACCGTCTTGTAGACCCTATCCTCCTCATCCTTCCGAATCACTGGGCGATTGGTGGGAATCACCACCACGTCGAGCTTGTAAATCGACCAGAACTCCCCAGCCTCCGTCTCCGCCGTACCAGTCATCCCCGCCAGCTTGCGGTACATCCTGAAGTAGTTCTGGAGCGTCACCGTGGCGAACGTCTGCGTGGCGGCCTCTATCTTCACGTGCTCCTTCGCCTCAATGGCCTGATGCAGCCCTTCCGAGTAGCGCCGCCCCTCAAGCACACGCCCCGTCTGCTCATCCACAATCTGCACAGCGTTGTCAGTCACCACGTACTCCACGTCGCGCTCAAACATCGTGTAGGCACGCAGCAGCTGCTGCACCGTGTGCAGGCGCTCCGCCTTATCGCTGTACTGGCGCAGCACCTCCTCCTTCTTACGCTCCTTCATATCCGCCGAGTCGTCACCATGCTCTATATCGGCAATGGCGCTCGCCACATCGGGCAGAATGAAGAACTGCGGGTCGCTCACACGTTGCGAAATCAAATCAATCCCCTTCTCGGTGAGGTCTACAGAGTTCAGCTTCTCGTCAATCACAAAGTAGAGCTGGTCCGTGATTTCCGGCATGCGCTTATTATTCTCCTGCATGTAGAAATTCTCGGTCTTCACGCGGAGATTCTTAATCCCCTCCTCGCTCTCGTACTTTATGAGCGGCTTGTACTTTGGGAGCCCTTTGAACACCCTTAGAAGCTGCTCTCCGCCCTCCTTCTCCTTGCCCTCGCTGATGAGGCGTTTGGCATCGGTAAAGAGGCTGGTCACCAGCTTTTGCTGCGCGTCCACCAGCCGCTCCACGTGCGGCAGGAACTCTTCAAACATTTGGTCATCGCCCTTGGGCGTAGGGCCTGAGATGATGAGCGGTGTTCGTGCATCGTCGATAAGCACCGAGTCCACCTCGTCCACGATAGCGTAGTTATGCTCGCGCTGCACCAGCCCATCCGCCGAGAACGCCATGTTGTCGCGCAGGTAGTCAAAGCCAAACTCGCTGTTCGTGCCGAACGTAATGTCGGCCTGGTAGGCCTTGCGGCGCGCCTCGCTGTTCGGCTCATGCTTGTCGATGCAATCCACGCTCAGCCCATGGAACTCGTACAAAGGTCCCATCCATTCGGAGTCTCGCTTCGAGAGGTAGTCGTTCACCGTCACGATGTGCACCCCCAGCCCCGGGAGCGCGTTGAGGAACACGGGCAGCGTAGCCACAAGCGTTTTACCCTCACCGGTTGACATCTCCGCGATTTTCCCGGAGTGGAGCACCGCGCCGCCCATGAGCTGCACGTCGTAGTGCACCATGTCCCACACAATCTCGTTGCCCCCAGCCTTCCAATGGTTTTGGTATATTGCCTTATCGCCCTCTATGTGGAGGAAGTCCTTCCCCTCCCCTGCCAGCTGGCGATCAAAATCCGTCGCCGTGACGGTTATGGTTTCGTTCTCCGCGAAGCGGCGTGCCGTCTCCCGCACGATCGCGAAGGCCAGCGCCTCGGCCTTGGCCAGCGCCTCCTCAACATTTTTGCCGATGCTCTCCTTGAGCGTGTCGATACGTTCAAAGAGCTTCTGACGTTCTGGCAGCGTCAGCACCTCGCGGTCAAGGCGCTCTTTGATTTCCGTTATCTCCTTCTGTTCGTCCGCTATTGCGCCGCGCACCTCCGCCCTGAGTGCTTGCGCCCTGGCGCGCAGCTCATCATGGCTTAGCGCCTCCAGCTCCGCCTTGAGCGCATTGCTCTCGTCCACAATCGGCCGCAGCGCCTTTTGGTCGCGATCCGACTTCGAGCCGAATAGCTTCGCTATTATACTCCCAAATCCACCCATACTAAACCCTTCTTCTCCTTATTATAATTGCTCACCGTACACCTCTCCCCTCGAAATTTGTGCCACCCGCGGCACCTCAGGGTAGATAATACTCTCCTTTGCTAACATTGCCAACACGCAGTGGCCTATCTAGCGGTCTCTAGGCTAGTTCTTTAGCCACCGATCAAGCCACCCAAAGAACTCATGCTGCCATATGATCGAGTTCTGAGGACTGCTGACAAAATGCGTCTCCTCGGGGTACACCAGCAGACGTGCGGGAACGCCCCGGAGCTGCGCCGCGTTGAAAGCCTGCAGGCCCTCCGTGTAGGGGATGCGGAAATCGTGTTCCCCCACGATGATGAGGATGGGCGTGTTCCACTTGTCCACTAGCCTGTGCGGGCTGTTGGCAAAGGAACGCTGCGCCGTCGCATTCTTCTTATCCCAGTACGCCCCGCCGAAATCGTGGTTCGGGAAGAACGTCTCCTCGGTTCCAGCGTAGAAGCTCTCAAAGTTGAACATGCCGTTGTGCGCAATGAACGCCTTGAAGCGCCCCTCGTGCACGCCCGCGAGGTAGTATACGGAGTAGCCGCCGTAGCTTGCGCCCACGCAGCCGAGGCGGGTCTCATCCACCCAGGGCTCCTTGCTCACCACGTCAATGGCCGTGAGGTAGTCCTTTATGTTCTGCCCGCTGTAGTCACCCGAAATCTGCAGATTCCACGCCTGCCCGAATGACGGCACGCCGTGGCGATTGGGGCAAACCACCACATAGCCCTGCGCCGCCATCAGCTGGATGTTCCAACGATAGCTCCAGAACTGGCTCACCGTGCTCTGCGGGCCGCCCTGGCAGTAGAGCAGGGCGGGATACTTCTTCGTGCTGTCAAAGTTCGGTGGCAGCACCACCCACGTCAGCATCTTCTCCCCATTGGTGGTCTCTATCCAGCGCCCCCGCACCTCGCTTAGGTCTACCGCGGCGTAGATGTCATCGTTGATACCGGTGAATGGCGTGAACTCTCCGCCCACGTACTTATAGAGCTCCGCGCCCCTGTTGAGCTGCGTGCGCTGCACGAGGTAGCCCCCCTCGATGGGCGCCGCCCAGTTGATGTCAAACTGCCCCTTTGTCACCTGCGTGAGTTGCTTCGTGGCCACGTCCAGCGAGAAGAGCTGCTCCGTGCCGTTCAGCCCGCTTATCACGTTGATGCTCGCCCCATCTGCCGCCCAGCTGTAGGAGTCAGCGTTTTGGTCATAATCGGCCATTAGCTCCGTCACGTGCTTATCGGTGAGATCCATGCACATGAGCCTCGCCCTATCGCTCTCGTAGCCAGGGGTCTCCATTCGCTGCCACAGCAGCTTCGTGCCGTCGGGCGACACCACCGGGAGCTTGTCGTACCCCTTATTGTCGGCCGTTAGCACCTCCGTGTTGCCGTTCTCAAGGAAGTAGCGGTAGATGTTTGAATTAGTGGTTGTAGCGTACTCACGCCCCATCGATTTTTTGCAGGTATAGAAAAACGACTTCGAATCGGCAGCCCAAGCCACCTCGGCATCGTCAAAGTAGGGCGCCATCGGGCAGTCCCACGCCTCGCCGGCCATGAGGTCGTTGCCCCACGCAGTATTCTCCCCCTGGAACTCCGTGAGGAAAAGATGGCTGTACTTGCCCTCCGTCCAGTAGTTCCAATGCCGATACATCAGGCTATCAATGATGCGCACGTTCGCCTTGTCCATGCCGGGGTAGCGGTCCTCTGTGGTCTTCTCCACCTGCACGGTGCTCGCGTAGAGGAGCTGCTTGCCGTCGGGCGAAACCCAAAAGGCGTTAATATCCTGGCTAAACTTCGTGAGCTGCGTCGCGGTGCTCCCGTCGGGCTGCACGCTAAAAAGCTGCGTTACGCCGTCCGCATTCCGCAGGAAGGCGATGGCTGCGCCGTTGCCGATCCACTTCGGGCTGCTCCCCTCCTCGGCCACCAGCGTGCCCTGTTTCTCATTGATTCCCTGCACGTACACAGCGGTTCGGCTCGCGTTGTCCTTCACGCTGTAGCGCGTCACCGTGTAGGCTACGCGCGTGCCGTCGGGCGATAGCGCAAAGCCGCCGATGCGCCCCATTTTCCACATCACCTCCGGCGTGAACTGCCGCGCCTCGCGCTCCTCGGCCGTCAGCCGCTCCTCCGTGAAACCCTTCGATTTTTTACCCTTCATCGTCCCTCCCTCTGTCTGCCCCGATGGGGTGCCACACCCCGCCAGCAGCACGCTCAACGTCACGGCGCACGCCGTTAGCGTATTGTATACCTTTCGCATTTTATCGTCCCCTCCTCTTGCCGGGTTGGCTCGCCAGCCCGCACGTTAATGGTTTTTACGTTTCAAGTCGCAAAGTTACGATTTTAAGTTGCCTTTCCAATTCGCCCCTAGAGAATTGGCCTCCACTTTTTCCCGCTGTCCCTGCGAGGCAGACGCTCGTTAGAACGTTTGGCAGCGGGAATTTTGCCCCCATCGGGGCGTGAAAGCGATTGATTTATAGGGTAAGGCGCATTGACCTAATCGTTCGCGAAGCAGGGAATCGGAGGCGCCCAGAGCCTCGAAAGATCATTGATTTTTCTCCTGTTGCACCTCCCCGTCCAGCGATCGGGGGAATCGGTAGAACCGATGCCGCGTCGAAGCTATACCGTCTTATCCCATTCAGTCGTTAGCTTACCTATCGTAGATACCCTCTTTGCTGGCATCTACGGAACGATACGTTGAATTGAAAAAAGCCCCATCCGCAGAACGCTCTCTCAATAGAACCCTCGCCCCCCTTCCACTCCCACAGCAGCCCCACATCCTTGCGAAACCATCCACGCACAACCAACCGCCCTCGCACATAATGCCGCCCCGTAATCCCGCATAGATTTTCGCCGTCCAATGCCGCCCCGTCCGAAGGACGGTCTCTCAATAGCCGGGGGTTTTCAAACCCCCGGATTCCAGCCCGCTAGGGCAAACAGTCTGAAAGACTGACCCGCGTGACCTTACGAAACCATTCGTGCAGATCCACCAAGATCCTCACGACATTGTAGGGCTAGCTAAGGCTCGGTGTTCCACCCGCACGCAACGCCTTCGGGTAAATTTCAAATTGCCCCCAGCGCACCCTCGCCCGACAAACCCAAATACCAATCATTCTTTTTCACCCAATAAATTGATATTAATCGTCTGATTTTGTGGAGACTATATGCTAATCCGCTCGCAGTGTGTACCCTACTATTTGGGTTGCACTGACGGCGGGGTGTAGGGAAATCAAAAAATTGTACTACCTTTGCGCTTGGTTTTGCAGGGGGGTATAGCTCAGTTGGCTAGAGCGCTTGCTTCGCATGCAAGAGGTCGGGGGTTCGAGTCCCCCTATCTCCACGATTCTTCTCATAAAGAATCTCCTAATTAGTTAAAACGGGGGAAGCGGGATACCTTTAATAGGGTGTCCCGTTTCTCTTTTTTCCGGTATGTGCAGCCCCGCCCGAAGGACGGTCTCTCAATGGGGCTGACCGGCGCAACCTTACCAATGTCATTCCCCACATTGTTTATACCCATGCAATGGGTCGTCAGGGTCAGTCTTTCAGACTGTTTTTGCCCTTTGGGCAAATGTACCGGGGGTTTG
>CALHSW010000009.1 GCA_938038735.1 uncultured Bacteroidia bacterium | reverse complement strand
CGCGGTTTGCCATTCCTACACGGCTGGCCGATGGCCCCAGATTAATGATGTGCAAGCATTCAAGAGTGATGCAGCCCTAGCCGTAGGACGGTCTCTCAATAGCCAGGGGGTTTCAGACCCCCGAATTCTTGCCCACGAGGGCAAGCCAGTCTGAAAGACTGGCTCTGGCGGATCGCTCCGCTCAAGCCTTACATAACCCCCATGCCAACTAGGATGAAGAGCGGCCTCCCCAAGACTCCCCAAATTCTTCAAAATCGGGGAGTTCAAGAAAGGCAAATATTGGTGCTTCTCTTGAATTCTAACGAGCAGAGTGATACGTATTTCGTGCAATCTTTCAAAAATTAAAAATATAAGGCGATATGAGCATAGTCCATTAATGCTTGTGTTGGCGCAGGTTTGTAGGGAGCGGGCGCGCAGAACCCGCCCACTGGGAAGCAAACGCAGGATTTTTCTTTTTGGAGAAAGCTTTACATTGGGCGCCAGTTGCAGGGAGGTAATGCAATACCTTGAGGAACGAATACGATGTGGAACCAATCAACGGAGGGATGTATGATGAAACGATTTTCTGTATATTTAGTAATTGCATTGATGGCGGTGCTATGGGGCTGCGAAAAGAAGCCGGTGCTGGTCGAGAGGGTTTCGCTCAGCGAGACGACGCTAACGCTAGTCGAAGGGGAGACGAAGGTCCTAACGGCGGAGATCGCGCCGGCCGATGCCGAGAATCAGTCGGTAACGTGGTCCACAAGCGACAAGAGCGTGGTAACGGTAGAGGACGGCACAGTTACAGCGATAAAGGCGGGCGAGGCTACGGTGACGGCCACTGCGAACGACAAAGGGAGCGTAAAGGCGGAATGCAAGGTGACGGTGACGGCAGCAAAGGTGGCAGTCACCGGCGTATCGCTTGACAAAACCACGCTAACAGTGGCTGCGGGAGGGAACGCAAAGCTCATGGCAACGGTTGCCCCTGCGAATGCCACTAACAAGCGCGTAACGTGGAGCAGCAGCGATGAAGCGATTGCCACGGTGGATAGCGAGGGGAAGGTAACGGCGAATGCCGCGGGGACCGCCACAATCACGGTGACCACGAAGGATGGGGGCAAGACAGCCACATGCACCGTAACGGTAGGGATACCAGTCACCGGCGTATCGCTTGACAAGACCACGCTAACGCTAGCCGCAGGCAAGAATGCAAAGCTCACGGCAACGGTTACCCCTGCGAATGCCACCAACAAGAGCGTAACGTGGAGCAGCAGCAATGCAGCGATTGCCACGGTGGACAGCGAGGGGAACGTAACGGCGAATGCCGCAGGGACAGCCACAATCACGGCGACCACGAAGGCTGGGGGCATGACAGCGGAATGCAAGGTGACAGTGATGGGAACAGGCGTGGCAGTCACCGGCGTATCGCTTGACAAAACCACGCTAACGCTGACCGCAGGAGAGAATGCAAAGCTCACGGCAACGGTTGCCCCTGCGAATGCCACCAACAAGAACGTAACGTGGAGCAGCAGCAATGGGGCGGTTGCCACGGTGGACAGCGAGGGGAAGGTAACGGCAAATGCCGCGGGGACAGCCACAATCACGGTGACCACGGAGGATGGGAACAAAACAGCGGAATGCACGGTAACGGTGACGGGAACAAGCGTGGCAGTCACCGGCGTATCGCTTGACAAAACCACGCTAACACTGACAAAGGGGAAAAGTGCAAAGCTCACGGCAACGGTTGCCCCTGCGAATGCCACCAACAAGAACGTAACGTGGAGCAGCAGCAATCAGGCGATTGCCACGGTGGATAGCGAGGGGGACGTAAGGGCGATGGCAGTGGGTATAGCCTCAATAACAGTGACCACGGCGGATGGAAACAAAACAGCGGAATGCAAGGTGACGGTGACGGAAATAGACGCAATAGTGGGTGGTTGGAATGTGACTTCATCTGAAATGAAGATACGTACTGGTAAGGACAAATGGAAATCGGAAGAGGCATCGGTATATAAAAGCTTCACCTTTACCAATGTGGCTGTGGCTCGGGAACTCGGATGGCGCAAGGTGGAAATTAAAACTGTTCGAAACGAGACACTACGCGGAAAATATATAAAACAGGGCGACAAAATTGTAATAAAGCCAATCGGTACTGGCAGTGATCCTTTGACCCTAACCGAGGTCAGAATAGAAAAGGGCACTAAACTCTACTGCACTATTATTGTCAATAAGGCGGGTACCGCAAAGCTTCTTCTTGAAATGGAAAAAGCTACCATCCTATGACAAGTAAAAACAAATACTAGGAGGTTTATGCCTACGGCGGTGCGTAGGTGTAGGCGGCTGGGGGCATTAGCCTCCAGCCGTTTTTTTTCGCTGGTGTCTCTGGCCATTCGGGAATCTACCCAGAGTGGAGATTTAAGGAAAAGAATTGCACAGGTTGGTCTCTATAGCCCCCATGGACCATCTGCGTTTTCTGTCGCAAAACCGCACCGAAATAGGTTGCGAGACACCGCAGCACAGACTGACCGATGCCCCTGTTCATTAATACGTTTTTAACGCAAATATCTGTCGTGACGACCGTCAGGGTCAGTCTTTCAGACTGGCTTGCCTTGCGGGCAAGAATCCGGGGGTTTGAAAACCCCCTGCTATTGAGAGACCGTCCTACGGACGGGGCTGCATAGCTGAGAAAGAATTGAAATGCTGCACCTCTTAACTCAATGAGTGATTGAGATTCGCATTTTTTAACCTGTCAGCCTAGCAAAAAGAAGGTGGCGCACGCATCGCTGCGCACGCCACCCCCAACAACTAACTACTTACTACAATCGCAACGCTACGCCTTCTTATAGAACGGTAGCTTCACCACCTTCGCCTTGAGGTGCTTTTTGCGAACCTCAATGCATATCTCCGTATCAACTTTATGGAAACCACGCTTCACGTAGCCTAGCCCAATGCCCTTTTTCAACGAGGGCGACTGCGTGCCAGAGGTCACCTCCCCTATCTCCTCTCCGTCTGGGCTGTAAATCTTATAATGCTGGCGCGGTATGCCGCGATCCACCATTTCAAAGGCTACCAGCTTTCGCGTAAAGCCCTCCTCCTTCACCTTGGCAATGGCCGCCTTCCCGATGAACTCCTTGCCATCCAGGATCTTGGTAATCCAACCCAGCCCCGCCTCGATGGGGTTGGTTGTCTCGCAAATGTCATTGCCGTAGAGGCAGAAGCCCATTTCAAGACGAAGCGTATCGCGCGCACCTAAGCCGCAGGGCTTAATGCCGAACTCTGCACCCGCCTTGAAAAGCTCATCCCACACGTGCTTCACATCTTCCTTGGCGAGATAGATTTCACACCCCTTCTCGCCTGTGTAGCCCGTCATGGAGAGGATGGCCTCCTTTACCCCTGCAATGTTCACCTTCTTAAAGGTGTAGTACTTGATGGCATCTATCGGCTCATCTACAAGCTTCTGAACCACCTTTAGCGAATCGGGGCCCTGCACCGCGATGAGCCCCATCTCGTCAGAAGCGTCGTAGAGTTCCTTCCCAGGGCGCAACCCCATCTCCTCGGCATGCCGGCTCAACCACGCCCAGTCCTTGGGGAGATTGGCCGCATTGGGTACCATCAGGAAGGTTTCAGCATTGATCCGATAAACGATAAAGTCATCTATAATGCCGCCGTCCTCTTTGGTCATGCAGTTATACTGCGCCTGACCATCCTTCAGCACCGAGATGTCGTTCACAGCCACACGCTGCAGGAACTCAATCGCCTTAGGCCCTTTCACCCAAAACTCTCCCATGTGCGATACATCAAACACCCCCACATGCTCCCGCACCGCATTATGCTCCGCAGCAATGCTCTCATACTCTATGGGCATGTTGTAGCCCGCAAATTCCGCCATCTTAGCGCCCAGCGCGATGTGCGTACTCGTTAATGGTGTCTCTTTCATATTTTATAATTCCTCTTACCTATCTATAAACTTTTCCACGAGTTGCTGTGCATGCTAGCCCACGCTGAAGCATGAACCAGCATGCACAGAGCAACAGCTAGTTGCGGTTCGGCAGGAAGCTATAGTCACGGCTGTAGCGGAGCATCTGCTCAGCGTAGCTCTCGCCATAGACAACCTTTGCGTCCACAATCTTTTCCCCTTCATACACCGGCTCAATGCGAGGATTAACGAACCCTCCGTAAGGAGCGAGATGCAATCCCTCGTAGCGGCTCAGCACCTCCGCATGCAGCTGCGGGTCAACCTTTACGCCGTAACGTTCCACAAGATCCTTCCCCGCCTCAAAATCACCTTCACTCTTTACCCGCTGCACCTCAGCCAGCAAATCGCCGAATAGCCCCCTCAGGGCATCGTAGTCGGTGATGGTGACAAACGTTTTGCCGTCACGCTTCTCAAACTTAACCACGTTCTTATCCTGCCCCTTCTCATACACCCACCGGGCGATCAACGCCCTGTTACGCATATGATCCTCTTCAATCTCTTCCCCTGGCTTGATGCGGGTGAGCTGCGTTAAAAGACCATTGCGGATATAGCTATCGTACTCCGCCTTTGCGTACTCTAGGCTCGGCAGGATGCCCAGCTCCACCAGCTTGGGATCCATGATGTAGTACAATGCGAAGAGATCGGCCCTCGCCTCCTCTAGCGTTGCAGAATAATTCTTTAGCGCACCGCCGCTCACATTGGGCATCAGCTGCCCGCTAGCATGGCCGAGGCATTCGTGCAGATCCGTATGCACATTGGAGCTCAAGCAGCCGTACTGGCGGCTACGCTCTATCTCTTCGGGAGAGTATGCAAACTCCTCCAGAAAACCGTTACCTTCAGCCGCCTTATCGTAGGCATAGGTGATGTTCTCAATCGTAACGCTCTTAGAGCCATGCTCCTTACGTATCCAGTTAGCGTTCGGCAGGTTGATACCTATCGGGGTTGAGGGGTAGCAGTCGCCCGCGAGCTGCACGGCGTTGATAACCTTTGCAGTAACGCCCTTAACCTCTTTCTTCTTGTATTTGCCATCAACGGGGGAGTTGTCCTCGAACCATTGCGCATTGGCAGAAAGGGTCTCCATGCGATGGGTTGCCGCCATGTCTTTAAAGTTCACTATGCTCTCCCAGCTGCACTTAACGCCGAGCGGGTCGCCGTAATCCTCAATAAAGCCATTCACAAAGTCTACCTGCGCTGCCGTATCGTTCACCCACGCTATGCAATAGTCATTGAAGGTAGAGAGGTCGCCCGTCTCATAGTAGCGGATAAGCTCCCCTATGCTCTTCGCCTGCTCTGGCGTTTCTGCCACCTCCTGCGCTTTGCGGAGCCAGTAGACAATTTTCTCAATGGCCTGGGTGTACATGCCCCCCACTTTCCATACACGCTCCTGCAATTGGCCATCCACCTTCACCAGCTGCGAGTTCATCCCTACGGGGAGCTTTCCGCTTTGGTCTGCCGCCCGAAGGCCCGCCTCGTAGGCCTCTGCCTCGGCCTGCGACACGCCGCGGTAGTAGTTCATCGCGGAGGAGAGTAGTAAATCCTGGTCCGCCGCCTTATTGACCCGCTTGGCTGCGTAGAGCGAATCGTAGATTACCGGCATGGCGTAGGCAAAAAGCTTCGTTGTATCCCTTATCTCTTCGGGCAGGGTCTCCATCGGCGTGGTAGCCACAAGCTTACGGAAGTATGACGTAGAGAAGTTAGGGGTAAACTTGGTCATGGCGTAGTGGTGATGGATGCCATTAGCGAACCACACCCGCTTTAGGTAGACCACAAAGTTGTTCCACTCCTCTCCGCTCTCCTTCTCCCTATTGGCAAGGTACATCGCCTCTAGGAGCCTCCGAATGGTTAGGTTGTCCGCGCCATTCTGGTCATAGATAATATCACGCCCGCAGAGTGCCGCCTCGCTGAGGTAGTAGCACAGCACGCGCTGCTGCGGCGTCAGCGAGTCCCATCCGGGGATCTCATAGCGCATAATCCTAAGGTCGGCAAACTGCTCCAACGTCCATGGTTGCTGCGCCGATTCCTCTGTTTTCGCCTTCTGCACGCCGCCACCGCAGCTCGCGAGGCCACATACCGCAAGGCCACACATCGCCATCACAAATAACTTTCTCATTTTCTTCTCTGTACTTTAGGGTGCAAATATACCAAATTTCTTAATATTAGCATGTAGCGAAGTATCGGCTTCTGTTGGTCTTTTCGCAATCCTATACAGCACCGCTGGCAGCCTTTCAAGCATATTCCAAATCTCTTGTACCTTCGCGGTAGTAAACCAACAGAGAACAACATGAATTTCTATCCCAAATTGATACGTTGCTTTTCTCTCTCCGCGATCCTTTCCCTCTTCTGCCTCGTGCTGCTGCCGAGGGAAGCCGCGGCGCAGCGCGACACGGTTCGCCTACAGGCCATTAACGACACCTTAGCCCTCAACATCCTCGGCGACACGCTGAGCGTCATTAACCTCTGCGACACCACGCTGGTCATTGTGAAGCGCGACTACATCTACGCTATTGACTCCTTCGCGACCGACACCGCCGACGCAGCCATTGCGCTGAACTACGCTACACCCCGCAACCGTAATTTCTTTGAGAAGATGCTTGACGCTTCAAAGGTGGCATTGAAACAAACCAGCGTCAAGGTGGGGCTAAACGTGGGAGCTACCGCCCCCTTCGGGCTACCGGAGAACTCCACGGTGCTTTCCTTTGCGCCCATTTTTGCCCCCTCCATCTCAATAGAGAAAAAGTTTCCCATTCATGGATGGTTCTACGCGCTCGCGGGTCTCCGCTTCGAGTATAAGGGCATGAAGACCCGAGCGGGTGTACAAGACTTCCAAACGGAAGTGCCCCAAGAGTCGGGTGGCACAATCAGCATCATCGCAGGGGCATTCACGGGGGAGAACGTCACCAAGGTGGTTATGTCGTACTTCTCTATTCCTGTGCGCATGGGGTTTCAAATTACTAAGAACTACGCCCTTGAGGCGGGCGGCTTCGTGGCATTAGCCATGACGAGGGGATTTGGCGGAAAGGTGGAGAAAGGACACCTTTGGACTCGTCCGAGCGATACAGACCCCACCTCCACGAAGATACTCGTTGAAAGTGCCGACTATGAGTTTAGCAGCGAAACCAGTAAATTTGATGCCGGCGTGGAGCTGTACGGCTCCCACCATCTCGGTGCCAACATTATGCTTGACGCAGGGCTCGGGGTGGGGCTCATCCCCATATTCGATAACGATAAGTTCAAGGGCATTCCCTTCGCGATGTACAACATCTACCTCAACGTGGCCATCGGGTATCGATTTAACTAAACGGGAACTGTCGAAATTGGCAAGAATGGGGGCAATGCATGCATTGCCCCCATTCTTGTAGGATTAGCTCTCTAAAAATTCCAGCGAAACCCACCTAATACCTGTAAAGAGGGAATCTCGTAGCGCATCTGCACCGTTTCAATACTGCTATCGTTGCGTTGGGAGTAGTACTTGTTGTTCAAAAGGTTACGCCCCTCTACGTAAAGCGTTAACCTCTCTTTTATCGCCTCCCACTCCACATTCGCATCAAGGAAATATATCGCATTGCTATGGCTTCGGTTTATCCCAACCTCTACGCGGTCTGCCGATGCGTCTATGCGCATGGAATTTACGTTCACCTGAATCTCCGCAAACTGAGACATGTCGTGATGCACCATCTGGCCCCCATCGGCATCCAAGCGCACCATTGACCAATTCCCCCCGAGCTGCACATCCACCACTCCCCGGACACTGGTGCGCGACATTAAACTCGCAAAGACTTGACGGCTTCTCACATCCAGCGCAGACTCGTTTACGTACTGCGTATAACGGCTCTGCGCACCCTGCACCTCAAGCTTAAAGTTCGTCACAATGGTCGGCACAAAGAGATCCCCCTTCACATTTGCGACCAACATATCGCTCCGCTTTCCCTCCATAATGTAGACCAAGGTGCGGGTAGCCATCACGATGTTACGCTGCGTGCTGGTATTCGGGTTGTAATTGTACAGCAACGATGCCTCTGCCGTCATGCGGGAAGTGGGAATTCCGTAAGAGTAAAAAGCCATAGCACTATGCCCATAATGCACTCTAAAAGTCGGCGCACCCTCGTAAGAGCTCCGGAAGCTAGTGAGCAGTGTGCGCGGCAACACGCCTAGCAATGAAGAAAATGAGGTGTTATACCCATAGGTCAACACTCCCAAATGGGCTTGGTGCGACACCTGCAACGTCAATCTCGGTTCGGGGTAGTAGACCCACCGTTTAAGTATGCTTTCTCGGAGGGTTAAAACCAATGCGTTACGCGAAGCATGCCCCAGAAATAATGCGTTTACCTTAAACGCCTCGTACGTGTAGCTAATCGCGCCACCTGCATACGTGTCGAGAGTCCCCATGGAGTACGTTTCGCCATTAGTCCACAAATCGGAGACACGAAGCTGTTGCTGGCTATACGATGCGCCGAGACGCACATCCCCCGTCAATCCTTTGTAGGACGGAGCAAGATAGATCCAACGGGTACGCCCAAGATGAGAGGTCTGATTATAGCACGTAGCTACCCCATCTTGCGTGGTAAACCCTAGAGCTGATGACCCCACTGTTCTTGCAGCGTAACGAGGATCTAGCCATTGGCTCTGCCATTCTAGACCGCCGCGTATCAGCCCCGCCGAATCCAGGCTATGGGTGTAAAGCAGCGTATGGTCCGTTCGTTGCCACCTCGCCGTGGCATTCTCCTGCAATGTATCGCCTCGTAGCTTGCCTTCCACTACGTTGCCATCTCCAATGAGATTGTACCCTCCATCGTAGCGGATGTCCGACATTTCGCTTGCCTGCCCCTCAAGCGTTAGCCTACCACCTACCAAATAGGTTCTACTCCCGCGGTGACTCTCCTCGCGCCGAGTAATTGATCGCCCATTGAAATTCCAATCGCTCATTAGTTCGCTGTCAAACCGATCCTGCTCCCACTGACCAACACCGGAGAGATTCATGCGAAACTTTGAGGATGGGGTGTACACCATGCCTGTTGAAAGCATATGCGACATGTTCCTCCTGCGCCTCTCATTTGAGAGCGGGGCTTGAACACCCTGCACATCGGTTATCGGCCTTAATTGCTGCACGCCGCTACTGCTTGCGCCTCCAACTTTAGCTAAATCACCCCCTGCTATATCTTGCAAGCCCTGCGGGGCTTGCCACGCCGACGCGCTGGCAGCAGGCGATACCCCAACCTGATTGCTATTCGCCAATACGTTAAGCTGCAGCCTGTTGAAAAGGCCAGTTAATGAGAGTTGAGCATCGTGTACATTGCGATAGCCATACGCAGCCCGCAGCGTGCCTAGCAGCTGGCCTCTCCCCTCCTTCAATGCGATATTCATTGCCACACGCTCACTCGAGCGGTGCCTTCGCATCAGCCGGTTCTCCTCAAAATGCTCCAAGACCTGCACCTCATTTACCGCCGTGGGATCCAAGTTCTTCGTAAGCAATTGATAATTCCGACCGAACATATCAGCCCCACCCACCATCACCCGCTCCACCTCACGCCCCTGGTAACGAATTTTGCCATCCCCTTCCACTTTCATCCCCGGCATGTTTTTAATTACCTCTTCTATACTCTTCTCCCCGCCAAGCGCAAAAGCCCCCACCCTGAACGCAACCGTGTCGCTTCGTCGCACCACTGGCTTCTGCGCCTCCACATGCACCTCATTAATCTCTTCGAAGTGGGGCTGTAGCAAAATATCTCCGAGGTCCAAATCCCCATTCGCAACCGTTAACAGGTTTAACTCCTGCGTGAAATCCTCACGTCCCATGGCCCGTATCTCCAACCGCACTACTCTCGGCTGCTTGATGCGAAACGTAAACTCCCCACGTCCGTTGGTAGACCGAAAATCAAAGGGTAATTTTTTCCCCACCTCAAAAAGCTGCACCTGAGCGCCCACCATCGGGTTTCGCTCCGCATCTACCACTCTGCCCCGCAGCTCCATCGCAGCGCGAGGTGGCGCAGCAAGGCAGAAGAAAGAGAAATAGAGAAAAAACGTTAGGAAGGAGGCAAAACGCATTCCTCTCCTCATTCCTTCATCAAATCCTTAAAGTTCCGCTCTACATCGCTCTCATCCCCACCATCCGCATCGGAAAGGGAAGTCACGTTGGCACCACGCGGAGCACGGGCACTCGCCAAATCCCGCTCGTCTGCTGCCTTATTATCATGGAAATAGGCGTAGTCTTCTATAGATAATCGCCTCGCCTTTTTCGGGAATACAGCCTCTGGCACCGCATGTCCCTCCTTAACCTCTACACCTTGTAGAACAAAGCGAAAAACGCCCCCATCCCTTTCGCAGGCCTCGACAATCAGCCCAGGAAGTCCATTGAATTTCCATGGACCGAAACTGACTGGGATTTCTGGCACGTACCACACATCGTACTCTCTACCACGGAACGCACACCTCGCCCCTTGCGCCGTAAAACGCCCAAATTGCTTAGTGCTGTCTATAAGATTCCACTCAATCTCTCGAAGCGACTCATGCGTTAGGTACTCGTACAAATTGCCTCCTCGTATCAACCATTCGTAGGACAAAAGTTCGTCTTTACCTGCGTTCATCACGACGCACACCTCGTCAGGGGGAGTTGAGACATTGATGTCAATGTAGTTATTATTCCCCTCCTTCCTGAATTTTTTGGAAACCTGTACACGCGTTTCCCCTTTATAGGTTCCTCCTCGATACAACGAACGCTCTGGGGAGAAATCCAGTATCGCCTCGTACCCTTCGGGAGAAAGCGCGCTGTAGACCTTATAGGTTGCCCGTCCGCTGCTTTGCGCAAAAAGAAGACCTGAGGATAATAGCCATACAGCTAGAACCCCACAATACGCTTTTACGAGCTTTTTCATGTTGCATAATCCATTAGAAAGATGGGGGCATCTTCGTTACGAAAACGCCCCCATCACCCTTCTGTTAAAGCGTCCGCAAAGCTAAACTCTTTATTTGACACTTCCAACCCGCGCAATAAAAAATTTTGTACTGACCTCCCTAAATGACAGTTAGCTCATACTTGTTTCTAGTCAAACATTCACGGTGCGTAAACGGCAATGCGAAATCTCTATCCCCCGCTTCCATCTTACTCAAATCTTGCGCTCTCCCCAGCATTCATCTTAGCGATTATGCCAGAAGGGCCAAGCATCATGGCAACCGTGACAATAATGGTAACGGCATTCACCACTAGCATGAGAGGAACGGAAAGCAGCACTGGCACGTGGTCAATGTAGTAATCCTCAGGGTTTAGCTTGACGAATGCCCAACGCTGCTGCGCGGCAATCAGCCCACACCCAATGATGTTTCCAATGAGAAGCCCCCATAGCAAAATATGCGCCGCCTGCATTATGAAGATTGTCCGCAGCTGACGGTTATGCGCCCCTAGCGCCTTCAGCAACCCTATCATGCGTGTACGTTCAAGAATTAGGATCAGGAGCGCAGTTATCATGTTCACCCCCGCCACTGCCAAAAGCACAGTGAGCAGCACCGCCACATTCACGTCCTGCAAATCGAGCCAACCGAAAAGCGATGCGTACTTGTCGCGAACATCTACTATCCTAAGCAGTTTCCCTTCCCGTTCTAAATTGTCATTCACTGCATCAAAAGCCGCCTCCACAGCCCCATCGGCATCCCCCATTCCTTGCACATGTAGTTCATAACCACCAATCTGCGTGGAGTCCCAGCCATTCACCCTCTGTAGGTGCGAAAGGTGGGCAAAAACGTAGCGTGCGTCAAAATCGGTAAGCTGCGTGGAGAAGACTCCCACAATATTGAATTGCCGCACGCGGGGCGGATTCTGCACAAAATAGACCGTCAGCCGTTGCCCCGTATCAAGGTTGAGTCGCGTAGCTATCGCCACGGGAATTATAGCCTCCTTGACACCGTTAGGGGTTCTAAAATTCGGGCAACGCCCTCGAACTATAAATGGATCCAAGAGCGACCAGTCCATACTCTCGTCTACCCCCTTCACGATGCACCCTTGCATTGACTCCTGCGTCTTAATCACGCCCCCCTTCAAGGCGAAGCATTGCAGCGCACGCAGTGAATGTATCTTTCGTAAATCCGCTTCTAGTGCCGCGTTCCGAGTGATGGGAACTTGCTCCAAGGAAGCGTTGCCATCAAGGTTTACCACCTGCACATGCCCCACAAAAAGGGTTGCCCGCATGGCTATCGCCTTCTGAAATCCTCGCGCCACCGACACTGAAATCAGCATGGCGCTCACGCTAATGGCCACAGCCACAATCGCGATGCGCAGGAAGGGACGCGACAAGCGATGCCCCGCACCGCCATTCGCCTGCAAACGGCTTGAGATAAATTGTGGGAATCCCCAACTGGCCCTGCGCCTAGTCGACACCTCTCCCTGCATACGCTAGCCTCTACCGATATGTCACGCTTTTTTACGGCGCACGTAGACTTGATTTGTCTCCACTCGCTCCACCACTACCTCGCATCCCTGCTCCAGCATGCCCTGCACCGAAACGGCATCGTACGATTTTCCCCCGATTATCACTTTCCCCGAGGGACGCAGCACGGTCTCAGCCTTACCCTCCTGCCCCACAAGACTGTCCCCATGCACCGCAACCCCGACATACCCATCCTCTAGAGAGAGACTTCTTCGCAATGCCAACGCAGGGATACGGGGGGATTTTATCAAGGCACCACCGAGCGCAACACAACCGAATGCGCTGAGCGTTAGCGCTACTATCACCACAGCCACCGCACGCAGGAGCGTCACTCCGCTATCGGGTTGCCAACTGAACACCATGTCGTTGTCAACCAACGCCAACGACAAACCCGCTATAATCCCTACTATACCTGCAATCCCCGTTATCCCAAAGCCTGGAATGGCAAATATTTCAATCAGGAGCAGCACAACCCCCACGATAAACAGGACGATATCAATGTTCTGCACTAGCCCATCGATATAGAGCGGTACAAAAAAAGCAACCGCCGCTGCTATCGCTATCACTAGTGGGAAACCCACCCCCGGCGTTTGCAACTCAAAGTACAGCCCCCCCACGATGAGCATGATGAGAATACCGGAAACTACGGGGGAGAGCATAAAGCCCTTCACCTTGTCAACCCCGGTGGGCTTAAACGTTTCTAGATGACTCCCAGCCATGTCGTAGCGGGCTAAAATGGCTTTTACACTGTCGAATTGCCCCTCGCAATACCCATTGGCAATGGCCTCTTCCGTTGAAAAGGTCAACACTTTTCCCGAATCAACCACCCCTGGTACGGAAAGCGCAGGATCCACCATCGCCTCCGCTATGCTAGGGTCGCGTCGATATACGAGCGTGTCGTTACCCTCTCCGTTTTGTATCACCTTCTTTCCCGCGGCTTGCGCGGTGCTGCGCATCATGCTGCGCATGAAGCTTTGATACTTGTCGGGTACCGGCATACCATCGGTTCCGCTCACCACCGTTGCAGCCCCTATGCTAGCCCCTTGCCGCATGTAGATACTATCGCATGCCAACGCAATCAAAGCTCCCGCGGAGGCCGCCTGGTTGTCAATGAATGCCCACACAGGGATGGGGCAATTGAGCAGCGCGGTGCGCATTGAGTCTGCCATGTCCAGCTGCCCCCCATACGTGTTAAGCGACAGCACAATCAGCTCCGCCTCGTGCTTCTTCGCCTCTTCTAAACCACGGGAAAGCATATGCCAGGAGGCTTTGTCAACCGGCGCACGCATATCAATGAGAAAAACACGTTTCTCACTCCCCTGCGCCTTCAACGGCATGAAGGGCAACGCTACAAAACTGACAAAGAGAAACAGGAAATGGATAGAACGCCACATGGCTACAGAAGTTTTTTGTACTTGAATATTAAGAGAACAACCAGCGCCGCTGCCACCATTAGCCCCCAGGAGAATAGATAGCCATGCTCCCATTGGAGCTCGGGCATATTGCTAAAGTTCATGCCGTAAACAGACGCTATCAAGGTGGGAGGCATGAAAATGACCGATATAACCGTAAAGGTTTTCGTCACTCTACTCAGCCGTATATTGGTTAAGCTCATGTAGGCATCCTGCAGGAAGTCCAATCGGCTGAAACTAAAATCGGTATGGTTAAGCAGTGAGTTTATGTCTTTTAGCATCACTGCAAGCTTGGGTGCCAGCTCCTCCGGGAAACGATTGCTCCGACTGATGCTACTGATGACGCGCTGTTTATCGGTAATGTTCTCACGCATGAGCATCGTGCTTTCCTGCAACGCACTTATACGATAAATATTCTCCTCATCGTCGTCCCCATCCCTCGCCACGTTGAGCTGTCCGCTAATTTCCGAAATCTTTTTTGCTATATCCTCTGCCATGTCGGCATCAAGGTCAATACGCGTCTCAAAGAGAGCCACCAGCACATGGTATCCCGTGGGAAAAGCCTTAGGGTTGTACCTCAACTTACGCATGGTGTCACCGAAGGTACGTAACGCCTCTTTTCGGGTTGATATCAAGACGTTATCTTTCAATATGAAAGAGGTAGGTGCAGATTCGTAGGCATCGTCACGCCCAATCAGGAAGTTTGAATTGGCGATGATGCGATCCGCCATTTCGGCGTACCGCGAAGAACTCTCAATTTCTTCAGTCTGTTGGCGCGTTTGTAAGCTGATATCAAAGAACTGCTCCACCTTCTCCCGCTGGTCGTGCGTTGCGTCAACGAGGTCTACCCACAAGAGGTCGCTGTAGGCGATGGTATCAAGTAGATCTTCGTCTACCTCGTAAACAATATCGTCTCCGAGCTTATAGAATATCGTTATCATCCCCTAACCCCCTATTTCACAAGGCACTACCTATCGGATTCCCCAATGCCAACTCGTCACGCAACGTCAGATAATGCTGCATTCCACGCCGCTTCCCTTCGGTGAATTCGTAGTTGATATTTTCCCTCAAATAGCGTATGGCCTCCTCTTTGGAACAAGGCAACCCCTCCCTCTTAGCCCGCTGCTCCACGGCCTCTTCAACATGCGCTACCCCCCAAGCAAAATCCTCATTCAGCGCAGCTTCTAACGTCGGCGCCATCGCTTGCGTTGAGACCCACGCCGCAAACACGAACGGGAGCCCCGCAAACGCTATCCACTCCTCCGCCAAGTCGTAGCACACCTCGTACCGCTCCCGAAGACTAAACACCTTGTCGCCAATCAGCAACACCCCCTCATCCCCCGCAAGCCCTTTTTCTAGGTACTTAAAGTCTAACGCTGCCCAACGCACCTCTTTCTTCCAATAATGCGTCGCCAGGATTTGCACCAGCTGCGCTGAGGTCCGTGAATGGGGGTCTAAATAGATTTTGCGTAAACCGGACAATGGACGCTGGGCGAAAAGACACACGCTATGCACCGCACCATCCGCCCCAACGCAATACTTTCCTACAACCTTCGCATGCGGCACTGCGTGCAGAGCCCCCACGGGCATAAGGGCCACATCAACGCTCTGCTCCCGCAAACTCCTCGCCGACTGCGCTGGCAGCTCCAGCCGTACGTTCCACAACGAAGCATTTGGCCCCCGCTGCAAGCCGTACACCATCGGCAATGCATTGAGGTATGACACCGCAGAGACCTTAATCATGCAGCCCTACCCTCCTTTGGCTAGACCGTCATTATCTCCTTTTCCTTGGCACTCGTCTCTCCGTCAACTCGCTCGTTAAAGCTATCGGTAATCTTCTGTACCTTATCCATTGCCACCTTAGCAGCATCTTCACCCAGACCTTCCTTCTGCAGCTTTTTCAACGTATCGTTCGCATCGCGACGGGCATTGCGTAGCGCAGCCTTCGCGTTCTCCCCTTCCGCCTTCACCTGCTTCACCAAGTCCTTACGCCGCTCCTCAGTGAGCGGTGGTATCGGCACTCGTATCATCTCTCCGTTATTCTGTGGATTAAAGCCCAGATTCGCTGCCATTATCGCCTTTTCTATCACTGGCAGCAAATTCTTCTCCCATGGCTGCACCGTAATCGTACGGGCATCGGGGGTGCCTAGGCTTGACACCTGATCCAGCGGCGTGGGCGTTCCGTAGTAATCCACCCGTACGCCGTTCAGCATACTCGTTGAAGCCTTACCGGCACGAATGGTTAACAATTGCCCTTGAAGGTGCGTAATCACCTTTTCCATCTGCTCTTCCATCTGAGCAACACACGTGTCCTTATCCATGTCAGTATCCTGTTTTTCTTACTCTTACAATCGATTATCCCCTACCTAACCCTCGTTCCCACGGCCTTGCCCTGCGCTATCTGAAGCAACGCCCCCGACGTGTTAATGTTGAATACCACAATCGGCACCCCGTTCTCTTGGCACAGCGTGAACGCCGTAAGGTCCATGATGCGTAGCTTTCTACTGTACGCCTCTTGGAAGGTCAGCTCGTCAAAACGTACGGCATCGGCATACTTCTCTGGGTCTTTATCGTACACTCCGTCCACACGCGTCCCCTTGGCCAACACATCGCACTGCAATTCACACGCCCGAAGCGCCGCCGCCGAGTCTGTCGTGAAGTATGGATTCCCCGTGCCGCCCCCGATCAACACTACTCGCCCCTCAGCAAGCGCGGCGTTAGCAGCGTCCAGCGCGTAGTACGACGCAATCGGCTGCATCGGCGTAGAGGTAAACACCGTGGCTGGCTGCCCCACGGACTCAAGCACCTGGGCGAACGCCATTGAGTTAATCACCGTGGCCAGCATCCCCATTTGATCACCCTTGGCCCGCTGAAACCCTGCACTCAACCCCTGCATCCCACGGAATATATTTCCACCACCAACTACTATCGCAACCTCTGCGCCCCCTGACACAGCCGACTTTACTTCGCTCGCAAACCGCTGCATCTCTTCCATTGAGAACCCACTCCCCGCCGCCCCCGCAAGCGACTCCCCGCTAAGCTTCAATAGTATCCGCATCCTCTTCACGCTGATTATATTTTACCTCTCCCTGCACTTCACGCCATTGCAAAGGTAACGCTTTTCAATGTGAAAATAGCACCCCGAAGCAAATTGACCCTTCGAATGCACTACTTTCACTGAAAAACCATCAAAAGAGGGCAATGAACGCCCCCATTTGCCTCGCAGCCCCCATCTCTCTATCTCGCAATTCCCGTAACTCCCAACTGTTCAACCTACAGGGAGCAAAACACCCCCGCCCCGTAGCATCCTTAAAAAAAAGAAACAATGGAACAAGTTTTTATTACCTTCGCATCGGGAAATTAATAACTCTTTGAAGCCGTACAGCTATGAATCTTTCTTGCAAGTATCTATCAGCTACTGCGTTATCTTTCTTTGTAACCTTAGCATCTTTCTCTGATGCCCTCGCCCAAAAGGGCATTTACCTTTCGGGCAACGCTGGTATGGGCTACCAACTGTTTGAGGCACAACCAGCACTTCGCCTTGGGGGAGAGCTAAAATGGATGTTCCTTCCCTATCTCGGAATTTCAATTGATGCTACAATGCAACAGCCCCCGAATAGGGCATACGCTTCAATGCTTAGCGCAGCAGTGGTGAGCGACTCATTCCCCCCAAGTTTTTCACCAGTCAAAGTAGTCGATGTAACGGGACTTTGGCATCTCGGCATAGTTTTTAACCCCGTTGCAATAGTAAAAAAGGACTCTCGCCACATTTTCTCAGTGAAATTAGGGGCTGGTATAGGGGCTGCGTATGAGCAAGAATGGTCACTAATGCGCCCCTCCCCCGCATACGTTTACAACAGCAACGACTACAACTACAGCAAGTTGTTTATCATGACGATGGAGCTTGACCTCAGCTACTATTACGTTGTGTATGGGCCTCTCTATTTAGGAGCGCACGTAGGTGCAGTTACTTCGCCTGACAGACTACACCCCTTCTACATTTACGGAGGCCTCTCCGCTGGCCTCCGTTTCAGTAACCTCTCGAGAAAAAAAGCAGAAGCCGCAAAATAGCTAGATCCAAAAGAAGAGAGGGAGGAATACTGGCACGGTATTTCCCCCTCTCTTCTTTTGGATCTATAACGCCTCACTAGCTACTACACCAGCATGTAGTAACTTGCAGCCCCTACAAGCGCAAATAGAAGCGAGTCAAAGCGATCAAGGAATCCTCCGTGCCCTGGCAAAAACTTTCCCGAATCCTTCACCAACAGGCTACGTTTCAGCTGCGACTCCACCAAGTCGCCCACCACGGCGAACAGCGATACCACAATACCCAGCCCAATCCAAACGAGTCCAGAACCCCAACTGGCAACGTAGGACATCACAAAGCTCGCCAACACCGTGAACAGCACCCCGCCAATGAAACCCTCTACAGTTTTCCCCGGCGACACCCTCTCTATTAGTTTATGTTTCCCTAACCAACGCCCAACGAGATACGCTCCCGTATCATTAACCCACACCATAATTATCGGGAACAGGAGCATCTGCCACGTAGTATTTATATCGCCAAGCCTCGGAAGGAGAGATGCCATCGAGAATGGCACTGCGATGTATAGCCACCCCAGGCATGCTGTTCCCCAATTCTGTATCGGGGTCGCATGGGAGCTAAATATTTGGATGGCCGGCGCCACTAGTAGCAGCAAAGCCAACGATGCAGCGCATAGCTTTCCCCCCACCATCCACGCCTTGAACGACATCATTCCCGGCGCATAGACCGCTATAAAAACACCCACAAAAAGTAATATCCCCGACACGAGCCCAAGCACCCAGTTAGGACGATTGGAGGTATGGACTGTAACCAAATGGTAAAACTCGTACATCGTTCCCACCATCAATAGGAGGAAAAGTACTCCATAAATATATGGAAGACCAAAAACTGAACCAAAATAAACGGCCAACACCACCGTCAGCACGTATGCAGCGCCGCTCAAAGTTCGTTTCAGAATCTCACTCATCGCCTAGGCTTTCCTTTAGTATTTCCCTTGCTCGCTCCTCGCTCTCCGCGAGCACCATCAACCGGTAACGACTCATTGAGGGATACATCGAGTCTTGCATGCTCATCACCTCTGCCGCTATCCCTTCTGACTCAAGCAGTGCCTGATCTGACTGCAGCTGGAACATGTCACTGAGTTCCCGTAGCGCTACCCAATCCCCCTTACGTTCCCCCATAGTCGCAGCTATTCTTTTTCGTCTGTGCTTGTTTCTTCGTCTGCCGAATGTGACGAAGCACCCTCCGCCTTGCCCGACTTCTCCGCATCCTTCCCATTTTCTCCACCAGCCTCACCCTGCTTCGCCTCTTCCTCCTTCTGCACCTCTCGCGCCAGCGACTCCGCCACTTCCTCCTCTCGTGTATGCGACACGCTTGGTCCGTAAATCCTCTCTAGATCCTCTGCGAAAATCACCTCTTCTTTAATAAGTAGCTCCGCAAGCTGATCTAGACCTTCACGATGCGCTCGAAGTATACGTTTAGCCTCCGCGTACGCACTCGATATGAGCTGCGCAACCTCCGCATCAATCGTTACGGCCGTACCCTCACTGTACGGCTTGTTAAATGAGAATTCGCTCTCTCCTGAAGAGTCGTAGTAGCACGCATTCGCCAATGCCGGCGACATGCCATAGTACGCCACCATCGCGTACGCCATCTTGTTGGCCCGCTCCAAATCGTTTAGTGCCCCCGTGGAAACCTCTCCGAACACCTCATCCTCCGATGCCCTACCACCAAGCAATGCGCACATTTCGTGGAACAGCTGGTCCTTCGTGTTCAGCTGCCTCTCCTCCGGTACGTACCATGCTGCTCCCAGCGAACGCCCACGCGGGATTATACTCACCTTCAGCAGCGGACTTGCATGCTCTAGATGCCAACTCACCGTGGCATGCCCCGCCTCGTGGTAGGCTATCTTTCGCTTCTCAGAGTCGGTTAGCACCTTGCTCTTGCGCTCTAGTCCCCCTATCAGACGGTCAATCGCATCCAAAAAGTCTTGCTTCTCCACCTCCTTAGCATCACGCCGTGCGGCTATCAATGCCGCCTCGTTGCACACATTGGCGATGTCTGCACCCGAGAACCCAGGCGTTTGCTTTGCTAAGAAGGTCAAGTCAAAATCTTTTTCCAACTTCAACGCCTTCAGATGCACCTTGAAAATCTCAACCCGCTCCGGGTAGTCAGGCAGCTCCACATGTATCTGACGGTCAAAACGCCCCGACCGCAGAAGAGCCTTGTCAAGGATGTCTGCCCGGTTGGTGGCGGCCAAGACGATTACCCCTTGATTCGGGCTAAAGCCATCCATCTCCGTAAGCAGCTGGTTAAGCGTATTTTCCCGTTCCTCTGCCCCGCCCGAAAAGTTCGCATTTCTCGAGCGGGAACGCCCGACCGAGTCTATTTCATCAATGAATATAATACATGGAACCTTCTCTTTGGCCTGCTTGAAGAGGTCGCGTACCCGAGATACCCCTACCCCAACGAACATCTCTACGAAGTCTGACCCCGAAAGGCTAAAGAACGGAACGTTTGCCTCCCCAGCTACCGCCTTTGCCAACAGCGTCTTCCCCGTCCCCGGAGGTCCCACAAGTAGCACCCCCTTGGGTATCTTACCGCCCAGGTCAGTGTACTTCTTCGGATTCTTTAGAAAGTCAATAATCTCCCGCACCTCCTGCTTCGCCTCCTCCATGCCAGCCACATCGCTGAAATCCACCTTTGTGTACTCCCCCTTGGAGAACAGCTTTGCCTGCGACTTCCCGATGCTGAAGATGTTGCCAGCACCGCCCCCAGCCGCACCTTTGCTCATCCGCCGAAATATGAACACCCAAATCAGCACCAACAGAATCAGCGGCAAGCCCCACGTCAGCAAATTCACGAAATAATCCGGCCGCTCTACGTACGTGGCGTAAACCATCTTTTCTGGCGACACCCCTGCCTTCTGCTGCGCCTCCTGCAGCTGCCGCTCAAACCCCTCTAGCGAACCTATAGTAAATTCCAACGCCGGCTTTCTCGGATCAAACTTCTTATCCTCTTTCCCCTCCTTCTTCGCCAGTCGCTTTTGACCTTCCGCCGTCAGATACACTTCAGCTACGCCCTTATTGCGTACCACCACCAACTTCTCCACGTAGCCCTTCTGCAACACCTCACGTTGGAAGTAGCCCCAATCCACCTCTTTTGCGCCATCTCCTGTATACAGCAGGTTAATTCCCAAAAGGGCTACTAGAATCGCTGCATATAGCCAAAAAACGTTGAACCGCTTTGGCGGTTGCGGCTTCGGGTTCTTTAATTTGTTAGGACCTCCCTCCGGCTGTCCCCCTTTTTCTTTTGTATCCATTCGGTTTTTCAACTACTCCATTCTTCTTCAATGCTCCACTCCGAGCATGACCATGGCACCTCTGCCCCTCCTAATCCTCGTCAGGAAACTCCGTCCTTTTAGCATCCGACCATAGCGAGTCCAAATCGTAGAACTCACGCATAGCCGTTGAAAACACGTGTACTACCACCGTGAAGTAGTCCATCACTATCCACAGCGCATTCTCCTTCCCCGACATACGCAGCGGCCACTCCCCCAGCGCCGACCCTACGCGATCCTCCACCTCCTCGGCTATTGAACGGATGTGGGGCGCACTATCGGCGTGGCACACCACAAAATAGTCACACACTGCCTTATCTATACCCCGCAGATCCAGCAGCGACACCCTCCGCGCCTTCTTGGCCTGCATCGCCGACACCACCTCCCTTAGCAGCTTCTCCTGCTGTGTTGAACCTTCTATCGCCATCTACTACATCTATAATGTTCTCAATCCTTCCCTTCTCCTTCACCTACCGCACACATACGTAGTCGCAAAGTTACTCCTTTTCCATAAACTTTCGCATTCCCTACATTGTGCGCTCCGCCCCTCACACCTTACCTGCCTCCTCGTTGACTCTTCGCTTGTGCCACCACAGCCTCCGCGATTGCCTCTCGCAGCCCTTCAATATTCGTTCCCTTGGCTGCTGAAATAAACACCGCCTGCCCCTCAGAACGCCCCATCCACGTCGACTGTAACTCTTCTAGCGTGAACTGCGATGGCAGCACCGGCGTCAAGTCATACTCATCGCGTGGATCTGGGTCGTAGCGGTCTATCTTGTTGAACACCAAAATGACTGGCTTATCGGCCGCTCCTATCTCACGCAGCGTCTCGTTGACCGTTGCCATCTGTTCCTCCCACGCCGGGTGCGACAGGTCTATCACGTGCAGCAGGATGTCCGCCTCTCGCACCTCATCAAGGGTTGACTTGAACGCCTCCACAAGCTGCGTGGGTAGCTTACGGATAAATCCGACTGTATCTGCCAACAGGTAGGAGGTAGGACCATAGGAGACCCTCCGCACAGTAGTGTCCAACGTGGCGAAAAGCTGATGCTCCACGTAAACATTCTCCCCCGTAAGCCTATTCAAGAGGGTTGACTTGCCCACATTGGTATACCCCACCAAAGCAACCCTCGCGATGCCGCCCCGCTGCTTACGCTGCGTGGCCATCTGCCTATCAATGCTCGCCAACTCCTGCTTCAGCTTACTTATACGTAGCCGCGCAATACGCCTATCGGTTTCTATCTCCCGTTCCCCAGGGCCGCGCATCCCTATGCCCCCCTGCTGACGTTCCAAGTGAGTCCACATGCCCGCTAGTCGCGGCAATAGGTACTGATACTGCGCCAGCTCCACCTGCGTCTTCGCGTAGGCCGTACGCGCCCGCTGGGCAAAGATGTCTAAAATCAACCCCGTCCGGTCTATTACCTTGCACTGCAACGCCTCCTCTAGATTACGCTGCTGCGAGGGGGAGAGCTCATCGTCAAAAATCACCGTATCGATTCCCTGCTCCTTCACAGCGACCGCTATCTCCTCCGCCTTGCCGCGCCCAACGTACGTACGCGGGTCGGGGGCCTGCGCATTCTGCGTGAAACGCACCACTTCCTCCCCTCCCGCGGTCTGCGCGAGCATGGACAGTTCATCGAGGTAATCTTCCAGCGCGTAGCGCCCACCCCTATTCCGGTAGAACTGCATCCCCACGAGCACCACCCGCTCATGCGCTGCGTGTTCTATGTTTACCCCTCGCTTCTCCATGCTCTTTCTCCCTATCAGCTTTTACCCGACCGCCTACGTGCCGTCGAGTCTACAATCTCCAACGTGTACTTTTTACCCCCCACCACTGGCAACGTATTAGTACGCAGCCATGGGTTAAGCCACTTCAACGTCTTATAGTTCGCACCCTGCGCCTTCGCGAACTCCGATAGATTGTCCACCGTGGTGTCTACTTCCACCTGTCGTGTTGCAAGAATGGGGAAACGTTCGGACGCATCAAGATGGAATCCATACCGCTCAGGGTTTTCAAGTATAATCTTGAATGCAATTATGCGAAACACGTAGCGACCAGTCTCAACACCCACCAAAAGGTTGTAGAAAGACTGCTCCCGCTGCCTATCCATTTGACGCTGCAGTGCGGTTCTCCCCATATTGTATGCCGCCGCTGCCATCGCCCATGAGCCAAACCGCCCATAGCTCTCTTTAAGATACATGCAGGCCGCATGGGTCGATAGGCGCAGATTGTAGCGTTCATCCACATCTTCATTCACCTCCAGGCCTTGCTCCCGCGCCGTCTCCTCCAAGAACTGCCATACCCCAGCGGCATTTGATGGGGAGTAGGCCCTATCATACAGGTTACTCTCCACCACAGCTAGGTATTTGAAATCATCGGGAACTCCATGCGCCCGCAGAATCGGCTCTATCACCGCGAAGTAGCGTGGCGCACGCTTCAAAATCAGTAGCACCTGGCTGTGCCAATTGGAAATCACGCACATCTCCCACTCCAACGCTTCGCGCACATCCACGCACTCCAACGGAACCCGCTCCCCCGCCAGCTCTATTTCGCTCGGAATGTAGGGCTGTCCATAGCGATGCTCTCCTTGATCGGCTGGTGCGCTATCTTGCATCTCGCTCCCACCATTCCCCTTGGCAAACACCACGCCCGCCCAAGCCGCAACGCTCGCCACCAGCAGGAACGCCGCCGCTGCACCCATATAACGCACCAATCGCCTTCGTCCGCCGCTATGCTCCCCCATGTCTCAAACAGTAATGTCTCACACCTACCAATAACCAAAAAGCGGCGACCCGAAATGGCTCGAGCCGCCGCCTAAACTCTCAGCAACATGCACCTCGCTCACGCATGCACTTCCCTTTAAAAGTTATACGCCAGCCCTACACCTAGCATCTGCCGAACCTGCAACGCTGCAAAGCTCTGACCGCTGTCATTCACTATCTTCTGGTCATCATCGTACACCATCGTCAGCTGGAACTTTGCCGTCAAGAAATCTAGCAATTTGTAGTCAAGCACCGCGTCAAACATCACATCCACATTCTGCGGCTTCTCAAGGTAGTTCGAGAAGAGCTCCAACCGTGTATTCAGCCCGATGCGGTCATGGTAGAAACGATTCACGTACAAAAGTCTTAGCATAGCACCCAGCTCCCAGCGCACCTTCTCTCCAGGCACTTTCACCGTACCATCTGCATTAAGTTCGGCCTTCTTCACGCCGAACGCCCCTGCGTCCGCCAGCTCCTGACGCCTCACGTACGTCATGCGGCCCGCTATCGGGGATAGATACCCCGAAAAATGCGTATCGTACTTGTAGTCAACACCAAGCGAAAGCGCCATGTAGAGCGGCGCCGCAAAGTCAGAAATTAGCACCCGTTTCGGACTCGCAGGATCCTTATAGCCAGGTGCAAACTGCGTCTTTATGCTATACAGCCCCGTTACGTACCAGCGCGGCGCTGCGGCAAAACCGTACTTCGTGTTGAAGTCTATCCTATCTAGGTTCTTCACCACGGGGGCCTCGCCCTGCTTCAGCAAACCGTACCCTAAATCCAGGGTGGTCGTCCACGCATGCTTATTTTTCAGATAATCCAGCTGCAGATACGATGTCGCTTCGCCCGATAGCGAATTCTCACCGCCTGGCACCCAGTGGTGCAGCATCACCTGCGTCATCGTAACCGCCACATTCCCTTTGAAACTCCAGGGACTCTGCTTTGCGCTATCCGCTCCGCCGCCAGCCACTGCACCTTCCTGTAGCCGCTTTTCGGCCAGCTGCTTAGCCACACTTCCTCCATCCTGCGCCTTCACCTCAACGCCCAATCCAAAAGATCCGCCAAGCAGAACCAGCACCAAACACAACCTCTTTACGCTCATAATAAATCTACTTTGTTTTCAATGGTACTCCCTTCACGGCAATTAAACGCAACTCTTCAACTTTTGTTAACCTCTCCGCCTAATTTCGCCGATTCAAACGCTTAAAATCCTCTTTGAGAAGCCCATCCCCCTTTCGGCTGCTCATCATGTGGTAGTCAAAGTAGTAGAACTTATCATCCCCCGCGCCGATCAAGCATTTATATATTCTCGCCTTCACGTTGCTACGCTCTGGCCCTACCTTGTGGAGATATACCACATCGGTGCGCCGATCATTAATTGCCTTCTCTATATCCTCTGTCGTCACTATCCGAACCACACCTTTGTACGCCTTACGGATATTTGACAGCGAACGCACCTCCGGCGCCAAATCGTTCTGCACCACCCAAAGTTCTTTACCCTTGATATCCGCTATGTTCTTATTGTAGTACTGCAACACATTCTTCCCCATAATCGAGGGGTCTTCCTTGAGCTTCTCTATATGCTTCTGCGCAAACTGCAATAGGCTGCCGAGTTTGTATGCCCAGCTGCTCTGGTCGGCTGTCTCATATCCTAGCGGCACGGAGCATATCTCCGGCATATCTGTCATGCTATGCACCGCCGCACCGTTTACTATAGAAAAGTATATGTAGTTCGCCTTCACCTTATCCTTCGGGAAACGGAACTTCATGCGCACGATAAACGACTTGTCCATGTCCTTGCGTAGGTTCTCAAACTCATTGTCGTTAATGAACTTCAGCGGCGTGATATGCCAATGGCGCTTCGCAAGCTCCTGCATCTTCATGTTCCACTCCGACATCGGATTGTTATCAAGCACCACATACGTGGTAGTCTCGAAGAAATGCTCCAGGTCCTGCACCTGGGCATTTGGCTGCGCTTGCACCCACGCCACGCTGCCTACAAACAGGCATAGCCCCAAAAGTATTTTTCTCATAGCTTTCACCGCTTTCATCTTGTCAACTCTCTTCACAGATAGAATGCGCAAATTTCGTAATTTTTCTAACAATCACCCTTCCCATCGGCGCCACGCTGCGCCATCATCGACGTCAACGTTCGCAGCCCCACGGGGCAACGGTAGCACAACCGAGGGCGGCAATGCATCTTTAGCAGCTGCACTATCGCCTGGCTCTCCACCGCGCTTTTCACCCGCACCCCGCACGCTGCGTAACGGCGCACCACGGCGTTCTCCTCCGGCGCCACCTGCTCGAGCAAATCCAGCGTTGCGTCGCGCAGCCCCTCATCTCCCTTCGCCTCGGCGTAGGCGAATCGGTACGGTACAATGCTGTTAATCAGCACTATCTTTGCCCGTTCGTGCCCTATCTTCTTCGGCTGTGCCGCCGATGGGGTATCCCCAAGCGCATAGTGCGTCAGCCAGTACTCGGAGGTGTCTACCCGCAGAATCCGCTCCACCTCCGTCACGCTCTTCGCCTCCAGCATCTCCGAGAAAAAGTGCTCATTCCGGTGGATTATTGCCGATAGCTGCGCTATTCGTAGCGCGGGGAACGCAGCCGGGCGTATCCGCATATACTTCCACACGCTCCCCGAGATCGGCTTGAGTTTGAAACGCGCCGCCTGGTAGTAGTATTCCTTTTCAAGCGTTTCAACGTACGCATCAACGCGATTCTGCCTTCTCGCCTCCTCTATCAGCCCCGCTTGTCCCAGCAGCAACGCCTCCAGCGAAAGCCACCCATCCCGAATTTTTGACAAATCTTTGAACGGCGTGGCCCGCATAAGCCACAGCATCGGGTCTGCATTCACCCGCTGCCCCAGACTCTGCGCCACCGAGCGAAAAAACGCCTCCTCCCATCCCAGCTCGCACTTTTCCACCTCAGCGCGCGCCGCTTCGCTCTTCGCCTGCAATCGCTCCACCAGCAGCCGCACCATCCACTCCGACTGCTCCAACGGCGGCATCTTCCCAATCGCCTCCCCGCAGCAAGGCTCCTCACGATGCGCGATAAGCCCCTCGTACGTTTTAACCAACTCCTCCGCGCGGGGGATCACTAGCGTTGGCACTTCCCGACCTGACGAGTCCACGGCACGCCGCCCCATCTCATGCGCCACCACGTGCAGAATAACCGCATTATAGGATGGATCTTCATCGTGCCCATGCGCGTACCAATCCGACTCGTCCACATGCAGCTCCACATCGCCCGCCCACTGCTGCCCTCCTATCGTAAGGCGCGCGTTGAAAAAATCCGCCCCTGCATCATGGTTATGCACCCCCGGATTCTCTATCGTCAGCGACCGCCCATCCACGGTGCGCAGCCCCTCCGCGTAGCGGTGCATCACCGCCCACACCCCATGAAATAGCTCCTCTGGAATCTTACCTACCCCCTTGGGTTTACTCTGCTCCCCCATCTTCGCCTCTCCGTCAGTAATCAGTATTTACTCCTTCCCCCCGCCACCACACTCGCAAATTTACAATACCTTCGCGACATTCTTATTGTACAAACGAAATGACTTACCCATACATGCCAAACCCAGTCACGCGCGCCGTAACCTTTCGCCGCCTCCTGATTCTATTTATTCTTCTCCTCCTCTTTACAGCCGCGGCCGCACTCATACAGTTCGCATGGCTAGGACCCTCGCTCTCGCTCGAAATCCCCATCGATATGTCGGTGCGCTGGATGCAGCTAATCACCACCCTTCTCTCCTTCCTGCTCCCCGCGCTTTGCTGGGCTCTGCTCGAGCGGCGCAGCACCCCATCGCCCCTCGCCACCTCCCGCCCCTCCCCCGCAACCTGGCTACTCTATGGTCTCGCCGTGGGGCTACTCATGGTAATGCCCAACACCCTCCTCACGGAGCTCAACGCCAGCATCCCACAGCCCAACTGGGCCTCCGAGATGGATAAGAGGGTTCAAGAAGCCTCCTACGCGCTCCTAGCTGTTGACACGTTGCCGGGCTACCTGGTTAACACGCTGGTTATCGCCATTGCGCCTGCCATCTGCGAGGAACTCTTTTTCCGCGGTGCGCTGCAGCAGAGCCTCCTGCGCCTTATGCGCAGCCCCCACGCCGCAATATGGATCTGCGCAGCATTCTTTAGCCTCATCCACTTTCAGCTCAGCGGCTTCGTCCCACGCCTTGCGCTTGGCGCCGCCCTCGGCTATCTCGCCTATTACTCCCGCTCCGTATGGCCCGCCATTATCATGCACTTCACCAATAACTTTATAGCCGTTACCCTCGCCACCATAGCCTACCGCAATGGCGATATTGAACAGTTTGACCACCCCGCCCCCTGGATCGCCTGGCCATTCGCGATGCTGTGCATGGGTCTCATCATTGCCTTTTTTGTGCGTACCGACAGAAAGGTAAAGAATAGCCTGCTATAACCCGCAGCCAGTGGCCCACTCCATCGCCAACATGGTCACAAAAATGATTGCGAACCTATATGCAGCTAGGACACCCACGCTCCCTAATCAATCTTCTATCAAATCTCCAGTACGTGCGTAAGGACATTCTACCTTCGACTCCCGCATGCTGCCATCCCGATAGCGAACCTTCACCCGCAGCCTCTCCATCTCCTTACGGCTCATGGACATGAGCGGACGAAATACCCCTACGTACGAAGAGCCTAAGCCCAAACATTCATACTGCGCGAAATCAATCTCAGACAGCTTCCCATACACCGGCACCGAGGCCATCTCTCGTCCCGCGTGCGATACTACATCTCGATGATTCTGAAGCTCCCTTAGTTTCACCCCCGGAAGTCCGAGCATAAAGGATCTTTGCAGCACCCCGGGTAGCGTATCACGGCAAGCAGAAATCTTTGATGTGTCCACTTGATACCCATTCCGAATGTACTCGTCTGGGGAGAAGGAGAGAAATTCGAACCTATCATTCAGTGGCATACCAGCTGGTATTCGCCCTGCAAGCACCGTATCAGCACATATCTCCACAGACACAATTGGACTATAGGCGTAAATATGCGAATCGCATGGGTTGAACGCTACCACTACGTCCCATGTCTCCACATTGTAACCCACATCCCCAAGCTTCTCGCACCGACTCACCCCTCTCGGGCTGGGGCTACGCCTCAAATCCTTGCTCCGTGAGTCCACACTGTATGTGCTATAAAAACTTCCGTTTTGACCACACTTCACATACAGCGTGCAAATGGAGTCCTCTACGTATAGCCGCAAATCGCAGCCATCGTAGAAACCCCACACGAAATGGTCTGTCGATATAGTCACAACCTCATTTTTTTTCATGCAGCCCATCAGCAGCACTGCCACAATGGGTGTGCAAAACCACCCCATAGCCCTTCGCAACGTTTTCATCTTACCAATAGGTTATAGTGTGAATGCCCTTATTATAATCTCTCTGCCCCTTTCCCGAATTGGAATCAAACTCATCTCGCTTTTCAGGCCCTTGAGTCGTGTTGAAGATGCCGGGAAAGTAGTACCCTTCTTTTTTTGTCTTCATCGTTGCAAGTTATAATTTTTTTTGCCAACAACGCCCAAAAGGACACATTTCTATCTTCCGTACAACAAACCACTCTCACCGCATACCCTACGCAAAACGCCTCCCCTGCCCTCATATAAAATTTTCGGTCATGCTGCCCCATCCGCAGAACTAACCCCTGCGACCAAACGGCATATTCAACGGCGCAGGGCGAAGCCAACGCCACGCCTTAACCTGCAACCATTTACCACTTCCTTCTAGCCCCTACCGATTCCCCTTCGCCCGGTTATGCGTCTTGCAGAGCATCTCGCAGTTCTCCGGCGCGGTGCTGCCCCCCTTGCTCCACGGCGTTACGTGATCCGCCTCCATCTCCTCAATCCTATAGATACGGGTGCTATTCGCATTACCCCCAGCCGCGCAGAGCGGGCAGTTGGACACCCCATGCGCCTCGGCCTCCCGCGTCTGGCGGTTGTACGCCTCACGCTTCGCCGACGCCTCAAAGATCCGTATATCCAGCAGCTGCTTCTCCCGCTCCCCGCCCAACACGTACTCGTAAACGTTGCGTGGGCAGCGCACGTACTCATCCGCCCGCAGCGCGCTCACCCGCGCATTGACGTGGTCCACATCGTAGGGTGTGCTGTGGTACGTTTCGTAGAGCCGCCCCCACTCCAGCCCGCACATGTCACGATTATTCATGGAGAACGTGGCCACCACCCAGTCAATCACGGAGCGAAAATAGCGCTCCAAACCATCCGCCGTGGCATCAAACCGGTGCTGGCTCATGTAGGCATCCACGCTAACCTCCTCGCTGGCGCACACCCATTCGAGCGCCCGGGCCAAAACATCCTGCCGCTTCACGTCCCCCTTAACGTAATGGGCCCACTTCTGCAGCTCGGCATGCTGCGAATTGCTGAAAATTCTCTTTGCCGCCGTCACGAATGGCCCCGCGTAGATGGCATTCAGAAGCTCCTGGCCATTGAGCGGCACGCCCACGGTGTTAATGGTCCGGAACCACTCCTTGATTTCATGCTCCTCCCCCTTGCATGCGTAGATGAGCAGCTTCGTATTGAGAATGCGTTCGCGCTGCTCCAGGGGCAGCCCCGAAAAGTACTGCGCATTGCCGTAGGCATCCTTGATGGCGAACCGCCCCGTCACGAAGCGCCCGAACGATGTGATGCGCTGCTGCCCATCGAGTACCTCGTACCGCCCATCGGCTGTGCAGTTGAAATAGATAAGCCCAATGGGGTAGCCCTTGGGCAGCGAATCCACCACTGCCACGTCCCGCTTGCCATCGTTATAGATGTAGTGTCGCTGGTACTCCGGCTGGATGGTGAGCTGCCCATTCAGCCCGTATAGCCCCCGCTCCTCCAGCTGGTTGTAAACGAACCCCTTGCATACATCCTCCACCGTCCACTCCGTGTGCAGCTCCGTTTTCATGATGCCGTTCTCTTTTAGCTACGCCTCCGTATGAATATTCTTTTATACACCCGCCCAGCGTCTACCATCGGCTGCGTAACCCCGCTCTCAGCCCGCCAGAGCCCATTGGAGAACCCACTGCCCTCGCTCTCGGAGGCGCCCAATATCTCGAACTGCTCCGGGCAGTACTTATCCAGGAAGGTGATCGGCACGCCCATCACCCCGTCGTGGTCCGAGGGGATCGCGTCCACGTAGGGTACCTCGATCGCGTCGTAGTTGTCGTAGCGGGGGTACGCCTCGCGCCCCTGAATCTCCCGGTGGCGCGAGAAGCGGAGGTTGTCCGCCGTTGTCATCAGCCCCAGCGGCTGGTGTCGCCGCCCGTGCTCCACGTTCGTGAACCAGCACGCATTGCCCAGCCGCGTGTAGTTGCCCACGAACCCCATCCGCGCCGCCTTCGCCCGGTCCCGCGCATCTACCTCCGCCCCCTCCGGCACGCCGAACACCATGTCTCGCCCCGCCCCCATCGCCCCCAGCCACAGCCTATTCGCCTTGATCAGCGGGAACACCTCCCGGTACGTGA
>CALHSW010000008.1 GCA_938038735.1 uncultured Bacteroidia bacterium | reverse complement strand
CCCTTCGCATCAAATTCGGATTTCTCCGGAGAAATCCGAATTTGATGCGAAGGGGGTGGTAAGTTGGTGGGGTGTAGTAGGAGGTGATGAGAAGGCGTTGGGGAGAGGAGGAAGGGAGGTGCCGGAAGGGAGGTGGCAGGGGTGGGAAGACCAATGCGCACGCGCTGTTCAAGCGGGAGTAGGGGTGTGAAGCGGCGAAGACGATGGGGGCTGCTTGTATTTCTACGCCTTTTGCCCTTCCTAAAGGGGAAAGCCCTACCGCTGCGCTGTGCAAGATCTCCCAAGCACCCACCAAGCAGTAAAAAAGTCGGTGTCTAGGGGATTGAGGTCCATCAGGCTATGCGGGGGCTGCCTTGCCGAGGGCTCTGTATGAACTTGCCGCTTGGTGGAGATAGACGTTCTGCGCCTTGGGTACAATGCGGAGACGGAATGCAAGTAGTTGCTAGCTGTAAGACCCTTTTGAAAGGTGTCTACAGAGTGGTTTTAAAACGACCTAATTGTAAAGGCGTTAGAGCAGGGGTTTAGTAGTAGGTACTAAAATTCTTGTGGTGTTTCGGCTATTGCGGTGCGGAGTATGGGCCTCTTGTGGCACTGCATTCTGGTATGGTTTGCCACGCTTAGTAGTTCATGATAATCAGGTGCTCTGCGCGCTTATCATTCCTATTCATGAAGCTGACGAGATACTTCTTGTCAAACGTCTTAATGGTCAGCTGGTGCTTTTCGTAGAGGGACAGTATGAAGGGGGTGTTTTTTATCACCATCATCCACTTTGCCCTGCACCTACTCTATCTAGCTAGATTATTCGTTAGGAAGATAGGCTTTTTTTATATTCGCCAGCGCCGCTATAATGTGGTGGGCGTTCTTCTTATACTCATCAAGAACGATGTCATATCCCTCATCGGATTTGCACACCATATTCCAAAACGCGCTACTGATGAGTAATTCCTCTTTGGCAAAGAACTGAAGCACGCGGCCTTGTGTCCAAGGATTCCCCTCGCCGTACCTATTGTACGCCGTTGCGAAGAAGAGCCTTATACAGTCCTGCGTGCCTAGCGTATTGGCTAGAATGCAGTACTGTTCAAGAAGGGCCTCCTTTTCCGAGCGGGCCTTTTTATTGTCAAGATCACCATCTATTTTCAGCTCAATGAGGTAGTGCATACCGGTTTCCTCGTCAAAAAGGTAGTAGTCGCTCTCATGACGCTTGGTTATATGGTCTGTCTTGGAGCGTAACGCTAACACGTTTGAATAGTCGTTGACGGAAGGCTTGCAGGCATGGCTTTTATAGCCATCCAAGAGAGACGCAATAAAGGCAATTTGTTTCTGCGAAAGGATGCCGGAAACGTGCTGGCTAACTTGGTAGTGTAGCGATGCAATTTTGATTGCCATTTTCTCTAGCATGTTGCCTAAACTACTATCCAACGACCTAGCCAAGGCGGAGTAGAATTGGATATCAGAGCCGAGTGCAGCGATGAAAACGTTGTGTATCTTCATGTTAATAGTGCCGTCGTCATCGTCTGCTTCCGACAGATGCCGGTCGGAGAATCCTAATGCGTACGCTTCCACAAAGCAACTTACTATAGCGCGGATGGCTTTCTCCTGCCCTTTATCCATATTGCCTCTGATTTTTTATTGCGGCTTGCGCCTGTCCTCTTGATAAGCCATAACCATCATGGGCTTTTGGCTGCCCTTGTACTCCCTTTCTTTGCATCCGGATTCCCATCGCGAAGGTAGGAACTAATGGGGTGAATGGCAATTCGGAGAGACAATTTGGCTTCACCTTGGCTTTGCATACCATCTCGGATATTCGTTGATGTTCTATGGTATGTGCCGCTATTGCAATAGCGCTTGGTTTTAGCAGTTTATACCCCTTTTGGGCATTTGCCTTCCGCAGAGGTGAAGAGGGAGGAGAAAATGGTTGCAGGACAACCCTAGAAATGGCAGATGTTGTATGCCTTGATGGATATTTCATTGCAAACGGAAGGAGGAAATGGACAGGGTTCAAGCGGTAATGGAGCATGGAAGGCGTTGCGGCCTCTCTCGGCTAGGGGTAGAGAGCTGCTGGGGTGTCGGTTCATTGTTGATTTCAGCTGTAGTAGGAACGCATTGAAGGGAATGCGCTGACGTATGGGTAGATTGAGGTGCTGCTGAGGAAAGGTGGTGGGCGAAACGTTAGTGAAGGATGTGCAGAAGATGACGGCGAGCCGTGTGGCGCAGAGAGTGATGCCGGAGGAGGCGCAGCGAGCGGTTTTTGTTGCGATGCGTTTTTGCAGGCTTGCATGGCCGTGGGGGTTTAATCCAAAAGTATTGGCAGTCGGTGCGTTATGGGCGGGTGGCGGTAGCTTGAATAGCGAAATCACCCTTTTTTGTACCTTTGCAAAGAGAGAGAGTAGCGAGGTGCACCATGTTGGAAGGGCTAAATGAGAATCAGAAGGCGGCGGTTCAAGCGGTGATGGGCAAGGTGCGTGTTACTGCGGGGGCCGGCACGGGGAAGACCAAGACGTTGACCTCTCGCTACGCCTACCTGGTGAACGAGGTGGGAATAGCGCCAGGGCACGTGCTTTGCCTCACCTTCACCAATAAGGCGGCGCGGGAAATGTCGCAGCGTATCGCCACGCTCGTGGGGCGGGGGGATGTGAACGATTTTGTCTCCACCATCCATGGGTTCTGCGTTAAGGTGCTACGGCGGGACGTATACCGATTAGGATTTCCCCAAACGTTTCTCATCCTTGACCAGGAGGATGCCAAGGCGCTGGCGACGGAGGTGATGGACGAGCTGAAGTTATCGCGGCGCGACATCACTGTGAGGAAGTTTCTTGATGCCATAGGGCTGCAGAAGGGGATGGAGGATGTTCGCTACGTCAAGACGTACATGGATAGCGGGGCGAGGGTCGGGGCGGCGAACGATAAATTTACCCTCTACTTGCAGAAGCAGCTGAAGCATTTTGCGCTTGACTACGATGATCTCATCTACTTCACGCTGCACCTCTTTGACACCTACCCCGAGGTGCGGGAGTATTGGCAGAACGAGCTGCAATTCGTGATGGTGGACGAGGCACAGGACTGTAACTCCGCGGATTGGCGTATCATAAACCATATCACGGCGAAGTACGGTAACCTGTTCGTGGTGGGCGACCCCGACCAGGCGATATACGAGTGGCGCGGCGCGGAACCGGAGCTATTCATCCGATTCCTCCCCTCCAAGGATGTTATCCTCAACGAGAACTACCGCTCCACGAAGGCGATTCTGCGGGTGGCGAACGCCGTCATTAGGAACAACGTCAATCGCATACCGAAGGACCTGTATACCAATTTGGAGGCTGGCGAGGCGGTGGTGCACTTCCACGGGCGCTCGGAGCGGGAGGAGATGGAGTGGGTGGCGCATCGGCTAAAGCGATTGGCGGGGCAGGGGGTGAAGTACGCCGATGTGGCGATACTCTACAGGGCCTCGTATATGTCGCAGTCGCTAGAGCAAATGCTGGTGCGGGAGCAGATCCCGTACGTGGTATGGGGCGGCGTGCGCTTCTTTGAACGCAAGGAGATCAAGGATTCGTTGAGCTACCTACGGCTCATCGCTGGGGATGACGATTTGGCGTTCCAGCGGATTGCCAATGTGCCGTCGCGCGGGGTGGGGAAGGTATACTTGGAGCGTCTACGCGCCGCGGCGGTGAGGGATGGACAGCCGCTCTACGCGACTCTAAAGAGGCACATCGAGGAAAAGGAGTTCAGGCGGGAGTCGGTAAAAGCATTTATAGCGGCCATCGAGGAGTGCCGCGCCGGGGTGGAGAGAAACTCCATCGTGTCGCTGCTGGATATGGCGTTGGTTCGGAGCGGGCTGAAGGAGCAAATACGCTCCGATGGCGATGAGGATCGGCTAGAGAATTTGCAGGAGCTGGTGAATTCAATTCAGTACTACGAGGAGAGCCGGAAGGAGGATGGGGTCACCCTCGGGGACTACCTGCAGGATGTGGCGCTATACACCAATGCCGACTACCGCCGGGAGGGGAACGCGGTGCGGCTGATGACGATACACCAGGCGAAGGGGCTGGAATTCCCCTGCGTGTTCGTGATGGGGCTTACGGAGGGGCTATTCCCTAGCTTTCGCACGATTCGGGAGCGGGGGCAAGCCGGGGAGGAGGAGGAGCGGCGGCTGATGTACGTGGCGGCGACGCGGGCGCGGAAGAGGCTCTACCTGACGGAGTCGGAGGGGTATAGCAATGCGCTGCGGCAGGAGAAATGCCCGTCGCGCTTCCTGCTGGAGGCTGGAAGGGAGAACTTCACAACGGAGGGGCGTATGGATGAGCGGCTATGGGCGGGGGCACGCGGGTTGATGGAGGACGGAGGTTTGATGGACGATGCGCCGTTGCCCTTTTCGAGCGGGGTGGGGGCGAGGGTGCAGCATGCCATCTTTGGCGAGGGGACGGTGGTGGCGGTAGAGGAGAGCGGGGAGTGCAGGGTTTCGTTCGGTGGGGTAGAGTATAGCATTAAGCGGAGCGCGCTGCGGTGGGAAGAGTAGGAAAAGCCGATTAGGCAAAAGAGTCCCCCATTTGGTGTCTTCGTTCTGTTAAATTAATGCTACCTTTGCCTTTCTAATAGAGGATAATGCGTAAAGGCGATAGAGGGTAGAACCATGGGAGAGCTACAGCTGTACAACACGATGAGTAGGCGGAAAGAGGTGTTTGAACCGATAAACCCGCCGCATGTGGGGCTTTACGTGTGCGGCCCCACGGTGTATGGCGACCCGCATTTGGGGCATGCGCGCCCCCTGATTACGTTCGACGTGCTGGTGCGATTGCTACGATCCTTGGGCTATAAGGTGCGCTACGTGCGCAATATAACCGATGTGGGGCATCTTGAACACGACGCCGATGAGGGGGAGGATAAGATACAGAAAAAGGCGCGGCTGGAGCAGCTGGAGCCCATGGAGGTGGCGCACTACTACACGGTGCGTTACCATCAGGCGGCGGAGCAGCTCAACGTGCTGCCCCCAAGCATAGAGCCGCAGGCGAGCGGGCATATCATAGAGCAGATTGCCTACGCGAAGCGGATCCTTGAGGCGGGGTTCGCCTACGAGGTGGATGGGTCGGTGTATTTTGACATTGAGAAGTATAACGCCAAGCATGGCTACGGGCAGCTGTCAGGGCGACGCATTGAGGAGATGCTGGCCAACACGCGGGAGCTGGAGGGGCAGAGCGAAAAGCGGAACCCGTTGGATTTCGCCCTGTGGAAGCGGGCAACCCCAAAGCATATCATGCGCTGGCCTTCGCCGTGGGGGGACGGATTCCCGGGGTGGCACCTGGAGTGCTCCGCCATGGGGGAGAAGTACCTCGGGGAGCATTTTGACATACACGGGGGCGGCTTGGATCTTATGTTCCCGCACCACGAGTGCGAGATAGCGCAGGAGGTGGCGGCGCACGGCGGGGCAGCGCCTAAGTACTGGGTGCATAACAACATGGTGACCGTCAATGGGCAAAAGATGGGGAAATCGTTGGGGAATTTTATCCCGCTGGAGGACCTATTTGAGGGGAAGCATAAATTGCTTTCACGCCCCTACTCCCCGATGACGGTTCGTTTCTTCATTCTTCAGGCGCACTACCGCTCCACGCTAGACTTTAGCGATGAGGCGCTGCAGGCGGCGGAGAAGGGGTACGAAAGGCTGGTGAACGCGGTGTATGCTTTGAAGGATGTGGCGGTAGGCGCCACAAGCAGCGTGGACGTGGCGAGCGTAGAGAAAGGGTGCATGGAGGCGTTGCTTGATGACCTTAACACGCCAATCGCGCTGGCGCATCTCTTTGATGGGGTTAAGATGGTGGGGCAGCTGCAGGCGGGCAACGCCACGATTAGCCAAGGGGATAAAGAGACGTTGCAAGGCATTTTTGACCGCATCGCGGGGGGCATTCTAGGGCTGCGCATGGAGCGTGAGGGGATGGGCTGTAGCGGGGATGACGGCGCGTTGGAGGCGGCGATGAAGGTAGTGCTAGAGTACCGTGCATCGGCCAAAGCGGCCAAGGATTACGCAAAGGCTGATGCCATACGCGACACGCTGAAGGCGGAGGGGATAGAGATTCAAGATCGGGCAGATGGGGCTACGTGGAGCCGCGGCCGTAAGTAGTAAAAATTATATACCTTTGCGGTTGGGTAGTTGTATTTATAATTAGAGAGAAATCATGGGCAAGATTGGAAAGGTTTTGCTAGTAATCATTGGATTACTATTGCTATTCGGGCTGATGAAGGGATGCAGCGTGTACAACAAGCTGGTGAAGCTGGATGAGGGGGTGCAGTCGCAGTGGGGCAACGTGGAGGCGCAGTACCAGCGGCGTATGGATCTGATTAATTCGGTGATTGGCCAAATTAAGGGGTCAACAGCATTTGAGCGGGGCACGCTGACGGACGTTGTGGAAGCGCGGGCGAAGGCAACGCAGATGACCATTGACCCCAGCAAGCTCACGGAGGAAAATTTAAAGAAGTTCCAGGCGGCGCAGGATCAGCTGTCGGGGTCGCTGAGCCGATTGATGATGACCATAGAACGCTATCCCGATTTGAAGACAACCCAGCAGTTTCAAGATTTGCAGGCGCAGCTGGAGGGAACCGAGAATAGGATTTCCAATGAGCGGACCAAGTTCAACGAGATGGCGAAGGAGTTCAACACGTACCAGCGTAGGTTCCCGCAGGTGATATTTGCCCGAATGTTCGGCTTTGAGAAGGTGGGGTATTTCGGTGCGCAGGCGGGGGCAGAGTCGGGAGTGAATGTTGATTTCAGCGAACCTAAGCCCGAAGGGGAGTAAGCTGGGCGATAGGAAAGCATAGAAATTGGAGAAAATGGCATCTCTCGGAAGGTGGAAATGACCTTTCGGGAGATGCTTTTTTTGTGCCAATCCCCAAGGGTTGTAGAGATTTTGTCTGAGAATTTTCGTTTGAGTGTACGTGGGCGGGGCGTTGAAGGCTAGGAAATTCGTAAATTCGCGGCGTGGGAGCGTGGACTTGGTGGTGGAAAGCAGGGGGAGAAGGTTGCGCATTAGGAAGAAGATAGGGGGTTTCGATGGAGCAGAATGGGTTACTAGAGAAGCTAGATCAAATCGCGGAGCGTTTCGTGGAGGTGGAAAAGCAGCTGGCAGAGCCGGATGCCATGCAGGATATGAAACGGTTCGTGGCGCTTAATAAGGAGTATCGGGAGCTAGAGCCGGTGATTGCGCTGCGCAAGGAGTACGCAGAGTTGCTGAGCAATGTGGCGAATACCAAGGAGATGCTGGAGCATGAGAGCGACGAGGAGCTGCACGCCATGGCGAAGGAGGAGCTGGAAACGTTCGTGGAGCAGGTGGAGCCGCTAGAGGAGCGGATAAAGCTACAGCTGCTGCCGCAGGATCCCCAGGACTCAAAGAATGCCATCGTGGAGATACGTGCGGGCGCAGGGGGGGACGAGGCGAGTATCTTCGCGGGGGATTTGTTCCGCATGTACGAACATTTCGCCGAAACAAAGGGGTGGAAGCTAGAGATTAGCTCCTCGAGCGAGGGCTCGGCGGGGGGATTCAAGGAGATTATCTTCTCGCTTTCGGGGGATGGCGTATACGGTTTGATGAAGTACGAGTCGGGGGTGCACCGGGTGCAGCGCGTGCCGCAGACGGAGACGCAGGGGCGCGTGCATACGAGCGCTGCGAGCGTGGTGGTGCTGCCGGAGGCCGAGGAGTTTGATATAGATCTGAAGATGGAGGATATCCGCAAGGATACCTACTGCTCCTCAGGGCCAGGGGGGCAAAGCGTGAACACCACCTACTCGGCGGTGCGCTTAACGCATATCCCCACGGGGATTGTGGTGCAGTGCCAGGATCAGAAGTCGCAGATCAAGAACTACGAGAAGGCCCTGGTGGAGCTGCGCACGAGGCTCTACAACATAGAGTACCAAAAGTACCTCGATAGCATATCGTCGCAGCGTAAAACGATGGTGTCGACGGGCGATAGGTCGGCTAAGATACGTACCTACAACTATCCGCAGGGGCGGGTGACGGACCATCGTATCAACTACACAGTGTATAACCTACCCGGAGTGATGGATGGCGACATCGGGGGGATCATTGATAGGCTTCAAGTCGCAGAAAACGCGGAGCGCCTACGGGCGAGCGGGATGTAACTAATATAGGGGGATAAGGACCAATGTCATCGCAGCTGCTGTTTGAACGGATTAAGGAGAAGAAGAGTTTTCTTTGCGTGGGGCTCGACACCGACCCTAAGCGTTTGCCGGCTGCTGTGAGTAGCATGCGCAACGCCGTCTTTGAGTTTAACAGGGCCATCGTGGATGCCACGGCCGACCTGGCGGTGGCTTTCAAGCTGAATTTGGCGTTCTACGAGGCGATGGGGGCTGAGGGATGGGCGGATTTGGACCGTACGATACGCTACATCAATGGGCATTACCCCGACATGCTGACGATTGCCGATGGCAAGCGCGGCGACATAGCCAACACTGCGAAGATGTATGCGCAGAGCTTCTACAGGGTGTTAGGGTTCGATGCGGTAACGCTGGCGCCCTACATGGGGCGTGACGCTGTGCAACCATTCCTTGACTACGAGGGGCGTTGGGTGGTGCTCCTGGCGGTGACCTCCAACGGAAGCTACCGCGATTTCCAAACGCTGCCAGTGGGCGAACCCCCGCGCAATCTCTATGAGGTAGTCATTGAAACATCGAAGCGTTGGGGGCACGAGGGGAATACGATGTACGTGGTGGGGGCAACGCACCCCGAGGTGCTTAAAAGGGTGCGGGCGATAGTCCCCGACCATTTCCTGTTGGTGCCAGGAGTAGGAGAGCAGGGGGGCGACTTCGACTCTGTGGTGGAGAATGGCATGAATCGTCATTGCGGTCTGATCGTGAATTCATCACGCGGAATTATCTACGCGGGCAATGGCTCTGACTACGCCGCCGCGGCGCGCGCTAAGGCTCTGGAGCTGCAGCAGAAGATGGCGAAGGCCCTGGAGGAGCGTAAGCTGGTGTAGAATAACCTTTTTTGAGGGGAGAGGGGTAGAGGCGGCTTTTGCGCATTTGTTAGGGGGCTGTGTAGATTGAACGGATATGGTGGGTTGTGTGGAGACTCGGAGTTGACGAGAGGGAAGGGTAACCGTATCGCATCTACAGCAACGATCTCGTGGTCATGAATTATTCAAAAAAGCCTATCCCATAGCTCATCCACCCTACGCGCAATGCTGTAGGCTAGAACGGGGGGTACTGCGTTGCCCACGATCTTATAGGCCGCCGAGGGACTCACCACGAAACGATTGCTATCGGGCTGCTTGATTACTAGCTGATAGTCCGGTGGAAAGGTCTGTATCAGCGCGCACTCCCGGGGGGTTAAACGCCTTTCGGAAAGTCCCTTGGCAAGCTCATCAGCATGTCTACCACCATGTGCCAGCGAGAGCCTGCGGAACTCTATGTTACCGTGGTGTTCGCTGCGGATGGTAGGACCCTGCCCCGCGAGGGATATTTCCGTCTGCCCCTGGCACTCCGCCCCCATGTACTTAGCCTTTGAGTAGAAGCGCTGCGAAACATCGTTGCTACCGTTCGGCTCGTTGAGGTGTTGCAGGACATCTGCGCAGGTGACTGGCTTTTTTAGCCCCTCGGTTTGCCGGGTGTAGCCGTGCGTGGGGGTAGGGTAGGGGGTATAGTCTGTTGGAATGGGGGATGATTGCAGCGCGGCGAGGGCCTCTTGCCGTAGTGCCACCCTGCGGACACCGATAAAAAAGACGCGCTCCCGCGTTTGCGGCACGCCGTAGTCCGCGGCATGTAGTACCTGTGGTGGAAGCACGATGTATCCGCCATCGTCCGCGCTGGCGAAGTCAGATTGTATCACCTCTTGCGCATCGCCGAGGTTGGTAAGACCCTTCACGTTCTCCGCGATGAACATCTTGGGCTTCACGATGTCAATCGTGCGCTTCATCCAGTAGTAGAGAAACCCGCGGCTCTCCTCGGAGGGTTCGTCTGATGCCATCCTTCCCCCGCTGTGCGCCACCTTTGACTGGAATCCGCGTCGTGAACCCGCCACTGAGAAATCCTGGCAGGGGAATCCCCCGACAACGAGGTCTACGTGTTGTGGGAAAATCGGCTCGCCCGCCTCAGCGGCTTTCACTAAATCCACAATGCTGCCGATGCGGTAGCATCGCTCCGTGCCGTTGCCCAGCTGTGCCATGTAACGTTTCCACACCTCGCCCGCTTGCGGAACGATGTCATTGGCAAAGCTTGTGCGGAATCGTGTGGGCTTTACCCGCACCCAGCAGTCGTCTATCACTTCTTGCACCAGGCAATCGCCATCGGGCGGTAGGCTATTGCGATGGCAGATAAAGCCCCCCTCAAGGCCTAGATCCATGCCGCCCCCGCCGCTAAAGAGCGACAACACGTTTAGCGTATCGTTGCAACGTTTCAAATCAATAGGATTGCGTTAAGTTTTGTGCAAATGTATGAAAAGAATGTGGTAGAGGGCAGCTGCCCACACAGAAACATCTTTGTGATAGTCTCATCTGAAGGAGGTGAAGGCCAAAATGGCGTTGCAATGGGGATACGCGGTGGAATTGACCAAAGAAGTGCGCGCACGATCCATTCTCTTCTTCACTACTCCTTATGCGAACTCGGCTTAAAGCATAGTTTGAAGTATTGACGCGCTCCCGTTTGCGAGGTGAATCTTGGGCTTGTTGGGGAGGAAGCCGTAGGCGATCAGGCCGCTGCATAGGTTGGCCTCGAAGCCGGGGACGCTACTGTGCTCAATTTGGCAGACGTGCTTCAGCATCCCGATTAGAGCTAGGTATGAACGAGGGGGATGGGGCACGTAGTTTTTGGCTGCCGCAGCGAGCCGTGCTAGGGGGCGGGTATTGAGGTAGCGGTGCGCGGCGAGGCTGCCAGGATCAGGAATGCAGACCAGCTCGCCCCTGCGGGCATGGAGTCTGAGGGGCTGAATCCCGCGGCTATTGAGGGATCAGCCCGCGGATGGGGCTGCATCGTGGCGGAGATGTATGCGTGTTGGAAGGGGAATGTGGCGTTTCGGAGTGGAAACATGCAGTTGTGAAAAAACATCTACCTTTGCAGAGTAGCGCGGAGGGTGTTGCTTTCAGATAGAAAGTTTTTTGCTATTGCGCACTTAGAACCGTTAGCCAATATAGCGCGAAGGTTCTGTATAAAACTACTATGTAGCAAGAAAAACGACTATAGGCCTATAGAATTATTTAGCCGCTTTATTTACGGATTTTCAATGCCATGAATGCTATTAAAGAGTTTCATCTATTTGCAGGGATCGGAGGCGGAATTTACGGAGGCCATATTTTAGGGCACACGTGCTGCGGAGCTGTAGAAATTGAACCGTATTGCAAAAGGGTCCTAGCGCAAAGGCAACGCGATGGCTGGATGGACTCGTTTCCGATTTATGGCGATATAAAGGTCTTAAATGGACGTGACTTCAAGGGAACTTTTGACATTCTATGCGGTGGCTTCCCTTGCCAAGCATTTAGCCATGCGGCACGTGGCAAAAACATTTCTGAGAAAAACCTTTGGCCCGAAATGTTTCGGTTTGCCAAGGAGTCCGATGCGCCAATTGTCTTTGGTGAGAATGTCACGCTCAAGGCTATCCGCAAGGCTGCTATGGATTTGCAGTCAGTAGGCTACAGCGTACAATACTGCAAGCTCTCGTGTGGCGATCTCGGCGCGGACCATCGGCGCGATAGGTATTGGGTACTTGCCGTGAAGAGTCCCAGCGCATTGAGTAGAGTGCATGAGGGATTAGAGCGTCTTGGTAAGATGCATATGGGATGCTGGGCTACGCCATTTAAAGAGCAAGAGGGTGACAAAAGTATTGCCAATTGTAGAGCGCAGTTGAAGGCTATAGGCAATGCGCAAGCTCCCTTGGCAGCAGCCGTAGCGTTTCGGGTTTTGGCTTACCGACACGAGAACCAGACTTGCAGCTCCGTCAAGGTACTTGGCACGGAAATCAGCCGTTTCTTTACTGTGCAGGCAACTTGGATTAGGCGCACATACGGGGAGGATTTCGGATTCGTGCACACCCCTACCACCATGGCCAACTACTCAGCACCCTCAATGATGAAGCATGCTGGATGCAGAAACTTTGTAGCGGTATTCAATCGCCCGACACCTGCCAATGCTGAGTACCTAATGGGAATGCCTCGGGGCGCCGCTTCTACCAACCCCATGGGCAAGGAGAATATGGAAACATGGAAGCAAAGCGTAAAACCTCAACGATGCCAACGCTTCTCTAAAGAAAATATTGAAATGATAGAAATCTATGACTAACACCCTGGAAAGACAATTTCTAACCATAGAGGAAGAGCCTAATCCCTGATCTTACTGCAACTCTATAGTAGATGTGACTCCCTTGGAAGAAAAACAAAGGGAGACAACGCATGTAAAACTTTTAATCTATTAACCTGTTTATACATACAAATGGCATAGGCCTAACACAATGAAGAAGTATCGGGTAGCGTCACTGTTCTCGGGTTGCGGGGGATTGGATCTAGGGTTCTCTGGCGGATTTGAGTTTATGGGGAGGTGTTTTGGACCATTGCCAACTGAAATAGTATTTGCAAATGACGTCGACAGCGATGCGGCAACTTGCTATAATACAAACTCTCTCCTGACAAGCAGAGGGCACTCGGAGTGCCTACTGAAAGATATTCGCTTGGTTGATGTTGATGCAATCCCGGATTTTGATATCCTACTAGCGGGCTTTCCCTGCCAACCATTCTCAAATGCTGGAAAGAGAAAGGGAGTTCACGACGATGACGGTCGGGGAACCCTGTTTGAGGAGTGCGAGCGCATTTTAAAGTCAAAGATTCAAAAAGGGAGGAAACCTATTGCCTTTGTCTTTGAAAATGTACGCGGCATCCTATCTTCCAAGATGCCTTCGGGAATAAGTGTACCCAACGAGATAAAGAATCGCATGGAATCAATTGGATACAATGTTTCTACTCAATTGGTATGCGCTAGAGATTACGGGGTTCCACAGTCAAGGTACAGAGTAATCATCGTGGGGACAGATGTGAACCTACCTAGTTTCATCTTTGACCAAATGATGGCCGTTGTGGCCGAATTCAATATTCCATCCTATGCCCAAGGCAATTATGAGCAGCTCCTCGTGGGTAGTATCCTGCAGGATCTGCAAGGCATTAGCGGGGCGGACTACTGGGAGTACACCGCGGCAACTCAAAACATGGTTAATATGATCGGTCCGTGCAGGGCTGGGGCGGAGGCTCTCCCTTTCTTTAAGCAACCCTTTCAGATTTCTGATATTCCAGAAGCCTTCAAAGAGGGAAGGTCATGGAAAAACATTGATCCGGACAAACTTCCTCCTCGCTTCAAGAGGATTTATGACGATCCAAAGAGGTATCATTCGCCAAATTTCTACCGTCGTTTCGCGCTAGGGGAAATCAACGGTACCATCACCGCCTCGGCGCAGCCTGAGAATTGCGGAATAACCCACCCGATAGAAAACAGAAGATACAAGGTAAGAGAAATAGCAAGAATTCAATCTTTTCCCGATGAATTCAGCTTTGACGCAATCCCTCTACAGTCACGATACAAGGTTATAGGGAATGCAGTGCCGCCCGTATTGGCCTGGGTTATAGCCTACACGCTAATTAAAACGATCAGCTGAGATGGAGTATTTGAGCAAGCAAGATATACTGCAAGCATACAAAGAGCTTTCGCTGATATCTCCCAACCCCAACCTGCAAGGGGCTACTCAAAAGGTAAGTGCCATTCGATATGCGATTGCCTTGGATATGTTCTGCCACAAGCGAACAGTAAAAGAGTGCGATACACGGAGCAAAGAGGACAAAGAGCTTTTCATAGCTTGTGTTGGGGATGTGTGTTCCGTTGCAAGCGATTTGTATACTCCTAATTTCTACTATCCACTTAAACAGAATAACGGAGATTACAATGTTGGGAGTAACTTCTTTTCGGTTGGTCAAGTAAAAGTATCGCTCGCAGACCCAACAAGTACTCTAGAATACCCCAAGAGGGGCAATGTGCCGTTGTTTTTCATTAAAAATGGAGTGCTGATTAGAGACACCTCTCTATATTCAAACCTGCGCACTTATTTAGATAGTGACAAAGCAAAGGCAGCATTAGCTGTTTGGATTGCTAGGAACCAGGCGTTGACAGCAGCTCCAACTACATTCGATTCAATAAAGGCTGCGGTGACACACCTGCTCTCTTTTGAGATGTGCGAGTTTTTAATGCCTGACACACATAATTTTAAGCATGAGATAAGCAGTATAATTACGTCTCCATTTGCATCATTGCCTGCCACAATTGAAGAAGAGGACATTGCGCAGCTATTTACGACAAAGGGGGAGGTTTCATTTTTCCCCAACAAGTATCGCCAATACATCACGGCAATTAAGACAAAGCCATTTTTGCTGCTTGCAGGCATCTCGGGCACAGGCAAGAGCCGTATCGTGCGGGAGCTGGCCCGCGCATGCTGGGATGTTGGCTCGGAGGAGTACAAGGCGCAGAAGTCGAGAAACTTTGAGATGGTCCAAGTGAAGCCCAACTGGCACGACTCCTCCGAGTTGCTCGGCTACGTGAGCAGGATAAATGGCGAACGGTTCATTGTCGGGCCATTGCTGAAGTTTATGGCCCAGGCTATGCAGGAGCCGGATGTACCCTACTTCCTCTGCCTTGACGAGATGAATCTGGCGCCAGTAGAGCAGTACTTCGCGGAGTATTTAAGCGTCATGGAGAGTAGAAGGCGAGCGGAGGATGGGACTATCACGACAGACCCCATAGTGGACTTTGAGCCAACGGATGCCTACCATAGCCTAATCGTCCAACTATTTGATGACGAGGCGGAGCGGAGACTATTCCTTACGAAGGAGGGGGGCAAACGCCTCACTATCCCCCAGAACTTGATAGTGGTTGGCACCGTCAATATGGATGAAACCACCTTCTCTTTCTCCCGCAAGGTGCTAGATAGGGCGATGACCATTGAGATGAACGAGGTGGACCTGTGGAGCGGCCTAAAGAATAGGTACGAACCCATCGGCAAGCAAAGCAAGGAGACGCTCATCGGGGAGGCGGTGGAGGCAGTAGATATTTATGAAAGCCATCAAGAGGTTTGCGATACCTGCTTGAAGTACCTCGAAAAGGTAAATGCTGAGCTGGAAGGAACACCCTTCAAGGTGGCCTACCGCACCAGGAATGAGGTGCTTCTCTACGTGGTGAATAATCTCCAATATAGCAAGGCAGAGGATGGCGGGGAGCTACCGCGGGAGTACGTAATTGCCAAGGCGTTAGACGAGGCCACCAGCATGAAGATACTCTCCCGCATTGAGGGGGACGAGTCCAGGGTGAGCAAGGGGTTCTTGGACTCCCTATCGGCAACTATCAAGGAAGGCCTCTCGTTGATTTCCGGCCAAGGGTATGGGGCCGAAGGGGAGCCAAAGGAGGAGCCTATTTCGTTAGCTAAGCTTGAGGAGATGGCGAAGAGGCTAGCAGACTCGGGCTATACGAGCTACTGGAGCTAAACCCATAAACCGATGGAGCTACTCAAGGTAGAACACGCCGACTTCACCTTAAGTATTGAATGTGCCAAGTATGGGGATGTTTGGGCGAGGGCAAAACAGCATGTGGGCGAGGAGAACCTCACCTCCACGTACTCCTGGACGGAGGGTGTAAAGTCGGTAAAGAAGAGCGCCGAAGATGGGGGGGAGGTGGAGATTGCGCCCCATGATAGGCACGCGCCGGCCGTATTCTTTGACCAAACAGACTACCCTATTTGGGTGGAGTTTAGGTGTGGGGTGACCAATGCTCGCTACGCGTCGCTGCTTCAATCGGAGAATGACCACTTTAGCTACCACAAGAACCAACGTGTATTGACCGGCTTCATCAACTTTGGCAACGATGTTGGGCGAAGCGAGATAAGACTTAAATACGATGCGGAGGGGCGGACGCAAACCTTTTCCTTTTGCTTTGACGTGCTGAGCACCAAGCTCAATTATCACGAGCATTGGCGGAGTATCATTGCTGACATTGAGGCTGAGTATAGCATGCTGTCGCTGGACTACATGCGCAGAACCTTCCATAGCTTCACCCCGGATAGCGAAGGGGAGCGACCAGAACTTGTGTGGTGGAGCATATTCCAAGGCCAGCAGGAGAAGTTCTTGGCGGCGGTAAAACGCATCATAGCGCGTCCCCGCCATCGGCTTCGGAGCGAGACCACCTACCAACGACTGGAAGAAATCAAGAGGGTTCCCAACTCTTTGGAAAATGAAATTGCGGAACATAGATGCGATGGGGAGAGGCTTTACCGCGTGGAGCAGCAGGTGCACTCCAATGACACCCAAGAGAATAGATTCTTGAAGTTCGCCCTCGCTGAGATCGCCAGAAAGTACGATGCGCTAAAGCGTAGACTTGAAATGTTAGAGAATACCTCTGCCATATCCATAGGGGAGATGGCGGAGACGGAGCGGAGCATGCAAGCCTTGCAGCGTCACCCTTTCTTCCGAAGCGTGGGGCAATTCAAGGGGCTTAGCCAAGAGAGCCTAGTGCTCCAAAAGGCAACCGGCTACTCTGAGGTTTACCGAACATGGGCCCTTCTGCGGCGTGCCTATTCCCTAAATGAGGGTCTATTCCGCCTACAATCAAAGGACATAGCAACCCTGTACGAGATATGGTGCTTCATTGAACTCAGCCACATCGTACGGGACGAACTCGACATCTCCGCCGATGATGTAGACCACCAAAACCGAGTAGAACTGGGAGGACTCTTCACTTGGGGTATGGACACTGGGGAGCGTTCACGAATAGTGTTTAGGAAGAATGGGGTGGCCTTGGCGGAGCTTTTCTATAATCCAAAGCATTCCCAAAGCGAGAATGGAACTTCGGGTATAGGAAACTTCGTGGTGAGGACGGTGGCCCAAAAGCCAGATATCGTGCTGCAACTGGTGAAGGACGATATACAGCGGGGTATGAGGATAACATACCTCTTCGATGCGAAATATAGGATAGACTCCAATCGGCGCGGGGTGGACTATCCCCCGGACGATGCTATCAATCAGATGCACCGCTACCGTGATGCCATCTACTATCAGCAGGATCAAGATGTGCCGTTGAAGAAGGAGATTGTGGGGGGATACATCCTATTTCCTGGATCGGGGGAGCCGTTGGCTGTCCAGGCTGCAACATTCTACAGGAGTATCCAAGAGGTCAATATCGGAGCTTTCCCGCTCCGCCCCAAGGATGGAGAGAACAGGAAGTTGCTCGCATCCTTCATTAAATTGTTGATATCAAACGAAGGTCAATCGCTAGTGGCGGATAGTATACCGCAGAAGGGGTTAAACTATATCATTGACTCCGAGGGTGGTGATAACGATTTGGCGTTTGTAGGTTATGTACCCAAACCCAAGGAGGACTCTTCAGAGGCGTACAGGTTGTACTTTGAAGCGTTCAAAAGGAATGAGTCGCCGAGATTTTACTACTCGGGGAAAAGCCTAAGGGATGGGGTTGACCTGCGCATGGTAAAGTACGTATTCCCAAATCTCCCCGGGAACGGCTACTATAGGGTGAAGCGGATCTATTCGGAGAGACGAGATAATCTCTTTTGTGACAAGGCGGAATTCGGGGATAAGAGTATGCGCATTGTCTTCGAGCTGGGTGAGTTCGTGCCGCTTGGGGAGAAAAGAATGGAGTTTGGGTATAGCGGCAGCGAAAGTATATTGGCTGTGCCCAGCGGAGGCACTTTTATTCCGCTGAAACAAATTAGAGCTAGGTATGAACGGGCCGCAAGGGGATGAGCAGCGCGTAGTTTTTGGCTGCCGCTGCGAGCCGTGCTAGGGGGCGGGTAGCGAGGTAGCGGTGCGCGGGGAGGCCGCCAGGGTCAGGCATCCGAGAGCCAACCAATCGGGAGTCTACACGCCGATATTGCCGCCAGCGCTGATTGTGAAAACCTATTGCTTTTTTCGTTACCTTTGCACCTAGACACTGACTGATGCGACATGGCACGAATTCTCGGCATGGGCAACGCCCTCATGGATATAATGACCCAAATCCCTAACGACTCAATTCTAAACGAGTTGAAGCTTCGGAAGGGGGATATGCAGCTCGTTGATATTGACACCATACGCCGCGCCCTCACCCTCACCGCCGATTGCCCACGCCGCCACATGGCGGGCGGCAGCGCCGCTAACACCATCCGCAGCATCGCGCGGCTCGGCGTAGGGTCAGGGTTCATCGGGAAAATAGGATCCGACCGGCAGGGCGAACTCGTGAGGCAGTCACTCATAGACGTGGGCATTCGCCCCATCCTACATGAGTCGCGCGCAAGGTCGGGGCATGCATTGGCCTTGGTCACCCCAGACTTTGAACGCACCTTCGCCACCTTTCTCGGCGCGGCAGGCACGCTGAACACCAACGATCTCTCCCCGAACGACTTCGTGGGCTACGATATATTTCACATGGAAGGGTTTATTGTACAAAACCACACGCTGCTGGAGCGTGCCCTTGCCATCGCTAAAAGCGTCCACCAGCACGTCTCCATTGACCTCGGGAGCTTCTCCATCATTGATGAGAACCACAGTTTCCTCCGCCGGGTTCTACCCGGGCACGTAGACATCATTTTCGTGAACCAGGAGGAGGCCCGGGCGTTCACGGGGAAACCAACAAACGAAGCGATTAACGAGCTGGCAGGCTACTGCAAAATAGCCGTAATCAAGCTTGGCGCCCAGGGGGCCATTGCGCAGCGCGGCGATGAAATCGTCTCAGTGCCCGCCCTTGACGTGCCGTGCGTAGACACCACCGGCTGCGGCGACTACTTCAACGCCGGGTTCCTCTACGGCCTCATCCAGGAGTGGCCGCTGCAGCAGTGCGTGGAATTCGGCTGCTATATGGGCGCATGCATCATTCAGCACGTCGGGGCGAACATGCCCGAAGAGGTGTGGGCTCAGATACGTTCGCACGCTAAAAGCATCGCCGGGTAAACCGCCCGCACCCACACCTCTCGCGGCAGCACCACCTGCACGGTGAGCCGCGTCTCTTGGCGCACCAAAGCCTCGGCAACATTCGATAGAACACTCCGCAACGCCGCGCTGCAGTGTCGCACGGTGAGGAGAACCAGGTCTGCATTGTACATCACGTGATGCTCGGCACGTAGAGCCTCTATCGCATGGGGAAGATGTATAGGTTCTCGATCCACGCACACCGTGGTGCTAACCGCCGACTGCTGCAGGAGATTTACCACGATGCGATGCGCCGCCAAGATAGAAAACATACGACTCACGGTCTGCTCTGAGGCGAACGACAAATCCCGCTGCCCCACGGACAGCAACACCTGCCCCTCCCGCACGGCGATCAGATTGTGCAGCTTCAAGGTTTCTTCTTCCTCGTCCCCCCCGATACAGGTGCCCTCTGCCCGCGGGCTGGTGAACGATTTAACGTAAAGCGGAATCCCCGCATTCTGCATGGGTTTCACCGCCTTAGGATGCACCACCTTCGCTCCGCTGTAGGACATCTCAATGGCCTCTCGGTAAGGCAACCGCGGTAGGAACTCAGCATGCGGGAACAGCTTGGGATCGGCGGAGAGGAAGCCGGGTACGTCTTTCCAGATCGTTACGGCTCTCGCCTGGAGCATAGCGCCGAGCAGCGCCGCGGTGTAGTCGCTCCCCTCGCGCCCGAGCGTTGTGGTGGTTCCCTGCACCGTTGAAGCGATGAAGCCCTGGGTTACGTAGAGCGTAGCCTCCCCCTTTGAAAAGGTGCGCTGCACGAGGCTCGTAGAAAGTGCCGTGTCCACAAGAGCGTTCCGATGCTCGTTGTTTGTACGTAGCGCATTGCGTATATCAACCCACTCAGCCGGCGCAATCTCTTTGGTAAGGTACGCCGCCACGATGGTAGACGAAAGTAACTCCCCGTACGGCACCACCATGTCGTAAAGGACATCGTAATCCTCGTGGGGCAAAGCACGCACCGTGCTTTCCAAACTCTCTAGCAAAGAGGTGACCCGCCTTGTCCCCTCGGCATTGCCACCCAGCAGCTCCTCTGCCATTTCCATATGGAAATCGCGCAGCTGCCGCATGGCTTCCCCTAGACGCTGCCGATCCCGCATAGCCGCTTGGAGCAAGAACTCAAGCTGATTGGTTACCTTCCCCATGGCCGACACCACCACTATGAGCGGACGCATGGTGCCAACCGTCCTGACGATTTCCCCCATGGCCCGCACATTGTCAGCCGTTGATAGCGATGCCCCACCGAACTTATATATCTCCATCTTCCACACTCCCTACGTTATATATCGCGCAAATTTAGTGACTTTAAGAAACAGTCAAATGCCCCTACCGCGCGCCATTGACCTTTGTAACCTAATAACTTGTAACTTCGCGCTATGGCAGCGATGGCACTTTCTAGCTTTACGTATAACCTATTGACCCATCTGCGGGGCGTTGCGCTATGCATCGCATCGCTCTGGAGCAAATCGAAGCGTAACCTTCGCCGTGCGCGTAGCGATTGGCAGCTGCGCCTAGCTAGGTTTATGTCGGAAAACGCCACAAAGCCCACGTTTTGGTGCCACCTCAACACATTTGAAGACTACGAGCAGTGCGCCCCCATCATTCGCACCTTTGAAAAGGCGCACCCCGGTTGGAACTACATCATTACATTCCAAGACCCCAAGGGCCTTACGCTGCACCGACTCTTCGATGAGACGTTCTACACCGACATTCTCCCCAACGACACCCCCAAGAACGTCAAGCGTTTCTTTAGCATCGCATCCCCCACCGTGGCCATCATGCTGAACCAACGCCACATGGGCAATTTCCTCCTCGCCCTGCAAAAGGGCGGCATTCCCACCTATCTCGTCGCAGCTAAGTACAATGCGAAATCCCCCATCTTCAAAAGGCGAAAACATCGGTTACGCCGGTGGCTGCACCTCTACACGTGGATTTTCACTATTGATACAACTACCGTAGATCTTCTCTCCCGACGGGGCATCACGCACGTTACCTGCGCGGGCGACATGATCTTTGACAAGATCGCACAGGCAATAAGCGTTGCTAAGCCAATCGCCGCGCTGGAAACTCTAGCCTCGCAGGGCGGGAATCTTATCGTTGCGAGCTGCACCACAGAAAAAGATGAAGCCGCCCTCCTCCCGCTCGTTTGGAATCTCCCTTCGCAATGGCGCCTCGTGGTCATTCCCAATGAAGTTAACGAGGAGCGCATCACCAAATGGTTAAATCAGGTGAACCGGGGCGCATGCCGCGCCTCCAAGCACCCCTCTAAGGAGGAACTCGCACGCTGCGTGCTATTCATTCTCGATGCCCCCGGCCAGGAGCTCTCAGCCTATCGCCATGCCGCCATCGCCTACGTGGGGGGCGGCTTTGAGAACCAACTCGCCGATGTGTTTGAACCCGCAGCTTTCGGCACTCCCATCGTCTTTGGGGCGAGACATCACAACCGCCCCGATGCCGTCCTGCTACGTGAACACAATGCGGCCGCAGCGGCGTACGCCCCCGTGCAATTCGCCACCATCTGCCTTAGCCTCATGGGCAATGCCAACATTAGGACCCGGATGGGCGAGCGTGCCGATGACTTCTTCACACAGCATGTAGGCAGCACGGATGCCATTCTACGGCGCATTGAGGCCGATATACTCCTCACTAACGTTCCTTACGAAAGCACATAAGCATGAGATTTGGAGACATCGAAGGCGCTTTGCTTGTAAAAAAATACCTTTGCCAACTCGTTCAAACGGATAGGCTGCCCCATGCGCTTCTACTCGATACGCACGAGGGTACCGGCGGATTGGCTCTCGCCATCGCCTTTGCGCAGTATCTTGTCTGCAAACATCCGCATGACAACGACTCCTGCGGCGAATGCCCCCGCTGCGTTCGCATGGCCAAAGGAACGCTCTCCGATGTCCATTTCGTATTGCCCGAACCCGGCGCGGACAAGGCCGGATCCACCGAACTGGTGGAAGCGCAGAACGCTACGCTCCAAGAAATGCTCTCCTCAAACCCCTACTTTACGGAGCAGCAATGGTACACCGAGCGAGCGCAAGCCGGCAAGCAGGGGGTTATCTCCGCCGCCGCAGCCGACCAGCTCTTGGAACAGCTCTCCTACCACCCCTACGAGCTGCCCTTTCGCATCGTCATTGTTTGGCTCCCCGAGCGTATGAACGCCGCCTCGGCCAATCGGCTGCTGAAGATTGTGGAGGAACCGCCTATGGGGGCAAAATTCATCTTCGTGAGCGAGAACGCTGGCGAAATTCTCCCCACTATAAAGTCGCGTCTCCAATGCGTAGTGGTGCCACCGATAAGTGCCGAAGACATCGAGTACGGTTTGATTACCAAGCAGAACTATAGTCAGGAGGATGCGCAGCGCGCCGCACGTGTCGCCATGGGGAGCTACGCTAAGGCCCTCGAGCTGCTCACCGCCGAGACCCACGATGAAGACCTCGCCCTCTTCAAACAGCTTACCCAGGCTGCCTACCGCGGCGCCCTCCTTGACCTCGCCGACTGGGCGCAGGAGCTAAGCAAAATGGATAGGGAGTCGCTAAAATCTTTAATTGGGTACTTTGCTACCCTTTTCCGCGGGGGCTTTATGCTTAACATCGGGCAGCCCGCGCTATGCTACACCACCCCGAGCGAAACGGAATTCCTAGAGAATTTCGCCCCCTACATCAATGGGCGCAACGTGGGGTATATCCTCTACGAGCTCTCATCGCTCCTTGAACACCTACAACGGAACGGCAACACGCAAATTCTCCTATCCGACTTTGCCTTCCGCATGGCAAGGCATATCGGGGCAAACATCGTTTGAGAATTCGCACCTCTTTTACCCATTTTCTTAGTACCTTTGCAGGGTACTTAAAATCACAATTGCTATGTACGGAAAAATGCAAGCCCATTTGGTAAAAGAGCTTTCCTCCATCAAAGAGGCGGGGCTCTACAAGCAAGAGCGGCTTATCACAACGCAGCAACGGGCAGAGATTAAGGTTAGCACTGGGGAAAGCGTGCTAAACTTCTGCGCTAACAATTACCTTGGGCTATCAGATGATGCCCGTATCATTGCCGCGGCCAAAGCAATGATGGATAGCCACGGATACGGCATGTCATCGGTTCGTTTCATTTGCGGTACGCAGGATATACATCGCGAGCTGGAGAAGGCCATTGCCAAATACTTTGGTCTAGATGACTCCATACTCTACATCTCCTGCTTTGATGCCAACGGCGGGGTATTTGAACCGTTGTTCTCCGATGAGGATGCCATCATCTCTGACGCGCTGAACCACGCCTCCATCATAGATGGCGTACGCCTCAGCAAGGCGAAGCGCTACCGCTACGCCAACGCCAACATGGAGGAGCTGGAGAAATGCCTCAAGGAGGCGCAGGCGCAGCGATTCCGTATCATTGCCACCGATGGCGTTTTCTCCATGGATGGCAACGTGGCGCCGCTCGACAAAATCGTGGAGCTCGCCAAGAAGTACGATGCGCTGGTCATGGTGGACGAGAGCCATTCCGCGGGCGTTGTGGGCCCCACGGGGCGCGGCGTAACGGAGCAGTTCAACCTCCGCGGACAGGTGGACATCATCACGGGCACCCTCGGTAAGTCGTTCGGCGGGGGTTGCGGAGGCTTCACCTGCGCAAGGCAGGAGATTGTGGATCTGCTACGTCAGCGTTCACGGCCCTACCTCTTCTCCAACTCAGTGCCGCCCGCGGTGGTGGGTGCCAGCCTTGAGGTGTTCAAGATGCTCGAGAAGAGCAATGAGCAGCACGACAAGCTGGTGGAGAACACGAAGTACTTCAAGGAGAAGATGACTGCCGCAGGGTTTGACATTAAGCCGAGCCAAAGTGCTATCCTCGCGGTAATGCTCTACGATGCGAAGCTATCGCAGGAGATGGCTGCCGACCTCCTAAAGGAGGGCATCTACGTCACTGGGTTCTACTACCCCGTGGTGCCAAAGGGCGAGGCGCGTATCCGCGTACAGGTGTCGGCTGGGCATGAGCGTAAGCACCTCGACCGCTGCGTAGAGGCCTTTGTGAAGGTGGGAAAGAAGCACGGCGTGATAAAGTAGTCTTGCTGTTTTCATGGCTGTCGCCCGCCCAGCAGCGTATGGTGCTGGGCGGGCGATTTTTATACCCATGCGAGGGTGCGTAAGCAACAACCAGACGAGACCCCTGCAAAAGCATTGAGTATTTTTTCGCCATCGTGGGTGGGCGTTTAGCCCTGCGCTTCACGCTTTCCTCTCGTTTTTTTTAGGCGTTGGCCACAATGAGCCCTGAGGTTCGGTACAGGTTGTGGGCGATGGCCTCCATGACGTGCTGCGCATGCGTTTTGACCAGCCCCACGTACCGCGCAGCATCTCAATCTTGAAAAGCATGAGGCCATCGTAGCTCGGGCGGCCCGTCGGGGCGCTACCCTTGGTGTACACGGTCTCGATGACGGCCCGCACCGGCGCCCAGTCTATGACCCTATCAATCTGCGCAACCTTGGTCAGCTTGGGCCCCCGCACCTCGGATAAGATGTTGAAGAGGGATGTGGTACTCATTGGCTTTTTCATGGTGAAAAATTGCTGAATAAAAGCAACTTAGACAATACATCCAGGAAATAGTTTTGCAGCGGTCTCGGTGTGGCATTGCATGCGTACAGCTATGCAGAAGTTTTGCGCAGTGGTGACTATGTGTAGATGCCCGCGCCGTTGGATCTGTGCGGTGAAGCCCGCCGGGGTCAGTCTTTCAGACTGGCTTGCCCTGCTGGGCATGGGAACCGAGGGTCTAAAGACCCTCGGCTATTGAGAGACCGTCCTGCGGACGAGGCTGCACTGCGGCGTAATTTCCATGCGGGGGAAAGGTGTGGCATTGTAGGCGTACAGCTATGCAGAAGTTTTGCGCAGTGGTGGCTGCGCGTAGATGCCCGCGCCGTTGGATTTGCGCGGCGATGCTCGCCAGGGTCAGTCTTGCAGACTGACTTGCCTTATTGGGCATGGGAACCGAGGGTCTAAAGACCCCCGGCTATTGAGAGACCGTCCTGCGGACGGGGCTGCACTGCGGCGTAATTTTCATGCGGGTTAGGGGTTTGGCATTGCATGCGTGCAGCTATGCGGAAGTTTTGCGCAGTGGTGGCTACGCGTAGGTGCCCGCGCCGTTGGATCTGTGCAGCGGTGCCCGCCATGGTCAGTCTTGCAGACTGGCTTGCCCTGCTGGGCAAGGGAACCGAGGGTCTGAAGCCCCCCGGCTATTGAGAGACCGTCCTGCGGACGGGGCTGCATCGCGGCGTGATTTTCATGCGGGTTAGGGGTTTGGCATTGCATGCGTACAGCTATGCAGAAGTTTTGCGCAGTGGTGGTTACGCGTAGATCCCCCCTGTTTTTGTAGTTATAATCGCCGCAGAGTTCCACGTTTCGGCTCTAGGGTGCTTGCGCATCGCAGCTATTGTAGACAGACATCAGCACCTCTCCCTCAAGAAATCCTAGGGCTACCTGCAACCACGCATCCGCAGTCGTCGTAGTCCTTACATTGATTGAGCATATCCGGCGTAAGCTCCACCTGTACCCGATCATACTTTTTGAGCGGCATCTCGCTACCTATTATTGGCTTCTGGCTCAAGGCTATAAAGGGTTCGGGGTCTCGCCATCAATTAGGATGTCGGCTTGAACCTCCTCTTCCCAACCATTCCTTTTGTACTTGAATAGCCAGCACCTGCCATCGGCCGCTAAACGCTTCCAATTGAAGGGGTTTTTGAGTTTTTATTCCATATTCCACACTTCACTTTTAAATTTAATGCACGCCCTACACTTTGCCCGATTGCCTTTGCTGCGTGGTGAATATGCGGCGTAGTGTAAATCATTTCGCTTTGCGAATACAGGATAGATAGGAGAAACTTTTGATGGTGCTGGGTGAAAAAGCATGAAAAAAAGACTCGCTCAGAATTGCCAAACCGTGCGGCGCATGCTCCTTGCGTTGCTATGGTGTCTATTGCTCCAGGGAACCAATGTTATTGAAGAGCGTTTTTATTTGTGCGGAAATCCTTACTTTTGCCGTTGGAAGTAATTAGGGTGTGGACGGGTGGCACGCATAGGGGAGAAAAGTAAATACGCAATTTGGGGCGCAGCGATAGGCGGAGCGGTGCTTTTTTGCATCTACTTCTTCTCGATGTACCCGGTGCTGACCGTGGCAACCGTAACACAGACGCTGATTATTCCGACGGTATTTGGCGTAGCGGCGGGGATTATGGCGGGGCGTGAGCTATACGCAAAGAAACAGGGGAGGCAGCGTGAGGAGGGATTGCCAAAGGAAAAAGAATGCTGTACGGCGGCGCAAGAGGAAGGGGAAATAGAACAAAAAGGCGCAACGAACGTAAAAGGGATGGGATGAGGGCTGGTGTGTAATAAACGAGAGAAGGTGCGAGTGAAATTTAGACGTTGGCAACAGGCTGTGTGTGTGTTGGTTTTGCTGCTGGGCGCAATGCGCGGAGAGGCGCGTGCGCAGCATGTGTCATTCTCTACGCCGCTGCGTACCCCCGTGTTCATGAATCCAGCTTTGGTCGGGAATAGCGATTACATGCGATTGATGTTTGTGGCGCGCAGCCAGTGGCTCAACGTGAAATCCCCGTACAATACGGTGGGGGCATCGTACGACATGCGCTTCGGCCCATACCATAACCATGCGCTGGGTGTGAGCTTCTTAAACGATATTCAGGGCCCCGGCACCATGCAGGCGATGGAAGCCTTTTTGGCTTACTCCTACGCTTTGGACGTTACGTTTGACTTCCGCATGCGTTTTGGCGTTCAGGTGGGAGCTGCTATGAAGTCAATGAATTACAGCGGCCTGAAATTCCCCGACCAGGTGTCGCAGAGCCTGGAGAGCGGTATCAGTATAGCCCCACATGCCCAGTATCCTAGTAGCTTTAGGGCAGCGCCTGATTTTGCGGTGGGGGTGCAGGGAGAAATCGCGGGGTGGGATTTCGGCGCGGCGGTACACCACATCGCGGAGCCGGTCTTTGGGGCTAAGCGGGAGCAGTGGAACGTGGCGTACAGAAAGGTTACGGCGCATGTGAGCAAGTCGTTTAACGTCTACCACAAGTATCGCTTCAAGGAGCCGCTCTACATCGTCCCGCAGATGATTTTTACGCAGCAGCAGCGGGATTTACAGCTGAGCGTGGGGTGTGCGGTTGACTATCGCTGGATTACGGCCTCGCTGTGGCTACGTGAGCACTTGCTTTATGAGAGCCACGCAGCCGCATTTTCTGTTGGATATGTTGGGAACTACTTTGATATGGGGTACACGTACGATGTGGGGTTTATGCCAGAGGGATTGATGGGGCTAAATGCGTCTGTACACGAGGTGTATATGTCGTTTAAGTTCCACTACCCACGCCGCTCCATGCTCCGCCCCTCCTACAGTAGGAAGAATAAGAGTGTATTTGGAAAATCGCTCAACCGGAGGAAACCGTATCAGCAGAGGAGGCATAGACGTTAATGTGTAGAAAACACGGTCGCTTTTTTTTTGACGAATGGGCTGAAAACGGTGACGAATTGAAACAAAAGCAATCAGAAGTCGTATATAGGGGGTAGAGGTAACTCTAGACAGGAGGATATACCATGGTGATAAGAGACAAGAGGATAGCAATTTGGCTGCTCGTAGGCGTTGGGGTGCTGCTTGCGCTGGGGGGGTGCAAGAAGCGTAACATTACCGCATCGAACCAGACGGGCTGGAACTACAACGACCCGAAGTTCGGAGGCTTTGAGGTCGTTGAGGGGTATAAGCCGATAACTGGGCCGGGCCTGGTTTTCATTGAGGGCGGTACGTTCATCATGGGGCGCGTGGAGGAGGACGTGATGTTCGACTGGAACAACACCCCGCGGCGCGTCACGGTGGCCTCCTACTACATTGATGAAACGGAGGTACCCAACGTAGCCTACCGAGAGTATCTTTACTGGCTGGCGCGCGTGATGGTGAGCCATAGGGATGTCTACGTGAAGGCTGTCCCCGACACGCTCTGCTGGCGGTCCCCGATGGGCTATAACGAGCCGATGGTAGATAACTATTTCCGCCACCCAGCTTACAATAACTACCCAGTGGTCGGCGTAAGCTGGACGCAGGTGGGCGACTACGCGCAGTGGCGTAGCAACCGCGTCAATGAGCTGCTGCTCGTGAAGCGTGGCGTGATGCCGTTGAATCTTAATCAGCAGGATCAAAACAACTTTGACTCCGATGCCTACCTCCTGGGGCGTTATCTTCCCGAAGACCATAAAGGGCTCCCGAGCCTGAAGCCGGGGGAAGAGGGTACGGGGCGTAGGGTTGGCCTTGAGGATGGTATCTTGTTGCCCCGCTATAGACTCCCAACGGAGGCTGAATGGGAGTATGCCGCGTACGGATTGAAGGGGAATACCGTGGAGGAGACGGTGGCCGAGCGTAAGATTTATCCGTGGAATGGACACAATGTGCGTAACGATAACCCCAAGGCTCTCGGTAAGATGATGGGGAACTTCGTGAGGGGACGGGGTAACTACATGGGTACTGCGGGGGCCCTGAACGATGGTGGCGACTTCACGCAGCCCGTTGATAGCTACTGGCCCAATGACTTCGGCTTGTACTGCATGGCGGGCAACGTGAACGAGTGGGTGCTTGATGTGTATCGTCCGTTGACGTTCCAGGACATGGATGAGTTCCGCCCATTCCGTGGCAATGTGTTCCAAACGTGGGAGACCGACCCTAACGATCCTACGCAGGTAGCTGGGGTGGACGAGCTAGGACGCATCCGCAAGCGTGATATAACCATTGAGGAGGCAGCGGATCGCAGCAACTACGATAAGGCCTACTACGTGAACTACCGTGATGGAGACGTGCAGTCGAGCTTAGAGTATGGCAATGCAAAGAACCTCCCGCCCATGTATGACACCGCATCCACAAAGGATATGTACAATGCGGGTGAAGGGCCAGACCACATGGGGATGACCACCCTCATTAGCGACCACGTGCGGATATACAAGGGCGGCGGATGGAGAGATAGGGCGTTTTGGATGACCCCGGGCGCACGGCGTTTCTTGGATGAAAATCAGTCTGCAAACGATATAGGTTTCCGTTTGGCTATGGACGCGGTGGGAAAACCCGCGGCGGCAGACCGAGAGATGATAGAGCCTTGATTTTAATTTTGTGTGTTAAAAGTTAAACAAGGAGGGACGGCGGGCGTAAATGCCCGCTGTTCTTCTTTTTATGGCCATTGCAAAATGGCGGGATTGAGAGCGGATGCGTAATGCAGTAGTCCCAAAGCACAAAAAATCTTCGCCATCCATTTTTGCCAATTGCATAAAAAGTTATACCTTTGCAGCCGCAAATCTCGTGAAGCCCAGGTGGCGGAACTGGTAGACGCGCTAGTTTCAGGGACTAGAATTTTAATTTTGGGTGTTAATAGTGAAACGAAGAGGGACGGCGGGCGTAAATGCCCGCTGTTCTTCTTTTTATGGCCATTGCAAAAT
>CALHSW010000007.1 GCA_938038735.1 uncultured Bacteroidia bacterium | reverse complement strand
CCGCCCCGCAGCACCGTGATCGTGCCCTCCGCGGGATCCGTGTAGCTCAGCGTGTACAGCACCGGCGCTACCGCCTTCTCCTTGAACGTTGCCTCCACCTTCACGTCCTCCGCGCCGACCGTAAAGGTCTTACCGCTCTCAAAGGGCGCACCGTTCACCTTGAGGCTCTCCAGCTCGTGCTTTGCCGCATCTTTAGGCGCCGCCGTAATCACCAGCGCATCCCCCTCGCGCAGCGTCTTGTCGCCGCTCTCCAGCTTTGTCCCGCCCCGCAGCACCGTGATCGTGCCCTCCGCGGGATCCGTGTAGCTCAGCGTGTACAGCACCGACGCCACCTGTCTCACAAACTCAACCACAATTATCACATCTTCACTGCCAACCGTAAACAACTCCCCATTCTTTCTCTTCTCCCCATTAACCATTAACGACTTCAAGGTGTATTCAGGCCCTTCCGCAGCCGTCAACTTTAATTCTTCTCCTTTGCGAACAGCATCTCCGGACTTCAATTTGTCTCCACCCCTCGTCACCGTTAACGTGCCATCTCCAAAACAACTCACACTCAGAATATAGTCAACCTGTACAAACTCCGCTCTCACTTCCACATCTCCATCGGACACAACCGTTTTCGCCCCATTCTTCTTAGGAATTCCATTGACATTCAAAGAACTAAGCTTCCAGCCAATGCCTGGTTCTACATATATGGATAGCACCTCGTCTTGACTTATCCTGGCTCCACTCTCAAGCACCCTCCCTCTTTCTTTCACAATCACCTTACCATCGCCTGTATGGCTCGTAGTCAACACGTAACGCTTCTCCACGAACTCTGCCTTTACCACTACATCCTTTTCGCCCACAACAAACTTACCTCCACTCTCTTGATCTATCCCATTAACCGTCAATGAACTCAATTCGTAATTCAGCTTTGGCTCCGCGCTTATTATAAGGACTTCCCCTTTATCTACGCCTGTCCCTGTTTCCAAAAACTTCCCTTTCGCACTAACTTTCAACGCTCCTTGCCCAGTGCTCTCCATTGTCAACATGTAGGGCTTCTTCACGAACTCAGCTACCACCTCTACATCCTCATCTTTGAACATAATGTGTTCTCGACCAGATTTTATGCTTGTCCCATTTAGGGTTAATGAACTCAACTTGTAACCAACCTTTGGCTCTGCCTTAATTTCAAGCCTATCCCCACGACCTATTTTCGCTCCATTCTGTAGACTTTTTTTCTGACATATTACTGACAAAGTCCCCTCGCCTTTTTGTTTCATTGTCAATGTACACGGCTGTTCAATAAACTCCGCCTCTACATGCACGTCTTCTCCTTGTACTTTATAGGATGCCTGGATCCCTGACTGCACCTGACCATTGATTTTGAAAGACCCTATCTTATTGCCTGCTTCAGGCACCAAGGTTATTGTCAAATAGTCGTCCTTATCAACCTTTGCCCCATTCTCTAATTTGATTCTTGCCTTCCACAAAGCGGCAATTCTTCCCTTTCCCGAATGCTCCATCGTCAGCGTATAAGGCTTTTCTTCAAACTCTCCTAGCACCTCCACATTTCCTTTTTGCACGGTATAGACAGCTCCACTCTTAATCAATGCTCCATTTACCGTTATTGACTTCAGCTTATAGCTTGTAGCAGGCTCTGCTATTATTTTTAGTTTATCCCCTTCGTCAACCTTCTCGCCACCACTAAGTGTCTTACCATTCCTCTCAACCTTCAACTTTCCTTCTCCACTCTGCTTCATCGTCAGCACGTACGGCTTCTCAACAAATTCCGCCTCAACTTCAACATCTCCCGTTCCAACCGTACACTTATACTGCCCAGAGATTTCTTCTCCATTAATCTTCAAGGACTTTAGCTTGTAATCAGCTTCTGGCCTCGGTTCTATCTCTAACTCTTCGCCCTTGTAAACCTTCGCACCGCTCTCCAATTCCTTCCAGCACCTCACGACTTTCACCTCTCCTTCTCCTGTATGGGTAACCACCAACGCGTAGGGCCTCAACGCAAACTCTGCATCAACCGTTACGCTTTGATCTTCCACCGTGTACGTATCACCATTACTCCACGGATTCCCATTGACTCTCAACGACTTCATTAAATAATCCCCCTCTGTGTCTGGAACTACGGAAATCTTCAACACATCCCCCTTATGCAATTCCGTCGCATCCTCTAAAATCTTACCGTCATTCTCTCTAAGCACCTCCACCTTGCCTCCAACTGTAGTATGCGTGATAAGCTGTTGGTATGAAGTAAAATCAAACGTCAAATCGCTGTACAGCCCACTAGAGAATGCCTTAAGCGAAACTTGCGCAGACTCCGTCCTTGACGCTTTAACCACTCGTAGCAAGTGGTGGTCAACGAGTTCAAACTTCCATCCGCTATTTCCACCTACCTTTAAATCGCTAAAGAGCACGCTCGCGCTAAAACCATCCTTATCCTCAACCAAATCGCACAAGTCTACCTCAGACTCCACTCCGACTTTACACACCCTACCAGGTTTCGCCACCTCTGCCCTGTGTCTATCCTCAAAGAAAGGACACGATGCAAATCCATATGGCACCTTGAAACTGTATCGATCCGACTCTTTGTAAACACCGTTTTCACGAACAATACGAACCAACTTGTCATCCGGACTGTACGAGCCGTTGAGATTTACCCAAATGGAGCCATCGTGGGGATTCTCTCGAGATATCCCATACAGCAGGATTTCACTCTTGTACACCTCCGTGGGCTTTAGTTCATTAAGGTCTATCTTGGCGATACTCTTCATTTGAAACATGCCTCTATGTGTGTTGAAATACAACACATTCTCGCGTGTACTTGCGTAGAGATACCCCTGCGACCAGCTCCACACCTGCGTTTGAAAATCTGCCGGCCTTAAATCCTTAGAGAACTCAAGCAACACTTTCGGGGCAGCACTAACCTTATCAATGTCTAGTTCAACAAGGAAATAACGCTTTTCTTTTACACTCCTTCCTAGCACTCGAATGGCCAGCAACCGACCATCTTTCGTCACCACGGGATTAAATAGCCCCTTATAAGGAAATTTTGTGCGCACTGAGCCATCCTCAACGTTCAGCACCCACAATTCATGCTGAAACACATCCGTAGCGATTCCTTCATGATGCCCATACACCTCCACCACTATTTTGCCCCTGCAGAGTATCATATTCCCTACTTCTCTATCGCGCAGATCATCCCAGCCAGGTCCCTCAACCATCTCCGCCGACAAATCATCTAGTTTAACCTTATATATCCGTGCATCCGACCCTGACAAGTAACCCTCCTTGTCGCTAACTCCCAAAAAGTGGAAAGTGCGCAGCTCCTTATCCATACCGTCAAACCCCGCTCCCCCCATCTTCTCTATTTCCCACGTTGCTGGATTGATGCGTATCAAGCGTTCACTACTACTGGTTTTAGCCTGCTTGCTCACAGCATAAATCTTCCCATTGTAAAACGTGGCGTACTGAAGCGTTATACCGGGCTTCTTACCCGCATTCACAGGTATATTCAACACATCCTTATGCAGCGTACCCTGGGCATCTACATAGGACATATGCCCATGGTCGCTTGAAAAGTTTCCCTCCAAACACCAGTAGGCCGCGGCTCTTTCCTGCCCCCAGCCCCTGCTCCCCGCAAGCCCTATCAGCAGAACTAGTGTAATCAGCAAGTAGGATGCTCTTATCATGGCTCTAAAAATTTATGCACCAACTCCGCGGTGCGGTTAATCTCCTACCCCGCTGCCCCCGCGTATCGTATGGATGCCTGAGGAGAGGCTGCGCTGACCATGCGCAGCATTGATTGCCACCTTCTCGCGCCTCCTCCCGGTCCGCGGGGAGCGTGCAGCACGCTTTCATGCCATGGCAGGTCTTCTGGCTCGCCTCCTGGCACTGCCGCCTTCCCAAGGTCTTGCGTTTCGCTTCCCCCAGTGGCTCTTGGCAGCCCCTTCTTCCTCGCGGAGACTCACAGCAACGGGCTTGCGCAGGACTCACACCTGCTTCCCTTTTCACCGCCTCTCGGCGGCACCATGACAATGCAAAGTTAGAAAAAAGTTTATTTAACAAGACGCTAGAACCATCCTTTGCCCCCCAACGCAGCCCCCCCTTGCTCCGCTATCGCAAGGGGGGGGGACCCCTGCTCCCCGCAGCGTCCCCCTCCCCGTTCGCCCATCGCCCCTACTCCTTCACCACCGTCAGCACCCGCACCCCATCGGTCGCCTCCAGTCGCACGTAGTACACGCCTGGAATCCATCCCGCCGCTGCGATCTCTATAGTCTCTTCTCCCTCGCTCTCACCGCGCGCCACCAGCTGCCCCTGCACCGTGTATACCTCCCACTGTACAGCGGCCGATGCTCCCCGCAGCGCCAACCGCGCCCCGCACGGATTCGGCGTCGCCGCTACCCCAGCCAGCAACACACTTTCCACGGCAGTACTCTTATCAAATACCACCTCTACTCTCACATTCTGATCGCCCACCGTGTAGATTGACCCGCTAGCAAACGGCGTTCCATTAACATTCAGCGTAACTAGCTTGTAATCACTAGAATTCGGCTTTGCCACTATAACCAGCTTATCGCCTTTCTGCAGCTTTTCCCCATTCATAAGCTCCTCATTGCCCCGCAAAACTTTTAACATCCCCTCTCCCATCTGGCTTATCGTCAGCGTAGTATACACCACATGCTTGAACGTCGCCTCTACCGTCACGTCCTCCGCGCCAACCGTAAAGGTCGCGCCGCTCTCAAAGGGCGCACCGTTCACCTTGAG
>CALHSW010000006.1 GCA_938038735.1 uncultured Bacteroidia bacterium | reverse complement strand
ACGCGGGTCAGTCTTTCAGACTGGCTTGCCTTCCAGGCAAGAATCCGGGGGTTTGAAAACCCCCGGCTATTGAGAGACCGTCCTACGGACGGGGCTGCACTACGGCGCACTTTATGCGGGTCTATAGGCATTGCGTGCAGGTTACGGCGAGCATTTGGAAAGGCATATGGGGGAGCCCAGCAAGCTAGAAGGTGGCGGTGCATACAGGGCTGCACGTTTCTGCAAAACAGTAAGGGGTACACCCCATAATAAAAGGGGCATTTTCGGTTTTACACACCAAAGGGTCACACAGATTAGTCTTTTAGACCGGCTTAACTCTCAGGCAAAAATCCAAGGGTAGTACCCCGACTACTGCGGAACCGTTCTGCCGATGGGAACACACGCTGGCAGGAACGGTGCACATTCTACGCACCATCCCAAGGGACGATTAAACCCACCGCCACTACCCCTTAGCCGTTTGTCCGCCCAAACTACCCCGCAAACGCGCTGGCTAGAACTCGCAATGCCCCGGCGTGCGCGGGAAGGGAATCACATCTCGAATGTTACCCATACCCGTGATGAAGAGCATCAGCCGCTCAAAGCCCAGCCCGTAGCCGCTATGGGGCACCGTGCCGAAACGCCGCGTGTCAAGATACCACCACATATCCTTATCCGGGATGTGCAGCTCCTCGATGCGCCGCTTCAGCTTGCCGTAGTCCGCCTCGCGCTCCGACCCTCCGATTATCTCCCCAATCTTTGGGAACAAAACATCCATGGCGCGCACCGTCTTCCCATCCTCGTTCTGCTTCATGTAGAACGCCTTGATCTCCGCGGGGTAGTCCGTGAGGATCACCGGGCAGTGGAAATGCTGCTCCACCAAGAAACGTTCGTGCTCACTCTGCAAATCGCATCCCCAATCCACGGGGAACTCGAATTTCGCGCCCGAAGACTTCAGAATTTCAATAGCCTCGGTGTAGCCGAGCCGCTTGAAGTCGTGCTTCAGCACAAAGTCAAGGCGTGAGAGCAGCTCCTTGTCGTGCATGTCGTTGAGAAACTGCAAATCCTCTGCGCAATGCTCCAGGGCGTAGCGCGTGAGGTATTTCAGCATCTCCTCGGCGAGGTCCATGTTGTCGTTGATGTCGTAGAACGCCATCTCGGGTTCCACCATCCAAAACTCGGCGAGATGGCGGGGCGTATTGCTATTCTCCGCCCGGAAAGTGGGACCGAACGTATAGATTTCGCCCAGCGCCGTGGCCCCCAACTCCCCCTCCAGCTGCCCGGAGACAGTAAGGCTCGTCATCTTGCCAAAGAAATCCTGGCTCCAGTCCACCTTGCCCTCGGGCGTGCGAGGAGGTTGGTCAGCGGGCAGCGTGGTGACGCGGAACATCGCCCCTGCCCCCTCCGCATCGGAACTCGTGATAAGCGGCGTATGCAAATAGTAGAACCCCTTGTCGTTAAAGAACTTATGGATAGCAAACGCCATGTGGTGCCGCAGCCGTAGCACCGCGCCGAACGTATTCGTGCGGGGACGTAGGTGCGCTATCTCCCGGAGAAACTCCAACGAGTGCCCCTTCTTCTGCAGGGGGTACTCCGCGGGATCCGCCGTGCCGTACACCATCAACCGCTCCGCATGCAGCTCCACCCGCTGCCCCGCGCCCTGAGAGGATACGAGATTCCCCTCGGCCTCAATGCTTGCGCCGGTGGTAATCTGCTTGAGCAGCCCTTCATCGAACTTCGCCACATCGGCCACTATCTGCAAGTTGGCTATCGTAGACCCATCGTTCAACGCAATGAACGACACGTTCTTATTCCCACGCCGCGAGCGCACCCAGCCCTTCACCAGCACCGGTGTACCTGGCTCGCCTACGGCTAAAAGCTCCTTAACCCTACTCCTTTTCATCATTTCCTACTGCATATTTCTCAATTCGTAGCATGCGATCGGCCATTCTCTCCACCCCGCGGCATGCTACTTAATGTCTTCAATCGCCGTTTCCACCGCCATCTCAATTGCCTCCAGCAGCGTAGTGCGGTCGTGCCGCCGCTTCGAGTTAATAATCCCATCGAGCAGCGTGGGTTCCAGCCGGATCGGCGTTTGCCACTGCATGACCGACGCATAGCGCTCCGAGGGTACAATCCCGAGCCGCGGGTACATCGTGGTGGTTATTTCAATCCGCGGCCGCAAATACTCGTTGGGCGACAGGAGCGAGTCTCGGTACTTTTCCCCCGGCACCGCCGCGGAACTCTCTGGACTCGTTAAAATCTTCACGTCCAGCGCGATGTAGTACTTTGCATTCCCCCGCCGCTGCGCCACCTCCACGAGCATCGTTGGGTAGCCCTCCGAGTCGTAGTTGTATTGCCTTCCGTAAATGCGCAACGGGAGAATGAACAGCGATAGCTCCCGCTCAAAGCGCATCTTCAACCGATCGAAGCAAAGCCCCTTGAGCCGGAAGTAAACCGGGTCAACCTGCGAATACTCATCTGGATTCTGTGGGAAGAGCCCATCGAATGGCGAAATCTTTTGCCGTACATCTGGGTGTATCGAAAACGAATACGATATCAGCGCGTACTGCCTATTCTTAAAGTTACGCGCCTGCGCCCCTTGCGGCGCCCATAGCAACGCAACCAGTAGAAAAAAGCCACTCCCCACGCATCTTAGTCGTTCCATCGCCTTACCCTCCTATCATAATGCAAAGTTAATGTTTTCTCTCCAAACCAACGCAACGCCGCGCAAAAACGCTGCGCGCTACTCCCTCCTCCAACTCAGACAAACTCCGTTCCAAGAGGGCTTCGCCGCGCTGTTCCCCTCTCTCTCCATCCACGCACTAAAGTCGGGTCACCTTCGCATCAAATTCGGATTTCTCCGGAGAAATCCGAATTTGATGCGAAGGAGGTGCGAACAGGGTGGGAATGGCTAACGCAAAATGCGGCTAGCGAATCGGAACATCTACGAAGCTGATTGTACAGCCCCTATCGATCGTTCCCAATAAAACCTATACCTCCCCTCACGCTATGCGGATAGTATGAAGAGCCATGCATGGCACATAATTTGCGCAATGGGAGAACGTCATTGGAACCCCGAAAACGATACGCGCTGTAAGGCACCACGATTGGGGAGACATTCGTACCACGATGCGCAAGCTAAAACGGATTATGTTTATTCTTTGTGTAGCATACGCTTTCGCTGTGCAGGCGATGGGCGTAGCGACTGCAAGCGGCTGCGCAGACGATGGCACACTAGTTTCTAATGGTCCGGACGAAGCGAAAGAGCTACGTGAGAGTCAGCGATTTCAGCTGTCGAATGGTCTTTCGGTGTGCCTACCTTCAGAGCCTCGCGCGATTCAACGCCGCACAGGATTCGGCCTGGAGTGCAAAACCAGCGAGGGCATCTACTACGCCTATTGCTACACAATGCGCAGCGGCAATGCTACGACATCTTTCGCCCCCGCGCAAAGCAAAGAAGTTGTTGTGAGCGAGAGGCAGCTGGAAGCGGCTTCCGACGCCATGCTCAATAGGCAGGTGGCAGAGATTACGCAAGATTCAGACAAAACAGTTCTGCATGTGGAGTCCGCACGCATAGGGATATACTACGCCCGGCGCATTTCCTATAGTACACAGGCCGCCTACGGCGATGGTGCTGTCAATGCGCACACCATGATTGTGGCCCTTGCCCCCCAGGGCAGGGTATGCCAATTCACCTTTGTTCCTTCCGCCGCATGCCCCTCCAGCGCCGCGCTCTACGCCAATCGCTTCTTTGCCACCATCCGACCCTCAATACAGCTGGACAACCCCGCGAAGTAGCAAATTTGTACCTTCGCGCTAAACAAGCATACTGAGAGCTATGATACAGCGCATTCAAACGGTCTACTGGCTGCTGGCCATCGTGTTAGTCGTTCTTTGGTTTTTCCTGCCCTACGCCACCATTGAGGCTCCCGTAGGGACGCTATCACTCTCTGCGCTGGGGCTAGAGGGCGGGGCGGCCTCGCTGTACCTCTTCACAGGCTGGGGCACAATCATTCTTGGCGTACTCGCCGTGGGGCTACTCCTCTTTTCCATTTTCTCGTACCGCCGCGCTGCCCAGCAGCTGCGCGCCTCCATATTGGCCACAATTCTCTTGGTAGGGATTCTGCTATTCGAAGGGTTTTACATCTACTCTGCTACCACCACGGCCGAAGGAATTTGGCATGCGAAGATAGCCATTGGGCTGCCGCTCGTGGCCACCTTCCTCTCCGCCATGGGTTTTCACGGCGTTCGCCGTGACCAGGCGTTTATACGCCGCATGGACAGGCTGCGCTAAGCGGCTACATCGATACGATTTTCCCCATTGCGCCGCGCCACGCCGTGCGCCAAGCAGTGTGGAATGGGCGAAATGCGCCTTCTCCCCCCTTTAGCGTATCAAGAGTGAGCGGTGCGTCTATACGCTACATTTTCATGAACATTTGCCCCAACGCCAAAACGCAAGCGCCGGCACAGCCTCCCCTTGCCAAGATACCCCTGCCGTAGGGTGAAAATTGCAATTGGCAATAGATAAAAATAATACGGGAACAGAATTGGGCAATACGGTTTCGTAACATCTATTTGTAAAAATTCCATTTTGTTTCTAACTTTGCAGGAAAGTTCCAACTCGGGGGAATCGTTCTAAAGGGGCTACACTATGAACCGTCACTCCATAAGCACCAAAATCATTGCGATTATTTGCATTGACACCGTTGCCATTGCGTCGGTGCTGCTCGTTATGCTATACTCTAGCACAAGAAAGGCATTACTCTCCAGCGTACGCAGCCGGATGCAGACCGAGAGTTACCAGTTGAAATCAACATTAGGCCAGGAAATTGCGCAGAGCGGCATACTCATTGAGTCTTTGGCCTCCATGCTCTCGGAGCAAAACCAACCGGAGATGCGCCAGGAGGTGATAAACATGGTGATCGCCGGCCTCCCGCAATACCCTATGCTTGAGGGGATTGGCATCGTCTTCGAGCCCAATGCGTTTGATGGTGTCGACTCAGCCTTTATCTACGCGCCTGGGAGCGACCATCTGGGTCGTTTTGCCCCCTACATTGCCAACAATCATGATGGGACAGCCAAGTTTGACGATACGTGCTTTAACTACGTTGCCGACACCCCAGACTCATGGTACTTCAACCCGAAGCACACCCTATCCCCATTCCTCAGCGAGCCCTACTTCGTGAAGATTCTGGACCGGGATAGCACACTCCTTTTTACCCACAGCGTTCCCGTGCTGCGGGATGGACAATTCGTAGGCGTAGTGCAGGCGGATATCCAGCTCGGCACCATCACCGACTGGGTAGAGAAAGCGAAGCTATTCGACTCGCAGGCCGAGGTTACGCTCTTCTCCCCCAAATGGTGCCGTTTAGCCACTTCCAGCAGCGCACGACGCGCACAGCTGACCAACAGTCAAGACACGCTCTCGCTTGACTCCATGATGGGGCTCATAGAAGGCGATGCCGATTTTGCTTTCCGAGAGCGGAGCAATGCTGTAGTTGGCCTCACCCCAATCCCGATAGGCCGTACTAGCTTCCCCATGATCCTTGAAGTAATCGTGCCCAAAACGATTGCTTTCGCGGGGATACAGCGGAAGATACTGACCATGCTGGGCGTCTCCCTACTCATCATCGGGCTAGGGATCGCGCTGGCGCTCCGCATAGTGCATGGCATCCTGCGCCCCATCGGGGAGGTGGATAGGAATGTTTCAGAAATTGCGAGCGGGAACCTCACAAGAATCATATCGCAGCGCCACACGAGCAGGGACGAAATCAGCAGCATTTCTGAAAACGTTATCAGCATGGCGGCGCAGCTACGTGCGCTGCTTATGGACGTTGACCGCTCCGCGGCAAGCCTCACCACGGTGAGCCAGGAAATCAGTAAGCAGTCGCAGAACATCGCCCGGGCCGCGAGCAGCGAAGCCGCCTCAACGGAGGAGGCCAGCGCGCAGTGCGCACTCGTTAAAGAGCGTTGCCTTAACGATCAGCAGCTCGTGGAGTCGGTGGTTACCATTGCTAAGCGCACCTCCGAGGGCTTCTCGCTGCTCTCGCAGCAGATGACGGAGACCATAGAGCTGCTGCAGCAAATTGTGGCTAGCGAGAAGGAGCTAACCGCCATCACGTCGCAAACCAACCTCTTAGCGCTCAACGCCGCCGTGGAGGCCGCCCGCGCAGGCGAGGCCGGGCGCGGCTTTGCCGTGGTGGCTCTTGAGGTGCGTAAACTCGCGGAGAGCAGCAACACCATCGTGGGAAAAATCCGCACCATCGGGGAACGCGCCATCGCGGCCTCCACGGGCACCACGGATCAACTCAACGCCTTACAGCCGCACGTAAACGAAATCACGGAGCAGGTACAGATGATTTCGCAGAGCTCCACCTCAATAGCCGAGGCGGTGGCAGAAATCAATGTCGCTGTTCAGATGATTAGCGACAATGCGCAGTCCAACGCAGCCACCTCTGAGGAGCTGGCCGCCGGCGGCCAGCAGCTGCTTGACGATGCGAACCAGCTGCAAATGTACATGAAGGAGTTTACCATTTAGCAATGCGCCCATGATGGGCGGATTGGTAAAAAAGGGAATGCATAGAACCGGCTTTTCAACCCGATTTCCCTACGGGCAAGCTGGCGGGACGATTGAAAACCCTAGCTATTCAGAGAGAGTTCATCGGGTAGTGCCGCCTACTTCCGAAAAACTTACGCTGTAGCCCCTGAAGCGAATTGCAACGCCTATTGGGCAGAAAGACATTTCGGAAAGACCCTTTAGCAAAGTAGTTGACTTCGCCAGCTAAACTAGTCAAGAATCTACTAATAGCTGACAGCAACGCTTCAGCGTTCGGGAGCTAAAGCCCAGAAGGAGGATTGTGAGAAGGTGTGGCACAGACCGGGCATCCCTATTGGCTTGCCCCTTGAACAACGTGTTTAGGGGATTTATGCGGCGATAGCAAGTAGTTAATGCTGGTTCTACGTACGGCTTGTAGCGCTGTAAAGAAGCCCTGCGACACCCAGAAGAATAGCCCCATGCCATGGCGTAGGCAGCCTGTATAAACCCTGCAGACCCGATGTAGGTATTGGCTTCCTAGTGGCAGCCCTACGAGCAATCAGCTATCTGAAAGCCGCATTCAGAGCCTACGCCCACATTACACCCATTTCATAGCGAACAGAAAGCGGTGCAGCTACGCTTGACCAACCACAGCGCCCTACCCTCTCCTAACCGCTGCACCGCGGCATGCCGCGCAACGAAACACCCAAAAGACGTGGCTAGTCAAATAGGCTCAACCTTCGCTGGTGCCTTCCACCCTCAAAAGCCCCCGCAAGGAACGCCTGCACAATCGTCTTTGCCTGCTCAAATGGGATAAAACGCCCCGCGAGCGAGAGGACATTGGCATTATTATGCTGCCGTGCAAGCGTGGCGAGTTCGGGTTGCCAGCAAAGTGCGGCGCGCACGCCGTGATGCCTATTGAGGGCCATGGAAATGCCGTTGCCCGTGCCGCAGATAGCGATGCCTAGCGGTGCTTTGCCACCCTTTAACGCCTCGGCGAGCCGGTCGGCGTAGACCGGGTAGTCTACGCTCTCGGTAGAATTCGTGCCGCAGTCAACAATGGTATACCCCTGCGCCTCAAGCCAACGCTTTAGCTCCTCCTTGAGCGGGAAGCCCGCGTGGTCGCACGCCATGGCGAGCGTACACGCAGAGCCGTTAATCTCCTTCTCCATAGTACTATAAAACTAAATGAACAGTAGGGCGAGCGAAATAACCAGCCCCGAGTAGAGCAAATCGATAAGGCAGAAGCCCATGATGTCGCGCGCGCCTAGCCCCGCAATGCCCAGGGCCGGCAGGGCCCAGAAGGGCTGGATCATGTTGGTCCAAGCATCGCCCCACGAGATGGCCAACCCTATTCTGGCAGGGTCAATCCCCAACGCCGCGCCGGCGGGCATCATGATGGGGCCCTGCACCGCCCACTGCCCGCCGCCCGAGGGCACAAAAATGTTCACCAACCCCGCCGAGAGGAAGGTGAAGAGCGGCAGGGTGCGCTCGGTAGATATACTGACAAATGCATGCGAAACGGCACTGGCCAACGAAACGCCATCGGCGTTGGCCCCTACCATAAGCCCCATAATCCCTGCGTAGAATGGGAACTGCAAGAGTATACCCGCAGCACCCGTGGTGGCCCTGTTGAACGCCTGGATGAAGTTGATGGGACGCCCGTGGAAGAGAATCCCAAACGAGAGGAAGATGAGGATAACGATGTTCAAATTAAGGTCAAACCCATGACGGTAGAAATGCAGCCCTATATAGAATGCGCCGATGGCGAAGAGCAGCCATGAGATCCACCGCGCCCTCTCAAGACGCTCCGCGGGGGTGGGTTTCTCAATTTTCACATCCCCGATCTCTTCCTGGCTCTGTGCCTCAAGCTGCGAGGGGTAGACGCAAAAGACGTTCTCATCCTTGGGATGCATTAGGCGGTTGAGGAAGGGGAGCGTAGCGATTAGCACTCCGCTAATGACCAGATTGAGCGTAGAAAATAGGGTTTCCGCCACGGGGATCGGCGAGGTTACAACACCCGCAGTCATCTTGGCGAGGTCGGCATCGGGACTCGCCAGCGTGAGCGGGATGGACCCGGAGAGTCCCCCATGCCACACGAGGAAGCCTGAGTACGCGCTGGCGATAAGCAAGCGGTAATCCACCCCCTGCACCCTATGCGCCACCTCTTTGGCGAGCAGCGCCCCAACCACCAGGCCAAACCCCCAGTTAATCCAACAGGCAATCGCCGACACTAGCGACACCAGCACAATGGCACTCTCCGGGGTGCTGCAGAGCGAAGCCACCTTTTGCAACCCCTTAGCTACCGGCCTAGAGCTCGCCAGCGTATGCCCGCATACGAGTACCAATGCCATCTGCATAGAAAACCCTAGCAACGACCACGCCCCATCGCCCCAATGCCCCACCATCGCCATGAAGCTCTGCCCCGTGACGAGCATGCCCGCAATGAACGTGATGAATGTGAGTAGCACCGCGAAGAGAAACGCATCGGGCAGGTAACGCTGCATGAGCGTCACGCACGCCTTGGTAATCCTATTGAGCATGGCCGCACTGAATTTTTAACTGCCCCGCAAAGATATAGCAAAATGCCGAAACATTGAACTTCGGCACGCTATTTGAACTGAACGAAAAACGTAATAACAACGCGATACTATTTGAATCGCACCATCTGTAAGCCATGTAGGCAGACGAAAAGAGTTCTGAGGGAATAGCACGCAGACTAGCTGTCAGATGGGGCAATAACCGATTTTGAAAGATGCGTTACAACGGAAAATTTATCATACTCCTCCCCCTGCTTGGGACTCTAATAGCGAATGTGGCAATGGCGGAACAAGGATACACAATTGGCATGACAACGCGGGGCGACAAAACGACAGAACCCATCGTGGCGCAGCGCGTAACGGTGGAAAGCCTCGTGGTGGGTGGACTAGCAACTACCCGATTCGATATTGATTTCTACAACCCCAACGATAGAACGCTTGAGGGGACCTTCACCCTCCCCCTCGCCCCGGGCTGGCGGCTGGGGCAGTTTGAGCTAGACATCAATGGCAAGCTACGCGCCGCCGTGCCAGTGCCAAAGTCCACCGGGCGCAAGGCGTTTAACGCCGTGAAACGTAGGGGGATAGACCCCGCGCTCATTGAGCAGACCGCGGAGAACCTCTTCACCGCGCGCGTCTACCCCTTCACCGCGAAGGGCCATAGGCGGGTGGTGATAACGCTTGACCACGCGCTGCTGCACGGGGCTGATGGCGATGCCTTTGAAATGCCCTACACCTTTGAAAATGCGCTAAAGGAGCTATCAATCAAAATCCGGGTAGTGGAACGCCCCGTGGACAATGCCAGGGTGGAGGGGCTCGATGGGGCTACCTTCATCGCGGGGCGTAACGAGTCGGTGTGGCGCTACGAGAAAGCCGATGCTAGGCTGACTGAAACGGTTAAAATACATCTACCTAGACCCGTTCAACAACCGCTCATTGCGGCTACGGATGGAGAGGGAATGGTATACGCCACGTTCGTGACGCCCGCAGCCGGGAAGAAGCTAGCCGCAAAGCCAGCTGAGCTCTGCGTGGTGTGGGACGCGTCGGGATCCGCGGGAAAGGGCGATATCGCAACGGCTAAAAAGCTACTGACAGAATACCTTGCGTGGCTGGGCAACTGCAGGGTGACCCTGATCACATTCAACATTGCCGCCAGCCAACCGCAGCGGTTTGACATCAAAAACGGCAATGGCGATGCGCTCCTAAAGGCCATCGACGCGATAGCGTACGATGGGGCTACCGACATGAACAGCGTGGCGTGGGATAAGCTGCCAGGCGATGAGGTGCTGCTTTTCTGCGACGGCGTGCAAACCGCGCCACATGCAGCGGCGCAGCCCCAGGTGAAAGGGAAACTGCATACAATAAACTTTGGTACGACGCGCAACGCACGGTGGCTACAGCAGGCTGCCCTCACGCACGGGGGGCAATTCGTGGACCTCACACAGCTCTCAACGGCAGCCGCCGCAGCGCTCCTCCACTCAGAAACCCACAGGGTGCTATGGTGGCAACCCAACGGCGGCGAACGCTACGCATGCCCCACCCTGCTGCACGGGCAGGGCGAGTGGATATTCGGCACCGCCAAGAAGGGGCTACAGCGCGTAACCATTGCGCAGCAGGTGGGGAAGGAAAAAGTACAGGAAAGCACAGTAGCTTTGGACCAGGGTCAAAATGTGTGGCATGATGCCGACATTGCGGCCCTGCTGCGCCGGAGCTACGTGCAGCAGGAGATGGCACGCCTCCGCAGCCTCGGCAGGGATGTGGAGGCCGAAGCGCTAGCGCAGCGGCACGGCGTAGCCACCGAGAAAACGTCACTCATCGTGCTTGAAGACGTGGAGGACTACGCGCAGTACGCCATTGAGCCGCCGGCAGAGCTACGCGAGGAGTACGAAGCGATAATCACCCGCCTGAAGAGGAACGAAGACTCTGTCGCGAAGGAACGGCTGGAGTCGCTCGTGGAAAGGTCTAACGAACAGAGCAAATGGTGGCGCGGCGAGGTAGAACCCCCACAAAAGAAAAAGCTGGAAGCCACTCGGCGCCCCGGAATGATAAGGCGGCTGCTGGGGGCCACAAGTGCTCGTAGGGTTGCATCCGAGCCGACCAGTGAGGCCGCTGCGCTAGAAGGAATGGCAGGGGCGCTGTATGGCTATCGCCAAGTGGACGCGCTGGAAGCTACAGATGAGTCAGCCGTTATGGACGAGATAGTTGTTAAAGGGGTGTCAGGATCCGCCCCTACGCGCGGCAGCGTAGCCATCACCGCATGGGATTCCGACTCCCCCTACCTCAAGGTGCTAGAATACGCTGATAAATCAAAGCAAAAAGAAACGTACTATCGGCTCAAGCGGGAGTACGGCGAGGTGCCCTCGTTCTACCTCGACGCGGGTGGATTCTTCGAGAGGCAGGGCGATAAGGCCTTTGCATTCCAGGTCCTATCCAACCTCCTCGAGATGGAGCTAGGCTCCACCGAACTCCACCGCGCCCTTGGGCAGGCACTGGAACGTATCGGCAGGCTATCCGAGGCTGAGGAGCTATACAGAAAAATCACCGAGGATGCAGCGTACGAGCCGCAGTCGTTCAGGGACCTCGCGCTGGTGTGCGAGGCGCAGGGCAAGCTACAGGAGGCAGTAGACCTGCTCTACAGGGTGTCAACGGGCGATTGGGAGCAGCGTTTCAATGGCGTAGACCTCATCTGCCTGAACGAACTTAACGGTCTCCTCATGCGCCACGGCACGCAGGGGCTGAACCTCTCAGCCATTGACAAGCGCCTCATCAAGCAGGAGCCGGTGGACGTGCGGATCGTGCTGTCGTGGAGCAATGACGACACCGATGTAGACCTCCACGTAACGCTCCCCGATGGGGAGGAATGCTACTACGGCAACCGAATGACCCAAGCCCTGGGCAAGCTGTCAAACGACATCACGCAGGGGTACGGCCCCGAAGAGTTCATGCACCGGAAGGGGACAAAGGGAGAGTATTTAATCTGCGCCCGGCTCTTCGCCGACCACACGCAGAGCAGCATCGTGCCGAAGTACGTTCGTGCGGTGTGCTACCTGCACTACGGCACGGCCGAAGAGGAGCGCCACGAGCTGCTTTTCCGTATCGACGGGAAGGGGGAAACGGTGAAGATTGGTAGCGTACGCTTCAAGTAAAGGGAAAGGAAGTAGCAAAAATTTCGTACCTTTGCAGTGGAGGGTTGTACGCGGCGCCGTGCCTGTAGGGGTCTCTATGCGTGGCGCTAGAGAGAAAGGAATGTGTAAATGGGAAAGCATCAGAGAGTACTTTTTGTCAATCAGGAGATAGAACCATACGTGGTGGGGACGCAGATGTCGGTCTTGGGGTCCAAGATTCCGCAGAGCGCGCAGGAGGCGGGGTATGAAACGCGTATCTTCATGCCGAAGTTCGGCGTAATCAACGAACGGCGGAACCAGCTCCACGATGTGCTACGCCTCTCAGGGTTGAATATCGGGGTTGCGGGAGGTGACCATCCCCTGAATATCAAGGTGGCATCGCTAACCGCGCTGCGGCTCCAGGTGTACTTCATTGACAATGAGGATTTCTTTCTGCGGCGCGGCATTACGCACGATCAGCTAGGCATGCCCTACCCCGATAATGATGCACGGGCGCTGTTCTACGCGCGAGGGGTGCTGGAGACGGTGAAGAAGCTGCGTTGGATTCCAGACATCATCCATTGTTCGGGATGGTTCACATCGTTCATTCCCCTTCTACTCAAGAAGAACCATGCGAACGATGCGGCGCTAAACCGCGCTAAGGTTCTTTTTTCGCTCTATGAGGACGATGGCGAAGAGGTGTCGGGCGAAAACCCGGAGAGGACGTTGCAGGGGCTCAAAGCAAACGAAGAGGATGCACAAGATATACGGACGGCAACGCACGCGTCGCTCTGCCGGATGGCGGTGCGCAATAGCGATGCGGTGAGCTACTGCGAAAGTAACGCTATACAAGAAGTACTTCAATATGCAGAATCAATCGGACGTAAAGTCTACGATTTACGACAGCTGGACAACATCGATGAGGTCTACAAAGAACTTAACAGTACGGCAGCGGCTCCTAAGTAGCACGGTTGCCCCCCTGCTGCTTGCAGCAGTTTCAACGAGCGGAGTATTCTCTAGCTGCCAGGCCGATAGGAGTGAATTCGGCGCGGAGTTTATACCCAAGAACGAGCGCCATGCAATGGTTACAGACTCCGTTGGCGCGTTGAAGATGTCCACGGTTCAAAACGACACGAGCCGCATAAAAAGTTTTACCGACTTTTCGCTCGGGGAGGTGTACGATGGCATCTTCGGTAAAACCACGTGCGCGCTCGCTGCGGAGTTCTTCCCCATAAGTATGGCAAAGGGTTTTAAGCCCGAGATGGAGGCAACATCAACGAAACTTCGCCTTCACATACGCAATCGTTTCGGGAAGGGGCAGTTGAAAATTGATGTCTATGAGGCAACGCAGGCAACCTACGATGGAATCGACAAGGCAATAGGTGACGTGCCGCGGGGGGAGTCGCTTGGTTCTATAACCGTGGACGAAAGCGCAAAGGACGTGGAGCTGGAGCTTCCCAAGGAGATGGGTACACGCTGGATGAGAAACCTGATAGCAAACGGATATTCCCCAGAGAAATTTTGTTCTGAATTCCCCGGGCTGTACATCGTTGCAGAGCGGGTCGATGCGACAAGCGCTGGGTTGATGCAGTTCTTTAACATAAGCGATGCGAATACGGGAATAGCCATTTCATGGCTCGATGACAAAAGTGAAGAGCAAACGCTCAAATTGCCCATATGGAGTAAACGTAGGCATTGCAACCTAATTGACAATGACATCAGCGGGTCAAAGCTAGAAACCGCAATGGGCATGACTAGCGATGACCAAGAGACAAGCGGTGTCGCCTACCTGATGGGCGATGGCGGAGCGATCATGTCGGTTGACTTTTCACAGTTTTACGATCAATGGAAAGCTAAGGGGGCCATAACCGTGCAGCGCGCGCAGCTTCTAATCGCTGCCGATGAGAGTAGTGCTCCAAGTGCCGACACGATTGTCTACGGCCTCGCTAGCTTTGTGAAAAGTGGGTCGAAGTACGTGCCGATTATCGACGCGTCGCTCTCTTCCAATACGTACAGCGGGCTGTACGACCCGATGCGAAAGTGCTACGTGCTCAACGTAACGAGCTACATACAGCACCTTCTGAACGATCGAAACTACCCATCTTCGTTGCACGTTTTCCCCGCCAGTACGTTTACAGGGATTGGTCGTTTAGTTGTGGGTACTAGCCACAATGCGAAGCGTCCAGCCCGTTTAGTTATCACTTACACAAAGCTCTAAAACGATGTGCGGCATTGTAGGATACATTGGCTCGCAGCAGGCCTTCCCCATTGTGATTGGGGGTCTGCGTAAGCTAGAGTACCGTGGGTACGATTCGGCGGGGGTCTGCGTGTACGGTGACTCGATGCACCTGTATAAAGCCAAGGGAGACGTTAACAATCTGATTGAACACATCGGAGAGTCCCCTGTCAATGGGGTTCTCGGCATTGGGCACACGCGCTGGGCCACGCATGGGGAGCCAAACGACGTTAACGCCCACCCTCATAGATCCATGCACGGTAAATTTGTGCTGGTGCATAATGGTATCATAGAGAACTACCGTGCGCTAAAGGAGAAGCTGAAGCGACGGGGGTACACCTTCCAATCGGAAACCGATACAGAGGTTCTAGTCAATCTTATTGAGTATATCTACTGCAAGGGTAATATCACGCCTGAAGAGGCTGTACAGCTGGCCCTTCGTAAAGTTATAGGTGCGTACGGTATTTGCGTAATGTGCGTTGATACGCCCGACTTGCTGATTGCCGCCCGGTTAGGAAGTCCTTTAGTGGTTGGGGTTGGCAATAAAGAGTACTTTGTTGCATCGGATGCCACGCCCATCGCGGAGCACACCAGCAACGTCATCATGCTCAATGATGGCGACATGGCTATAATGTCGCACGGCAATCTACAGCTTAAGAACATGCAGAACGAGCTGTTGACCCCGCAGGTGCAGACAATAGATTGGGACGTGGAGGACACCGAGCTCGGTCAGTTCCCCCACTACATGCTTAAAGAGATCTACGAACAGCCCAAGAGTATTTCCGACACCTTTCGCGGACGTATTGGTCCGAACCAAGACTACGTGATGCTAGGGGGACTGTACAGGGTTCTTCCATCGCTCATCGATGCGAAACGGATTATCATTGTGGCGTGCGGCACATCGTGGCATGCGGGGCTTGTCGGGGAGTATCTCATTGAGGAGGTAGCGAGAATGTCGGTAGAGGTGGAGTACGCCTCTGAGTTCCGCTACCGCAATCCGATTATTACCCCCGGCGACGTGGTGCTGGCGATTAGCCAAAGCGGCGAAACCGCCGATACCCTCGAAGCTATACGTTTAGCCAAACGCATGGGGGCATTAGTGATAGGGATTTGCAACGTGGTGGGGTCGTCCATCTCGCGAGAGACGCAGGCCGGTGTTTACACACACGCAGGCCCTGAGCTAGGCGTAGCCTCCACCAAGGCGTTCACCACGCAGGTGACTGTCCTCTCCATGCTTTCGATACTCCTAGGCTACCGTAGGGGGTTTCTCACCGATTCGCTATACCGCGAATACATCCATGAAATTCTAGAGGTGCCCGATAAGGTAACGCGCATTCTACAGGGCAATCCTATGGTGGAAAGGATTGCTCATCAGTTTTATAATGCGAACAACTTCCTCTACCTCGGTCGTGGCTTCTTCTACCCGGTGGCCCTTGAGGGCGCGCTAAAGCTGAAAGAGATAAGCTATATCCATGCGGAAGGCTACCCTGCCGCAGAGATGAAGCATGGCCCCATTGCGCTCATTGATGAGCACATGCCCGTGGTGGTTATTGCGGGCAAGGACAGTAGCTACGAAAAGATAGTGAACAACGTGCAGGAGGTGAAGGCACGGCATGGGAAGGTGATTGCTATAGTCACAGAGGGAGATGAGCAGATACGTGCCATGGCTGACTACTGCATAGAAATTCCCTCCGCCAAACCGGTAGTGGAATGCATTCTAGCGGTGATACCCCTACAGCTCCTCGCGTATCATATTGCGCTGCTACGTGGCTGCAACGTTGATAGGCCACGCAATCTCGCGAAGTCGGTAACCGTAGAATAAAACGGAAAGAGCTAGATGCGAACGCACCCCCTACGAACAGTACTACAGTAGACATAAAGAGAGCGGAAGGCAACTGCCTTCCGCTCTCTTTATGTCTACTCTCCTCAAACACTAAAACTTATAGCCAGTCCACCCAAACAGACTTTGTGGGCAACCGGTATTACCTTTAACATTATTAATTGTTGCTTTCTCCGCGGGAACGCCACCCAGCACCACTTCATCTTTGATGCAGGTCGTTCCACCAAGGGTATAGGAGATGGTTACCTTCTCCGCATCGCCCATCTTGTCGCTCAAATCAACACAATTATCTACCTTGCCCCCCTTGACCAAAGCATTCTTTACTACAACCGTAGCCCCACGGCGTATCTTCATGGCATCCTGCATTACATAGTCACACAGAAGCTCTATAGTCATGTTCTCTATAGTGAAATTGCTCTGCTCTAGGTCGTCCTGATGCTCCCCATCATGATTCCCATCCACTTCAACGCCACGCGGATCCTTCTCGGTACTCGTATAGCCTTTCTCCCAGCGACCGTAGCAGTTCTTTAGCGTACCCTTATAGCCCTGCGTGAAGTCAAACATATCATCATCCGAGTTCACCACCAACAGATTGGTTACGTTCACACAGCCGCCAAAGAATTCAATACCATCATCCGCTGAATTCAAGACGTACACATTCTCTATCTTAGTGCCACTACCTACTCCATTGAGGGTCAAACCATTGTGCTCAATATTATCATTTGACTGCGCACCCGCCCCATCAATGATTAAATAGGTAACTACACCAGAGTTATCATCCTTCTTGTCGCCCCCATACGGATACTGCGCATTTATCTCCGTGTTAAACTCCTTTTGTCCTGACGTAAGCGGGGCGTATCCATTAATGATTAAGCCTCCCCAGTAGCCACCCTTCGCATTCTCATCGTCCGGAATCAATTTTACCGGCTTGTCTGCCGTGCCATTGATGTAGATTTTTCCACCCCTCGCCACCAGGATATAGGAGTTGAAACCAGGCTTCGCTTTCACTACAGTTCCCGCAGGAATCGTCAGCTCCCCGCCCGCTTCCACTATCAACGAACCATCAAGCGCATACTCCACGTTGGCCTTCAACTCCTTCTTGTCAGTCACCTTACCTTTTAAAACCTCACTCCCCTTCACTTCCTCTTTATCTTCCTTCTTCTCGCATCCCGTAGAGAATGCAATCACCACTGCTGTAGCCAATAGCAACAGCCACTGAAACCTTTGACTCTTCATTGTACAAACAATTATTTGGTTACAAAAACAAACACACACACCAATCATCGGGGATCAAGCGAGTAGCTTACGCCGAGCGAAAACGAACGCCCCTTATACCCCTTCTCCATTACAAATGGCTCATTGCTACCCGCGAACTGGCGCGTGAGCTTCACTGGAGGGTTAATCAGATTACGAGCCTTTAGACTAATCGAAAAGCATCGCCAAAGCTTGGTTGAAAAAACGAAGTCAAGCTGCGGCCGCCCCTTCTCTACAATGTCCGAATACCCCCACATGCCTATGGTGTAAATCCTATCGAAAAAATAGCCACCCACCAACGCCAAGGAAAACTCCGCCTCCGGGAGTACTGCCCTATAGGTAACGTCCGCATTCCCCACGAGCGGGGCAGCTCCCTCCATGCTCGTGCGCCGATCCACGTTGGCCATCAAGATGCGCTGCGTGGTGTACACGTAGGCCGCATTCAACCCTATAATCAGTTCGTGCCGCGCCTTTGCGGTAGCCATGCGCAGCGGGGTAGCGCGAACCTCAAACTCTCCGCCCGCCACATCGGCCGTTTTACTGACATTGTCGTAGCTCAACTTATTCCCCGACCCCGTAATGTTAATCCGCGATATGGGGTCTAAGATCCGTTTATAGTACCCAACGATGGCCACGTAGTCAGAACGATTGAACATATAATCCCATCTGATGTCCACATTGTAGCTCGTGGCGGGGCGCAAGTTGGGATTCCCTCGGCTCGTGAAGCCGATATTTACGTACTCAAACGGCGAAATTTCCTTGTCCTGCGGTATAATATAGCTACGGCTCGCCCCTATGCGTATAGTATGAAGCTCTGAGGGGTCGTACCTGAGATTGACGCTCGGCAGCCAGAAAGAGTCCTGGAATGTACTTTTCCCCTTACCATCAACGAGCGTGCTATAATCCACGCCCATGGATACGTAGTCGTAGCGACAGCCGAGCGCTAGGTTGAACATCGCCCCGAATTGGTACGATGCATCGAGGTATGCGCCATGTATGTTCTTCCCCACATGGTACGACTCCACTGGGATGGCACTCACGCGTAGCTTCCCGAACTCATCGCCTAGGTAGAACCCATCAAAGGGGTAACCCTCTGGGCTTCCCGCCAGCCGTTGCTCCCGGGGATACGGCGCGTAGTTATTACCCGCAAAATCGGTGTTTGCGAACACTCGTCCAACGTACCCCACCTCTACCCTTGACTTCCCGCTCTTCTCCCTATCGGGCAATACGTACGACAGTGCGGCGTTCACATTCAAATCGTTACCTTCAAGCCTTGAAAAGAAACGCCTCTGGCTATCCCCAAGGGTCTCCTTGTAGACCCCATCGCCGCAGTACGAAAGATTACTCTCCCGCCGATCCGGCTCATCGCCTACAACCCAATTGTACGAGGCGCCCGCAGCAAAATTAAGGTCCTGTAATATTTCCCACTGCGTGGAGAGCTGATTGACCATCAGCTGATTATCGTTCACCTGCTGCCTACGGAGAAAGCCCATGTAATCATACTCATCCGCATCGGCGTAGCGCGTTGCATCGCTCCCCCGCAACTCCGACACGTACTGATTGCTACTATGCACGTACAGCAGATTGTACGACAGTTGATGCCTCCTCACAAGGTGCGCCGTTGCGTTGAGTAGGGCTAGCTGCTGCACGCCGCGCGTAAACTTCTCCCCCTCTTGCTCCTGCACAATGCGCGCCTCCCGCGATGGCGTGAAAACCGCGTTGCGCACCTCAGATTTCGTGTAGGAGTAATCGCTACTATACGCCCCCACGGCGAAGAGAGCCAACGAATGCTTTCCGCCCTGAAAATCCCATTTATACCCACCCGATGCGCCGTAGGAATGGCTCATCGGTGCCGCCACCCGGCGAGGCTCCAATCTATTTTGGAAAACGTACACCCTGTCCTCCACCCGCTGGGGGTGCGGAGTGCTGGCGAAACCAAAGTAATCCACCCCATCCTGACGCACGAAACGCCCAGCCGTTAGGCTCGCATTGGCTCCTAGCGATGCATTTACTCCAAATGCATATTCTTTAAGGAGTTCCTTAGACGAGATGTCAACGATGGCCCCCGCCACGTTCCCATTCTGTCGCCCCGTGAACACCTTACTCACCGACACGTTCTGTATCAAATCCGACGAAAAGAAATCCAGCGAGATGTTCTTGTACTCGGGGTCCTCCGACGGGATGGGGAAACCATTGAAGAGCGTCACGTTATACCGATCCCCTAGCCCCCGTACGAACACATTCTTCACCCCCTCCTGCTTCGACACGCCTGCCACTCGCTCCACGGCTGCCTGCGCATTCCCTAGCCCCTTACGCGACAGCTCCTGCGCCCCCACCGCAATTGACGGCACCAACGCCTCCCGCTGCTCCGAGATTAGCACGCTCTCGCTCTCCCGATTCGCCTGCGCTACCACGCGCACCGCATCCACTTCCACCGTCTCCGGCGCCAGTTCCACCCGCACATCCGCCCCCATTCCAGGCTTCACCAAAACCCCCTCAATCCGCTGCGGATTGTACGCCACGTACTGCACAAGCAGCACGTAGCTCCCCGGCTTCTGGTTTCGTATCTCGCACTTCCCCTCGCCATCGGTGGCCTCACCCGTATAGGTTCCCTCGATTTGGACCGCTGCGCCCGGCAACGGTGCCTTCGTCTCTGCATCCACCACATGCACCACGATGCTCTCCGCCACGGCAGAAACCGCCCCCCACACCATCAAAAGGCCTCCTACTAGCACCCTCTTTACCCAATTCCTTAGCATAGCTCCTTCTTTTTCACGGTGCAAAGGTAGAGGGGGCGCATTGCCATAACGCTACACCGCAGTTAAGAAACGTTTGCATTGCCCATTCCCGCACTAGGGAGCCCCTGTGCATCAACCTCTTTCACATATTTTCTACCACGGCACAGCCAACAGGTGCGCATGCGGGATGCAAACAAAGCTTTTTGCAACATTTTCGCTACATGTTCGTATAAAGGGGAAGTAACATTAAATCTGTTTTGGCTATGGCTAACTATCCTGTGATTGAAGTTGAGGGCATCGGCCCTGTGTATGGGAAAAAACTTAATGACGTAGGCATTAGGAATACTGACCAACTGCTAGAGGCATGCAAGACCAAGGCGATGCGTGTAAAGCTAGCGTCCGATTCTGGCATTGATGAGGCGCACATCCTGCGCTTTGCCAACATGGTAGACCTCTTCCGCATCCATGGGGTGGGTAGCGAATACGCCGACCTTCTTGAAGCCTCGGGGGTGGACACCGTGAAGGAATTGGCCATGCGGAACCCAGCCAACTTAACTGCCAAGATGGAGGAGGTGAACAACGAGAAGAAACTCGTGCGCCGTATCCCCACCGAGAAGATGGTAGACAAGTGGGTGGCTGAAGCGAAGACGCTACCAGGATTTTTGGAATACTAGGCTCTTAAGCATACCTATGATGTTTTGCGGCACCAACATACGATGTTGGTGCCGCATTTTTATACACCCCAAGTCCTCATCGCACCAACCTCCACCATCCATCAAATGCAAAAGGCCCGCGGAAAAAATTTCCGCAGGCCTTTTTCATCGTAACAGATACAACTGCACGCCGCTACATATTCAAGTCGCGCACAGAAGTAACCGAACCCTCCATAATCCAATACTTCTTCGGAGCCTCTAGCGTGCCCGTGGAGACCTTTACGTACTTAATACTAATCAAGCTCACCGGATTCCCTTCAGCGTCAACGGCCCACTCAATATCCATCCCAAAGAAATTTGGCTCTGCGCCGCTCGGCGGGTCATTGTACACCCGATTGCCAAGGTCCTTCACATCAAAATCTTTGAATACAGGCGGGTCATCTTCAGACCAGACCTCCTTCACCGTATACCTATCCTTCAAACGGAACCCATCGTACGGCTCCTGCCAATCCGCCTCTATCCACTTCGGCACAAGGTCGGGGTATGCAGACCTTACTGGAATAGACACCTCCTCGCTCCCCGTCCTAAACAGGTACTTGTTATCGCTCGTAAAGCCTGATACATCTCCATGCTCAGCCGCCCCATTTGGCCCTTCTGCGTAGGAACCGCTAAACGCTCTGTCGTCATGCTTAGAACGCAGCCGATACCACGTTTCCTTGTCAGATGAGACCCACACAACGAGATCAGCATGGCCAATACGGCTATCTTCTATGTCCCTCAGCACCTCAAAATCGTACTTCCCCGCAAAGTTTTTCACGTTGTGGTCAAACTCAAACGTGGCATACCCGCCGAAACTGCCTAGGTATATTGGAGAATTGCTCTCTCTCCTAATGCTAGCGTTCGCCCTTCGCATAGCATCTTTTAGGTTACCTCCCTGTCTCCTAGCCTCTTCTGTCACCTTCTCTCCGAGCGCAGGCCTATAGTCAATCAGTAGTGCCCAAGGTTTGTACGACTGAAACTCAGCCAAAACGTGTACCTTGAAGCTTTGCGCTATCGTTCCGCCCTTCACCTTAGCACGACAAGTGAGAAAATATATACCCACAGCGTTAAACGTATAGTTCAACGTTTCTGCCTCTGACACCGTGCTGTCACGAATCGCAGCAGCCTCCCTTGCCGACAACGCATTGACGTTTTCCGTAACCTGCACGCTATCAATAACCCACTGATAGGCATCTGCTGCCATGCCGGCCGACACCGTGAATGGGGTTAGCCGTATCGCGGAGTAGTTTTTCTCAATGCCCATCCGTGCAGGCATAACCTCCTTTTTCCTACACCCCACCATAGCCAACAGCACACACGCTGCCAACAACGTCAACTTTCTAAGTCTATCCATAGCCGTCACTCCTTTACAAATTCAAGTCTAACCGGTTGGATTCCCGCACGCACCTTCCACTCCAGCTGCCCATTGCTCGATGAGAAGCAGTACACCGTGCCGCTCGATGTAAAGTTACGTGCATCAAATATATAAAAGGCTTTCCCCTCAGGGTGGACCCGAAATCCCGCTGCGTTCTGAATCTCGCCCAACACATCATCCGCAAGGACTTCTTTAGGATCTCCCACAAACACGGCATGGAACGACCACAGCCTGGGTGTCCCGACCCATCCATTCGCCTTTACCTTTTCCACTGTAAGGCAGAACATGTAGTCTCCAGCCTTCTCCACAGCGAGAGGGGTCAACTTCTCTAACGTCTTATTAGCCTTCCCCCCCTGCGCATCGGGCTTCCCCTCGGGGAGCTTGACCCGCACCAATCGCGAGGGGGTGTCGCCGTAATCTCCAAAGGCCAACGTGGTAAGATATTGCCCATCCCCATCAATCAGTAGCTGCCCTGGGTTTAAGCCCACGGTAAAGGTCTCAACAACCTGCAACGAGTTGGGGTCCACCACCGAAATCGTATTGTCGTAGCCCTCAGTGCGGTAGCTGCCGGAATTGGATACGTAGAGCATCTCCTCCTCCGATTTCTTTCCACCCACTGTCATGCCCTTCGGTTGGCAGCCCACAACGCAGCGCCCCAGCACATTCAGCGTGGCGGGATCAAAGCATACCACCTCGCCGTAGGGGGGCTGATCAAGCGGGACATTCTCCTTGCGAAGCGATGTCACATACCCTTTTCCATCATGGAACAACAGCCTATCGCACTCGTTCACCCGCATCTCTGCAAGGTACTTCGCACTAGGGTCTAACATAATCACCTTGTGCGATCCGCGAAGCACCACGTAAAGATGCCCATTGTAGTACTGCATATCCGTCGCATCGTCCCCCATGGATGGATTCTGTGGGTTTTGCTGAGCATAGACGTTACGCCGGTACTCTCCCTTCGCGGCGTCGTAATAATCCAACGTAGCCTTGTTGCTCCCCTTGCCGCCATTATTTAGGACATAAAAGCCTTTATATCCCTCCATAAACGCACCGGAAAGCTTCTCGTTATCCTCGGGGAGCTGCCCCATGGGCTTTCGGCACGATGCAAAACCGCCCGATAGCACCGCTAGCACCAGCATCCCGCGAAGGATTTTCATACTGCACCTCATTGCAACTCCGTGGTTAAAGTGAGACGCACCGTCTGCTTGGGCATCGGGTAGTCGGTCACTATTTCAAACGCATCACCAATCATATTATTCACCTCGGCCATTGCACGGAAGCGCCAATCGCCCACTTTAAACATTTTGCTCAACGAAATATCATGCGTGTACCACGGCTGCATCTCGTTGTACGGAATGTTCTCCTGCTCGCTGTAGCGCGTACCGGCGTAGAGGAACGAGTAGTTCAGTTCCCACCCCTTCCAGCTCAACCGCACGATGGCCGAACCGCTATGCACCGGGATGTTCGGAATCTGATTCTTATAGTAGTTGTCATTCGCATTGGTCACATCGAGCGACTTCTCGTAGGTATACTGCACCTTGCTCGTCACGAGGAACTTGCCCGGGAAGGTAAACGTGAAGTAGGTGCTGGCATTCCCGCCATACACCTGCACCTTGCCGAGGTTGGTCATCGTCCACCGGTAGAGCTGGCCGCGCGGATAGGCAATGATTTTATCGTAAACCATTTGATAGTAACCATCCACATTGATACCGAAATCGCTTACAAAGTCATGGCTCTTGCGCGAATACCCCAGCCCAAAGTCGGCCTGCCGCTGTAGCTCCGGCTTTAGCTCCTCGCCAATCAGTTTTGAGATGTAGCGGTCGCTATAGTTTGGCACCCTATAGGTTTGCTTCACGTAGGCCTGCATGAAGAAATCAACCCGCTTGAACGGCTGGTAGTAGAGCAAGAAAGCAGGGGAAACGCCCATCTCATTCTTGCCCGGGTCAAATCCCTTCGTTGCCATGTTGTAAACGTAGGTGCCCAGCGCGCTAGCCTGCACCGAAAATCCGCCGATCTGGTACTGCGTCGCCGCGGCGAGCAGGTTAACCAAACGGCGCGGCCGAGAAAAGTCCTCCGGCTGCGTATTGGTTAGCGCGTTGGTCTTGCGGAGCAGATCGAATTGGAGGTCGTAAGCCAGGGAGGCACGCCACCCCTCAAGTATCGTGAATTGGTGCGAAGAGGAGAGGTACGCACCGTACTGCGTAAACACCTCATCGGTGAGCGCCAGCTTATCCTGCAGGTCGCTGTAGTGCGTGTAGTCGGCCGAAAGCTTCATCATAATCTGCGTGCGGTACCAATCGTTAACATCCATACGCGCAGTGCTCTGCAAGAAGCTATTACGCTCGCGCAAACGCTCCCCGTCGTACAGCTTATAGTTGATAATCTGCCCCGGAATGCCGCGCTCATCGTTGTAATGGTAGGCAAACACGTTCCACGTACCGCTCTGCACGGCCTCCGTGGCAATCGTGCCGTGGAGCCCCGCCTCCGCGCGCACCGCGTTGAGCTGTGAATTGGCCCTGGTATCCTTGTATGGATCTAGCTCCTTGCCCGCCAGGTCCTTACGCTGGTACGAGTACGGGTAAACGTTCCGTGCGGCCATCACCTCCACGTTCACCGTGGAGTAAACGTAATTTCCCAAATCATTCTCTATGGAAATGCTGGGGTTCACCATGCAGTTTGACCCCAACCGCAGCTGCGATCTAAAGTTCATATTGCTCTCATCGCGCTTGAACATGGGGCGCTGCGTGGTGATGTAAATGCTATTGCTGCTCGCAAAATCTCGAGCCGCCTGGAATATATCCCCCTTCTGCCCTGAATAGATGGAAAGATTCCCCACGTTATCGAGGGAAAACTTGGAGAGGTCCACCTGCCCGTTCACCGTGTTGCCCACCTCTATGCCGTTGTAGAACACCCCCATCCGGTCAGACCCCAAGGTGCGAATGTTCAACGAGGTTATCCCCCCCATATTCCCAAAATCCTTAAACTGCGTGCCCGAGTAGTAACGCACAGCATCAGCCAAAGGATACATGCGAAAGCTTTCAAGGTCCTTCCCCTTGAGTTCGATAGGCGCGGCCACCTTTATCACACGGGCCGTTTTCACCATTGCGTTCTGCGCCGCCGCGGTCGATGCCATTAAGACCGCCATGAGCAGCGCAGCAAACCATCTTGAGTTGTTCACCAATTTGTTCATATAGAATGATTGTTTACGTTTCAGCCGTGCGGTTGGCC
>CALHSW010000005.1 GCA_938038735.1 uncultured Bacteroidia bacterium | reverse complement strand
GCAGGGGTTCACGCTGGTGGAGGGGGGACGGCTGCGCACCTTCGGGCTGGAGCTGATGCAGGGGCGGGGCAAGGCGGCGTGCACCACGGCGGGGCTGTGGGGGGGCGGCTACGCGGGTGCGTATAGCATGAACACCCCCGCGTTCTGGGCGGGGGGTACCTTCGCGGAGGCGGTGCAGGGGAAGGCGAACACGATCCTGCGGCACGACGGGTCGGCCAAGATCGGGAGGATGCTGATGGCGACGGACGGCGCCATGGCGTGGGCGGATAATGGGGACCTGTTCGAGATTAACCCCACGAAGAGCATACCGCCTATAGCTAAAATAGACACCATAGGGAGGGATGAAGCGAGCGAGTTCCACGAATTTTTCCGGAGTATGGATGAAAGGAGCTGCGAGATTAAAATCCTTCAAGGTAGCAAACCGATAGAGAAAATATTGCCGTTTGAGCAAGAAGTTTCATTCGATCTGAGCACCGTGCGAAACATTGGCAATGAAACGGTTTCCGTTGATATTTATATTACCGCAGCCTATGAGTTTAACGCTAATGCGGGTGGCTATGAAGGCGATTTTGCCATGGTCGCAATTGTGTTTGATGGGCATGTGCTTATGGGGGGCAAGGAAATAGAATTGTACGGCAATACAGGTGATGGAGCGCCTGATGGAAGGTACAAAGTGGGTTATACTTATAGGAATGGCACTGTTGCCAAGATTAGAGTCCAAGCGAAGAGCTACGAATCGATAAGCGTAAAAGGGAAAGTGCACATCAATTTATTGGCAAAGGCAGGAATTATAAACAAGCACACCTCGGGCATAGATTTGTACGGTACGAATAGTACTGCGAGCATAAAAGCAAAAAACGTAAAATACTTTTACAGTTATAGGATTAAATATGAAAGTATAAAGAGCCAGCAGAAGTTTATAATAGCGCGCAATGGTTTCTGTGTTTTTAATAGCAGTGCGAAATATATATACAGTAATTCTGAAACGGGTGAGTTTATCATAAGAGGGGCAAAAATGATAGAATAGCGCTTACGGAGTCTACCGTGCTAACCGTTTACATATTAAACAAAAACGCTAAATTTGTAGCGTTTACAACGTATACAATAGAAACGAGGAGACAAACGGCATGGAGAAGAAGCAGAGTCAGAATGGTGCGCAGCCCGCGGCTGGAGCGGCGGCAGCAACGGCAACGGCGGGCGGCACGGTAGCGGGCGGCGCGGCGGCGCAGGGTCAGATAGATACGATTACAGCGCAGACGGAGCAAACGGCGGCGGCGGCGATGCCGTCGCGGGAGGATATCGAGCGGGCGGCGGTGCTGGCGTACGAGCGGCAGCACGGGCTCAAGGACGGCAAGCCCGCCGAAGGGGCGCAGCCCGCGGCAATGGCGGCGAATGCGGGGAAGGACCCGAAGGATACGAAGGGCGCGAAGGAGGGCGCGGAGGGCGCGCCGGCGTGGGCGCAGGGGGTGCTGGCGGCGGTGGAGCGGCTCGCGGGGCGCGTGGCGGAGATGGAGCAGACGCGGGTGGAGACGGCGCGGCGGGAGGAGCTGCAAGGGCTGGTGGCGCGGCTGCCCGAGCCGATGCGGGCGGTGTACGCGCGGCTGCCGCTGGGGGGGCTGAGCGAGGCGGCGTGGGGGGAGGAGAAGGCGCGGGTGGCGCAGGAGGTGGAGGGGACGGTGCAGGCGCTGGCGGCGCAGGGGGTGCGGTTCGCGCCGCCGCAGGGGGGCGAGGCTGGCGCGGCGCGCGGGGCGGAGGCCACGGCGGAGGAGCTTAAGGCGGTGCTGGCGCGGGCAAACGTGTAGGCGCGGCGGCATGCTGGGTACGGAAAGGCTTTTAATCAATCAATCAATCAAGGGAGGAGTAAGGCAATGGCAGAGTCAAATTTGGGGGTTTACCGGGAGGATATCACGACGGCGAACGATGGGATCGCGATCGTGCAGGCGGTGACGGATCTGCCCGGGGGGCGCACGCTGGCGGTGGCGGCGTACCGGGAGTCGCTGGCGGCGTACGCGGCGGCGCACGCGGAGGCTGGGCTGGCGGAGGCGGTGTACGCAGGTACGCCCATTGGGCGCACGGAGGCTGGGGAGTACCAGCCGTTCCCGCTGGGGGCTGACGGGGTGTTTACCGCGCCGACCGACGCGCAGCCCGTGGGGGTGGCGCGCAGCACGGTGCGGCTAAACGACCCGCGGGTGGGGATCGTGACGAGCGGCACGGTGAACTGGGCGGCGGTGCCGTTCAAGGTGGGCAAGGAGGCGCGGGCGGCGCTGCCGCGGCTGGATTTCATCCACGTGGCGAAGGGGGAGTAGCATGTTTATAGGGTAAAAAACGAGTAAGGCATACGAGGAAAGGATTATGGAGAAAACACTATTTGCGGAGTACGTTGAGAAGTATTTCCACGGCTTCGTGGGGGCGGTGATGGAGAAGTTCAACGGCGCGGCGGCGGAGTCGCCGTACCTGCACAAGACGCTGCTGCGCGAGGAGTACAGCGCGGACCTGCGCTGGGGGAGCACGGATATCAACCACAGCGTGGTGGCGGCTGACGTGGTGAGCCTGGAGAGCTCGCTGCCGCTCAAGAGCCGCGCGGCGGTGTCGCGGGCGAGCGGCACGATCCCGAAGCTGGGTATCAAGATGCGCAAGGGGGAGATTGAGATTTCGAACATCAACGTGATGCGCGCCAAGGGGGCGAGCGAGGCGGAGGTGGCGGCGCGGGTCTTCGACGATGTGGCGAAGGTGATCAAGGCGATCGATGTGCGCAAGGAGATTATGTTTCAATCGGCGCTCTCGACGGGGCAATGCCTGGTGACGGACGCGGAGAACGTGGGGACGGGGGTGCGCGCGTCGTTCGGGTACCTGCCGAAGAACACGGTGAAGAGCGCGGCGAAGTGGGAGGACGCGGCGGCGGCGAAGCCGATTGACGACCTGCGGGGGCTCTTCGCGGCGGCGGACGCGCGGGGGGTGACGCCGCTGCACGTCTACCTTTCGCGCAAGTACTTTGACTACCTGCGGGCGAGCGCGCAGGGGCGGCTCTTCGGGGCGCAGGCGCATGGGGTGCTGGCGGCGAAGCCGGAGTTGCTGGTGGCGACGAGCGTGGACGCGATGCTGATGGCGCTGCGCAACGAGTTCGGGGCGGAGTTCCACGTGGTGAACGGGAGCTACCGCGTGGAGCAGCCCAGCGGGCGCAGCGAAACGGTGAAGCCGTGGGCGGAGGCGAACGTGGTGGCGGTGCCGGAGGCGACGGTGGGGCGGCTGGTGTACGGCACGCTGGCGGAGGAGACCAACCCCGCCTCGTGGGTGGCGTACCAAAAGGCAGGGACGCACGTGCTGGTGTCGAAGTTCTCGCAGGTGGACCCGCTGGAGGAGTACACCACGGCGCAGGCGCTGTGCCTCCCGGTGATTGACGGCGCGGGGGATATCTTCACGCTGCAGGCCGACCAAACGAAGTAGGCTGAACGGCGATGGGCGGTGGAATGGATTTGATGTCGCTGCTGCGCAGCGTGTCGCTCTACCCAATTCCGCGGGAGGCGGTGGCGGGGTGCGCGGCGCGGCGGGGGCTCGACCTGGAGGCGCCGCTGGCAGACCCCTTCGAAGACCGGGCGTTCCTGCTGACGCTGGCGGATGTGTACCGCTGGCTGGCGGGGGCGCCGAACGTGGCGCAGGGGGGGCAGTCGTTCGGCTTCACGGAGTGGGAGCGGCGGGGGCTGCTGGCGGAGGCGCGGCATCTCTACCGCGAGCTGGGGGAGCCCAGCGGGGCGGAGGGGGCGCAGTACGGCTATAAAGGGGATGGGCTATGATCATTGAGAATGGGCGGATTCGCTTCGCGGCGGCGGGCGGGGGCGGCGATGGGCTGGACCCCGCGACGGGCTACCCCGTGGGGGGCGCGGCGGCGTGGGACGAGGGGGTGCCGTGCCAGTACGTGGCGCAGCGGATGGATAACCTGGGGGCGGTGTACGGGGAGCGGTTCAGGATGGCGTCGTGGATCGTGTACGTGGAGCAGCCGTGCGAGGAGCGGCGCGGGATGTGCCGCGTGGAGGACGGCGCGGGGCGCGTGGTGGCGGAGGGGGAGGTGGTGTCGTGGGAGCCGCTGGACGCGGTGCTCCAGGTGCGTATAATGCTTTGATGGTAATGGGCGTACGGAGGCGATACACAGAGGCGGAGGTGGCGCACGCGCTGGCCGAGGCGGTGGAGGCGCAGAAGGGGGCGGTGGCCCGCTGGCTGTGCTACGTGGGGGAGGCGGCGGTGGCGGAGGCGCGCGAGGGGGGTAGCTACACCGACCGCACGGGCAACCTGCGCAGCTCGGTGGGTTACGTGGTAAGCATGGATGGGCGTACGGTGCAGACGGCGGGCTTCGGGGGCGCGGGGGGCGCGGCGGGGCGGGAGCTGGCGCTGCGGCTGGTGCGGGAGTACCCCGAGGGGGCGGCGCTGGTGGTGACGGCGGGGATGGCTTACGCGGCGTACGTGTCGGCGCGGGGGTACAACGTGCTGGAGAGCGCGGAGCTGCTGGCGCGGCGGATGGTGCGGGAGCTGGCGGCGAAGCTGCGATGAGGAAAAGTGATTGCAATGGAATGGTAAACGAGAAAAGGAAAGGATTGGCGATGGACGGATTGGAGAAGGGGTTGGCGAGGCTGCGGGGGCTGGCGGCGCGGGTGGCTGGGTCGCTGCGGCGGCGGCCGGTGGTGTGGCTGTGCGGCGCGGGCGCGGCGGTGTGCCTGGCGCTCCTGCTGGGGGCGCTGCGGCGGGGGAGCGTGGTGGAGTCGCTGCTGCTCTTGGTGGGGGCGCTGCTCTCCGCGCTGAGCGCGGCGGCGGCGTGGTACTACTACGAAGGCGAGGCGTAGGGCGATGCGGGGCGTGACGAAGACGGGGAGCGAGGTGCAGGGTGACGTGCTGCGGTTCCTGCGGGGGAGCGGGCTGGCGGCGGAGGCGAAGGGGGCGATCTACCGCAGCGGGCTGCGGCCGGCTGACCGCGCGGCGGAGGATATCGTGGTGGCGTTCACGGCGGGGCTGCCGGGGGAGGTGCAGAGCGGGGCGGTGACGGTGATGATCTTTGTACCCGATGTGGTGCTGCCCAGCGGGCGGGCGGTGGCGGACGGGGCGCGCTGCGCCACGCTGGAGGCCGCGGCGGCGGCGTGGGTGGCGGGGCTGACGTGCGCGGTGAGCGGGGGCTACCGCTTCTGGCTGCAAAGCGCGATCCGCACGGTGGAGGACGCGGAGGGGGGCAGCGTGCGCCAGCACTTCGTGGTGGTGAAGCTGGGGTACGATTTCTACGAGTGATTGTTGTTTTTATTGTAAACGTTTTAAAGCGAGGAAAGGAAGGAAGGCAATGGGAGTACTATCATGGGGTAAATGCACGTTGAGCTACACGGAGAGCAAGGACGGCGCGCCGGGGACAACGTGGAAGTCGTTCGAGGTGCCTAAGCTGGATAGCACCACGCTGAGCACCTCGGCGGGCGACGAGACGCTGGCGCAGGAGGAGGGCGGGGGCATCGTGGACGCGAAGTACACGCGGAACACGTACGAGTTCACGTTCGACCTCTTCGTGAAGAAGGGGGGCACGCAGCCGTTCACGGACGACGATGGGACGGTGGCGGGGGAGTGGGCGCTGCGGGTGGTGCCGGAGGACCCCGAGTGCTACGGGCTGCAGATCGACCGGTGCGTGATTCGGAAGGAGTTGAACTTCTCGACGGCGGACGGGATTACGTACCACTACGTGGTGAAGTGCCTCAAGCCGGCGAGCGGGCAGACGGTGAAGGTGCAGGTGATTAGTTAGTAAGGGTGTAGTTAGTTCGTTGGATGGGCGGGCGCTGGGTGGTTTCGCGGTAATGGCAGAAGCCAACGGGGCCCGCCCCTTTTAGTAAGTGATTATGGAACGGAAGGAAGAGGTGATTACCACGGAGGAGCGGGTGGCGTCGACGCTGCTGCAAGAGAAGCGGGTGGTGGAGCTGGGGGGGCGGCGGTTCGCGGTGGCGCCGCCGTGCGTGGCCACGCTGGTGCGGCTCTCGGCGGTGGTGAGCCGTCTGCCGCGGTTCGGCGAGGGCGCGGGGGATGGGGAAGGGGCGGAGCAGGGGGCGCAGGCGCGGGGGGAGCGGATGCTGCAAGAGGTGCTGGCGCGGGCGGAGGGGTGCGCCGCGGTGGGGGACGCGGTGGCGGTGCTGCTGCTGGGGGCGAAGGGGTACGAGCGGCTGGCGGTGGGGGCATTCCCGTGGCTGGTGCTGGCGGTGGTGCTGGGGCTGGTGGGGGTGGCCCGACGGTTGGCGCGCCGGTTCTTTTAGTCCTTTTCTTTACCTTTTTGTTTCTGCTATTTTTGGGCGTTTCTGCCTTTTTTCTGCTTTTTTTGCTCTAACTATTTGCTTGTTTCCTTTTTTTTACACTACCTTTGCAGCGGAAAGGGTCGTGGCATGGTGGCAAGAAGAAAAGGAGCGTTAAAAATCTTTACCCTATAGCAGCCCCTTTGAAAGGTAGAACAGTAGCCAGCCGAACAGCACCATCCCGCTAAAGTAGAGAATAAAGGCGAAAGCACTCTTCACGCCTTGCAGGACTGCATGGCGTTTTTCCTTTCCCCCATTTATGGTACTGGTATTTGTAGAATCCTTTTGGACGAGAGAGGCCTCCTCCTCTACGGCAGGATCCTCTCTCGTTGTGCTAACGTCAAATTCTACATTCTCCTCCATTGTCTGCTATACAATGAAACTACTTTGCTTTCCTTGCAATGGCCTTTCGGGTTGCCTTGACGATATTTTCGGTGTCTAGCCCATACTTAGCCATGAGATCCATGGGCTTTCCACTTTCACCAAAGCTATCGTTAACAGCTATGAACTCTTGCGGAACAGGATAAACCCTAGCAAGCACATCAGCTACAGCCTCCCCCAACCCGCCGTTTCTCATGTGTTCCTCAGCGGTTACGACTGCCCCGCTCTCTTTCGCTGCCTTCACAATGGCATCCTCGTCCAAAGGCTTAACGGTATGCATGTTTATCACGGAAACGGAAATACCCTCCTCGGCTAAAGCTTTAGCAGCCTGTAGCGAAGGCCAGACGAGATGTCCACATGCGATTATAGTAGCATCATTACCCATCCTGAGAACTTGCGCTTTTCCAATTTCAAATGGCGCGTCTTCGGGAATGAAAATAGGTACAGAGGGACGACCAAAGCGTAGATAGGCAGGACCAACAAGCTGCGCAGCAGCCATAGTGGCCTGAATGGTTTGGTTGTAGTCTGCTGGAACGAGGACAGTCATGTTCGGCAGCATCCGCATCAAGCCAATGTCTTCTAAAATCTGGTGGGTTGCACCATCTTCGCCGAGCGTCAGTCCGGCATGTGAAGCTGCGATTTTTACGTTCGTATTAGAGTACGCTACGCTTTGGCGTATTTGGTCGTAGACACGCCCAGTGGCGAACGCAGCAAACGTGCCTGCAAACGGAATGAACCCTCCTGCAGCCAGCCCCGCAGCCGTTCCTATCATATTTGCCTCGGCTATTCCGCACTGAAAGAATCGATCGGGATGCTCTTTGGCAAAGCCATCCATTTTTAGCGACCCCGTGAGGTCAGCGCACAGCGCAACCACCTTTTCGTTGCGTGAAGCGCGGAGCAGCCCCTCTCCAAACCCATCACGTGTTGCTTTTTTTCCTAGCTCTTTCCACTCCTGTAGCATACCTCTACTCCTTCTGCTTTACTCGTTCGCTGGCTTCCTTGCGTATGAGCCCAAGGATAAGCAACTCTGCGCTCGCATAGTTCGTTGCCAATGGGATGTTGTGCACATTACATGTCTCCAGTAGCAACCGGATGTCCTCATGGTGCGGTTGCACCACACGATGGTCTCGTAGGAAAATGACTATATCTACCTTCCCGTCTGCAATCATTTGGGTTATTTGACGGTATCCGCCCGACCCACCCGGATTGAGGTGTTCACACTCGATCGAATTCTCTTTCAGATACTCGGCAGTTCGTCCCGTAGCAAGCAAATTCACGCCGCGTAGCCACTCGGTGCGTTCGCTTAGAAAGCGTGCCAACTCCGGCTTTTTCGCATCGTGCGCTATCACTACTATGTTTTTCATCTTCTTCTATTCCTTTATTTGTCCAATCTAGTGAAATAATACTAATAATCACCGTACTGCGTGGGCGGGAGCTGAGACAGAGCCGCTTGAAGTTGCTCATCGCTCGGGGCTTTGCCATGCCATGACGACTTATTCTCCATGAAATCCACGCCTTTGCCTATCGTTGTATGTAGAAGGAGTACGCTGGGCTTCCCTGATCCTTTGCGCGCCTTTGCAGCTGTGATGGCATCATGCATTGCGTCGAAATCGTGACCTGGCACCTCAAACACATTCCATCCAAACGCCTTCCACTTCTCACCCAGCTCGCCCAACGAGTTGACCTCGTCCGTTGTGCCATCAATTTGGATCTTGTTGTAGTCAACGGCGGCTATTAGGTTGTCTATTTTTCGTGCGGCTGCGAACATGGCTGCCTCCCATATCTGACCCTCCTGTAGCTCCCCATCGCCGTGCAGGGTATAGACAAAGTGGGCATCCTTGTTGAGCCGTTTGGCAAGTGCCATGCCGCACCCAGCGGATAGCCCCTGTCCTAGCGACCCCGACGCAATGCGTATGCCTGGCAATCCTTCTGCGGGGGTGGGGTGCCCCTGTAGCTGGCTTCCTAGCTTTCTAAATCCAGACAAGTCGCTTACTGCAAAATGCCCCGACCTAGCCAATACGCTATACCACGCCGCTGAGACGTGCCCATTGGAAAGAAAAAAGCAATCTTCATTGTCTCCCCTCCTATTAAAGGGGGAAGGGGTGTAGTCCATTTCGTAGAAATAGAGTAGCGTGAGGTAATCTGCGCAGCTGAGTGCACCCCCGGGGTGTCCGCTTTGGGCGCCATGCACCATGCGCACCGCATCCCGTCGCACCTGCCTTGCCATTTCAGGCAGAGCCTTAATCCCTAACTTCTCCATGACGTTCTCTCTCGTAAATTTTTCTTGCGCAAAGGTAGTTAAAAAATGGAGGATGTGAGACTGATGTCATCTGTTGGCGTAACCGTGTTCGTTTTGTAACTGATACGCAATTGGCATAAGGTTTGCGTAGTTATCGTAGCAAGTTAAAGTCTTTAGAAAGGAAAATAATGGCAATGAAAAGGATGATTTTTGGCATAGCATTAGCATTGACCCTAAGCCTATCAGCCCACGCTGGAGCACAGGAGGCAAAGGTAAAAGGTGCTATCATACGCCTTGACCCTACCGAGGTGAAACTGGGGAATGTTCCTCTCGATAAGCTTTCTGACGATAATGGGAAGGTGAGCATTAAGGTGGTAAACGATGGAACTACCCCCCTCATTTTGAACAAGGTGGAGGGGTGCTGCGGCACCACGATTAAGGAGTACCCCAAGGCCCCCATCCTACCTGGAAAAGAGGGGATTATAAAGGTGGAGTTCCGCATTGAACCCAAGCCGCAAAGCATAAGTCGAGTGGTTACGGTGCACAGCAATGCAACTAATGCCAAGGAGCTGAAATGCCCCATCACCGGGAGCGTTGTGATACCTAAACAACCTGGACGTATCGAGTTCTAGATAGCACGTTGTTTCGTTGTAATGCGAGAAGGCGCATGGATGTAAGTCCATGCGCCTTCTTATTTCGCCCGCTGAAAAACTATCCTTGTGTAACTTTCTGCAACGCCCTACGCTTCTTTTATCGTCATCTCGCACCTGGTGCAGTCAAATTCAGCACGAAGACGATGCCCCCCTTGGCTATAGAGGATTAACGGTGTTGCTTTCTCTCCTATGCGTTGCTTGGGGCATAGCGATAGCTCGTGGCGTAAACAATATTTCGTGCGCATGAGTTCTACCTCGGCGGCAATGGAGTTTTGGATGTCAAGCGCTGGAAGAACATCTTTTACGCCTCGTGCTTCGTAGAAATCCTTCGCGAGTCGATTGCTCACGTTGAGCCGCCCATCGGTGGATAGCGAGGCGGGATAGGCCATTAAGCTCCTCGTGGAGTGGGGAAGTGGACACCGGTAGGCTTGCTGACGAGCCGATACGTAGCTATCAACTAGCTCCCGCCGTAGGGCATTGATGGCCGATTGCGGTAGAAAGGGAATGGTGCTTTTCGGTAACGTTAGCGACACGATACGTACGTTCGGATGGTACGCTTTGGCCATCTGCTGTTGCCACAGTGTCGCTTGCTTCTCACCCTGCTGAGCATTTTCAAGCGGGGTGTTGATACGAATTGAGGTACGTACGCCCTCGCAGTCATAGGCCGTTAACGTAGCATCGTTTTGTCCATCCCATGCGAGTTCAGCGCGTACCTCTAGTGTGCGAGTGGCGGGGTGCTGCTTCAGCTCTTCAGCGAAACGTGTGCTTGCGTTCCGAAATACCAAATCGCCTGCTCGTGGCGGCGTGTCTAGCCGGAAGGTATACACCCTATTCCCTTCAACCCTGTTTACCCTGCAGCCTGTAGCTTTTCCTTTTGATGTAATAATGATTCCATCTCCGTTGACGAGTTGAGAGGCGTTTGCCACCTCAATCCATCCATTTCCAACAGTTGCGATCCTTCCAATGGCTTCCCCAACCGATTTGGGTGTGTCAAGATTGGCGAGATGCTGGGGACGACTACTAGAGAAGTATGTGGTGAAGGGGCGGGCGAAGGTGGCTTGCGGATTGGGAGTGAAGGGAATTTCTACGTGGCCTTGCGAAGCTCTTTGGAGGTCGTCCCGCTTCTCCATGAGCGCATTGAGACGTTGGTGGTAGTGGGCTGTAATGTTTTCCACGTAGCTCGCATCCTTCATGCGTCCCTCTATTTTTAGGGAGCAAACCCCCGCATCAATGAGTGCCTCTAGGTTGTTAGAGAGATTGAGATCATGCAGCGAGAGCGCGTAGGCTCGTTCCCGAATGACGTTACCCGCTGCATCCTCAATGCGGTAGGGTAGGCGGCAGGCCTGCGCGCATTCGCCTCGGTTTGCACTCCGGCCGAAAAGCTTTTGGCTGAGGTAGCATTGCCCGCTGTAGCATACGCAGAGCGCCCCATGCACGAAGGCTTCCAGCTCTGCGTTCGGCATTTTCTCATGGATGGCTGCAATGGCCGAAAGGGAGAGCTCTCGAGCTAAAACCACCCTATCGCAGCCGGAGTGGTATAGAAAATCAACTTTTTCGGCTGTACGATTGTCAGTTTGGGTGCTAGCATGCAGGGGAATGGGGGGAAGATTGAGCATGAGCCAGGCCATATCCTGGATGATGAAGGCATCTACGCCTGCGTGGTAGAGGTCGCGGGCGGTGCGTTCCGCCTCGGCTAGCTCATTGTCGTAGAGGAGCGTATTGAGCGTTGCGTAAACATGCGCCCCAAAGAGATGGGCAAAATCGCAGAGCGAGCGTATCTCCTCAATGGAGTTGCCCGCTTTGCTTCGTGCTCCAAAACGTGGCCCTCCAATGTACACTGCATCTGCCCCTGCACGTAGTGCCGCCATGCCGCATGCGGCGTTTTGGGCAGGACTTAAAAGCTCAATGGATCGTTTCGGCACGAAAGGTTAAAAAGTTAGAGGAGCCACGTACCGGAACGGCGCATGGCTCCTCGTTCTTTCGATCACAAATGTTCACAGCCCAAGGCAATGCGCGTAGGCTACTTGCACTTCAGCACGTCCTTCATCTCGTGCTCTGCCGCCTCTTTGTACGCCCCAATGGCCGCGAGCTTATAGCTTTCGCATGCTCCCTCCTTGTCGCCCTTAGCCTGTTGCGCCTTGGCCTTTAGAAAGTAGAGCCCCGTATTATCCGATCCTGGGGCGATGCACCCAAGGGCCAAATCTGCATTCTTAATGACCTCATCGTAGTTGTTGAGCGAGCCATACGCCACGGCTAGCGGCTGGTAGATGGTTGCGTCGTGCGTATCGAACTCTAAGGCCTTGTTCAGCTTCTCTATGGCCGCCTCGTGGTTCTTTGCCGCTTCCAGCTTCATGGCTTCCGCCTTCAAGTAGTTCGTGGCTATAACCTGCATATCGGTCTTTCGGGCAAGGTTAGCGGCACGCTGCGCCGCATCCATTCCGTCCTTCAGCGTTTGCAGCATCTCATCGTACTGTCTCAGCGAGTCCTGGCATTGCGCCAAAACGATCCACACGTCCAGCACGCGGTCATTATGCTTTAGTGCTTTTTGGCACAGCGTAGCGGCCTCGGCGTAGTTCCCCTCTAGCTGCATTTTCCGCCCCTGCTGAAAGTACAGTGCCGAGAGCGTGCGCACGGCACGGGCGGAACGCTTTGCGTCGTTAATCTCATCGGCCGCGGTCTTTGATGCCTCCATGGCCTCAAAGCTCTCGTTTATCTGCTGCTTCTTGTATAGCTCCTGCGCGTAGAAAAAGTAGGCATCTGGCAGCACCTTCTTCGCCGAGCCCATCAGCTTGTTGGCCTCATCATCGCCAATCGCCTTGCACATCTCAATGCTCTTATTCAAGTTCTCAACGGCCTGCTTTGGATTTTGCTTAAGCGTGGTGGCCGCCCCATTGTATAGGTCTACCGCCTCCTTCATTTCCTGCGCGGTTGCGCTCCATACGCCTGCTGCGAGGCAGAACAGTACGACAATTGTCCCCAGTTTACGCATAGTCTCTCCTTTCTTTACAATGTCTTTGTGCTTCTTTTCTTGTCTTCACCTTGGCAAACACCGTGCTAAAGTACGCATTTTTGCCGGAATGCGTGGGGCATGGATGATAATTGATGGCTTTTTATTGCTTCTGTGAAGCCTCTAATGTTCTGATAATAATTTAATTGTAGTCACGTTGTGACTATTTTCTCTTTGATGAAAAAAAATGAGCCATCAGGGCCGAGCATTCCTCTTTTTTGATGCCCATTACCACTTTTGTACTTGGGTGCAGCACGGCGGGACGAAGCCGACTAAAGCCGAATTTCGGCTCTGGCGCCCCGTAAATCAGCGTCCCTATGCGGGTCCATGCTATTGCTCCCGCGCACATGGCGCATGGCTCCACCGTCACGTAGAGCTGGCACTGCTGTAGGTACTTGCCCCCCACGGCGTTGAGCGCCGCGGAGATGGCAATCATTTCTGCATGCGCTGTGGGGTCGTTCAGCGTCTCGGTGAGGTTGTGCCCCTTGGCGATAATCCGCGGGCCGTAGGCTATCACGGCCCCGATGGGTACCTCGTCCTGTTCGGCGGCGTGCTCAGCCTCGGTGAGGGCAACGCCCATCATTAATTCCTGTACCTCTTCCAAAATGTGCGGCATGTGCGCGGCATGTTGTTTATGCTGCAAAGGTCACAAAAATGGCGCAAATGGCGGAGTTTCAGATTGAACCACCCCCCGCAACCTAGCGACATAAACGCCCGAAACGTTAACATCTTGCCCAGCGCGTGAACAATGGCCGCACTAATTGGTTTTTATGAGTGCAACGGGGGGTAAAACCCTCACAATGGGTTAATGTTAAAAAGGAGGAAATAGAAATGGAACATAAGTTGCCGGAGCTGACCTACAATTTGGAGGCGCTCAATCCGCATATCTCAAAGCAGACCTTGGAGTTTCACCATGGTAAGCACCATCTTAACTATGTCAACACGCTCAACAAGCTCATTCCGGGTACCCGTTTTGAGAATGCGTCGCTCGAGGCCATGATCAAGGAGGCTGATGGGGCTATATTTAACAACGCAGCGCAGGTGTGGAATCATACATTCTACTTCAACAGCTTCGCGGCCAAGCCCAAGGCGAAACCGGAGGGTGACCTATTGGCGGCGTTGACCCGGGACTTCGGTTCTTTTGAGAAGTTTCAGGAGGAGTTCACCAAGGCGGCCACGGGGCTCTTTGGTTCGGGCTGGGCGTGGCTAGCGTGCGATGCGGCGGGCAAGCTCTCCATCGTGGCGCTCTCCAATGCCGGGAACCCGCTCCGGGATAATCTCACCCCGCTGATCGCCTGCGATGTGTGGGAGCATGCCTACTATTTGGACTACCAGAACCGTCGCGCTGACTACGTAAAGAACTTTTGGAGTCTGCTCGATTGGGCATTTGTGGAAAAAGCGTACGCTGCCCGCAAGTAGGCGTTCGTGGTATGGTTTACTCACACCCCGTCATGCCGAGCATGGCGGGGTGTTTGCTTTGTCCAAAAATAAATGGGGGGCGAGCGCATTTACCTAATCGTTCGTACGGTTTAGATTCTAGGCGCCCGAAACCTTGAAAGCGTCATTGAATTTCCTCCTCTCAAACCTCCCCGTTCATCGTCCCTTGCAATCTTTTGAATCCACCGCGCTTTGGAGCTATACCGTCTTATACCCTTGACGTGAACGAGCTTTTCATTCCTTTTCGCTGCGTTGCCTTATCGCGGAGCGTGGTGGGTCCGATGTGGGGGCAACCCCTGCCGTCTTTCGGGAAGAGATTCCCCCTCTGCGATGGCGCAGAGGGCCTTCTACCTTTTACGCTCAACCTCCGTCATGCCCCCTCGTCCGCAGGACGGTCTCTCAGTAGCCGCCCCCATGGCTTCTTGCTTGAATGGTAAGCCAGATTGGAAGACCGGTCCGCACGGCCCTCCCGCCAAATCCCTGCAGTCCTCCCACGCTTATCGGTTACCTTTTTTGTGGTTCTTGCCGCGCTATTGCCTTCCCTATGCGCTTGCCCATACGCTTACTACCTCTAGCCATCCAGCTTGGACATCAATTTTCAATGCATTTTGTATTCGTTTCTATGTAATGTATTCTTTTCTAGCGCTTTATCGTTCGTTTCTTCGTGTCCCACCCTCTGCTTAGCTTGGACATCAGCTTGGACATTTTTCTTGTGTATTTAGTATTGCGGTTTATTTTAAATGTTTGTTTTTTAAGTAGTTACGATTTCATCGTTTTCCCGTTTGGCTTCCGGTGGGCTTGGACATTGCCGTATTCCATCATGATACCACTTCTCTCCCTTTGTCGGTTAGCACATATTTCTGGCTCGGCGAATTGGGCTTGTCCGGAATGGTCATCTCTATCAGCCCCATCGCCAGCAATGGTTCTATGTACTTTCGTTTCAATTGTTTGTGGGATACCTTGTCTAAATCTTTTAGCATATCTCTGGCTGATACTCCATTGATGCAGCGAAATAGGCAGATAGAAAAGTTTTCCAGCGTTTGCTTCGACATTTCTCCTATGTAGGATGGCTGTATTTTAGCAATGCGCTCCATGGTTCGTACCGGGTCAATGATAATCACTCTGGGGCTTGGGGTAATGAAGGCTGGATGGCAGGGAATGTCAATTAGAAAGTAGCTTCTGTTTTCGTCCGTTTCAATCGTTGCTCTGCCCGACCCATTATCTCTCAACGACTTTTGTATGGTGGGGATGCCCGTGGCGCGCCCCTCCGTCAGGTTTAGCTCTTTGAGAAATTCTCCCAGCCGCCGATTGCGATACCGTCTACAGCGCAGTACCTGTGCTTCACGGATCGCCTCCATGCTAATAGACCGATCTGGGCCAGAGTAGCTCAGAATGGATATCCTACTCGGCTCTATTGTGATTTCAATGGGTTCTCGTTCCTGGTAGTCCCGATGGTACACAGCGTTGACGACGGCCTCTTCTAGAGCTTGGTAAGGAAAGTTGAAAAACTTTTTCGCCTCTTCCTCATCGGCCACCTTTTCTATCTTCTCTTTGATTACATTCGTTTTAAGGTAGAGCAGCGTGCGCTTAATCATCTCTGGAATCGGGCCCATTATCGATGGCACTTCTACCATGTTGTCGGGATTGTTTACCTTCCCTTCGGGAAAGTGAACTATGTCAATTTGCGTTATCTTGAAAAACTTTTGCGGCGACTCGCAGAACATCATTGCCGCAACGTTCTTGATGCGTACACCCTCCTTCGGCCCTTCTAAGAGCTCCATCTGTTCAAGCACCTCGTGTAGGTGCTTATTCAAGTCTTCGCTTGCCAATCGGCTACCAATCGTTGCCAGATATTCCTTCAGGAGTAGCGGAGAGATGTCGCTAATTTGTATCTCTTCGTTTCCTCGGTCGTCAAATGGTACACGGTTCGCCAATTCGCGCAGCCTGTCAAGTATTTCCCCTTTTGCTTCTACCGATGACGTGCCGTACCGCACGTAGAATACGGGCTTCTTTAGCTTGGCTGTCACATCGGCGGGGACTGTATATGGGCGATTCTGTCCTGATGTAACCCAGATCACTAGCACGTTACGCTCATCAATCCCTTCCACTGAGATGCGTGGCGCATAGGCGGGCTCTATCAGTTGATTGTAGCGGTGGAGTTCTTTTTGTATCCCATCCAACTTCTCTGGCGGAATGCCGACGACAGGGCGTTTGGCTATACCCCTTTCCTCCTCTACGCCAACTATAATATAGCCTCCCCCGAGATTGTCAATGTCGTTGGCAAACGCGCAGATGGTGTGGTAAATCGCCACAGGATTCCAACCACGCTTGAACTCTATGCGGTCAGACTCCACCCGCTGCTTCCCTAAAAGGTCTTCTATGTTGATTGGTAGTGCCATTCTTGTTCCCTTGGGTTAGTGATGCCTCCCTCTGTGCGTCAACTTGGACATCAATTTCCAATGCATTTTGTATTCGTTTCTACGTAATATGTTCTTTTATAGCGTTTTATCGTTCGTTACTTCGTGTCCCACCCTCTGCTTAGCTTGGACATTAGCTTGGACATTTTTAGGCTCTATTTCACATCAAGAAGCGTTGTAAGTTTCTTGTAATCAGTTTACTATTGGGTCTTGCGCAAAAGCTCTCCCCTTCGTGCAGCTTGGACATTCCCGCTACGGGGAGGCTCCCGCTGCGTATAGGGAATGGGTCTCGTTTGGCTTTATCCATTGCAAGCGCAAAATTAGCATTTAAATTGGATTTATATGCGACTGCAATGGAGAGCCTACGCCCCGGTAGAATTTGATGATGTGATAGCTCTTCGGACAATTGCTACTTTGGGCAATGCGAGCAGCAAATTGGTCTTTAGTGGCGTGCGGATGGAAACCTACATTTCCCGCAATGTTTTCGTAGGAAGCATTACATAAAGACTACTCCCAGATGCAAAAGTAACTCCTCATTGTTGGCTGCCGCAATGCGGTTCGCCGCACCATTGCGCTTATCCGCTGCGGCATGCATTCGCTATCTTCTTGCAGTCTATAGGGCAGAAGGATCACATTGTTTGATAAACTCCTGTTCGTACTGCCTCATGCGTTCGCAGAATATGCTGTAGTCCTTGCAACCAGAGGGGATGCGAAGCCCAAGCTTAATGATGGAGCCGCCGTTTGTGCCTTGCTGCTCTGTTTCAATGGTTAGGTATTTTTTCTGAGTTGCCTCATCGGGATGGGGATAGAGAAGGAATGCCGTTTTTGAGGAAAACCTGTACATGTAGGCGATGGTCTTGTAATAAATTGCTGTCGCCTGTTCCTCGTAGTCGTACCGATCCTTTTTGTTTAGAGGTATATATTTAGCGTCTGCGACGACACTCCTATCCTGCGAAAGGTAGTCTGGAATGACTTGTTGCACTCCGCCTTTGAAGAGGTAGAACTTTTTCTCTCCGTTCTTCAAATAGTGAACATACTTTCCATCTAGGAGGAATGCCAAGTATTCTTCCCAAAGCCATGCAGCATCAATTAGGACTCCATATATTTCATCGTGGTTCAATCCATATTTTAGTTCTTCATGGCGTAGTATCTGCAGACAGAGCCTTTGTAAGGGCGCATATTCGCTATAGTAGGGGTGTACCATTGGGCGCAGATTCCTATTGATTATCTCACGCCGAGCGCGGGATGAGTAACTAGGCGTAGCATCAACTACTTGCTGGACAGCCTCGCGGACGTCCCTGTCTCCGCTTATGATAAAATTGTAATTTTTCTCTTTCCTTATGAATTCAATGGTATGCCTAATAAGTTGGGTAACTGCATTATCGCAGCTGTGTTCATGGGTAGAGTAGTATATTTTCCCGTTAAACGGCACATTGTTACGTATATGTTTGCTTATATTTATTACGCCTTTTGCATTGGCATCGTTGTGGTCATACCTAGTGTACTGCTTGAAAATCCCCTGGTTTATAGCCTTTTTGAGGCGTGCAGGGAATAGGTAGAGAAGCAAGTCAAGTCCATCGTCTTCGTTCGTGGGGTGTGGTAAATTTAACAGATTGATGCTGGCTCTTCGTTGAAGCATGTAGTGCAAAAAGAAATCTTCGTTACATGCCTCAGCGAATCGGGAATGAATTGATAGGTGCGTGTTGTTCCGTCCAATAAACCCCACGATACTATTGGTGCATAGCATTGTGCCTTCACTATTCACGCTGCACACCACCTTCTTCCCGATATCTCCAGCACAGCTTTCGAAAGAGTCGGGAAAAATGAGCAAATTGGGACAATCCTCAAAAGTGAGTTCTGAAATCTTTATATCGGCTATTGCCCGTATGTCATCTAGATTTTTTGGGGGAATGCTGCAGTTGCAGTGGTTGTAGTCTTCAGTTATCAAGGTGTTATATCGTTATAAGCTTCACGTAACCTTTTCATTTTATCTTCAATGCGAGGTGTACCCCTTAGATACTCACGCAGCAGTCCATCGAGGTGGTAGGTCCATAGGTCATCAAAGTTTCTGTACAGCTGATACTTTAAAAAATATGCGGCCCCGATTTGGTACGCTCTGGTCAAGCCTATCCTCTCACGTGGTGGAGTCTCGTTATCGTTCCCCTTGTACTCGTCAATGATGCAGGCGTTGAGGTGATTCATTCGGACTTTCAACTCCTCTATTTCTGTTGCTGACGGCTTTTGCCCATTCCATGCCACATCATCTTTTCCTCCATCAAGCATAAACTGCTGAGACTCTACCGTGATTTCTTTCCACGCAAACCGCCTCCGCATGGCAAAATCGATACTCTCCACGCCCCGGTCAATGTCATTCATGGTGCCTATGATGTACACATTTTCAGGAATGAAGAAGCCATTATAGAAAACATCATCTTCCGGCACCAAATTTTGGTATTGAGTCTTGACTTTACCGGCTTCTCCTCTATAATTCCCATCAATGGAAAAAAAGAGTTCCCCGAAGATCTTTGAGATTTCCCCGCGGTTGATTTCATCAATTATGAACACGTAGGGACGTTCTTTGCGTTGCAATAGGAGGCGAAATACAGCCCAGTAGTAGCTTTTAGCGGTCTCGCCAATTACGTTCTTAATCGAATCACTAACCGTACCAGCATTCTCAAATTCTGCTAGGGTTTTATATTGGTCGTAGAGTTCGTTAAGCTTGTTAAATGTAATGGAGTAGGAAGATTCTGATGCTTCATTGCCATCTGATTGACTCGCTGGAATGGCTTTGATGCTATTCTCTGTTACCACTTTCAGCTTGGCAAACTTTCCTTCCTTTAATTCAACCTCCGTCAGTAATTTATTATTAATGTCAGCTGTCAGTTGGCTGAAGACCTCTTCAAAACCTGCTGGAGGCTCCTTCTCGGCCTCTTTGCAGAATGCTTTGAACACACCGTCTTGTCTCCTAAAGCCGAGTTCACCGTCCTTTACGGGCCGTAACCCCTCCACGAAATCAGTGTAGTCGTACGATGGGTGAAATTGTACGAGTTGAACCTGATGTTCGCTTGTTGCCCCCATCGATGCTGCTACCCTCTTTGCAAGATAAGTTTTGCCGGTTCCAGGCGCACCCGTGAGTACCAAGTTGTAATTTCCTCGCAGTAGCCTTACGCAATCCGATACTATTTTCTCATCCATCATTTTGCTGAGTAGTTGGTGTATATTCCGTTGAGTCTCCCCATCTTGAATTTGGCATTGTCCTAACCGATTTGGGTAGTTGAATTGCTCCGAAGGAGCCAGTTCCCAAATCTTGGCATCGGCAATGAAAGTATCCTCCTCGTAATCAATCTCTTTGTCTGTAAAATCCTCCTCTAGTTCTTCTCTAGTTGTGCAGGGAGTGAGTTCGCCTATGACTTGCGCTATGGCGACGACTTTGAATCCTTGCGCTAGGGCGACAATATCGCCACTTTTCACAGCTAGCTTTTTAATTATTACAATCGAATGCTTTTTTAGCAATTCGTAGAAGTCGGGTCCCCCGCTTCCCCAAGTGCAGCCGAGCTTATAGTACTCCATGTATAGTAAAACTATTACATTACAACGGAGCAAAGTTAATGTTTTATTCTTTAAAATATATGGCTTTCCGACTCACCCAGATCGCACAGCGTCTTTACCGAAAGAACCATGCGAATTATTTTCATGATGGAGACTTAGCGTATTGTTGTGCAGATTATTAGTAGCTTGCTGCCGCTGAGCCGTTCGCCCCTTGCGGGCGACTTTCGCCGCTACGATTTTCTTGCTGCGGCTTGGCGAGGGCGAAGTTGAGGTGAATGAAACTGTTTTTGCAGTAATCGTTTCGTTGTGCGTTTTGCTCTTTGCCCCATTGCCCTTGCCCGCGAAGGCTATCCAAACCTCTACCTTCCTGCCTCTCCACGTCGCGGGGAGGCGCACTGTGACCTCCTTTGCACCCTTTTCTAGCGATATGGGGACACTGACCCACTGGTTGGCAATGGGTTCTTGCACGGCGAGCAGCAGCTTGGCGGCGTTCCACTGGAGCGCCGTGCCCCATGCTATGCGCAGCGTCTCGCTACTCCGCTCTATGCGCAACCCCATGGGGAGTGGGCGCATGCCATCGGTGAGCCGGATGCGTGCGCAGTCAAGCGTATCGCCCTTTGGGGTGGCGGCAAACCACTCCCGCAGGGCGGTGGAAACGGCCACATGGTAGCTCCCTACCGTTCGTCCGTTGCGTTTGATTTGCGGGGAGTAACCGATTGCGAGTAGGTTTTTTATGTACGGTAGCACGTTGCACACCTGCGCCATTCTGCCCCGCTGCCGCCGCTGATCTGGGGTGTTGGCATCGCAGTACCCCCGCGGCCAGCTGCGTACGCACAGCTGCCCCTGCGAAACGTAGTTCACAACCACTCCCCGCGGGTTCCATTTGGGTCGTATCGGAATGTATACTGCCATATTCTCTGTGCGTTTAGCTTAATCACATCTTTTGCAAATATAGCATGACGTTCTAACCAACCACCGAAATGGGTCGCATCAAACCCAATTATTGCCAGCGATAATTGGGTTTGATGGCGAGGGTGGTGGAATTTAGGCGCACCAGTCCGGAGGCGGAGTACTGCACGAACGCCTCGTAGACGCTGTAGAAGGTTCGTTCGCACTCCGCCGGCGCGAAGTGCATTTTGCGCCCCTCCTTATGCACGTTGATGGCGATGCAGCTGTACCCCTAGAAGAGGTTGTACGCTGCGGGGACCATGGATGCGTACGTTCAGGCCTCAACATGCTCCTCGAAGGGGGCTCGTTGTACTCCGTGATCCAAAAGCCATGCTGGTAGAATAGCAGCTTCTGTAGCTTGAGGTTAAATGATGGGGTCACCCTGCTCGGTGTTGGTCTGCCAAATGAGTAGCCGCGCTATGTCCATCGCCTTGTACATTAGGGTTCGTTCTTCTTTCTTTCGGGGGCGAAGGTAGCGGAGGGGCGGCATGTAAAGCGTGTGGGACTTCGATGCTGCAAAGCGCAGAGGTCTAGTTAAGGAAATTTATTTACCTTTGCAGTGGTGCGTTGCGAGGGTAGGGGTAGGGGTGTGGGCTGGGAATGGACTAAAGAATGGTATGATAGCGATGAAGCGGGGAATAAAGATTGCGCTTATAGCGCTGGGGAGCTTGGTTGGGCTGCTGCTAGTGTTGGCAATAGTGCTGCCGGTGTTCTTTAAGCCGCAGCTGCTGCGGTTGGCGCAGCAGGAGATTAGCAAGCGGGTGGAGGCGGACGTGACGATAGGCGATTTGCACCTGTCCCTTTTCAAGGCCTTCCCGCGGCTCTACGTGGGTTTGGACGATGTGGCGGTGGTAACCCGCGCACCCTTCGCGGGCGACACGCTGGCGGCGTTCAGCCGCTTCGGGGTGGCAGTGAACGTAAAGACGCTATTTTCTCCATCCAACATTGAGGTCTATAGCCTCGACTTGCAGCGTCTTCGTGCCTATGGACACAAAGATACGCTGGGGCGGGCGAATTGGGACGTGTTGCCGCCAGCCGACACTACGGAGTCTGTTGAGGAAAAACCAGATAAAACAGAAGATAGCGAGGGGGTGTCGCTAGGGCTTTCGCTGCGGCGTTTGAATGTGTCGGATGCGGTATTGTCGTACCGGGATGATAGCACCCGACTCTTTGCCGAGGCGAGGGATTTGGATTTCACCCTCCGGGGTGACTTAGCGGCGAAGCGTTCGGCTCTTGAGATGCTGCTAACCATAGCGAAAACAACGTTTGAAAAGGGGGGAAACGTGATGGCGCCAGGGGTGGCGGTGTCGCTGCAGGCGGCTGTGGATGCTGACCTAGAGAATAAACGCTACACGCTGGGGGAGAATGAGCTGAAGCTGAACGATTTCGGAATAAAGTTTAGCGGCGTGGTGGAGATGCCGGGCGACTCAATCGTGACGGATTTGCGTTTTGGAACAACCCGAACGGATTTTAAGACGCTCCTATCGCTGGTGCCCGCAATGTATAAGCGGGGGCTCGCGGAGGTGCAGACGGCAGGTGAGCTGCAGCTGGACGGCGAGGTGAAGGGAACGATGTACGAGAAGGAGCTGCCGAGTGCAAAGCTGGCGCTAAAGGTGGATAGGGCGCGCTTCCAGTACCCAGCACTTCCGAAGAGCGTGGAGAACATTGGGATTGATTTGCGGGTGGATTTTGATGGGAAGGAGATGGACCGCACGCTGATTGACTTGAATAGGCTGCACGCGGAGATGGCGGGCAATCCGGTTGACGTGGAGGCGCATGTGCGTACGCCGATGAGCGATCCGAGCGTGCGGGCTACGGTGATAGGGAAGGTGGATTTGGGCGCGGTGCGCGAGGTGGTGCCACTTGATAGTATGGCATTGAAGGGTTTGCTTGACCTCTCGGTGAAGCTTGCGGCGAGGCAGTCGCAGGTGGAGAAACAGCAGTATGAAGCGTGCGAGCTGGAGGGGCATGTGCGGCTGACCGATGCTGAGGTGGAGGGGGTGATGCCAATGGTGGTGAAGGTGCCTACGCTGCGCCTGTCGCTATCGCCGAAGCAGGTACGGGTGGAGGACTTGCAGGTGCAGGCGGGACGTACCGATGCACGTATTGCGGGCGGGCTGATCGATTTTTTGCCCTACCTCATGACCAAGGGCACGGTGCGTGGCGATTTGCAGCTGCGGTCGCAGCGGGTGGATTTGAATGAGCTTTTCCCGCCCTCAGAGGAGGAGAAGGAGGCGCAGCCAGCAGTGGATACAGCTGCATCAAAACCGGCGGATCTGTCTTCGGCGCGGCGGGTGACATTTGCCTTCAATGCGCAGCTAGACTCCCTCTACTTCCAAAATTTGCGGGCAAGCGATGTGAAGGGACGCTTCTTGCTGGAGAAGGGGAAGCTGACGTTGGAAGAGGTTTCCACGAAGGCATTGGGGGGGAGCATGTTGGTGACGGGAGACGTAGATTTCGGCAATGAGCAGGTCTACAATGGCGATATCAAAGCGGCGTTGAAGAACGTATCGGTGCAGGAGTGCGTAGAGACATTCACCACTGTGGAGAAGCTTCTCTCCGCGGCAAAGTATATGAAAGGTACGGTATCAACAGATGTTACGGCTGCAGTGCGCATGTCGCCGAGCTTTGACATTGATTTGAAGAGCCTGCAGGCGGATGGGGATCTTCGTACATCGGTGCTGGCACTCGATGGCGTGCCAACGTTTGGGAAGCTGGGAGCACTGCTAAAGAACGATTATATCTCACGCCCTGCGCTTGAGAAGGTGAACATACCCTTTAAGGTAGAGGATGGGAATGTGATATTTTCTCCCTTTGAGTTTGCGGTGAAGGGCGTAAAGACAAAGATGGGAGGCCGTGTGGGCTTGGACCAGACGTTGGACTACACGATGAGCATGCTGGTGCCGCGGAGTATGATGGGCAAGGGGGCCGAGGCTCTGAGCCAGCTTGAGGCGAAGCTCCCGCAGGGCATGTCGCTTGGCGATATGATACCAGTAGGGGTGCGGGTGAGCGGAGAGGCAAAATCGCCAAAGGTGGAGCTGACCGTAGCGCAAGATTTTGGGAACCAGCTGCAAGATTTTGCCAAGAAGAAGGTGGAGGAGGTTAAGCAGCAGGTGGAAGAAAAGGTTCAAGAGGTGAAAGCGAAGGCGCAGGAGGGCATCGACGAGGCGGTGGCGAAGGCTGAAGCCGAAGCGGCTAAGATAAAGGCGCAGGCGCAAGCGGCGGCCGATAAAGTGCTGGCGGAAGCGCAGGCGCAGGCGGATAGGCTTGTGGAGGAGGCCTCCAAGAAAGGTGCATTGGCGGGCATGGCGGCGAAAAAAGCGGCTGATAAAATGATGAAAGAGGCTCGCAGCAAGGCGGATGCGATTCTTGCGGAGGCGGATCAAAAAGCCGATGCGCTGGTGGCTGAGGCGAAGGAAAAATCACAGCTGTAGAATTTAAAGGGTGTGCGATTGGCCGGCAGAATGCGTGGGGAGGGGAATAAACATTACATTTGCCGCAGTTGGGCTGCGGAAGAGGGTTAAGAGGGAAAATATAACGAAGTAGCGAAAACGATGAAGACGATAGTGGTGCCGGTAGACTTTTCTGAAGAGTCTCACGATGGGATTGCAATGGCGATGGAGCTTGCGCGCAAGTTTGATGCCGAGATAGAGCTTGTATACGTGCAGCCCGCGCAGCAGACGTTTGGCCATGTGGCGTTGGAGGCAGAGAAGAAGGCAGCTGAAGAGGAGTTTAGCAAGATTGCAGATCAGCTTCGCAGTGAAAACCCGAAGCTGAGGTTTGCTTGGATAGTGAAGCGGGGAAAGGTTTATCGGGAGATAATCGGTCAGGCTGAGGCTTCGCAAGACTCTGTGATAGTGACCTCCACGCATGGTGCATCGGGGTTTGAGGAGCTGTTCGTGGGGAGCAATACGCTGAAAATACTAGCGAACACGCAGGTGCCGGTGTATACCATCCGCCACGGAGTGAAGCCCACGGCGATTAAGAATATTGTGTTCCCGATGGACACCACGTTGGAGAGCCGTCAAAAGAGTGGATACACAGCGAAACTCGCAGAGGCGTACCGCGCAAAGGTGCATGTGCTTGGGCTTTTAGAGTCGCCGAGTGAGAGTTTGAGGCAAAGATTAAACGCATACGTTGAGCAGGTGCGTTCCTTTTTTGAAGGGCGCGGTATAGATGTGTTGACCTCCACGCTTGAGGACGTTGATCTTGTTGATGCTTCAATTGCCTATGCCCAAAAGCTGGAAGGGGCGCTAATAACGGTGTCTTCGATGAATCGGAAGTCCTTGCCCTTGCTGCTGATAGGTGGCAATTCGCAGCGGCTGCTCAGCCGTTCGAATGTGCCGGTGCTATGTTTGGCAGCGACCGTAGAGCCTGTGGGCGGTGGAAGTTTTAGGACGAATGGTTAAGTTGCCATGTAGCAGGAGGGAATAGCGAGAGGGAAAACTGTCCAAATGTCTTTACGTAGTAAGGGAGGGGGGAGACGTGAGGGTAGCATGGCTTTTACCGTGCTGGTGGGGCTGTATACCCTCGTGCTCTTCGTCCTTTTTTTCCTGATAACGTTTTTGGTATGGTGCTGCACGGTCTGGTGGGATAAGCAGCGGAGAATATACCACTATTCGCTCTGCTGCTGGTGCAGGGTGTACGTGTTTTTGATGCCTATATGGAGACTCCGAATAGAGGGGCGAGAGAATTTACCGCATGGAGCTTGCGTGTTAGCCCCTAACCATCAGAGTCTTCTAGATATAGTAGTTCTTTTTTGTTTATTTTACCCCTTTAAGTGGGTGGCAAAGCACGAGCTTTTCAAGCTTCCGCTATTTGGGTGGATACTGCGTTTGGGGGGCTATATTAGCATTCGGCGAGGCAGTAGCGCAGATGCGGCGCGTATGCTGGAAGAGAGCGGGGATTGGCTTGAAAAGGGGATGCCAATACTAATGTTCCCGGAGGGAACGCGAAGCCGAACAGGCGTGGTGGGGCGTTTTAGGTCGGGTGCTTTTTTACTCTCGGCGCGGCATGGGGTGCCTATAGTGCCGATAGCGATGCGTGGGGCGTTGGAGACGCTACAGGGTGGGCGAGTTCTGTGTCGGCGCGTGGTGCTGCGTGTATGCGTGCTGCCCCCAATCGCTCCACCCACAACAGAGGGGCATGTGCCCCCGATACAGCAGGCAGTGGAACAGCTGGTGCGTGAGACCGTGGAAGCGTTATGAAAGGAGAAGGTTGGAAGCTATGAGAGGGTCACGAATGGGGGTAATGGTGCTAGGTATGACGATCCAATGCGTTTTGCTGTTTGGAGCGGTGGAAGCTAGGGCAGCGCAGGCGGTGGCGTTAACCCCGTACGAAGGGACATACGTAGGGCAATGGCGGTTGTTGAATTTCCGAAGCATTCCCTACGTGGAACTCAGCGAGTATTTAAGCGAACGAGAGCTGGGTAAGCGTGATACGCTTCACGTAGAGGTGCTGGATGATAGTACGCTGGCCGTTCGGTTGCAGGGAGGCGGTGTGCAGCTGCGGGTGGATCATTATAAATCGTACGTAAGAGAGTCATCGCAGGATGTAGAGATCTTTTTTAAAGCCGTGCAGGTGTCCGAACCCTCATTGTTCCGTTACCGAAGCGCGGATGGGCGCTTGCAGCTGACGTTTCGAGTGGTAGGGGGGGCTGGAGGCTATAGCTATTTGGGCGGAGCTGGGTACAGCGAGGGGGATGGGAGTTTGCGAGTTCCACCCGGTATTTTGGATGCACAGTGCGTTGTGGAATGCGAGGGGACGTTTGATGGCCATGCGTTACGCATGCAAGCGATGCTTCGTTTTGTACTACAGCGTAAGAGTGAGAATAGGGGTATGGATGCGAAGTGCCGTGGCTGTTTTTGATACAACTATAACGAGTTATTGAATTTTTTTCTATGAAGTGCATCACGGTAGATGATGACAGCGTGGTGAGGGCGTTGCTGGGTAAGTATATAAGCCAGACAGACTCTCTATTTGATGCTGGGCGGTTTGGCGATTCGATTGAGGCGATAAACTTTCTTGAGGCGAATAATGACATCTCGTTGATTTTTTTGGATATAGAGATGCCGGGGATGGATGGGTTTGAGTTTATAGAGTCGTTGGATTACGAGCCGTTGGTGGTGGTTATCTCTTCGAGCGAGGAGTATGCGCTGCACGCATTCAATATCGGGGCGATGGACTATTTGCTGAAGCCCATAAGCTACGGGCGGTTCTATAAGTCGGTATTGAAAGCGATGAAATGGTCTCGGCCAGCCGACTGGGAACGAGAGCTGTTTCTACGGAAGGATGACGTGTTGGTGCGGGTGATGTACAGTTCGATTCTGTGGATAGAGTCAATGGAGAACTATGTACGCGTGGTTACTGATAATGAACGTTTTGTACTCCATTTTACCATGAAGGCGGTAGCCAACCAGATGCCGGCGGCGCAGTTCCGTAGGATACACCGTTCGTACATCGTGAACGTATCACGCATAGAGGCCATCGAAGAGCAGGGGGTGCGGGTATTCTATAATGGGGAGCAGGTAATTCTTCCGATAGGGAATTCGTACCGTGACAATTTGATGAATTCTTTACGGTTTATATCGCCTAAGTAAGATTGTTTTTGAGGGACGCAAGAAGGTGAAAGCCACCAAGATAGTTACGCTAGCGATTCTATTGGTTGCGTTGACGCAGGCGGCGTGCGGAAGAACGAGAACCGTACCGCTTGAAGAGGTCAAAATGCCTTGGTACGCAGATTCGTTGGCTAGGGCGTGGGCAGATTCTGTGCTGGGGACGCTCACCATGCGGGAGCGCATCGCGCAGTCGATTGTGGTGTCTGCCTATTCAAATAAAAACGAGGCCTATGAGAGGGCGTTGGTTCAAGAGGTGCAACGCTATGGGGTTGGCGGGGTTCTGTTCTTTCAGGGTACAATAGAGCGGCAGGCGCAGTTAACCAACGAGCTGCAAAGGGTGTCGAAGGTGCCATTGCTAGTGACGATAGATGCCGAGTGGGGGCTTGGAATGCGGCTTATCGATGGGCTGGGGTACCCAAAAGCGATGGCGTTTGCGGCTACGGGGGAGCCACATTTTGCATATCGTATGGGTAAGGATTTGGCTACCCAGATGCGGCGGCTTGGCGTGCATGTGAATTTTGCCCCTGTGGCTGATATAAACACCGATGGTGATAACCCCGTTATAGGGGTGCGTTCGTTTGGCGATGAGGTGGCTACGGTGGAGTCTTTTGCGTGTGCGTACGCATTGGGCATGGAGCAAAATGGTGCGTTGAGCTGTTTAAAGCACTTTCCCGGGCATGGCAACACGAAGGTGGATTCTCACAAGGGTCTGCCGCGTATTGCGGCTTCGCGAGAGGAGCTAGATAGCGTGGAGCTACGACCATTCAGGGCCCTTGCAAGCGTAGCATCGATGGTGATGCTCGGGCATATGGACGTTCCGGCCGTAACGGGCAGTAGGTTTGGGATGCCCACATCGCTTTCCGCGCAGTCTGTGAGGCTCCTGCGGGAGGAATTTGACTTTAAGGGGTTGATATGCACCGATGCGTTGAACATGCAGGGAGTGGTGGCAGGGAAGAAGGCGTGGCAGGTGAATAGCATGGCGTACGAGGCTGGGGTAGACGTGCTGCTGTGCGTGGAGCAGGTGGAGGCAACGCTTAATCGTATTGAGCAGTTGGTAAAAAAGGGGAAGATTGGTACTGAGTCGATCAATGCACGTGCGAGGAGGGTGCTGCAAGCAAAGTATGCCGTTGTGGGTAGGCGAGCGGGGGAGGTACGGCTACAAAATCTGTATGAAGACCTCCATAGGACTGAGTACAATGAGCTGGTGCGTGAAGTGGCAGAGGGTGGCGTTGTGCTTCTTCGGGAGGGGGCAATACCGTTTGATAGTGTGGCCAATCGCAAGATGGGGTATGTTTCCTTTTTGTCGGTTGACTCTATGCGTAGTGCGTTGGAGGATTATATTAGCGTTCCGCGATTGGGTTTACAGCCTAAGGCTGGCGAGAACGATGCTGCGAAAATAGCTAGGTTTGTAAAGGACAAAACCCACCTTGTGGTGGCCGTAGAGGCCATGGGTACCTCACCGAGCGGTGGGTTTGGGTTGCTGTCAAAGCTTGCGAGGATCCGTCAGTGCGCTGCGGCATGCCCCACCACGGTGGTGGTGTTCGGGTCGCCGTACTCGTTACGATGGCTGGATACAGTGAAGGGGGTGGATGGGTTGGTGCTTTGTTGCAGCGGTGGAGTGGCCTTTCAGCAGGAGGCCGTACGGGTGTTGCTCGGGGTACGTCCGGCGGAGGGGCGGTTGCCCGTGTGGGTGAGTGCTGCGTTGCCGAGGGGGGCAGGTACACCTGGGAAAGGGTCAGGGCGATTGAGTTACACCGTGCCAAGCCGTGTGGTTCTTGACACGGCTATGTTGGCTCGAGCGGATTCCTTGGCGATTATGGCGATAGATAGCCAAGCTATGCCGGGTATGCAGGTGTTGGCGGGATGCGATGGGGTGGTTTTCTACGATAGGCAGTTTGGGCATTTTACCTACAGTGCCACCTCGCCCAGGGTAACGGATAGCACGCTGTATGACGTGGCATCCTTGACGAAGGTGGTTGTGACGGTACCAGTGCTAATGTCGGAGATGGCGCGGGGTTCCATCTCGCTTGGGGATACCCTCGGTAGGTTTTTGCATGGGATAGATACGGGGGAGGCGTGTACAGCTCACGTGGGAGACGTGCTTCTCCATCAGGCGGGGCTGGCGGCGTACGCTCCCTTTTATCTGCGAACGGTTGAGTCGCTTTTCCCCGGGCGGGCGGTGGCGCAGCGGCGTATGTCGGGGGAATATTGTATAGATGTCGGATCGTACGGGTTCATGTCGAAGCACGCGGTGCCATCAGATCGTTTCTATCGGGCGAAACGTGACGACCAGTTCTCTATGGCTCTATCGGATAATCTGTACGCGAGTCCTACGATTCGGGATTCTGTTCTCCATTCAATTTTCACCCAACGCCTTAACCCTAAACAGGGGTACAAGTACAGCGATTTTGGGTACATCCTTTTAGGAAAAGCCGTGGAGAGCGTGGAGGGGAAGCCACTTGACGTGTTGGCCGATAGCGTCCTGTTTCGTCCGTTGGGGATGACTAGAACGATGTTTTGCCCCGCACAGCATGGGGCAAAGCGGCAATGTGCGCCAACGGAAAATGAGGTGACGTTTCGTAAAGGGGTGGTGCAGGGCTACGTTCATGACTTGACAGCGGCGATGCTCGGTGGTGTGTCGGGGCATGCGGGATTGTTTTCAACATCGCACGATTTGGCGAAGTATGCTCAAATGCTCCTTAATGGGGGAAAGTATGGAGGGTATCGTTTCTTTTCCCCCTCAATGGTTTCGCTGTTTACTACCGTCCCCAAGGAGAGCATAAATGGACGTCGCACGTATGGTTTTGACACCCGTGTTGAAAAGGAAAACGGTAGTGCGTTGGTGGGGGATAGCCTTTCGGTAGGGAGCTACGGGCATACCGGTTTTACGGGAACGATATTGTGGATTGACCCTGTGAAACGTTTCTTCTTCGTCTTGCTTTCTAATAGGGTGTATCCCGATGGGGACAATCAGCGGATTAATACGCTAAAGGTGCGTTCGCAAATTATGGATGCGCTGTATCGGGCGGTTGTATCGTACTGAAAGGGAGGAGTAGGTTAAGAGAGAGGCGATGAAATATTTTAGCAATCCAGCGAAGCGTTGCGCGGCGGTGCACGATTTGTCGTGCTATGGTCACACGAGTTTAATGTCGGCAATCCCTATACTGAACATGATGGGGGTTCAGGTTGCACCGCTCCCCACGGCATTGCTCTCTGCACACACCCAAATAGAGGGGTTTACGTTCCTTGATTTAACCGAGGAGATGGAGAAGATTGTAGCCCATTGGAAGCGGTTGGGGCTACATCTTGACGCGATATACAGCGGATTTCTAGGGTCGCACGAGCAGGTGCGTATCGTGGAGGGGATGATAGAGTGGCAGAGAAAAAATAATCCGCTGGTGGTAGTAGACCCAGTGCTAGGGGATAACGGAGCGTTGTACGATACCATTGGCCAACCGCTGGTGGAGGCGATGCGAACCCTTGTGCGTCACGCTGACGTGATAACTCCAAACATAACGGAGCTGTGCTACCTTTTGGGGGAGGACTTCCATACATACAGCCATGAGGAAGACCTACTAGATGACATTCGTACCATGTCTCAGGAGGGGCCAGAAATAGTAATTGTGACTAGCGTGCCTAATTACCGCTGCCCTGGGGCAACGGCCGTGGTGGGGTACTATCGGGCTGACGATAGGTTTTGGAGAGTGCCATGTAACTACTTGCCGGGAGCGTTCCCCGGTACGGGTGATGCGTTTGCAAGCGTTGTGACGGGGGCATTGCTACAAGGGGATAGCCTTCCGATCGCTCTTGAGCGAGCAGTGCAGTTCGCTACGATGGGCGTGAGGGCAATATTTGGATACCAAGAGACAAACGCTGCGGGGATTTATTTAGAGAGGGTGTTGCCTACGCTACTGGGTACAACCCCCATGGGTAGTTTTGAGCTTATTGATAAGTCAAGAGAGTAGTGGCGTTGCCTGAAGAAACGGTAGGTCTCTTTGCAACGGACATTGATGGTACGTTGCTTAATGACTTTAAGGAGACACCCGAAGAAAACATACGAACCCTAGGGGTTCTAGGAAATCGGGGCGTTGTGCGTGTGGCGGTTACGGGGCGTTCGTTAGAAACAGCCCGGAGGGTTTTAACGGAGGAGAGTCCGCTTGACTACTTGGTTTTTTCTTCCGGTGCAGGCGTTTGCACATGGCCTGATGGGGTGCTGCTACACGAAAACCACATGCCGTCGGAAGATGCCCAAAGAGTTCTCCATACACTTCGCAAGGAGGGACTGTCGTTCATGGCGCAGCTGCCTATACCCCATAATCATAAGTTTTACTATGAAGCGGGGATTGAGTCATTACGCGGCGACTTCCATATGCGTCTTGAAGCTTACATGGATTTGGCGAAGCCTTTAGATGACGTTGAGAAGAATTTTGCCGAAGGATTGTCTCAATTCATAGTGACAATTCCTGAGGATGAAGGATTATACCATCGTTTGCATAGGCTCCTTAGACACAAAGTGGAAGTGATTCGTGCGACTTCCCCTTTTGATGGTCGTTCTATATGGATAGAGCTTTTTCCCATTGGGGTGTCAAAAGGGAGCGGCCTTTGGTGGCTGTGCGAAGATCTAGGAATAAGCGAGGAGAGGGTTTGCGTAGTTGGGAATGATTACAATGACCTAAGCATGCTACGTAGATTCCCACGCCATGCCTACGTTGTGGCGAATGCCCCAAGTTCGTTGCGAGAGGAGTTTCAGGTGGTAGGGGAGTGCGATGAGGGGGGAATGGCTGAGGCGGCTAGGTTGTGGTGGGAGAAATTCTAGGGTGTCCTGTTAGTTTCTTCACAGCTTTGTATACACACATCGTGGCAGGGAAGGGCAGCTGTTGATATTATGCTGGACTCTTTTTCCTTGTCGCTATAGCGCATTAGTCTGACGGTATTTCCCGTTAGCTCTGCGTAGGTAAATGCAGAAATCCAATCGCCGAGAACGATAGATGGGGTCTCGTCGGGTAGAGGGAATAGGACAGGGATATGTAAGTGGCCGGCAAGGTAGAGGGAGTGTCTATCTGTCGTGTTTTGCTGTGTAAAGAACTGTATAAGAGGCTCATCATTGCCTCGAAAGTTGTGGGCTATTGGTTTAACCTTCCGGCTCTTTTGTGACCATCGGTGGGCGAATGCGTACGCTAGGTCGGGGTGGATGAGCCAAGCAAATAGGCGTTGCGCGGTTCTTGAATGGAAAATCTTCCTCATGATGCGATAGGAGCGCGGGCGATGCCCCACCTCATCGCCGTGGCAAATGTAGAGGCGATGCCCGTGCCGAGAGAAGGAATGGGGTCCCTTGATGATATCTACTCCAACCTCCTGTGGAAGGTAGTCAAAGAGCCATACGTCATGATTGCCAGTGAGAATGTGTACTGGAATGCCTGCATCGTGGAATTCAGCTAGAGTGGCGAGAAAACGAATAAATCCTTTCGGTACAACGTACCTGTACTCAAACCAAAAGTCAAAGATGTCACCGAGAAGGAAGAGTTCTTCTGCGCTCGGCTTTATGTAGTGTAACCAGTTGACTATTCGTTGCTCCCTCTCGCATGGTTCTTCGTGCGTGGGGAGGCCAAGGTGAAAGTCGGAGGCAAAAAAGATAGATTTAGTAGTTGACATTACTACTGACCGTCACTAGTGTACCTTAGGTGCGTTGGTGCTGCATTCTCGGGGAAGCGATGATTACAATCTACACCCACGCGGTTAGGGCATGTTGACATGTTAGCGCACTGCGGCAAAGATGTTTGGGGCGTTTTGTAATCGTTCATAGGTGTACGAGACGCTGTATTCTGAATGGTGTCAGTGGCGTGTGCGATAGAAAACGTCCTATAGTTGTTCACAGCATGGTGGAGGTGTTTTAGGAGAATGGAGTATTGGTAGGTAGAGCTAAGCGTTGAGTCAAGGAAAGAGTAAAGCGGAAAGTAGTTTTCTATTGGAAGCAGCCTAGAACTATCGGGCCCTACAGCTTGAAGAGCTATAAGAGATCCTTTGGATAGGGGGTGGTTCTTGATGAACGCTAACGACATGGCACGCATTGAGTCTGCGTATTCAGCTCTTAACGAGGAGTCGGCATACATGCAGCATTTGCTGAAATGCTGCATTCCTTTGATGTAGTTGTAGAAGTCAGATGATTGCCGATTGTTCAATATTCCCGTTCGCGGGGAGCGGAGAGAGAGTGTAGTTTGTTGTCTAGGAGTGAGGAGAATAAGGGACGAGGATGAGCTGCCAGGGAATGTGAGAAGTGCCAATTGCTGCTCCGAGATAGAGAAGTTCGCAACGATGGTAGTGTCGGTGGGCGAGGTCCAGTGTACAGCGATGGTTTCAGAAGAGTCAACGTCAAGGAACGTAAGTGTAGGGTAAGCGTTGGAGGGGGTTTGTATAGAAATAGTTAGAGATCCCCGGTCTTGTTGAGAGCAGGCGAAAAGTCCAACAGATAGGGCGAGACAGGCTAACGAAAATCCCAAGGATGTTTGGTGCGAGAAGGACATACCCAATACTTTAGAACAGAAAAACGCCGAGAGCAGCATCGGCTAGCCTCTCGGCGTTTTCGTAAATGTCTACTATTTAACGTCTCGTAATGAACGGTTTCAACACTTCGTTGAGTTGTCCAATCTTCTCGTCAAGGATTTCTTGAGTCTTAGCCTCTCCAACGAAACGTAGCAAAGGCTCCGTGTTGGAGGGACGGATATTAAACCACCAATCCTTGAACTCTACCCGATAGCCATCGTAATCGACCGACACCTCTGGCTCTTCTTTTGAGGTGAAGTAAGTCTTCACGGCATCCATCGCGGCCTGTTTATCGGCAATAGAGAAATTCAACTCACCGCTATTGGCGTAGCGTATGATTTTCTTGACTACCTCGCTCAGCGTCTGCTTCTTCTTCTTTAAGTCCGCTACGACATCCAGTAGGATGATGGCCGCCAATATCCCAGAGTCGGAGTAAAAGAAATCCCTGAAGTAGTAGTGACCCGCCAATTCTCCACCGAATAGACCTTCGATTTCCCGTAGTTTTGTCGCCATGAAGGCTCTGCCCACACGCCATGTTTGAACTGCGCCTCCCAGCGGCTTTAGAAACTCCGCCACCGACTTAGAGGTACGAATGTCAACAAGTACTTTTTCCTCCTTCTCCTTTTTACCATCTAGGAAGTGCAAGCCCATGATACCAAGCATGATATCGGGGGGGATAAACGTACCCGTTTCATCGATGAACACCACGCGATCTCCATCCCCATCAAAGATGATGCCCGCATCGCACTTCTTATCAACCACGAGCTTGCGTAGATCGGCCGTATTGGCTTCAATGAGTGGGTTCGCCTCGTGATTTGGGAAAGTCCCATCAAGGGTGTCGTACAGGTAGTTGTAGCTATCGGGGAAGATATCGTGTACCAGCAACGATGCCATACCGTTGGAGCAATCAACTGCAACGTTCAGCGTTTCGAGTTTCTGCGCAAACCCCTTCAAGAAATCCACATACTCATCCTTCACGCTAAAGGGCTTGATGGTGCCCTTGACCTTCGCCATCACCATGGGCTCTTCCTGCATACGACGCTCAATCTCCTTTAACCCAGTATCGTACCCAACCGGAATGGCGTTATCCCGCGAGATTTTAATCCCATTGTACTGCTTCGGGTTATGCGACGCGGTGATTTGTACCGATGCGTGGTATCCATACTTCGCTGTGGCGTAGTACACCATCGGCGTAGTCGCCAGACCTAAGTCAAGAACGTCCGCTCCAGCATCGGTTATTCCTGACGTAATCTTCTGATAAATCTCGGGTGACGACTCCCTCGCATCGCGCCCCACGACAACAGTATCAACGTTAAGGAACTTCACCAAGTGGTAGCCCACCCTATAGGCATCGTAGCCGTCAAAGTCTTTGTTGTAGACCCCTCTTATATCGTACGCATGGAATGCTTTCATCTGAGTAGTGATTTATAGTTCAACATGGTCTAGAGGTGCTGCCAAAACGAAATGACGGAACGAAGTATCTGCAACCCATCAGTATTGGCTTGCGCTGCATCGGATGCTCGTTCGGGGTGTGGCATCATACCGATAACACAGCGATTCTCGCTGCATATACCTGCTATGTTGTCAACAGACCCATTAGGATTCGCGGCCTCCCGCACGTTTCCATTCTCATCGCAGTAGCGGAAGAGAATTTGATTTCTACTCCGCAGCCGAGTTAAAACCTCACGGCTTGCGTAGTAGGCGCCCTCGCCATGCGCTATGGGGATTCGCAGCGCCTTAATTCCACGTAGCTCCGCGGTGGGAAGGTCATTCTTTACCTCCGGCGACAAGAAAATGTTTTTACAAACGAAACGCTTCTGACGGTTCGGACGCAACGCCCCAGGAAGCAACCCCGCCTCGCAGAGCACTTGAAACCCATTGCATATCCCTAGAATCTTGCCCTCCGATTTCTCGGCAAATTCTTTAACGCTCTCCATAACGGGTGAGTACCGTGCTAGGGCTCCCGAACGTAGGTAATCGCCGTACGAAAACCCACCGGGAATTACAACAACATCTACCCCCTTTAAATCACGCTCCTTGTGCCATAGGGTAACCGTTTCATGCCCCATGATGTCACGCAGCACGTAGTGCGTGTCACGATCGCAATTTGAACCTGGAAATACTACTATGCCGAATTTCATTGGCTTACCACCTCTTTATTTCGCTGCAAAGGTAGCTAATTTTATCAGCATTTGCTAATAACCACCGTAACTCCTCCGCAGGCGGAAGACCGCATCGCAATGTGTTTGTCCTATCCGTTACTCGTGGACGGGGACATTTTGTGAACTTCTAGCTAGGGATTAGACGCAAATAACGAAAAATATGAAACAAAAAGCTGGAAAAAACGTTAAAAACAGCAGTCAAGAGTGGGTGCTGAAGATAAAACCTAAGGAGGAAGAAGATGAAAAAACTGGTAACTATTCTATTAGCGGCTCTGGCTGTGGGCTCTCTGAGCGCGCAGACGGTGTTGCGGGAGTCAACGCATGGAATTCTGCCCGGGTATCCCAATCCAATGATACTAACGCAGACCGATAATCCAGGTGTGGCGGGTAAGGATGTGGTTTGGGATTTCAGCGCTCTGCCGCAGATGGGCGCTTTCCGAGGGGAAACGGTAGAACCATCGTCCAAAACCCCAGCGGTGGAGTTTGCCACAGCCAATTCGCTATTGGTTGAGGATGGCTTAGAGGCGTTCCTAAAGTCCAGCCGTCGGCAGGTGCAGGTGGTAGGGATGCGTGTCCAGTCTGCCAAGATGATTCGCACGTTCAACAAACCGTACGTGAAGATGCGCTACCCGTTTGCCTATGGTGATTGGTACGTCAGCACGGGGAAGGCAGTGGAGAACTATGGAGGCAACTATGCCTATGATGTGCATTTTGATGTCACGCTCGATGCGGATGGCCTTGGAACGTTGCTCCTGCCCGGTACAACGCTACACAACGTGCTGAGAGTGCTTACTGCGCAGGAAATACGCTACGTTCGGGATGGCAAAACGCTGTCAACAACCAACATTGAAACCTATCGATGGTACGTTAATTCGCACCGTTACCCCGTGTTGTCGCTGATATATGAGCGCGACAAGAGTGGAAAGCTAGTTTTCCTCAAGGGAGTGTACAATCCAATCGTGGAGGTTCCAGCTACGTTGGAGGTGGCGAATGACGATGCGACTGAGGTCAACGCTGAGGCGAACGGTAGCGTGGCGAGCTTGGAGGTGCGTCCCAATCCGTTCGTGAGTGAGTTAAAGGTGGCCTACACGGTGAGCGAGCGGGCGAACGTGATCGTTGCGCTGTACGATTTGCAGGGGTATCTAGTGAAGACGTTGGAGCAGGGCGTTAAGGAGAATGGTACTTACCAGAAGACTTTTGCCAGCGAGCTTCAGGGCTTGCAGGAGGGTGTGTACATACTGCGTGTGGAGACAAAGGGAGCTGCGCTAGATCAGAGAGTGGTGAAGCTCTAGCGCTCTCGTGATTAGCTATAGCTAGTGTCTTATTGAAGGTGCGAATGCTGGTGGCCTAAAGGCGCGGCATTCGCACCTTTTTGATGTGGAGAGGTGTGGAGTTTGGTGGTGCGTTAAGTTGGGAAAAGAAAAAAAGGAAATGGTGGCACATTACGACTACGTGGTTGCGGGGAGCGGTTTGGCGGGGCTTTACGTTGCGCTTAGAGCAGCAAAATATGGTACGGTGGCTTTGCTCACAAAGTCGTGGGTGCGGGAGAGCAACTCCTACTACGCCCAGGGAGGGATTGCTGCTGTCACTGATAAGGACGACAGGCCTAGCTTACACTACGCTGACACGATAGAGGCGGGGAGGGGGCTTTGCGATAGCCCAGCCGTGGAGGTGCTTGTGAATGAAGCTCCACAAAGAATTGAAGAGCTCATCAACGCAGGGATGCATTTTGACCAAAACGAGGGTGTACTTGCGTTAGGACTTGAGGGGGGGCATCACCAGCGTCGCATATTGCATGCAGGTGGCGACTCAACGGGGGCTATGGTGACAAGCTTTTTGGCTGACAAGGTGGCACGTGAGTCCCGTATATCAATTTTTGAAAACCACTCCGTGTTGGAGTTGCTTATAAAGGCAGGTGCATGTTGGGGAATACGGGCGTGGAATGCTATTGAACAGCACGAGGCTATTTTTGTAGGGCGGCACACGTTTCTGACGCTTGGCGGTGCGAGTGCTCTATACAAACGCACCACAAACCCAGGCACTACCATTGGTGACGGCGTGGCCACGGCCTGGCGTGCAGGGTGTGAAATTGTTGACTTAGAGTTTATTCAATTCCATCCAACAGCTCTATACAATCCCAATGGCCCAGCCTTTTTAGTTTCAGAGGCAGTGCGGGGCGAAGGGGCCTACTTGATCAACACCAAGGGCGAGCGGTTCATGATGGGCAAATACCCCTTGGCGGAGCTATCGCCGCGCGACGTGGTGGCGCAGGCCATCTACCGTGAAATACAGAAACAGGAGGAACCCTACGTCTGGTTGGATTTGCAGCATCTCAACCCTCAGAGAATACTGGAGCGTTTCCCAATGATCAGCCGGCGGTGCCGCGAGGTGGGGTTTGATTTGACTAAGCGGGTTCCCATTGCGCCCGCCGCCCATTACATGGTGGGGGGCGTTAATACCGACCTGTATGGACAAACGAAAATTCACAACCTATACGTTTGTGGAGAGCTGGCGCATACGGGGATTATGGGGGCCAATCGCTTAGCCTCTAACTCCTTGATTGAATGTTTAGTGTTTGGTCATAGGGCGGTGGAGCAGACCCATCTCGCGCCCCATGGAGAGGTGCCCGATGCCTTTGAGCCGCACTTCACGCTGGACGCATCCCGCTCGGCGGCTTACACCGCTATGCGTAACGAGCTCGCTGACATTCTACAAAACAATGTGGGAATCGTACGGAACGAAGCGCTACTCACGTCGGCTCTTGCCAGGGTGGATGCCATGGCGCAGCGTATCCCCGATGAAAAAACGGAGTTCTTTGCCCATCAGATGATGAACCTTGTCATCGTTTCTAGGCTTCTCATCAATGGTGCTCTTTTTAGAAAGGAGAGCCGTGGCGGGCATTACAGGGAGGACTTCCCTGAAACACGCCCTGAGTTCGAATGCCACACCGTGCAGCAAGCCGAACGGTCCATTGAGAGAGTGCCTGTGGTGAAGCTCGGTGAGCCGTTAGAGTAGGCCTTAGGCGAGATCTCCCATTCTGTAGGGGCGTACCGAGTTCACCTCCCTCTTGAGGCGTACCCCGCATTGCCGATATATATCGTTGGTAACCGCGTTGGCGAAATCATCAATCTCTTTGCCATCTGCGTTGCCAGCATTTACAATGATCAGAGCCTGTTTGGGGTAGATTTGCACATTGCCAAGGCGTTTGCCCTTCCACCCGCAATGCTCTATAATCCAACCCGCTGGAACTTTTATTTTCCCGTTTTCGCCATCGTAGGAAGGGATTTCGGGAAAATGTCCTTTCAGTTGGTTGAACGTATCGGGACTTAGCTCTGGGTTCTTGAAGAAACTACCGGCACTGCCTATTTCATCCACCCGGGGCAACTTCTCATCACGAATTCTCAGAACCGCACTGCGAACGTCATGTGACGTTAATTCCGATGTGCCGTTGAGAATCTCTGGCAACCTCCCGTATGACGTGCGGGGGCGTGGCTCTTTGCTAAGCGAGAACTCAGCACCTAGAATTATCTTCCTCCCGGCAAATTCCCGTTTAAACTTGCTCCACCTATACCCAAGGCCGAGTTCATCAGCATCAAACCATTCCTCTTTTTGCTCTACAAGGTCAAACGTGTGTACACGTTTGAGCGCATCGGAACAGCTTCCTCCGTATGCGCCAATATTTTGCACG
>CALHSW010000004.1 GCA_938038735.1 uncultured Bacteroidia bacterium | reverse complement strand
GCGGCCGGTGGTGGTGCTGGTGGACGAGTACGACAAGCCGATGCTGGACGCCATCGACGACGAGGAGCTTTTGGCGCGCAACCAGCGGGAGCTGCGGGCCTTCTACGGGGCGCTCAAGGGGGCGGGCGACCACCTGCGGTTCGTCTTCCTGACGGGCATCACCCGCTTCGCGCACCTCAACATCTTCAGCGGGCTGAACAACCTGGAGGATATCAGTTTGGACGAGCCGTACGCCGCGCTCTGCGGCATCACGGGGGAAGAGCTGCAGGCCAATCTCGGGGAGGGGGTGCGCCGGCTGGCGGAAAGGAATGGGCAGCCCCTCGCCGAGGCCTACGGGAAGCTCAAGGCGATGTACGACGGCTACCGCTTCTCGCCCCGGGTGGAGGAGGGCGTGTACAACCCGTTCAGCCTGATGCTGGCGCTCAAGAAGCGGGATTACGGCTGCTACTGGTACGAGACGGGCACGCCGACTCTGCTCTTCAAGCGGGTCGTAAAGCAGCGGGTGTCGGTCGCCGAGCTCCGCCGCTGCCGCATGGGGCTGGACGCGCTGGGCGCGGGCGACCTGGGGAGCATCGGGCTGGTGCCGCTGCTCTACCAGGCGGGCTACCTGACCATCGCGAGCTACAGCGCGGCGGCGGGCAGCTGCGAGCTGGCGTTCCCGAACGGGGAGGTGCGCGCCGCGTTCTACAAGGGGCTGTCGCCCTACCTCTTCCGGGTGGAGGAGGTGCGGGGGCTGAGCATCCAGGGGATGCGGGACCGCATGGTGGCGGGCGACGTGGAGGAGCTGCTGGGGAGCCTGCACGCGTTCATCGCGGGGTTCAGCTACAACCTGCAGGGCGACCGGGAGTCGCACTTCCAGGACATCCTGGTGACGATATTCTACGGGATGGGGCTGGAGACGTACAAGGAGCTGGGGGTCAGCGCGGGGCGGATCGACACGGTGGTGCTCACGCCGGACCTCGTCTACATCTTTGAGTTCAAGCTGGACCGGCCGGCGGCGGAGGCGATGGCGCAGATCGAGGCGAAGGGGTACGCGGCGCCGTTCGCGATGGATCGGCGGGGGGTGGTGAGGCTGGGGGTGAGCTTCTCCTCGAAGACGCGGAACATCGCGGAGTGCATCATCCGGGAGGAGGGGAAGGAGGATGTGCGGATGGAGGTGGAGGATGGGAAGCTGCAGGCGGTTGGCGAGTAGGGTTGAGCGGTTGCCGCTGCGGGCAAGGGTCACGAGGGTCTGTCTTTCAGACTGGCTCGCCTTTTAGGCGAGAATCCGGGGGGTCCCCCCCCGGCTATTGAGAGACCGGCCTGCGGACGGAAAACGCAGCGGTTGCGATGCCGTTGTTTGCATCGCCAATTGTAGCGGTGCGGGGGTGCTACGGAGCTGCCCCTACGCAGTTGTCTTACCCTCCTATGCGGATTGGGGTGTAACAAGTGGGGGCGATTTTACGTTTTTAGAGATACGGTGGGGTGTGCGGCGCGGCGAAAAAGGAAGGGAAGCGATATGACACGGGAGGCTTACACGATGGAAGGAGTAAAGGGTATAGGGCGCAAGAAATGCTATAGCGGGCAAGGGCTGCTGGGGCGGATGGTTGCGCTGGCGGTGCTATCCTTGTTGGTGCTGCTGCCGGGGTTGACGCATGCCCAGACGGGCCGGGAGTTTTGGTTTGATGTGCCAGAGGTGAATAGAGGGCATGTCTCAAGCACACATGAGTTCCATGTATTTCTTCATGTGACTGCGCTGGGTGTTCCAGCCGATGTAGAGATTGCCTTGCCCGCCGAGCCGGGCTTTCAGCCCATAAAGTTCACCGTGCCCGCTTCCACAACGAGAACTTTGGAGCTGACAGATACGTACGATGCTAATAGCAATCGAAATTTTACTGATGTCACGCAGCCGATGACGCTGTTCTATAGAGCTTGGAAGTATACGGGTACGGGTGAGAATTTGGGCAGAGTCAACAAACCTGCATACATAGAAAATGTGCTGGGGTGGGCGGAGTCGGACCCGTACGCGGCGAAGCCGTATTTGAACCGTACCAAGAAGGGGGTCTACATGAAGGCCTCCGCCACGATCATGGCGTACATTGAGATTTCGGTGGGGTGGAACATGGATTTGATCGCCCTGAAGGGGAGCAATGCGCTGGGGAAGAAGTTTATAGTTCCGTTTCAAACAAACCTTTGGACCGATGATTCTCGCTATTGGCAGATGCGAGAGCCACCCTACAACTCGTTTAACATAGTGGCAACGAAGGATAACACCAAGATAAGGATTAAGGTGCCGCACGACATTTGGCTTAACGGCGCAAAGGGGGAGCAGGCGGGAGTGAACATAGGGAGGGTGCTACCTGCGGGGGAACACTACCTGTGGCTCAACCGGGGAGAGTCGTCCATCATTGCCCCCTACGCGAAACATACAGGGTCAAGTGGGCCTGATTACCAGGAACGGATTGGGCAAACTATAGGGTATCAAACCGCGAGAGCTCCGGGGTCTCGCTTGGCAGGAGCGATAGTGGAGGTGATGAAGGATGAGGGGAGCGGGGGCGATATCGTGGTGCTGACGCGCGATGACATCACGGATGGTCCCAATCCTGACTATGTTACGGATCAGCTCGTGCCGGCGGTTATGGAGAATGCCAAGGGAGAAAAAGAGACGCTCGGGGGAACCGATTTCGGCATAGTGCAGGGGGTGGTAGGCTCCCCAAAAAATGAGTATTTATACATACTGGGAATTGAGAATGGAACCAAGGTAAGCGTGAGCGGCAAGGGGAAATATACGTTGAATGAGGGGGAGCAAAGGAGCATACGAATGGCTGGGGCGGGCGACAAGGGGGTGGCGGTTCGGGCCGATAGGCCCATTATGGTTTTTCACATGTCTGGAGTGGAAGATAACGGAGGAAGTGGGCAAAAGGGAGGGGCTGTAATTCCAGCGCTACCGCAAGCGGGTCACTGCGTAGGATCTGCGGAGGTGGCCTTTAGCAGGGCGAAGGAAGGAGGTTACGTGTTTTACCTAAACCTGCTGGCGTGGGACGATCCAGCCAATCCCGCGCGGTCGGCCATCGGGGGCTTTGAGCTCTACAAGCAGAGCGGGAGTGGTAAATTTGAACGGGTTACAGGTACTGAGAAAATGCTGGAGGATTGGCTGAATAATCGTGCCAACTGGACACGATTCCCCAACGTGCCGCACCCTGACCCGAGTAACACAGCGGAGTCTCGAACTGCCAAATGGAGCTACATGCGGGTGAATACAGATGCTATAGGGGCTAGGATACAGTCACGCACGGCGTATCAGCTGGTAAATAGAAAAAACGTTTTTCACTTGGGGGTACTGAATGGTTCTGCTGGTCAGGATGCATTTTACGGCTACTTTTCAGACTTCAAGTCGATAAAGGCGGAGGTTAGCAGCGCTGTTTTGGATAAATATGGGCAAGTGGATAAAGCAGAGGGGGAGAAGGAACTCTGTTTTGGGAATTCAGCTCTTGACAAGGCGATTCTTGATGTGCCGCTGAGTGCGAATTTTAAGTACGAATGGAGCTCGGATGACCCCGTGGCGATGAACTATCTGTACAACTCGGACCAGTATACCGATCATCAGCCTTTCAAGCCTCGGATGTTTGTGAAGGGCCTCAACCTTGACGCGAAGTATACGGTTAAGGTGTCGGGGATGTGCGACTTAGAGGACACTGCGAGCTTTTTTATCTCGGTGATAAGGGTGCGTGAGCCAGTGTTCAATGTGGATCCGGTGGTCTGCGTGAATGGGGCGGGCAAGCCGCCGGTGCGAATAGAGCTGAAGCGGCTGGAAGGGATCAATAAAATAAAGTGGTTTCGCAAGAATGTGGGGAGTACCACGGAGGACCAGTGGGCGGAGAGTTCTTTACCCGCAGATGCGGTTTCGGTGGTCAAGCAGCTGCCCGTGGCGTATACCGGGGCGAACGTTGGGCCGGGCGGGGAGCTGCTGCCCGAGAGCACGGTGGTGAGGGCCGAGGTGTGGAAGAATTCGTGTACATGGAGCTTTAGGCGACCTGTGCAGGTGATGCGGCAGCCGGTGGTGCCAAGAATAGTGTTGGATAAGGGAGCAACGGATTGTAGCGATCCCATAGGGGGCGGCTACGGGCGCGAGCTGACGATAAAGGATGGGAATGCATCGCTCGCGATGACGGGGCAGAAATATTGGATTGATTACGGTGATGGGAATTCGGAGGAGTTGACTCTAGATAAGCTGAAGAATGGGGAGAAGCATCTATTCCCGGCGCGTGAGAGAGATTATACGGTGAAGCTGTACACGCAGGATGCCGAAGAGAGCTGCCGAGCGGATGCGGTGGATGTGGTGGTAGGGGCGAAGCCGGTGCCGCAGGTGCTGTTGACAGCAGGGCCGCCGAAGTTCTGTTCGGGTAGCGAGATAGTGAAGGTGGAAAATGGGTCGCAGCTGGCGAAACGCTACCAGTGGAGCTATTTGACGCAGGAGCCGGGGGGTGCGTTGGTGAAGCCGGAGACGCTGCTAGGGACCGGCGCACAGATAGATATGAGCCGTGGCGACTTGAATGGCGGAAAACTTCTTGCGAAAGGAAGCGCGCTGGAGTATGTGTTTAAGCTTACGGCGTACAATGGGACGTGCGAGGCATCGGATGAGGCATCAGTGACGGTGCTGCCCAATGCGGAGTTTACAGGGAAGTTGGCGCCGAAACGTACCGATCCGGCCGCATCCTGCGGGCCGTATGAGTATGAGTACACGGCGACCGGAGCGTCGGGGGTGGCGCGGTACGAATGGCGATGGAAACGAGCCGATAAGAGCGATTGGCAGCCGTTCAAGACCGGCGGGCCAGTGGCAGACGGTGCGCTTGAAAAGGTAGCGATAACCTTTACGAATGAGACCTCAGAGGATAAGGTGTATGAGGTGCAGCTGGCAACGTGGGCGGCCGAGGGGGGATGCGGCCAGGAAATGGAGTTTGAGGAGGTGCTGGTGCCGCCTAGCTTTTCGGTGAAGATAGAGGGGCCACGCGTAGAGGTGTGCCCGGATGCAAATGGAAAGAAGGAGGTGGTGCTGAAGAATCAAACCGTGGGGAACGCAGCGGGGATTGTATACCAGTGGGCGATCGATGGGGTGGCATCGAATCAAGCGATGCCGGCAACAGAGTTCCGCCATACCTTTACCAATGCGGATGTGGCCAACCCCAAGGAGTTTGTCGTGAGTTTGACAGCGCGGCGCGGGGCTTGCACGCAGAAAGAGGAGACCACGGTGGAGCTGTATCCGCTGGTGGCACCGCGGTTCTCGCTGCAGGAGTGGGATACGTTGACAGGGGCGCCGGTGGGGCCGATGGTGGCTAATGGGGAGTACTGCTCACCGCTGAAGATGGTGGGCACCGCGATGGGCGCAGCGCAGTATACGTGGGTAACGAAGTTCAAGGGGGCTGTAGTGGCGCAGTCGTCAGGGGTGAATTATGAGTATAAATATAGTAACCCTGGCCGAGTCTCGTTGAATTTGGAGGTGGAGCTTAAGGGAACCAACGCGGAGGGATGTAGCGGAAGCTATTCGCAGCGGTACGTGCTTATGCCAGCGATAGATGCAACGATAGTGGCGCAGGAGCAGCAAGCGTGCGCGCCCGACTCGCGGGTGTTGGTAACAGTGCCTGGGAAGAATCGGAATCCGGCGAGCGCGCAGTATGAGCTCCAAGGGCATGATTGGGAAGCCCTGACGGGCACCCCGCGAACGGATCCGGATGGGGCAGAGATTCGGTACCGCATGCCGGGTGAGTATCGCCTGACGCTGAAGGTGACCAATGGGAAGTGCTCGGCGATAGGGAAGAGTTCCCCCATAAGGATTTTAGCGGGCGTGCAGCCGGCGCTGGAGGCGTTGGCTGCGGATGCCCTTGTGGGCTGTTCGCCGCATAGTGTGGAGCTCAAGCCGGTGATGCGGTCGCTTGATGGGGCAACGTGGGTGCGTTGGGAGTTTGGCGATGGGGAGGAGGATACGAAGGCGGGCGCGGTGACGCATGCGTTCAATGCCACAGGACCATCCTCCGTTAAGTATAAGGTGCGATTAACGGCGGGCAATGGAACGCAGTGCGATGCGAGGTCAAAGCCGGCCGAGGTGGAGGTGACGGTTTACCCCTCTCCCACGGGCGGCGGCAACGTGCTGGCATCGGCGGATCCCTGCCGGCCACAGGAGTGGAAGGTGGAGAATTTGGAGTCAGTAGTGCCGGCGGACGAGGTGGTATGGTCCTTTACGCCATCGGGAGCAGGAGGAACGGCTGTGGAGCGCCGAGGCAAGCCGGACGGCTTGCAGTGGGATGTGGTATTGCGGAATGGGCTTCCGAACGATCCGGTGCGCTACACGTATAGCCAGGTTGCTTACAAGCAGTGGGCTGGGGGCCCGCGGTGCGCATCGCAGCCCGCAACGGGAGCAGTGGTGGTGGGACCGACCCTGCAGCAGCGGTTCGATTTGGTCGCGCCAGCGGGGATTTGTGGGAGCGGCGAGGTGACGTTTACCGATAACACGACGGGGGGTAAAAAGGAGACGGTAACGCACAGCTGGACTGTGGATGGGCGGCCGGAGGCCCATACAAAGCTGGGAGATGAGTTCAAGCTGGAGCTAAAGAATACCACGCAGGCTCGGTTTGACCACGTGGTGCGCGTGGAGACAACGCAGACTACGGCGGATGGGCGTGCGTGCAAGCGTTTGTACACGCCGGATTTTGTGGTTCCAGTATTCCCTGTGGGGCAGGCCTCGATAGCGTGGAGTGTGGTTGATCGATGCGCGGTTCCGATGGTGGTACGTGCGCAAGCCGCCGGAGTGGCATCGGATGCGGCATGCGTGTGGAAAACCAGCGTGCCGCAGACTGTGAGTAGCACGGGGATGGGCGTGGTGGAGTTTGAGTTTAAGAACGATGCTTTGGAAGACGACAAGGAGTTTACCATAGAGCTGTCCACGAGCCAGAAGTGGGCTGGCGGTCCGACGTGCGCAGGGAAGGCAGCCCCGGTGAAAGTGAGAGTGCCGGCATCGCCACGAGCGAAGGTGGATGTGGTAAGCCAGACGCGGACCAAGGAGTGCGGCGAGCTACAGGTGAAGCTGGATGGGAGCAAGAGTACGGGGTTGTCAAAGCCAGGAAGCTCCTATGCATGGGATTTTGGGAATGGAACGCAGGGAAGCGGTAAAACCGTTTCTCAAACCTACCGTAATGTAGGCTTTGCTGGCACCGATGAGAAATATACGGCGACCTTGACGGTTCGGAACGCGGAGGGGTGTACGGATCAGGTGACCCTGCCCTTCACGGTGCATCCGAAAGTGATGGCGCGGTTCACTTTAAGGACGGATAAGCTCTGCACGCCCTTTGAGGCGACCATTGAGAATCTTTCAATCAATGCAGATCGTTACGAGTGGAAATTGACGAATCCTGACGAGGCGATAACGCCGAGCGACCCGATGAGCTTCAAGTACACGTTTGATAATACGAGTCGTACGACCACGCAGGTCCGATCGTTAGAGCTAACGGCTGTGACGCAGCATCCCGATGGGGTGACGTGTACGGGAGTATCGGTGCCGCAGTCGGTGACGGTACCACCGCGTTTGGAGCCTACCTTCAAGCTGACGACGGCAGCGGCAGGCTGCTCGCCGCTGGAGGTGAAGGTGGAGAACACAACGCCGAATGGCATGGTGGTAAATGGTGCCTATACGTGGAATTGGGGCGATTTCCATACGGAGACGGGGCCAGGTCCCCACAGCTACACCATAGAGAATGGAGACCGTGCGGTGTCGCTTCGGGTGCCGGTGTCGCTTGAGGTAAGCGATGGGCATGGATGTCGAGCCAAGGCTGCAGTGCAAGAGGTGGAGATTTATCCATCGGTGGTGGCAGACTTCAGTGCGTCGCCTAGCGGGGGCTGCTCACCGCTGGAGGTGGAGATTGTGAACACGCGGCCTTCGCCAGCCTACTCGTACGCGTGGGCGTTGGGGACACAGGGTACGAGTTCGCAGGTGTCGCCTGGAAAGCTGACGTATGAAAATCCGCATCTAGATAGAGCGGAGTCGCAAAAGGAGCACCTGGTGCTGAAGACCTGGCTTACAGCCCATCAGGAGTGCAAGGCGCAAAAAGATGTGACCATAGAGGTTTGGCCGCGGGTAATAGCGGGGTTTGAACTATCGGCCACTGAGGGGTGCGACCCATTAGAGGTGACTGTGAAGGATAAAACCCAATCAGCACCGGGCGTGCGGCAGTACGTGTGGGAGGCGAGCGATGGGCAGCGCTGGTTGGCGGCCGAGCCGACCTTTACGTTCCGCAACGAGAGCCGCACGACGACCCGCACGATTGACTTGTCGGTGCGGGTGAACTCGGCACAGGGATGTGGCGATACGTGGAAGACACAGTTGACAGTACACGCAACACCCACATCGGGCTTTGAGATAGAGGGAGCTGCGCGCGGCTGTTCGCCTTTCACATTGGCGCTGAAGGATAAAGCCGAGGGAAAGGATTTGCAGTATACGTACGACTTTGGGGATGGCAAGGTGCTTCAAGGCGACTACACAGGGCAGCGTATGGAGCATGTTTACAGCAATATGACAGCCGATCCGGCTGCGCACGTGCTTGTGCAGCGGGTTAAGACGCTGGAGGGGTGCTGGGCTGAGACGAGCCAGCAGGTGTTTGTGAATCCGCAGGTTACGGCAGATTATGGGATACAGCCTGGTACGAGCGGCTGCTCGCCCTTTGAGGTGCAGATGACGAACCATTCCATCAATGCGACGCGCTATGAGTGGGAATATGGGGATGGTGGGATTTCGGCGCAGGAGAACCCTGCGCACCAGTATGTGAATATATCACCGCAGGATGTAACCCATAAGCTGTTCTTTGTAGCCCATTCCGATTATGGGTGTTCCGATACAGTGGTGCAAGACGTAATGGTGTACGCATCGCCAAGTGCTCGCTTCGAGGCGACGCCCCCGGCGCAGCTCTTCCCGAGCACGCGCGTGTCGGTGGATAATCAGAGCCAACCGCTAGTGAATGGTTGGGATTACCATTGGGCATGGGGCGATGGGCAGAGTTCGCAGGGCGTATCGCCCGATCCGCACGTGTATGAGACATGGGGCGACCCGGCGAATGATTTTATAATTCCCATAGTGTTGACGGTTACCAATGGGCATTGTAAGTCGGTGGCGCGTAAGGAGGTGATAATCCGTGCGCCTAAGCCGATGGTGGAGTTTACGGCGAATAGGATGAGCGGGTGCCCGCCGCTGGAGGTGCAGATGCTGAATTCCACGAAGTACGCCACGACGTCAAAGTGGTACTTTGATGATGGTACGGAGCCGAGCACCGATCCGGAGCCAAGGCATGTGTTCGATGAGCCGGGGAGCTACCACGTGCGTTTAGTGGCGGAGGGTCCTGGCGGAACGCAAGAGCAGTTCTTGGTGTTTGAGGTGTTCCAGCGGCCGGTTGTGGAGTTCAAGGTGGAGCCGGAGCGGGTATTCCTACCAGGGGCAGAGGTGCAAGCCTTGAACCTCAGCGTAGATGCGCACAGTTTCCGATGGGATTTTGGGGATGGAGCAACGAGCCTAGAAGAGTCGCCGCGCCACACCTACGAGGCGCCTGGCCGTTACAATGTGAAGTTGACGGGCCTATCGCAGCAGGGGTGCGAGGGGAGCAAGGTGATAGAGGATGCGGTATTTGTGGATGGGAGTGGGCGGATTCGGTTCCCAACGGCGTTCCAGCCGACAGGGCAAGGTGGAGAGTATGGGCCGCGAGACCATCACAACGCAGTGTTCCATCCGTTTATAGAGGGCAGCGTGCAGGATTACCGGCTGATGGTGTTCACGCGCTGGGGTGAGAAGATATTCCAAACGACAGATGTGAACAAAGGATGGGATGGGTATTTCAATGGGGCGCCCTGCGCGACGGGGGTATACGCGTGGCGTGCTGTGGGTACGTTCTACGATGGAAGTGTGTTTGATGTGAAGGGGAGCGTGACGCTGTTGCGGTAGGATGAGGGAGAGTAGAGATTGGAGGAAGCTGTTAAAAGCCGAGTGGTGGCGTTGAGGATAGTCAGACAGTAGGGCGGAAAGGTAGTTTAGAGTTAGTGGAGGTGAAAGAGTTTAGTCAAAGGCGGGCCGAAGGGTCCGCCTTTTTTGCGGAGACGTAGATTGCGGCGCAGCGCGCCGATGCATTTCCCATCGTGCGGGCGGTGGCGGCAGTAGCTATCCCCTACGCTCCAACAGCCCGCAGCTTCCCTTCCTGCACGGCCATCCGCACATCCGCCTTCCCCTCCTCCCTTACGATGCACTCCGCGATGTTCCGCGTCTTTGAGGAGAAGCCCACCCCAAGCTTCACCACCGCCCGCCGATCCAGCGCGAACGGCGCCGCGTACCCCTTCGCCTCGATCTGCGCCATCGCCTCTGCCGCCGGCCGGTCCAGCTTGAACTCAAAGAGGTAGACGTAGTCCCGCGTCTCCACCACCATATCGATGCGCCCGTCGCTCGTCGCCATCTCCACGCGCGTCTGCAG
>CALHSW010000003.1 GCA_938038735.1 uncultured Bacteroidia bacterium | reverse complement strand
CCCCGGATTCTTGCCTGTAAGGCAAGCCAGTCTGAAAGACTGACCCGCGTGACCCACCGCACGGCCCCTATTGCGCCCATCCATACACCTACTATTCTCGCTTCCTCCCTTGCTGCACCTTCCCCTTGCGCCCCTTCAACTATCGGGTTCTCAATAATTGGAGAAGCGTTTTGTGAATTCGTATTTCGCTATGGCACAATCATTTACAAACAAATAAAGATTCGCATTCTCTAACACAATGAGAAACTATATCTTACTGATAAACAGGTACCAAACTACCATCAAACCCAATTATTGCCGGCAATAATTGGGTTTAGTGCGAACAGGGTAGGGATTTGGAGGGGGAAAGGTTGGGGCGGAACGACACACGGAAATCCCTATAAATCAACTATTTATACGCCTCTCGGCGGCGCGGCGGAGGGCATAAGACGGTATAGCTCCAACGCGCGATGGTTTCAATGGCTCCCGAAGGCCAAACGGCGGGGAGAGACGAGCGGTGGAAGCCCAGAGACGTTTCGAGGTTTCGGGCGCCTAGAATCCATGCCCCATGAATGATTAGGTGCATGCGCCCGTCCCTCACTAAGAACGACACAATAGATTTTTATAACTCGCAGGAAAAAGAGTACCTTTGCCTTCAGGGTTGCGATGGCTACAAGCTTTGTAGCCAAACGCAGCGAAGGGGTTTCATGAACGAAAATGGGTGACGAATATGAAGGGAATAATATTGGCAGGCGGCTCTGGCACAAGGCTATACCCAATGACGCTGGCGCTGTCAAAGCAGCTGATCCCGGTGTATAACAAGCCGATGATTTACTACCCGCTCTCGGTGCTGATGCTGGCGGGGCTGCGGGAAATTCTGATTATATCAACGCCACGTGACCTGCCGCAGTTCCGTGCACTTTTTGGCAGCGGGGAGCAGCTGGGGCTACAGCTGCACTACGCGGAGCAGCCAAGCCCCGATGGGCTGGCGCAGGCGTTCCTCATCGGGCGTGAATTCCTGGCGGGCGACTCGGCATGCCTCATCCTGGGCGATAATATATTTTTCGGCTACGGCCTCGGCCGGCAGCTGGCGCAGTGCGCCGCGCTGCAGAAGGGGGCTAAGGTGTTCGGCTACACTGTGAAGGACCCCGAGCGGTACGGCGTGGCGGAGATTGACGCCGCGGGGCGGGTGCTGTCGCTGGAGGAGAAGCCCAAGGCACCGCGGTCGAACCACGCCGTGACGGGGCTATACTTTTACGACGAAAGCGTGTGCGACCGGGCAGCTTCGCTCAAACCCTCTGCCCGCGGGGAGCTGGAGATCACGGACCTCAACAAGCTCTACCTCGCCGATGGGACGCTGAGCCTAGAGCTGCTACCCCGCGGGGTGGCCTGGCTTGACACCGGCACGCCGGAGAGCCTGCTGCAGGCTTCCATCTTTATCCAAACCATCGAGGAGCGGCAGGGGCTCCCAGTGGCCTGCCTCGAGGAGATAGCCTATAGGCAGGGGTTCATCGGTAGGGCGCAGCTCGAGGCGGCGATCGCCAAGCTGGGCAAGAGTTCGTACGCCGCGTTTTTGACTTCATTAATCCAATAGGGCAAGAGGAGGTAGCAACGATATGCAATTCAAGGAGACCCCTATACCGGGGCTATACGTGGTGGAGCCAGTGGTGCACGGCGACGCACGGGGATTTTTCTACGAGCAGTTCCATGCGATTGAGTTCCAATCACATGGGCTGGCAGCGCAATACCTACAGGATAACTGCTCCAGCTCGCAGCAATGGACGCTGCGCGGGCTGCACTACCAGCGCGCGCCGTACGCGCAGACGAAGCTAGTGCGGGCCATGGTGGGGCGCATCCTGGACGTGGCGCTGGACATACGCCCCGACTCGCCCACCTTCGGGCAGCACTACGCCGTGGAGCTGAGCGATGAGAACCACTTGGCGCTCTACATCCCCAAGGGGTTTGCCCACGGCTTCCTGGCACTCTCGGAGCGGGCAGTGATTACCTACAAATGCGATGCGCTCTGGCATGCCGCCAGCGAGGGTGGCATTGCGTACAACGACCCCGCGCTGAGCATCGCGTGGCCGCTGCAGGGGAATGCGCCTATCCTCTCCGATAAGGATAAGAAGTGGCCCACGCTGCAGGCGGCGCAAAGGGAGGGACTCCTATGAGCGGCGTAGCGGTGGCCGGGGCATCGGGGCAGCTGGCGCAGCAGCTAAAGGCCCTCGGCGCGGAGCAGAGAGGATGGCGCTTTTTTCCCCGCGCGGAGTGGGACGTGGCCTCCTACGGCGATGGGATGCGCATTGCGCAAGAGGCAAAGCCCGATGTGATCGTGAATTGCGCGGCATACACGGCGGTCGATAGGGCAGAAGAAGAGGGGGAAGCGGCTTACAATGCAAACGCCAAGGGGCCCCAAACGCTGCGCCGAATAGTCGATGAAACGGGGATACGCCTGGTGCATATCTCAACCGATTACGTGGTAGGCGATGGGCGCAACGCACCGCTAGGAGAGTTTGACACCGTGGCGCCGCGGGGCGTATACGCCCAAACGAAGCGGGAAGGCGAAAAGGCGCTGCTGGACTCGCCTATGGCCATCGTGCTGCGCACCGGGTGGCTCTACTCCGCGTACGGCAAGAACTTTTTTCTCACCATGGCGCGGCGCGCGCTGGAGGGCGTTGACTCGCGGGTGGTGTACGACCAGGTGGGCTGCCCCACGTGGGCGGGATTCCTCGCGCAGACCATCTTAAAAATAGTGGAGGCCCCGGCATGGCGGCCCGGACTCTACCACTGCAGCAATGCGGGCGTAGCCTCGTGGTACGACTTCGCGCATGCCATATACTGCGCGCTGGGCAGCCAGGGCCACGTGGCGCCAATCGCCTCCGCCGAGTACCCACAGCTGGCACCGCGCCCCGCCTTCAGCGTGCTCAACTGCCAAAAGATACAGAACGAATATAACATAAACATACCGCACTGGCACGACTCCCTCATGGAGTGCGTCGCGGAATACAAAAAGCTGGGATAAAATAGTTTAGTAAAGCAAGAGATGGTGAGTCAGATTCCGGAAGATTTAGCCCCCGCAGTGAAGGAGTGGCTTGGCTACGACTACGATCCGCAGACCCGCGAAGCCGTGATGTGGCTGGTGGAGAATGATCCCGCGGGGCTGCGGGAGAGCTTTGGGCAACGGCTGACGTTCGGCACGGGCGGCATGCGGGGCCTGATGGGGGCGGGGCCCGGCAAACTCAATATATATACAGTAGCCGCAGCGGCGCAGGCCGTAGCAAGCTACATCGGCTCCATCTACACGGATGGGCAGGAGCTGCGGGCCGTGATCGCCTACGACAGCCGCAACAATAGCGAACGCTTCGCGGCGGTATGCGCCGACACGCTCGCGGCCAACGGGGTGCGTACCTACCTCTTCGACGGGGTGCGCCCCGTGCCAGAGCTGAGCTACACCGTGCGAACCCTACGCTGCCACGTGGGCATAGCCATCACAGCCTCGCATAACCCGAAGGAGTACAACGGCTTCAAGCTCTACTGGGCCAACGGCGCGCAGGTGGTGGCGCCGCACGACGCCGGGGTGCTGGCCGCCATGGCCGGCATCACGAAGTTTGAGCATGTGAAGCGCGGAGGCGATCGCAACCTGATCATCTCCATCGGTGCGGATGTGGACGAGGCCTACCTCAACCAGCTGGTGGAGAAGGACCTCACGCCGGCGCTGCGCCCGCAGCGCAGCGGGCTCAAGATAGTGTACACCCCCCTGCATGGCACGGGCGCTGGGCTTACACCGCTGCTGCTCAAACGGCTGGGCTTCAGCCAGGTGGCGGTGGTATCAAAACAGAACATCCCCGACGGCGATTTTCCAACGACGCCCTCTCCCAATCCCGAAGACCCTAACGCCATGGCGCTCGCCGTGGAGCAGGCACAGGGCACTGGGGCTACCCTCGTGCTGGGCACCGACCCCGATGCGGACCGCATGGGAGCCTTTGCGGCCGACCGCCACGGCACGCTCGTCCGGCTCGACGGGGAGCAGATAGGTCTCCTCATCGCCAACTACCTTCTGCAGATACGTAAGCGTTCAAAACGTCCCTCAAAGAAGGATTACATGGTACGCACCATCGTCACCTCCCCGCTCCTCGATAGGTTGGCGGCGCACTACGGCGTAACAACCTACACGGTGCTCCCCGGCTTTAAGTACATCGCGTCACTCATCGACACGATTGGCAACAAGGGGCACTTCATGCTGGGCGTGGAGGAGAGCCACGGCTACCTTGCCGGCTGCGAGCTGCGCGACAAGGATGGGATCCAGGCATGCGGCCTCTTCGCGCAACTCTCCGCGTGGGCGGCGAGCCGCGGGTGCACCCCGATTGACGACTTGGAAAGTATTTACCATGAAATAGGATTCTCCCATAAGGCGCAGCGGTCGCTCACGTTGGAGGGCAGCGAAGGGAAAGAAACCATGGCGGAGATAATGCAAACCCTCCGCACCGCCCCACCAGTTGAAATCGCGGGGGAGAAGGTTGTCAAAGTGGTAGATTTCCGCACGGTACCCATATCCAATGGGCCCGATAAAACGAGTACCCTAGTTATACAAAAACCAGCCAACGCGCTGCAGTTCATCACGGAGAATGAGTCAGTCGTCACGGTACGCCCTTCGGGCACGGAGCCCAAAATAAAGTTCTACGCCTCGGCCTCCATGCCGTTTGAGTCAATTGAAACCACGCTACCCATCGCCGAGAGGCGCACCAACGCCCTGCTGGAGTCGTTGGTTAGCTTGTAAACAGGAAGGAAAGCCGGAAGAAATACAACATCTAAACGAACGCTCCATGATATACAATTTACCAAGTCGATCCATAACCATTCTAGAGCGTCTGCCGAGCGTAGCGATACTAGTGTTCAACGGGGAGAAGCTGTCGTACATATCGCCCCTCCTCGCCGAACAGCTCGGCTATGGCGGTCTCAACACACTGAAAATGAACTACCGAGACCTCATGCAAGAGGACGATTGGCGTGCATTGCACGGGGTTGGGGAGAATACCACGCGCAGCGCACGTTTCTTGCGGCTATCGCTCAGCGGAAAGAAAGGGGCACACGCAGAGGTGAACGTATGCGCAGACCTCGTTTGCATGGGCAAGGAGGAGTGGCTCTGCCTTTGGGGCGTGCGCATCCCCGAGGAGCAAACGCCATGCAGCGAGGAGGAGGCGCGCGAACGCAACGCGCAGAGTATTAACTTTAACGAGGATTATGGCGCCACGTTTAGCCATGAGGTACGGAATCCGCTCTCGGCGCTCATAGGGCTGGTGGGGCTCCTGCAAGAAACGCCCCTCAACGAGGAGCAGCAACGGCTGGTGACAACGATTAACGGCGTGGCGGACCAGCTCATGACGCTGCTCAACGACATGATTGACTCATCACGTTTCCACATGGGCAAAATCGTTATTAGCCGTACGCCCTTCGCGCTGCGGCCCCTACTGGAAATGCTCTACAGTCGCTACGAGCTCCTATCCCCGCACCTCCGCTTTGAATTTGAGTACGATGAGTCGCTGCCGACCATGGTGCTAGGCGACTCGCATCGCCTCTCGCAGATTCTAATCAACCTTATCTCGAATGCGGTGAAATTCACCCCGAGCGGCACGATATCGCTGCGTGTTAAGAATCTACATAATAGCCGAGATATCCTCTTTGAGGTGCAGGACACCGGCACGGGGATTAGCGAGGAGACTCTGAAACGTCTTTTTTCCCCCTTTGAGCGAGGGGCGGAGGCGTCGAAGAAAATGGGTTCGGGCCTTGGGCTATACATCAGTAAGCAACTCGTGGAGATGCACGGCGGCACCATCAGCACCTTCAGCCGGCTCGGCGAGGGGTGCACCATGCAGGCCACACTCCCGCTCATCAGCGCTGACCTCATTGGGGCTACTGCAAACGAATTACAGGATAAAAAGGAAGAGGCTCCGAGCCTAGGCGCTGCGCAGCGGCCTGCCAATGCAGGGAATGAACGGATTTTAGTGGTTGATGACAATAGAGTTAACGTGCTGGTAGTCAGTAAGTATTTTGACAAATGGGGCATTGCGAACGACGCTGCATTCAGCGGGGAAGAGGCACTCCGAAAACTAGATACCACCGATTACGCTGTAATATTTATGGATCTACGCATGCCGGGGATGGATGGTTTTGAAACGGCTCGGCGGATACGCACACGCGCTGACGCAAAGGCCCAAACGCCCATCGTAGCCCTCACGGCCTCCACCGAGGTCGGCATCAAGGAGCGCATCGCGCAGGCGGAGATGAATGGGTACATTTTCAAACCCTTCAAAACGGAAGAGCTACGGGCCATCGTGGAGCAGTACATGCAGCGCGCAGCATCCTCCCCGAATCCTAAAGAAAATCCGAACGACTAAATCGCACTGAACGAGAAGGCTATGAACAGCAAGCAACGAGAGCTACACGGAGAACCGATCCCCGCATCGGACCTTATCCTAAACGAGGATGGGTCAATATTCCACCTGCACCTGTACCCCGAACAGGTGCCCGAGACGGTGATCCTCGTGGGCGACCCCGGGCGGGTGCCCACCGTGGGGCGGCATCTCACGGGGGTTGAAGAGATTGCCAACACGCGGGAGTTCCGCGCCATGCTGGGGGAGTACCACGGCAAGCGGATACTCGTGCAGTCGACCGGCATCGGGGCAGGCTGCATCGATATCACCCTCAACGAGCTGGATGCCCTGGTGAATATAGACTTCGCCTCGCGCCGCTGCTACCAGCAGCCCCGCAGCCTATCGCTACTCCGCATAGGGACATCGGGGACTCTACGCAGCGACATTGCGAACGGCGAGGCAATCATCACCAGCCTATCAATCGGTTTTGACCTCATCCCATGGCTCTACCAGGAGGGGCCAGCCATCTTTGAGGCCAGCGCGGTGCGCGCCTTCACCAGCGCCTTCTACACGCTGGGTAACCAGCAACTCGTGAGTCTCTACGCCGTGCGCTCCGATGCGGAGCTAGTGACAAAGCTCGCCCCGCTGGGCAGGAAGGGTATAACCTACTGCTGCCCCGGGTTCTACGGGCCGCAGCTGCGGCAGCTGCGGCTACACGCCACGAACCAAGCACTATTCGATGCGGCAAGCAACGTTATATACAATGGGGAGCGGGTGCTGAACATGGAGATGGAGTCGGGGCCCCTCAACGCGCTGGCCGCCATGCTGGGGCACCGGGCTGTGACCATCACGCTGGCCATCGATAATCGGCGGGAGGAGACGGTGAAGGTAGACTACGCCGAGGCGATGGACGAGCTGATAGAACGGACGCTGGCAGCGGTAAAAGCGTAGGGAGAACGGCGGTTAGAGGCTAGTAAAAACGTACAGTCATTCGTGATTAGCAGCCAACGGCTAGCGGGGATTCCCTTAGCGGGGCAAATTCGACTGTCAGTGAATAGAGGGAAGTAGCCCATTAAAAAATCCTTCTACCGATGGATTTCCAGTAGTGTATACCCCATTAGCGACACTCTAGAACAATGGCAATGGAAACGCTCTACCTCTCAGAGACTCTCTTAGCCTCGCGCCTGCGCGGCGCGCTGCGAAATGCCTTTGCGCAGAAGCTACGCCCCGAACGCCATAAGTACGACATGGGGCACCTGCTGCTCATCGCGGGCAGCAAGGGCATGACGGGCGCCATGGTGCTGGCCGCCAAAGCGGCAGCACGGTCGGGATGCGGGTTGGTGACTGTGGCGCACCCGGCGGGAGCCGATGTGCAGCTGAACATTGCCATACCCTCAGTGATGACACACGTGATGGATTGGAACGCCCCATTGGAGTCCATCGGCACGCCCGCACGGTACACCGCGATAGCCATGGGACCAGGGCTTGGGCGCGAAACGGCAACAGCGGAGGGGGTAAGGGAAATTCTGTCGCAGCCCGCACTGCCCCCGCTAGCGCTAGATGCCGATGCGCTGTGGGCGGTGTCGCCCGAAGGCAATGGGGGGCATCCCTTCAACCTTCGCGCGGTCTCTGCCCCTCTAGTCCTCACGCCCCACATGGGGGAGTTCAAACGGCTCTTCGCCGAGGAACTCTCCGCGGGCCTCTCCGTAGAGGGTGCGGCGGCACGCTTTGCCGCTGCGCCCGAGCGGGTTCTAATATTGAAACAAGAAATAACAAGGATCTACTCGCAGGGGCAATGCGTTGTTAGCAATCACCCTAACGCAGGGTTTGCCTCTGGCGGCAGCGGTGACGTGCTGCTCGGATTGCTGGGCGGGCTGCTGGCCTGGATGCCGAGCGTGGAGTTTGCCTGCCTGGCCGCGGTGCTGGTGCACTCCGCAGCGGGGGAGCTGGCGTGCCAAGTGCTCGGGGAGCTGGCGATGAACCCGAACGATGTGGTAGAACAAATTGGCGGGAGCGTAAGGGGGTTGGAAGGGATACTGCGGAAGGAAAATGCGGCTGGGCAGTAGGGGTGTAAGGATTGGCGCAATGGGGCCGTGCGGTGGGTCACGCGGGTCAGTCTTTCAGACTGTTTTGCCTTGCAGGCAAGAATCCGGGGGTTTAAAAACCCCCGGCTATTGAGAGACCGTCCTGCGGACGGGGCTGCATTGGCCGCATAAAATTTATGCGGTTATATGGAGGGGGCATTGTGGAGGGTTCATGTGGATTTTTGAGGGGCCTTGTGTATGTGGTTCTAGCGAAAGGTCATGAGGGTCAGTCTTTCAGACTGTTTTGCCTTGCAGGCAAGAATCCGGGGGTTTAAAAACCCCCGGCTATTGAGAGACCGTCCTTCGGACGGGGCTGCATTGGTCGCATAAATTTTATGCGGTTGTTTTGGGAGGGCATTGCGTGCA
>CALHSW010000002.1 GCA_938038735.1 uncultured Bacteroidia bacterium | reverse complement strand
TGCCCCCAAGGGCAAAACAGTCTGCAAGACTGACCCTGGCAGCCCATTGCATGCGTACATATAATTTGGGGACTAATGCGGATACCCACATTATTAAAAAGTTGACAGCCAAAAGGGTGCGGAGGGACATTTTCTTGCATTTTGCGCTTCAGGTCTACCAAATGCTCCCTCCTTATTGGACGAATGGGCCTTTTTTGAGGGGTGAACGGGGTGAAATCTTGGATGAATGCAATGAATGCCCCAACGAAACGGTATCCTTGAATTTACTAAATGGAGAAGATAATTTGCACTTCGTTCTGCGATTCCTACACCCAGCGTGTTCCCCTTTGCCCTTCGATTTGCCTTTCGGTAACAATTACCCCCGCTTTCACGTTATTCTAATTGACTGCGTGCGGCGAAAAGTGGGCGCGGGATTGAGAAGGGAATTTATAAAAACGTCTTTATGTGGAGGGTGCATATGGCTGGTATGGAGCGCGGTGAGAATTTAGCAGAAAAAAGAAACATGGAAAAGTTGAGTACAATGAAAAAGAGAATGGTGGTGGCCATAGGGTGTTTTCTCATGGCGGTATTGCTGCTGCCAGTAGGGGTTCGGGCTGAGAAAGCTGGGGATGAGGTGTTTGTTACTGCGAGCGTATTTGACAGCTACGACAACACGTTCGTGCGGGACGAGTATGGGGTACCCCAGAATCGGAGAACCCACGAGAAGGGGGGCGAGCTGTGGGTAAGCGTGGGTGGGAGTGACTACGTGCCAGCGGCGTCGGTTAACCCAAAGGTGAAGGCAGGCGTGATGCTAGAGTTCAAAGTGAAGCTAGCCAAGGATGCGAAGGGCGATCGAGGAGAGATGCTAGACTTTGGCATTGAGTCGGAATGGTGGGGCGTGGCCGAGTGGCGAGTGAACGGCGTGGTGCAAAAAGATGCGGGGCCATCAATGGGCGTGCGGGTAGAAAAGGGTAAAGATTTGCACGTAGGGGTGAGGTTTGCGCGAAAGCAGTTTTTGCTGCACGTGAACTATTATAATACGAAAAGGGAAGAGAAGCATTTGGTTGCGCAGGAAGAAGGGAAGCCGGGGGATGTGAAACTGAGCAATGGAGGAACGTATGCCTATGGCCGCAGTTCCGTTTTGACGGTGCGAAGTGTTACAGCGTTTGACCTTACCGATGTGTCGATAAATGGGGAGTCGCAGGGAAAGAAGAGAGCCAAGTCAACCCTTTTTACGTACCGAATGGCAGAGGGGGATGTATGGTTAGATGTGAGCCTATCAAGGGCTACGGAGCATAGGCGCTACATAATAACGAAGACGTTGGGAGATGGGTCGTGGAAGCGATTTCAAGTAAACACCGTGCCGTTGGATGGGGAGTCTCGCTACCCGCTGCAAGGAGTGACGAAGGCGGAGGAAAATGGAAAAAAGTTCCGTCCCTATGGGATTCGTCCGAACGATTTGTGTCAGGCTGGAGACGAGTTTTTGATTTTGGCGGAGCCGAAAGCAGGGAGTCGTTTGGCGGCGATTCTGCTAGATGGGGCATTGGTGGACGATAGGTCGTTTCGGCTATCGCAGAACGAGCCGCGGACTGTGGTTGGAGTATTTGTGAAGGAAAAACATCAACAGGTGTTGATAGTGAGCGAGATAGGAGAGGGGGCGCGGGTTGTAGTGAAGCGAGGAGGCGAGGAGCTGAAGCAAGGAGATTACTTAGTTCCGGGCGATCGGCTAAGGGTGTTGGTAACGGATGGCGCCAAGGCTAAGAGCCTACGCGTGAATAGGCAAGATTTCGTTCCTGGGGATGAGTTTTTGGTGCCGGATCATGGGGATGTGCTCGTGGAGTTCATTTCAAATGAAAAGAATAAGCTGAACATAGCGCTATTTGATCCGCCGATACTGCAGTGGAGCGTGAAAGGATCAGGGCGAGTGGAGGTGCGCGATGCGAAGGAGAAAGACAGGGTGTATAAGAATGGAGAAATGCTGTTCGCTGGAGATGTGGCGGCATCGGGTATAGTGGCTGCACAGGTGAGTGAGAAGGTAAGTATTCGTTTGGTGGCGGATGCAGGGTGGAACGTAGCGGGTTTTGAGGTTAATGGGAAACGGATTGAGGTGGCTAATCCTGGGGAATTGCAAAAGACGAATGAGTATTTTTTGCCGGTACGGGCAGAGATGACAGACGTTTACGTGAAGGCGATATTTGTGAGGGAGGATTCCAAGCCCGCGCTAGTGGTGCATGCGGAAGGGAAAGGCTACCTCACGGTGATGGATATGCATACTGGGCGGATGGTGGAAGAGGGTGAGACCCTGAAGGTGGGTCAGCAGCTGCGAGTGAGAGCGAAGGGCAGCGTGGGGGCAGAGACCGCAGTGGAGCGTATAGAGATTAATGGGAAAGAGCAGAAGATAGGGGCGGCGTCAGGAAGAAAATTAGCAGATGTATCTGTAGATTACGAGGTGCAGAAGGAGGATGCAGCGCGGTCTGAATTTGTAGTGGGCGCAGAGTTTAGCGTGCTACAAGCGCCGGCTCCTGTGGTGCATATAGAGCGAGGGGAGGGCGTGGAGGCAAGCATCATAGTGGATGTGTGCGGCGATGGGCAGGGTAACCCGGGTAAGATTTACCCCATAAAAGATGGGGATCCGTTTCGCAAGGAGGCTGGGAGTTCTTTCCTTTTAGGGATTCCCAAAGACCCTGCAAAGCTAACGCAGGATCCAAGCGATTATGCGTGGGTAGTGTACCCGCCCGAGTCGAACGATCCGAGCTATGAGGTTACGGTAGCCAATGGGGGCGAGGGCCTGGGCTTAAAAAGAGCGACCGCTTCCGAGGTGAAAGGATCTGCGTACTGGGGGAAAGTTGACCGGAGTAAGGATTTAGACATATACATACGCAGGGTAGATAAGGGCTTTGTTCCCCTTGCGTCGAAGCAATATTTGGATGGGGCGGAGCGAAAAGTGGCGGAAAGACTGGTGGTGAAGTACGACCAGACGCGAGAAGTGGATTGGGGCGTTGCGATGCCCAAGGTGCCGAAAGGGGCGCGGCTTGTCTACCGCGTCGAGGAGGGGCTGTGCACGGCGATGGGAGTGGATGCGAGCCTGGAGAGCATCGTCATCAATGGTCAGATAGTAGCTGGGGCAGCGGGGAAGAGTTTGTGGATGGGTTATAGCGGGGCATGGAAGGTGCCTGCGGATGCAGAGAGCGTTGAGATTGTAGGGGTGTGGCGTACGAAGCGTAAGCGGGTGGTTACGTATGGGGTACGCGGAGAAGGTCGGCTGAGTGTGTACGGAGCGGATGGTACGGAGCTAAAGCAAGGAGCTGAGCTAGGTCAGGAAGTATCGGAGGTGAAGTTGAAGGTTGAGTATAGTTCAGTAGGAGGCCAGTTTGTAGGAGTGCTAGTGAATGGGCGAGCAGTGCCCGCGGGTAGCCTGAAAGATGGAGAGGAGATAAGCGTAGGAGTGCCGAAGGTAGGGAGCGTTTTTATCGAAGCGGTAATTGGGAAGAAGGCGGAGCAAACGCTGTATGTGAGCGTAGCAGGGGAGCCGTGGCCCGTTGGGGATGTGGAAGTGCTTCGGGATGGCGAGAGGCTGCAGTCGGGGGATGCGGTGAATCCGGGCGATCGGTTGGTCATCACGGCACAGCCGGCTGCAGGGAAGCGGTTGGTGCAGCTCAAAGTGAATGGAGAACTGCTGGGGAATGGGAACTACTACGTGGTGCCTGCAGATGGGTGCAATGTAGAGGTTGAGGCGGTGATGGCGGAGCAGAATTCGTACGTGCTGGTGGTAGACCAGCAGGGGGAGGGCGAGGTGAAGGTAGAGCGAATGCTGCGCGGAGGGACGCAGGTGGAGCGGCTGCAGCATGGAGCAGAAGTAAAGGCGCAGGATCGGCTGCGGGTAACGGCGAGCGGAGTGGCTGGGAAGAGCCAGCTGCGGGCGCTATTTTTCAATCAACAGGTTCAGCTGCAAGCGGAGGAAGGCAAGGGCGTGTCGTGCGAAGTGGGAGAAGGGAATTTCTACGTCAAGGCCCAGTTTTGTGATAGGGTATCGAAGGTAAAGCATAGGCTGTGCATATTGGTTCCGACGGGCGGGGAGGTGAGAGTGTTTGATGCGGCGGGGCGCGAGCTAAGGGATGGAGACGCTTTGGATGAGCTGGTGGCAAGGCGGGAGGCGTTGACCATAAGCAGCTACCCCTTTCCGAGCAATCAACGAGGGGTGCTGCAAGTGAATGGATTGCCCCACGAGAGCGGGGCGTTGTACGAGCTGGGTGCGGAGTTAGCAGGAGACCTTGTGGTTCGTGCTGGGTTCCTGCGGGCGCACAAGTCGCAGCTCGTTGTGGAGGTTGAGAACAGCCAATTGGGCGGGGAGTTAGAGGTGCGAGACGAAGGGGGTCATATGCTCAGCGATGGGGCCTTGCTGCAGGAGGGGCAGTTACTGCGAGTGCGGGTAGTAAGCCAAGGGAAAGCGGCGGAGCTGCCAGCGGTTACGGTGAGCGGGGCAGTGACGAAGCGAGTAGGCACGTCAGATACATGGGTGGTAGGCACAGGGATAGTATACGTTCGTGTGGCTTTCGCAGAAGGCTACTACCGGGTGAATTACAATAGCGGGGCGCCCGCGCCGGGAGTGAAAGTGGAGGGCATTATGGATGCCCAGAAGGTGCCTGTAGGGGTTATGGAGAAGCTGAGCAGGAATCAGTATTCGGCAGAGGGGTATCGGTTTGACGAATGGAGAACAGATAAAGGAGAGTCATACCGCGATGAACAAGCAGTGCGGGATATAGCGGTTGCAGGAAGTAGCGTTGCGCTCATAGCGCAGTGGAAGAAAGTGTTTCCGGTGACCTTTGATCTAGCTGGCGGGCTGTTGAGGACGCTAGAAGAGAATCCGCAAAAGGTGGATGAGGGCGAGATGTTGAACTTGGAGGCCTTGGAGTATATACCAGAGAAGCCGGGATTTATTTTTAGGGGTTGGTATAGTGATGCTCAGTATAGCGGATTGGTGAGCAAATTGCAGGTGACAGAAGCGAAGAGTGTGTACGCTAAGTGGGAGCTGGAAGATAAAAACGTTAATGTTTACAAGGTGGGCTTTGATTTTGATGGGGGGAGTTTGGCTGGAGGGGAGACAAGCGCGGAAGTAGAGGTGCTTGCAGAAGAAGCGGCGAGGGAGCTGAGACCGGCGCCGACGAAGGAAGGCCACCGTTTGGTGGAGTGGCAGGTAGAGAGTACGCCGGGCACGTGGGAGTCGTACGATTTTTCTCGGCCTGTTACGGGAGATATCAAGCTGCGAGCGAAGTGGAAGAAAGTATATATAGTGAGGTTTGATGCGAATGGCGGAGTGCTGGAGGGAGGTTTGCAACGGATAGATTCGGATGGGTATGCAGAGCAGCCGAACGTATGGCGAGAGGGTTGGTTGCTCAGGTACTGGGCGGATGGAAGTGGTGCCCCCTTTGACTTCAGGACGAAGATAGGTGCAGACAAAACGTTGGTGGCAGAATGGGGACCCTGCGTGTATTTTGATACGGATGAAGGTCTGAAAGTGACCACTGCTGTAGGGGAAGAGCTTGCGAGTGGGGAAGCAGTGGAGGTGGGGACTCAGGTTAGAGTGGCGATACAGGGTAAACCTGGGAAGAGAATAAAGCAGCTGCTGGTTGATGGGAAAGAGCATAGCGGAGGTGACTACGTGCGAGAGTCACAGGGGGAAGCTGTGCTGAAGATCAATAAGCCTACCACCATAAAAGTGGTGTACGGCGAGGTGTATGAAATAGCTGTAGCGCAAGACGAGAAGCGCGGAATAGTTAAACCAGGACTACAAGAGGCCTTTGCAGGCGATATCGTTCAGTTAACAGTTACGCCGAAAAGCGGGTATAAGCTTGCAAGCGTCAGTTATAATGAGGCGGTTAGCGGGAGGAAGGTGGAATTGGATTTGTCCAATAGTAGTTTCACCATGCCGCCATATGCAGTAAAACTTGAGGTAAAGTTTGAGGTAGATAAGAACCAGAAGTTTACCGTCAATACAGAAACAGAGGGCCAGGGGAAGGTGAGCGTGTCGCTCAAGGAGGCGAACGTTGAGGAAAAGATAGAGGTGACCGTGGATGCCGAGCCTGGCTGGGAAGTGAAAGAGATTTCGTACTCTTTCGATGGCAAATCTTTTGCGTTGGGGATAGTAAGAGCTTTCGAAATGCCGGGGTCGGACGTTACCGTGAAGGCAGTATTCAACGAGGTGGCATCTACGAACACGGTGAGGGTGTATGTGGGCGAGGCAACATCGCCTGTGAGCGGAGCCAAGGTAATCATTACAGATGGGAGCAGCCACGAGTATGATGGAATAACAGGGAATGATGGTAATGCGGACATAGGGGGTGTTCCAGCGCTAACAGGAACTATTACGGTGGAAAATCCGAAAGATCCGGCCGAAAAGGTTACGGTGCCGGTGACGGTTGGCAACGATGGGCGTATTTCACCCAATGAAGTAAATCTATCAAGCCGGATTGAAGTGACAGTGAAGGTGATTGACGTTGATAATAGTGGAGTTGGGGTTGCGGAGGCCGCAGTGGTAGTGGGCGCGCAGCGCGTCAATACGAATGGTCAAGGCGAGGCGAAATTGGGCCTAATAGAAGGGGGGAAGTACAGCATTGTAGCTACCCATAGCAAGTATAATGCTGAAGGGGGTACCCTCAAATTAACTGCGGCGAAAACCGGTGCGGGTGACGGTAATACGATTGAGTTGCATAGGTATAAGGTGACAGTGGATGGGGGCGTGAGCCAAGGTGTCGTTAAGCTAGATCGTAGCGGGCAGCTAGTCGGTTCACAGGTTGAGCTGACGATTGAACCACAGCCGGGCTATAAGCTTAAGAAGTTAGATTATAGGTATAGCGAAGGGACGAATGAGAGCTGTGTGGATTTAACGGCTGGCGTTTCGGCGGGAAAGGTTCTTTTCCCTATGCCGGCGGCAGATGTGAGAGTGACGGCGGAGTTTGAAGAGGATCCGGAGTATGAGTTTTCGATTACATGTGAGGCTTCTGCGGGAGGTAAAGTGACTTCTGATAAGGACAAAGCGAAGTGGCAAGAAACGATTGCACTCACGGTAGAAGCGGATCAGGGGTATAAGCTTGATGTGTTGGAATGCGTGGACGGCACCGGGAGCAAGGTACAGATAGATGGTAATGGATCATTCACGATGCCTAGGAGTTCGGTTACTGTGAAGGCTACCTTCACGGAGGATTCGGAGAGTAAATTCAAAGTGGAGGTAAAACCAGCAGAGCATGGTACGGTGAGGGCGAGTGCTACGGAGGTGGCGCATGGAGGTACGGTGGAAGTTTTCGTATACCCCGATGCATCCTATAAGTTGAAAACATTGACCTACACGTTGGCTGCACTTCCGAGTGGGAAGTCTAGAATAGATGTGGCAGCGGCTCCAACAAATCTGAATAAGAACGTAGTAAGGGGGACGTTTGTAATGCCGAAAGGCGATGTGATCGTGGAGGCGGAATTTGAAGAGGATCCCGATTGGTTGTACAGAGTGTATGTTGCGAAGTCAATGAAGTATGGAACGGTGAACGTTGCCCCTATATCCGCCTTGGCGCAAGGGGCTAAGGCGGGCGCCGAGATTAAGCTTGAGCCGTACCCTGTGGAAGGTTACGAAGTAGATAAGATAACCTACTCCATCGCTGGAAGTAGCGATGCATACGAGGTTCACAATCGGAAGTTTACAATGCCAAAGGGCGATGTGACGGTGCGGGCGACGTTTAAACCGGCTGCGGTTACTTTTCGATACTGTGGCGGAGCTTCGGGTGGGGGGCATGGTGATTATGAGATTAGTTTTCGCCGTCAATCGGATGATACAGAGGTGAAGGAGTTCGATAAAGTAGAAGTTGGCGAGAGCTTGATTGTACGGTGCAAGATGCTGAATTTGGGACATATAGTAAGTGGGATTTACTATGAGGATGCCACAGGAGAGAGGTTCTATACAGAGCTAATCAGCGTTGGGAATGGTATCCGCGAAGGATTGTACAAGTTGTCGTCGCCTGATGCGTATTGCTACCTTGTAGAGACGTTGAAATCGGATAACTACATTGCTATAGGAGTTACTGATGGCGGCAATAACTTGCAGGGGCCTATTCGCGTAGAGATAGATAATGCGAATGGCGTTAGCTGGGAAGCTGAGGAGGAAGGAGGTAACGACACATGGCGGAAGCTGGTGAAATTTCACAATCTACAATCAATTGGGGAAGGCGGTAGTATTACAGTGACAGCCAATGGAAAGACGGTTACTGTACCGTTTAGTATTGACAGAGAAGGTAGGCCGCATCCTAGCAGTGTAGATGTTTCCCAATCTGTGGAGATTCCAGTGCGGGTAGAAAATGCGAAAACTGGAGCGCCAATTGCAGGGGCAACGGTAACGGTAGGGCGACAACGGGTGCTGACAAACGGCGATGGGGTAGCGAAGCCGCAATTGATAAATGGTGGGAGTTACAGCTTCTACGTGACTGCAAAATCCTACGAGGACTACCGTGATGTATGGGCAGAGCCTAGATGGAAGGATGCGACCGTTGTGCTGAAGATGAATAGGGAGCATAGAGCTGTGACGTTTCAAGTGGTGGACGAGAAGGGTGCGCCGAGAGGTGCCGTAGTGAAGCTCATGGATGATGAGGGGGTGGAGCGTTCGGCGGACGCGGGCAAAAGCGAGAAGGGTGTTTATGTGTTTTCTGATGTGCCAGCCCCTATAGGAGGAACAGTTTCGGCAGAAGTAGAGGATGCAAATGGCGAAAAGCGTACGGTGTCGGTGCCGGTGACAATAGATGAAGAGGGAGTGATTCAGCCGCCGGTGCTGCGTATTGCGGATTGTAGGAAAGTGAAGGTGAAAGTGATAGATAAAGGAGATAAACATCCAATTGGAGATGCACGGTTGTTCCTTGGGGCGCAGGAGTGTGTGACAAATAACTTAGGTGAAGCCGATCTATGGGTGTTTCCGCATTGCAAGTATAGGTATAAAGCTAAGGCAGCGCGTTACGCGGTGCAGCATGGAGATATTGATATAGACGAGAACAAGGCTGATCCAAGCGTAATTGAGTTGGATTGGAACGCAGTAAGGATCAAGGTGGTGCGCGGTTCTGAACCAGTGGCTGGAGCTTCTGTGGCGATATTCAGTGAGAGCGGTTCGGGCGTTTCGGACGGTTTGACTAATAAAGAAGAAGGCGTAGCGGCGCTGCGGGGCGTGCCGGAGGTGAAAGGTGGTTACGTTAAGGTGACGACCCAGACGGAAGGGCAGATAGTAGTGCCGGTGACGGTTGATAGTGAGGGGAATGCGAATCCCAGCGTGATAGATCTCTCCCAGCCGATGCTGCGGTTCGTGGTGAAAGATACGGAAGGGCATGAGCTACAAAATGCAAAAGTGACAGTGAGCGAAGTGACGTTTGAGACGGACGCAAAGGGCCGCGCGGCGTTTGCGGGGCTTGAGGTTGGTTCACAGTACGGTTACGAAGTGCGGTTTGGAGGTGATAGTATCAAGAGGGAGGTGAAGTTGCCGAAGGGAGGCATCACGGTTGTAGTGACGTTGGGGAGGAAAGATGATGTGAAAGCAACGTTTAATGCGGCCGGTGGAAGGTTTGCTGATGGGAGCGAGGTTTACGAGGTGTGGGTACCCAAGAATGGGAAGTTATCAGAATTGGATGATACACCGAAGCGGGATGGATACCAATTCAAGGAGTGGCAGTTGAATGGCACGAAGTACAAATTCGGCGCGCAGTTGACGAAAGAAGTCACGCTGGATGCGAAGTGGTCAGGGAATGAAGTAAGTGTGACGGTGGTGAATGGCAAGGATGCAGTGCCTGAAGCGAAGGTGAGAATAGTGGATGACGGGGGTACGGGTCACGATGGTGATACCAATGGTAACGGAGAGGCGAAAGTAGCAGACGTGCCAGAAGTTCGAGGTGGTACTGTGACGGTGACGGGAGAGGTTGACGGCAAGCAGAGGACGGTAACGTTGCCCATAAGGGTAGATGGGGAAGGCAAGGCTTATCCGGATACGGTGGATCTCAGCCAGATTGTAGAGGTAGCGGTGCGGGTGTACGATGCCGAGTCTGGCCATCCAATTCCTAACGCAAAGGTGTCGATTGGCGTACAGCAGGTGAGTGCGGATGTAAATGGGGTGGTGCGGCTGAGCGTGCAGGGAGGAAAAGAGTATAAGAACGTAAAGGTGGAGGCGGGAGGGTACATCACTAAGGATAGTGTTGAGCTGAAAGTGGAAAACGATGGGAAGGTGTCTCCCTCGATTATACTTTTGGAAAGACAAAAGTCAGTGTTGTCTTTCGTGGTACTAGATGAAGAGGGGAAGCCGTTGGATGGCGTACAAGTGACGGTTGAAGATTGGGATGGAACGTTTGAGAAGAAGACGAATAGCCAGGGGGTTGCGGAGTTTAGTCTGCGGTTTCAGGATGGGTCAAGTCGTGATTACACCTTGATAAAGGATGGATATAATAAAGTTGAAAGTAGTGTGACAATGCCGGAGAATGGTACGAGGATAGAGGTGCGGATGGCGAAGAAGGGGACATTGGTTAATCTACGTAAAGTGACATTTAAGGCTGTTGGGGGGAGGTTTAAAGATGGTGCTGATGAGTTCATAAAATATGTGGTGAAGGATTCTACAATAAAGGGAGATGAGGTTGAGACTCCCACGAAGGTTCTTCAGGAGTTTGTTGAGTGGCAGTTCAAACCCGATGGTTCATGGGAGAAATGGGACTTTTCAAACAAGATAGACAAAGATAAAATTCTGTATGCCAAATGGAAGGATGCGAAAGTGCCAGCGCTACGTTTCTTGGTGCAGGATGGGCAAGGGCGTGCGTTGGAAAAGGCAATAGTAAAGGCGGATGGCAGGGAGATTGAGACGGACAGCGAGGGCTTGGCGACGTTCCTGGGGCAGGAGGCTGGCAAGAAGTATAGCTACAGGGTGGCGTGCGATGGTTACGAAGAGGCTCAGGGCAGCGTGGAGATGGTCGCAGGCGGCATGACGGTTGTAGTGCGATTGCAGCAGAAGGGCGGTCCGGAGCTGCCAAAGCAGGTTACGGTGACGTTCGATGCGGCAGGGGGGATGTTTAAGGACGGCAATGGGCGGCTGGTGGTATCGGTGGAGCAGGGGAAACAGGCGGCCGCGCCAAATGACGCTCCCGAAAAGGCTGGCTACACCTTTGCAGGCTGGTATTACGGCGATGCGAAGTACGAATTCAAACAGGAGGTGACTGGGGACATCGCGCTGATGGCGAGCTGGACGCCGGACGGCACGATGCCCACCTTCACGGTGACGTTCGATGCGGATGGCGGCAAGCCGGCGCCCCGGGGGCAGAGTCTGAACGAGGGTGATCGGGCAAGTAGGCCGGTGCCTGGTCCGAAGAAGGAGGGCTACACGTTCAAGGGCTGGTACTTACCGGATGATACGGAGTACGACTTTGGTAACGAGGTGAACGCCGACATCACGCTGACGGCGAAGTGGGAGTCGAACGATGTATACCTGCACGTGTTCGTGGTGGATCAGGATTTGAAGCCGGTGAAGGGTGTGACGGTTAAGGTTCCCAATTTCGACGACAAAGTGACGGAAGAGTCTGGCTGCGTAGCGTTCAGTGTTCCTGTAGGAGACTACAACATCTCGGTGAGCGCAGAGGGGTACAAGGAGGCGAGCAGCGGGCCAGTGCATGTTGAAAAGAATGGTCTTGACTTCACCTTCGTGCTGCAGAAGATAGTCCAGAACAATGGAAGCACGACCCCTGTGGAGAGCGAGCTGCTGGCTGGCGTGGAGATGTATCCGAACCCAGCGAGCGTGGCAACGGTGCTCCATGGCGTGGAGAATGCGAAGCGCATAGCGGTTTATACGGTGACGGGTGTGCAGGTGATGAGCCAGGCAGTTCATGGCGAGAAGGAGCTGCGTGTGAGCGTGGAGCATATGGCAGAGGGGGTGTACGTGGTGATTGTCCAGACGGAAAGCGGCGAGCGTAAGGCGTTGAAGTTGGTGGTGCGTAGGTAGCTTTTGTCTACAACACGTAGAGAGAGGCCTTCCCTGTGAGCGCGGGGAAGGCCTCTCTGTGTTTGCATGGGGCGAAGGGCGAATGTTTCGCTTGGTATTCAATTTGTAGACTTTAAAAACAGAAGGAGGATGAATCCAGATGCAGAATAGTTCGCAAGGGAGCAAATGTGGTCTACGCTGCGTGCGGCGGTATCGGTGGTTGACGCTGCTGGTACTGCCTCTTCTCCTTCTTGGAGGCGTGACAGCGTGGGTTGCGCTGCGTTATGGAAGAGCCTACTGGGCCAGTAACACAGCATTTGACGAGGCGAGCTGGATTGTACTCATTGAGCCAGGGACTCCATTTGATAGCGTAGCGGTGCAGCTGCAACAAGAGGGGGTGATTAGAGACGCTGGGCAGTTCAAGCGTTTTTGTAGGGTGAGGAACTTTGACCAGAAGTGTTACGGGGGGCGGTACGAGGTGCGCAGGGGAACGACCACCCGTGCGCTGGCGAATATGATTGCGAGCCATAGGCAGGCCGCGGTGCGTCTCGTTGTGCCGAGCGTGCGGACCCGCGAAGAGATGGCGGGGCGGTTGGCGCACCAGCTGTGGCTTGACTCGTCCGTGCTGGCGAAGGCGCTTTGGGACTCCACGCTGGCGGCACGCTATGGGTTCACCGTGGAGGAGTTCCCTGCGATGGTGGTGCCGAACACCTATGAAGTGTACTGGGACGTGACGCTAGAAAAGCTGTTTGACCGGCTTCATCGGGAGTGGGAGGCGTTTTGGACTTCAGGGAGGCGTGAGCGTTTGGAGCGTACTGGGCTTACGGAGGCTGAGGTTACCACGTTGGCATCAATCGTGCAGGAGGAGGTGCGGTACAAAGATGAGATGCCCCGTGTGGCAGGGGTATACATCAATCGGTTGCGGGCAAACATGCCGTTGCAGGCGTGCCCGACGATTAAGTATGCCCTTGGCGATTTTACGCTTCAAAGGATTCTTTTTGTCCATACGCAGGTGGAGTCGCCGTACAATACCTATATCCATTTAGGGTTGCCACCGGGACCGATTGCGTTTCCCGAAATAACTGCAGTAGATGCAGTGCTCAACTACGAGACGCATGATTACCTCTACTTCTGCGCGAAGGATGATTTTAGCGGGCGGCACAACTTTTCGCGTACGGGGGAGCAGCACATGCGCTACGCACGGCAGTACCAAAGGACTCTCAATAGGCGAGGGATAGGGCTTTGAGGGAGGAAAGCATAGGTTTGTTTTGGGGGAAATGGAGAAAAATGATACCTTTACGCTTTGAGAAGCGCATGGTGCAGGGCTGAGCGCCGTAATGCTGCGCACGATTGGAAAGGAAAAGGAATACATGAGCGAGATTAATGTGCTGTGGGTTGATGACGAGATAGAGTTGCTCCGACCCCACATAATTTTTTTAGAAAAGAAGGGCTATAAAATTCACAGCTCAACCAATGCGGACGATGCGCTGGACCTGCTGGAGAAGCAGCCAATAGACCTTATCTTCTTAGATGAGATGATGCCTGGGTTAAGCGGGCTGGAGGCGTTATCGCATTTCAAGAAGATAGCACCCGCAGTGCCGATAGTAATGCTTACTAAGAGCGAGGAGGAGAGCATTATGGATAAGGCTGTGGGGGCGAATATATCTGATTATCTGATAAAGCCAGTGAATCCGAGCCAGATGCTTATTACGCTAAAAAAGCATCTACACGGCAAGGAGCTGGTTACCACGGCATCGGAGAGCGGGTATCGCACTGACTATCGGAATTTGGCGGCGCAAATTGACAGCGCATCCACGATACAAGAGTGGATGGATGTGTATCGCCAGCTGTGCGACTGGCGCATGAGCCTCATCAAGGTGGATACGCTTAACATGCTCGAGATGCATTCGATGCAGCAACTGTCGGCAAATTCGGCGTTTGCAAAGTTTATCCGTAGGGAGTACGAGGGATGGTTTCCGGATGGTGATGGGCGGCCGTTGATGTCTCCCTCCGTGCTGCGCGAGCGGGTGTTCCCAGTAATAGATTCGGGAGAGAAGGTGCTGCTGGTGGTGATTGATAATATGCGGTACGACCAGTGGCGCGTGATCCGAGGGCTCCTAGGGCCAAGGTGGAGGGTGGAGTCGGAGGAGCTCTACTGCGCCATACTCCCCACGGTGACGCAGTACGCTAGAAATTCTCTTTTTGCAGGGCTAATGCCACTAGAAATAGAGAAGCTTCACCCAGATCTGTGGGTAGGGGAGCTTGACCAGGAGGGGAAAAATGCGTACGAGTACGAGTTGCTGAAAAAGAATATACAACGCGCGGGGAGGAGCTACAAGACGGCCTTTTATAAAGGGGCAACGCTAGATGGGACGCCTTTGGCGGAGGCAGACCTGGGCGGGGCAGCGGAGAACGATCTGACGGTGATGGTGTACAACTTCATTGATATGCTGTCACATTCCCGTAGCAATATGCAGATAATCAAGCAGCTCGCTACGGACTCCAACGCCTACCTGTCGCTCACGGAGAGCTGGTTTCGGAGATCAGACCTCCTGGGACTCATCAATAGGGCGGCGGATCATAACATGCGGCTGGTGATAACGACTGACCATGGGTCAATCCAGGTGAAGCAGGCGGTGCGCGTGGTGGGCGATAGGGAAACATCGACGAATATGCGCTATAAGATGGGACGGAACCTGGCGTACGATAAGCGGGACGTTGTGGACTTCGTTACGCCATCGGTAGTGCACCTGCCGCAAAACAATGTGAGTTCAAGGTATATTTTCGCCACGGGCAACAGCTTTTTGGTGTACCCGAAGAACTATAACTACTACGCGACGAGTTTTAGGGATTCGTTCCAGCATGGCGGCGTGAGCCTTGAGGAGATGTTGGTACCGGTCGTAACGCTTCGTCCGCTATAGCCATGGGTGTACAAGAGGAGTACCACGATATAGCATCCAGTCTGCAGGACTTGCCCCGCGTGGCGCGAGGTTTATTGTCGTGGATGGGTTCAGCGCGGTTGGTTCGATTTGCCTCGCCCATGGGGAGCGGGAAGACGACGTTGATAGCGGCTATCTGCCACGAGCTGGGGGTGCGCGATAGGGTGTCGAGCCCTACGTTTGCGATTATGAATGAGTACGGCGCAGAGGATGGGGGTACGGTCTTCCATTTTGATTTTTATCGGATAGAGAAGGAGGAGGATTTGCTAGAATTGGGGTTGAGTGATGTGCTGCTAGATGATGGGGCGTGGAGATTGGTGGAGTGGCCAGCTGTGGGCGAGGCGTTGATGCCCTCGGGCGGTGTGGACGTAGAGATAGAGGTTATGCAGGATGGGGCACGTCGAGTGCGTGCAGTAAAGAGGGAAAAGTAGATGCGTTCAATAAAGTATTTTTTACGGTTAGTAGCCCGCTACGTGCTAGGCGGTACGTTCGTGTTTTCGGGCTTTGTCAAAGCGGTGGATCCTATGGGGTCTGCATATAAGATACAGGATTATTTCACGGCGTTCGGGATGACGTGGCTATCGGGCGCAGCGTTGGTATTTGCAGTGATTCTTTCCTGGGCAGAGCTGACGCTTGGGGTACTGATGATTTTGGATGAGCTGCGCCCTGTGGCGGTGTGGGGCATTGCAGGTTTTATGGCGATATTTACGCCGCTGACGCTCTACCTTGCCATAGCGAACCCTGTGAGCGATTGTGGGTGCTTTGGCGATGCGATCAAGCTGACGAATTGGGAGACGTTTGGTAAGAACGTGGTGCTATTGCTATTTGTGGCATTGCTGCTGGTGGGGGGGTGGAAAAATAGGATCTACGTGGATAGGCGGCGGCCCTGGCTACAGGCGGTATGGTGGGTGTTTATAGGAGGAGCGGCGTTGCTCCCTAGCTTCTACGCCCTGCGGCATTTGCCGTTGATAGATTTTCGGCCCTATCGCATAGGCGCGAGCTTTGTGGAGGGGCGTGCGGTTCCCCCGGGTGCTCCTGTGGATCAGTACGCCACGACGTTTGTGTACGAAAAGGATGGTGTGTCGAAGGAGTTTACGGAGGAGGATTATCCGTGGGAAGACTCAACGTGGAGTTTTGTAGATAGCAAAACGGAGCTGATAGCGAAGGGGTACGAGCCGCCAATGGGGAATTTTCGGTTGATCGATGCGTTGGGGGTGGATGTGACGGATTCGCTAATGGCGGGCGATGGGTATCTTCTTCTTGGGGTTTCGCCGTTTCTAGAGAACATAGGTGAAAAAGATGCGGAAAGATGGAGCCGATTGGCTGGGTTGATGGTGCAGCGGGGGGAGCGTGTTGTATTGGCTACGAGCTCTAGCGGGGAGGCTGTGACGGCGTTTTCAAAGCAGCATAGGAACGTGCCGGTGGTTACGACAGACGAGAGGGTCCTGAAAACGATAGTGCGTGCCGACTTGGGGGTAGTACTGGTGCAGCATGGTGTGATTGTGGGCAAGTGGCGGATGCGGGATGTTCCGATAGATGGTTTTGCGGATGGGGATTTGCTAGGGAAAGCGATTCGTGCGCGGGAACGCCGAATGGATCTGACGTTGGCCTGCGCATTGATAGGCTTGCTGCTTGCGGTGCGCTTGTTGCTAGTGGAGCGTCGTAGTAGGGAGAAGGAGCGGGTTACCGCTGTAGCGTAGCTGGGTAAGAGAGGAAAAATATGTACTTTTGCGGGTCTTCTTGGGTGTAATGCAAAAGGACGTAGAAGCTGAATGGTACGTGGGAAAGTCGGAAGGCTTGTAGAAAGAGTTGCAGTCGCACTGTTAGCGTTGCTTATTTTGGGCGGAATGCCGTTAGGTTGCGCACGCAATGGGGGGGCGAGCGGAGGGGGCGAAGGTAGCGAGGAGGGTGTTGATCTGTCGGACACCACGGTGTGGGTGAAGGAGCGTGGCATTGTGCTGAGCCCCACGTCGAGGGTGTTGCTCTCGCTACTTGATCGGTACGGAGTTCCGTTTGACAGCGATTTAGTGCCGGTAGAATTTCCATTGAAAGCAACTAAGAGTACAGCACGTGAGGCCGTGATGCTAGGGATGTATAGCGTTGATGCACTTTGTTTTATATATGGAGATAACAAGGATGCGGTGCAGCGTTGCTTTTTCAGGTTGGGTATGGCTGCTGATGCGTTGGGGTTGTCGGAGGAGCTACAGCTACAGGAGTTGGCGTTGGCTTGTAGCTACGCTGCCGATGTGGAGAGCTTGATTCCCCTTATAGGTCAGCGGTTAGTGCGATTGGGTAAGGCGTTGCGTTTGCGGGGGCATGAAGATTACTACGCGTTGATAGCATCGGGAACGTGGGTTGAGAGCACGCGGATATTGTCGCATATAGCACTGCAGAGCGGAAGGGAAGAGCTGTATAGACTGGTGGCAGAGCAGCGATTTTTACTTTCGGAGGTGGGCGAGCTGCTGTCGGGATATGTCTATGACCTTCCCGAGGCTGAAGAGGTTTATAATCAGCTATCAGCGGTGAATGGGGTGTATGGGGGAGTGCAGATAGGCTATAGCTATCAGGCTGTGGAGGTTGACACGGCTAACCATTTCTCAAAAATCAATGCCACTATGCAGTTCGCCATGTCAAAAGCGCAGCTGCAAGCAATAGCGGCTTCGCTAGAGGCGGCGAGAACAGTAATGCTAGGAGAGTAGTGGAACGTATGGTCCGAATGGTATTTCTAGTGGTTTTCGCGCTCTGCATATTTACGCAAGGCGTGCACGGAGAGGAACTCGTTGACACGGCTATATATAACCAGTTGAGTAGGCGTGCCGATTCCCTTGTTGGGAGTCAGTTTGAAACGACTGGGCTAGAGTGGAGCGTAAGTTTGGACAGGGGGCGCTACATGGACATCGGTTTTACAATGTATGCGGATGTGTACTATCGGGTTGTGGTTGTGAGTGCATCGGGGGAGCGTGCGGTGCGTTACCGTTTGTTTGATGTGGATCGGAATGTGCTGTATGATAGTGAGGATTTTGGAAATCCATCGCGGTGGGATTTCCTGTTGACTTCGACGGTGTCGTTACGTTTGAATTTGTACGGTCTTTCAAACGTGGGGCGTAGGGGAAAGGAGCACATTCTGGTAAGGATAGCATTTTGCAGGACGGATAGAGAACCCCAAAGTGTGCAGTGCAACCCGGTTCAGGAGTAGTGGTTAGTAAGTTAAATCGAAAGAAAGAAATGATAGTAGAGAAAGATAGGAGGGTAGCGTTGAGCTACAGTTTGATTGTAGAAGGGCAAGAGGTAGACCATGCGGGGAGTACGAATCCGTTAGAGTTTATCTACGGACAGGGGCACTTGTTGCCTCGTTTTGAGGAGAATATAAGTGGATTGGCAGAGGGGGAGTCATTTTCATTTGAGCTCTCTCCAGAAGAGGGTTATGGGCAGTACATGGAACAAAACGTTGTGCAAATACCCAAGGATGTTTTTGTGATTGATGGGGTGCTGCAAGAGGATTTGCTGGAGATAGGTAGTGTGGTGCCAATGCAGATGCATGGTGGCGGCACGATGATAGGGCGTGTGCAGAAGGTTGAAGAAGCTGTTGTGACGATGGATTTTAACCACGAACTTGCGGGTAAGGTGCTGCAGTTCAGCGGGAAAGTGGAGCATGTTGAGGAGGTTAGCGAAGAGGAGCTGGAGGCCATGCGCAGTCAGCACCACTGCTGCGGTGGGCATGGAGGCTGCGGGGAGGAAGGGTGTGGCCATGGGGACCATGGACACTGTCACGATGGCGGCTGCTGCTAGGAAGACGTGGGTTTGAGGTGGTGGGCAGGGAGCTACGTACGTGCATAGTGCTGCTTTGGGCAGTGTTGGTAGCGGGCGCTGAGCGTGTGGGGGCGCAGTGGCGAAGCGAGAGGGAGGTTCTTTGGAGAGTTGGTTCGTCGCTGCGTATGGATTCGTTGGGGCGTGACTATTCATTTGATGGGGCGTGCCGAGCGGTAGAGGGGGGGACTGTGTACTACGCTGAGCTTGTTCCCGCAGAGGGAGAGTCGCCCAACAAGGACCCGGTGCTGCTTGACGTTCGTTACGTTCCTTTAGAGTCGCAGGTAACGCAGCAGGCTGCGTGGGTGGGTCATGGAGAGGAATCTTCAGTGCGGCTGGTGCGGGCGAGAGGGGAGACGAGGGTAGCGGTGGAGTTGCCTGCTTTCCGTGTGGGGAGTGCTGGTGGAGTTGAGCGATTGGCTGGATATCGGTTGGGATGGCGGGGAAAGCGATTTACTCCGCATGTTGGGCGTGGCCAGAGTTTTTCGGGGAAGTCTGAGTCGGTTTTGGCGCAGGGGCGATGGGTGTGTATATCAGTGCGCGAGAGCGGGATGTACAAACTCTCATATGAAAGGCTGAAGCAAGCGGGTTTTCTTGATCCGAGTAGGGTTACCCTTTGGGGGCTAGATGGACGGCAGCTGAGCTATATAAATCGTGACGATGGGTTAGACGACTTGCTACAGGTACCCTTGAAGTGGTATAATGCCGGAAGTTCTGATGCCTATGCCTTGGTCTATTTACGTGGCCCAGAGTGGTGGGAATGGAACGGTGAAAAAAAACATTACGAGTATCATCGTCACGAATACGAAAACCACTACAATTACTTTATAACTGATGGAAGACCCGCGGTGCAAGTGGAGGAGGGAACTGCGGGAGGAGCGGTGGGACAGGTGCAGAGCGTAGGGTGGGAGGTGTCTGGTTATCAAGGGGATGGAACCCTTTTAACTAAGAATGGACGGGAGCGCTTGGGTAAACCCTTTTCGTATGGGCAGACCCAGGTGGTGAGTGCGGGAATGGATGCGCCCATTGCGGGGATGGAGGGAAGAGTGTTGGTGCGGGTGGCTGCACGGTCTTCAAAGCCTAGCGTTTTTCGAGTAAGGAGCGGCGGTCGAGAGCTGGGAACGTTGACGCTAAAGGGGATTCCAGGGACAAATCAGATGATGCAGAAGGGGACGGTGTCAGAGGGAGTTTTCACTGTTCCTAGTGGAGCAGGGATGGCATCGGTGGAGATAGAGTACGAACGTCCTAGTGCGTCAGCGCAGGCCTGGCTAGTGAAGTCTTCATTTAATTTGCCGCATGCGTTGGCGTGGCATGGTCAAGCGTTTTATCCCTATTTGGATTCGCTGGGTAGCGTTGGTGAGAGGGTGGGCGTTTTGATAGATGGAGTAGGGGAAGGAGTCCAGGTGTGGGATATAAGCGATTTTTTCCGCCCACGAAGCTTTTCCTCTTCGTCAGGGGTTCAAGTGAGGGGGGGGATGCGTTCGCAGTTGGCGGTGTTCTCGATGGGGGAAGTGAAGGAGCCAGCGTACCACAATGCGGTTGCGAATCAAAATCTCCACGGCATGAGAGTGCCAGAACTACTGATAGTTTCTCATGGAGATTTCTTGTCACAGGCGGAACAGGTAGCCCAAATATATAGGCAGTCGCCATTGACTCGTTTAAGCGTGGAGGTAGTTGACGTTGAAAAGGTGTACAACGAATTTTCAGCGGGATTGAAGGATGCCACGGCGATACGCAATTTTTGTAGGATGTTGTATTGGCGTGGCGGGGGTGCGAGTGGAGCGTTCAAGTACCTTTTGCTATTTGGCAAACCTTCTCGGGATCTATACGACTCGGAGGAGCTTACCAACTTTGTTCCCAACTATCAAACCATTGATTCGTACGATGCGGCCTCCTCTTTTGGCTCTGATGACTATTTTGCCCTGTTGGATGAGGGGGAAGGAGAGGTGTATGGAGGGATGGACATAAGCGTTGGGCGTTACGCTGTACAGGATGAAGACGAGGCGGAGGCGGTGCTACTCCACGAAAGAGCCTATCATGATTCGCGCAATTGGGGACCATGGCTTTCAAGAGCTGTTTTTTTGGCGGACGATGGGGATGGGTTGACCTACATGAAGGGAAGCGATTCGTTGGCACGTGATGTGGAGCGGTGCAGTCCTGCTACCAATGTGCGAAAGCTCTATTCGGATGCCTTCAAGCAAGAAACCTATTGGTACAAGATGGTTTACCCTACGCTTCGCGATGCGTTCAATGCAGAGCTCCGGCGGGGAGCCTTTTTGGTGAACTATATAGGGCATGGGTCGGAGCTTATCATGATGCATGAGGTGGTATCAACGAGAGATAACTATCTACAGTGGAGCAATCTTGCTACTCTCCCGGTGATGGTAGCAGCATCGTGCCGTATGGCTGTCTACGACCAGTATACCTCTTCTTCGTTTACATCTGATGCCGTATACCGACCGCAGGGGGGGCTGATGGCTCTTATTGCCTCATCGCAGTATTCTTACTCTGGGGCGAATTTTGATTTCAATGCTAGACTTATGCAATCCATTTACCCCGTAGCGACAGGAAGTAAATGCAGGATGCTGGGGGAGGCGGTTGCAAAAGCAAAGAACATGACGGCAGATGCTGAGAATAAACGAAAATACATTCTGTTGGGAAATCCAGCGCTTCCGCTGCTGAGTGCCGATGCAAAAGTAGAGTTGGATTCTGTAGGTACCGCTGAGGAGTCGTACGTTGCGCAGGATACTGTGAGGGGTGGGGGGCGAAGCGTTCTGAATGCACATGTGGAGGATATAGGCGGAAAGCCTTTTGATGGGGTCGTATACGTAGAGGTGCAAGGCCCGAAAAAAAAGATAACAACCCACGGAAATGATTTAGACGAACCGTTTGAATTTGAAGATCGTACTACAACGCTATTTCGGGGTAAGGCAACGGCGCGCAATGGTCAGGTGCGTTTTACTTGGTTAACTCCAAGAGATGCTGATTTTCAGTATGGTAATGGAAGAATCTCTCTCTTCGCAGCCTCCAAAGAGGGCCTCGCTGCGGGTAGCTACGAGAAGGTTATTGTTGGGGGGCAGTCAGCTATGGCGATTACCGATACGCAGGGTCCCGTTGTAAAGATCTATCTGAACGATGAGGCGAGGCGCAAGCAGTACTCCGTCGGGAGAAACCCATTGCTGATAGTACGGCTAAGCGATGAGAGCGGGATTAACTGTAGCGGGGCGGCGCAGGGGCATAATCTGCTCCTAGAGTTGACCCATGAAGCCAGTGGAGCTTCGGAGAGCATTGTGCTCAACGATTTCTACACAGCTGAAGAAAACACGTATCAACAGGGCAAAATTCAGTATCAACTGACGAATTTGCAGGAGGGAAAATACCATGCGCGGGTGACGGCATGGGATGCAGTCAACAATAAGGGAACGGAGGAATTCACTTTTGACGTGGTGTTCAACCAGAATGCGCGGGTAGAAAACCTTTTGAACTATCCGAACCCTTTTACGGAGGCAACCGCATTCTATCTGGATGTTACGAGCAACGAGCAACCGGTGGAGGTGCTAATACAGATTTTCTCCGTTGATGGGCAGTTGGTGCGTACGCTGCGGCACTATGACCCTACGCGGCAAGGGCGGATAGGACCGATATACTGGGACGGTACGGATAGCTATGGGAGGCGTATTGCGCGAGGGGTATACTTTTACCGCGCCAAAGTGCATTTTTGCAAGACCAAAGATTTGGCTCCGCGTAGCGTAGAGCGTTACGAGAAGTTAGTTCTGCTTTAATTTTGTTAAAACGAAAAAAGTATGTAACTTAGCGGCGTAATTCGCTACGGTTCATCATGGGGTATAAACAGCTTGACGAGCAGTGGTTGTTGCAGAATCTGCCGGGTGACAGAGACTTCGTGGCGGAGCTGCTGGGCTTGTTTGCGGAGCAGGGTGCTGAGGCGTTGAGTGTGTTCAACTCGGCGTTGGCTGTGTCGCAGCTTGCAGGGGTGAGGGAGCAGGCTCACAAGATCAAGGGAAGTGCGGCGGCCTTGGGGCTACAAGCGGTAAAGGACAGCATGGCTGAGCTGGAGAAGACGGTGCGTGAGGGAAAGGATTTTTTATTGGTAGCTCCGCTTTTAAAGAGAGGAATGTCGTTGCTTCATGAGGTGCTACAGGATATAGACGACTATGAGAGGAAAAACAATTAAAGTTTGGTAGTATGCTACAGGTAAGTAATGTTGGCGGGGTGACTCGGGTAGGCTTTGAGCCAGGCAGTAAGTTGAATTTAATGCAGGCGAGCGGGGTTAAAGCTGAGTTTGCGAAGATAGTGAAAGGCACAGGGGGAAAGATGGAGTTGGATATGAGTAATCTTGAATACATTGACTCATCGGGAGTTGGAGCTCTGTTGTCGCTTCTACGTTTGTGCCGTGAGTTTAAGTGGGATTTGACGTTAGAGAAGTTGCAGCCATCTGTGCGAGATCTGTTTAATCTTTTGCAGCTGCATACTCTTTTCAAGATTAAGTAGTTCTTTCGTAGGAGGATTCTAGGGGGCATAGCAGCGTTTATGGCGTTGTTGCGCCCCTTTTTTTGTTACACGTTAATTGGGCAAGGTAGGCAATGGAATTTTCGAGCGAGATTAAGTTCGTTACGCCTGAAGAGGCGGTGTCAGTTATAAAATCGGGTGACCACGTGCATTTAAGTAGCGTGGCGAGTGCTCCGAGCGTTCTGATTGAGGCGATGTGTACGTACGCACGGGAGAAGAAGCTTCGTCAGGTACATATTCATCATCTGCATACGGAGGGCCCAGCCCCCTATGCCAACCCTGAGTACGAAGGCATATTCCAGCTTGACTCGTTTTTCGTGGGTGCCAATGTGCGCAAGCAGACCCAGGCTGGGCAGGCCGATTACATCCCTGTGTTCTTAAGCGAAACGCAGAAGCTATATCGCGATGGAGTATTACCATGCGAGGTGGCTATGATACAGGTATCAGCGCCAGATAAGTTCGGCTTTGTTTCAATGGGAACGTCCGTTGATGCAACGCTGGCGGCGGTGGAGATGGCTAAGCACGTCATTGCCGTTGTGAATCCCCATATGCCTTTTTCCTACGGTGATTCAATCATTCCTCTCAAATACATAGACACGTTTGTGTACAACGATGAGCCTCTTCATGAGGCGAAAATGGCGGAGCCAAGCCCAGAGGAGATGAGCATTGGGCGCTACTGCGCTGGGTTGATAGAGGACGGCGCAACGCTGCAGATGGGCATTGGCAGTCTTCCGAATGCTGTTCTCTCCCAGCTAACTAACCATCGCGATTTGGGTGTACATACGGAAATGTTTGCAGATGGAATTCTTCCGCTCGTCCAGACGGGGGTAGTCAATGGGGCGAATAAACGCATTGATAAAGGGAAGATTGTGTCAACGTTTCTTATGGGCACAAAGCAGGTCTACGATTTTATCGATCACAACCCCATGGTGCAGATGATGGACGTGCGCTACACGAACGACCCATTTGTAATAGCGCAGAACCCAAAGGTGGCAGCCATTAACTCTGCAATAGAGATTGACATTACGGGGCAGGTTTGCGCTGACTCCATCGGCACGACCTTCTTCTCGGGCGTGGGAGGGCAGGTCGACTTCCTGTACGGTGCAGCACGTTCGGAGCGGGGCAAACCCATTGTTGCGCTTACCTCTACAACGAACAAAGGTTTTAGTAAAATAGTGCCACAGCTCAAGCCAGGGGCTGGTGTTGTTACGTCCCGTGCTCGGGTGCATTGGGTGGTGACGGAGTACGGCGCGGTCAACCTTTATGGTAAGTCACTCCAGGAGAGGGCTAGACTGCTCACCTCGATAGCGCATCCAGACCACAGGGAGGTACTAGAAAAGGAGGCATTCGAGCGCTACGGCAAGCTATAGCGCACGTTGGAAAGATTGCGACAGAATGGGGTGCTACGCCCACATGGGCGTAGCACCCCATTCTGTTCTGTTCTTGCAGACATTCTGCGATGAATACAGGCCATTAACTGCTAATCTCCATTCACTAGCCGCTCCCCCCGCCAGTCCTTGAGCCACTTCTACTCCGGCTCGTTCACCACCGTGTGGCCGGTGCTGCAGTACCTTGAGCAGCCGCTGCAGCGCGGGGCGGTAGGTGTACTCCCCCGCCGCCCCCATGCACTGCTGCGTGTTGATTGCCCCAATGTACTCCTTGATTACCTCCTTCGGCATAGCGGAATCTCCACCTTTCTCTGGCTAGTTTCTAATGGGCAAAGGTAGGAAATTAGCGTGCCTAAGCTGCTCTGCCGAGAAAGCCACTAGGTGTCGTGCGCTCTGCTGCGCACCGGCCATTTGGGCGGCAATCCCGTACGGGGAGTCGGCTGCGGAACGCTTTTCTACAGGTTTAGGTGGTTTCGGGCATGTCTAGCCCGAGCGCAGTGTACACCCCGGCGAGGTCTTCTGGCGTTGTGGCCAGTACGAGAAGTTTGTCCAGCGCCTTAATCTCCGTACCGCCGTTTGGCATTATAAACTCTGCGCCGCGGCTAATCAGCACGATGAGCGAGTCGGTCGGTAGGTTGAGCTCTACGAGTGTTCGGCCCACGCCATCGCAATCGTTGGGTACAAAAATCTCCTGCATTTGACTTTGGAAATTCGTGCGCTGCTCCAGCTCCAGGGGGTAGTTGGTGCGTTCCAGGGTGGGGAGGTCAAGGTGCAGCAAGCGGGCCGCGTTAGGGAGCGTTGTTCCCTGAATCAGAACGGATAGCAGCACTATGAACATGATAATGTTCAGAAAAAGGATGGCTAGCTCCTCGCTGAAGCCATTTTTAATGAACATAAAGGGCAGAAGGGCAAAGACTAAAGGGGCCGCCCCTTTGAGCCCGACCCACGAGATGAAGAGCTTTTCCCGGTGCTTTACCGCTTTGAAGGGCGCAAGGCTAACGTAAACGGCTATCAAACGTGCCGGGACCATTAGCACCAAGGCAATGATGAGGGCCTGCGGGGCGCTCTGCCACATGGCCATGGGATTGATAACCAGCCCTAACGAGACGAAAATTAGGATTTGCATAATCCAGGCAATGCCATCGAAGAACTTCAGGATGCTTTGCTTGTGGATGAATGGGTGCATGGAGAGAGACACCCCCGCGCTGTAGACGGCCAGGAGGCCATTGCCATGCAGATATTCGGTTCCGCCGTAGGTGAGCAGCGCAATGGCTAGAACGAGAACAGAAAAGAGACCATCGTAGGGTAGCGTCATCCGATTGATAATCTTTTGGACCATCCAGCCCATACCGATGCCTATAGCGGCGCCGAGCCCTAGATTAATGAGCAAGTTTGCGCCTATAAGAAAACCGTTTGAGGCTTCCCCTAGCACCAAGGCGATGGCGGTTAGGGTAAGCGCTAGCGCCATAGGGTCGTTGCTGCCCGACTCAAGCTCCAGCGTGGGTTTTAGGCGATGCTTTAGCCCTACCCCCTTGGAGCGGAGCACCGAGAAGACGGCGGCGGCGTCGGTAGACGAAATAATCGCGCCGAGCAGAAAGGCTTGGGCTGGCGTCAGGTGTAGTACGAAGTAGGCGGCAAACCCCGTAACGATGGCGGTGACGAGCACGCCGACGGTGGCGAGCGATACGCTGCGCCACATAACCGGTTTTACCTGTGAAAAGTGCGTATCGAGCCCTCCAGAGAAAAGAATTAAGGCTAGCGCAATTTCGCAGGTTCTCTTTAGGCTTTCCCATGGGGAATCGTTGAGCTGTATCACGCCGAGTCCATGGCCGCCCAACGCCAGGCCGAGGAGCATGAAGAGAATAAGCGAGGGCATCCCCAGCCTCCCGCTTGTTTTGCTGGCTAGTATTGCAAGTATGAGAATTATTGCAACAGATATTAGCCCAATTTCTGGATGGGTAAAGTACATTTTTTACCTTTCATTTAGCTGTTTTCGTCTCGGGCTGCCCCCTATAGACCTTGCGATAGTTTATCCATAAACCGCTGCGCATTGACCACTACGCGGTCGTGCTCCGCCCGCCCGATGAGCGTACCGTTGCAGTAGACTTCGATGTGAAAATGTAGCTTTCGACCATCCTGACCCTTCAATACGGCTGTCACCGCGACGGAAGCCCCTACTGCCGATGCTGCAAGGTGCTGGATGTCAATGCGCACCCCAACGCTTGTTTCCCCTTCCGAGAGTCTTCCCTCAACGGCTGCGCACGCTGTAGCCTCCATCATGGCTACCAGGCGGGGCGTGGCCAGCACGTCGAGGCTACCAGACCCCATGCGTTGGGCTGTATCGAGTTCCGTAACCGTAAAGAGCTGCCTCGCTTCAATATTTTCCAGTTCCACGTCAGTTTCAAAAGATTAAAAAAAGTTACTTGCAAAGGTAGCCAAAACGATTTGAATTTGCTGCCCCCAACGCGGGGATGCCGATTGGGGCTGGAATGCGAAAAGCCGCTGGGAGCGCTGCAAAACGCTCCCAGCGGCTTCAATACAGGAATGCATAGTCGTGGGGTGTATTACTCCGCGGACAGTCTCGCCTTTAGCGTATTGCGCATGAGCGCGATGTTAGTCATAGGCCCTACGCCCCCCGGCACGGGCGAAATCGCGGAGCATTTGGGGGCTACGCTGTCAAAATCAACGTCCCCCGCGATTCGCGATCCGCTTTTGCTCGTGGGGTCTGCCACCCTGTTTATACCAATATCAATTACTACAGCCCCCTCCTTCACCATGTCGCCCTTGATGAAGCCTGGCTTGCCCATCGCCACGAAGAGCAGGTCGGCGGAGCGGAGCACTTCGGGAAGGTTTTCCGTGCGGCTATGGCACACCGTGACGGTGCAGTCGCCTGGATATCCCTTCTGAATGAGCATATTCGCGAGCGGTAGCCCCACAATGTGGCTGCGCCCTAGGATGACGGCGTGCTTCCCTTTGGTTTCTATTTTATAGTACTCTAAGAGTTTAACCACGCCGTAGGGCGTAGCGGGGAAGTAGCGAGGCTCCGCGAGCATAATCCGCCCAAGATTGGATGGGTGGAAAGCATCCACATCCTTGCATGGGGCTATGGCCTCCGTGATGGTGGTGCCATCGATGTGCGCGGGTAGCGGGAGCTGCACTATGATTCCGTCAATATTGGGGTCGGCGTTGCTGATCGCAATACGATCCAAAAGCTCTTTTTCCGTGGTGTTCACGTCGAGGCGCTGCACGTCCGACTTGATTTGCAGCTTTGCGCAGTTGGTGGTGATACGCCCCACGTACGCCTCGCTCGCGGGATTGTTGCCTAGGATAAAGACCTGTAGGCAGGGCGGGCGTTGCCCTTTATCGATGAGGGCTTGAATTTCCTTGGCCGTCTGCTCCATGAGAGCCTGGGAGGCCTCTTTACCATTGAGTATTTTCATTTGCTATTTCTATGGTTGTTAAAATCTACGTCCCGGTTAGGCAGCGCCCCGCTTCCTCGTCCATCGGTGCGGTTAGCGTAGCGTGCTGCAATGGAAAAACCTTCAATTGGAAAACGCAGAATGGTACTTTTTGTTTACACGGAGGGGCTTCAGAGGGCGGATTGGTATAAGTAAAGGGTGCGTGGGGTTACTGTTCCGGTAGATCGGCGCCATGGGCAAGTTGCTAGGGGCTTGAGGTTTTCGCCTATTCCGTGGGTCCTCTGCTGACTGAAAGCGCATTGCGGCAATAGGGAGAGGGGAGCGATTAGTGGTGGGGTTGCGGCTGAAATCGTGCGGGCATGCGGATGGCTATGCAAGGGTGGTTCTATGCGTCTGCCCGCATGCTGTTGGGCGTAGCATCCCGATGCATCGTCTTGCCGCTGTCCCGAGAATAGCGGTGTGGGGTGTCTTTTTGTAATAGTTAGCTGGGGCAATGCATTCTGCCTACTGCGGTCTGCTAGGCAGGAAGGGGTATTTGGCTCGGAAATCCATGAGTTTTTGCCGGTGGCACTTGGCCACGACAACGCCGCTGGTGTTCGCCGGCAGGTTGCCGAGCGTGACCCCCGCGGGGCCAAGCACCATTGAGTCGCCGCGGTAGGTGGTGCCCTGCTCGTCCTTGCCAATGCGGTTGCAGGCAGCGAGCACGCACTGATTCTCGATGGCGCGTGCCTTTAGCAGCGTACTCCATGCGTTGCTGCGTGCCGCGGGCCATGCGGCGCTGTAGAGGAGGATGTCGTAATCGTTGTAATTGCGTGCCGATTCGGGGAAGCGGAGGTCGTAGCACACCTGGGGGAGAATGCGCCACCCATTGAATTCAACAACAATCCGTTTTGTGCCAGGCTTGTATAGCTTCTGCTCGTTGGCTAGCGGAAAAAGATGCTGCTTGTCGTATTGATATACGTTGCCGGCGGGGGTTACCAGGTGGAAACGGTTATAGAAATTACCATTTTCCTCCGTTGCTATGGAGCCGCACACGAGCGCGTTGCGTTCCCATGCGATGCGTCGCATCCACTGCAGCGATGGACCCTCGGTGGGTTCGGCGTGGCGGGTAGAATTGGCAATGAAGCCGCTTGGGAACATCTCTGGGAGCAGGATTAGGTCAACGGGTGTTGTCACTTCGCGCAGCTGCGTTTCATATCCATGTAGATTGGCCTCCTGGCTCCTGGCGACGATGTCGCGCTGTACTACTGCTATGGTTAGCGTTGCGTTAGTATCCATGCCGATTCCTTTTGAGTTGTTCCGTTTATACTGGAGCGGTGAGGTTGCCCAGTAGCGTTGCGGAGGAGCAGTCAGTAATTGTTACGTTCCGAAGCTCCCCCACGGCGGCGTTTCCAGCCGGGAAAACTACCATTTTATTGCCCGTGGTGCGTCCGCAGAGTTCCGAGTTTCGTTTCTTTGATGGGCCCTCCACGAGAACCTCCAGCGTTTGGTTAATGTGCGCCTGGTTTCTCTCTAGCGAGTGCTTGTTTTGCAGTTGGATAATCTCATCGAGGCGCTGCCCCTTTATTTCGTCCGGCACATTATCAGCCAATCGGGTGGCGGCGTACGTGCCGGGGCGTTCTGAATACTTAAACATGAAAGCCGTATCGAAACGGACGGCATCCATGAGGGATAGGGTTGCCTGGTGTTCCCCCTCGGTTTCATCGCAGAATCCGGCTATAATGTCCGTAGAGATGGCGCATTCTGGGATGGTGCTACGGATCATATCGATGAGTTCTAGGTAGCGTTCGCGCGTGTAGCCCCTGCGCATGCGTTCCAGCATGGAGGAGGCGCCCGATTGCACCGGGAGATGGATATGCTTGCAGAGGTTGGGGTGCGTTGCGATGGTGCGAACCACCTTGATGTTAATGTCTTTAGGGTGCGAAGTGGAGAAGCGAACCCGCAAGTTGGGGTGGGCTTCCGCCACGCTGGCCAGGAGGTCTGCAAAGTCAATCGCTGCCCCATTGGCGGCGGTGGCGTGGTAGCTATCCACGTTCTGCCCCAGGAGGGTTACCTCCTTGTAGCCCAGCGATTCAAGGGTGTCCACCTCTTTTTGGATAGAATAGGGGCTTCGGCTTCGCTCCCGGCCGCGGGTGAAGGGCACCACGCAGTAGCTGCACATGTTGTTGCACCCGCGCATGATGGAGGTAAACCCGGATACGCCGGGCGTGGCGTATCGGTAGGGGAGTATTTCATCGTACGTTTCCACCCGGGAGAGCGTGGTGTCAATGGATTTTCCACCCTCCGCGGCCCGCTCGATGAGGGCCGGGAGTTGGCGATAGGTGTCGGGACCCGCCACGATGTCTACCGTTTTTTTGGCCTCTAGCAGTTCATTCTTGAGGCGGCCGGCCATGCAGCCGAGGATGCCGATGAGCGGTCGCTCCTTCCTGAAGGCTTCGAAGTAGCCAATGCGCCCCCAAATGCGCTGCTCGGCATTGTCGCGGATGGCGCAGGTGTTGATGAGCACGACATCGGCACCTTGAGGATTATCTGTAAGCGCAAAGCCGTTCAGCTGTAGGATAGCTGCGACCACCTCGCTGTCGCTCACGTTCATTTGGCATCCGAATGTCTCAATGTATACGCTCTTCGGCATACTTCAGTCGTCTTGCTACTAAACAGAAAGAGCCCACCAACGAAAGGTGGACTCTTTTTGTAAACAAACCTTAATACCCATTACAGTCGGCTCGGAGGGGCTCGAACCCTCGACCCCATGATTAAGAGTCACGTGCTCTACCAGCTGAGCTACGAGCCGCATTGGCTTGAATTCCGAGTGCAAAAGTAGGTGTTTTACGCAGAACTGCAAAATTTTAAATCCATGTTAGCCCTTCTAGTTTGATTAATAGACTATATACAAGCTGATTACGAATAATAAGTTTTTTGAGTTGGGTACGTCTGCATTGGGAAGAGAGGGGAGTCTGGGGTGTCCCTCTTCGCATCAAATTCGTACCCCCTTCGCATCAAATTCGGATTTCTCCGG
>CALHSW010000001.1 GCA_938038735.1 uncultured Bacteroidia bacterium | reverse complement strand
CAGACTGGCTTGCCTTCCAGGCAAGAATCCGGGGGTTTGAAAACCCCCGGCTATTAAGAGACCGTCCTACGGACGGGGCTGCAAGGATGGCGAAATTTATGCTGGGGTTCGGGGCGCATTGTATGTGCGGGGGAGGTGGCAGTGGGCGCAGGTTTATGCGGGCTTAAATCTGCATTGCGGCAGGGGGTTGATGACCGTTGCGGCAACAAAATAATCCGCACAACCATGCTGTCGCAGGTTGCGAAAGGTACAGTTGCCCACGCTATTGCAAACGCAGATATTGAAAAAGGTGCGGCGCAGCCGCTGCCTTTCCGTCCGCAGGACGGTCTTTGAATAGCCGGGGGTTTTTAAACCCCCGGTGCCCTTGCCCACAAGGGCAAAAGCAGTCTGAAAGACTGACCCTGGCGGTCTATTGCATAATGCGCAGAACTATGCTGCTGCGGGTTGCGAAACGGTATGGGAGGTCATCTGTAGTTGCCTGTGCCATTGAAAACACCGGTATGTAGAGGTGTACGACGTATGTCGCTGAGTTTGCCGTCCGCAGGGCGGCCTTTGAATAGCCGGGGGGGTTCACCCCCCGGTCCCTTTGCCCCATGGGGCAAAAGCAGTCTGAAAGACTGACCCTGGTGGTCTTTTGCATATGTGAGTTCAACATGTGGAATAGGATAGGAGCGCTGCGAGGGTTGCACAATTGCGGGACCGTCCTACAGACGGGCTGCGTTGGCGGTAGCATGCCGCATTAAGGTTGTCCAATTATAAAATTGTGGGGTATTGCAAGCAGTCAATATTGGTGCATTTACTGTATCATTGCCTGACGAGGACATACGTATTATGTGCAGTTTTCTTGAATTTAAAACTAGAAAACAAAATTAAAATTATTTATTGAAGCTTGTCTCTGCGCGGGATTGCATTGCCTGTATGCGTAATGGCTGTAATATGGGGAGAAAAAGAACTCTTTCGTATAGGAATAAATCTTTACCTTAGTGGTGTAGTGCAGCAATTATCCTACGGATTGTAGGCTTTCTGAAGTTTAAAGAGCTGACTATAGGGTGTGAGCTGAGAATGGGTATGTAGAGGCAGTGTTGGTGGATAAAACGAGCATTGGGACGTAGAGGGGAGGCACAACACTGAGGGGGTAAAAGATTACTACTTTACGCAAATGGAGTGTTTTAGGGTTTCATTAATACATTAACAGTTATGCGATATGTAAGAGGTTTTACAGTGCTTATTGCGTTGGTGGTGTTCTGCACTGTGCCATCGCAGGCGCAATTCGGCAATTTGGTTCGAAGTGCGAAGAAGGTGGTTTCTAAGGTCACAGGCACAGAAGAGACATCGAACGGAGCTGCCACGAGTAAAGCGGCTGCTAGTGGTGTTCGTTCGAGTGCGGCTTCTAGTGCCAGCCCTGAGGGGGAAGGTAGCGGCAAGACGTGGTACGTTTCTAAGAATGCGGGGAATAACCGTAACGATGGAAGCAAGGCCTCGCCGTTGAAGAACCTGCAAAAGGCAATAGATATGGCGGCGCCAGGTGATAACATCTACTGCGCGGCGGGGAACTACATAGGGCAGCTGGACAAGGGGTTTGTGGAGATTTCCAAACCTGTTCACATCTATGGTGGTTACTCAGAGGATTTTAGCTCGCGTGATTGGCTCAAGTACCGTAGCACGGTGATAGTACCGAGCGACAAGAACATGACAGCGCGCGGCAAGGCACCTTTCCAGCTGAAGGACAATATGCCAGCGGGGAATATCACCGTTGATGGGTTCATTTTTGACAAGGGGGAGTCAAACTTCTACAAACCGCAGTCAGATGAGAGTTGCCCTCCTGGGTGCTTGACGGGGCGTGTAGGCGGCATTGGGGAAGGCAATCCCCCCAGTACCTTTGACCCCTTCATTAAGGGCGTGGTGCCGGGGCTTCTGACGGTGCGTAACTGTGCCTTTGTGAATAATACCTTTACGGGAGTGCAGTGTTCGGCAGTAAAGGGTGTAACCGTAGACAACTGTATATTTGTGGCGTTGCAGATGTCAGCGGTAGAGTGCTGGAATCGGTTGGGTAAGCAGCCGTGGGCTGAGGTTGTAGTCAAGAATTGCACTATTCTCTTCATGTGGCCGCGGACTAAGACGTTTGAGACCATGGGGTACGGTGTGCGCTGGAGGAGTGGTTCAAATATAACTGTAGAGCGAAATGTTATAGGGTGTTGCTACATGGGCGGTATTGATTTTGGGCACACATCAAACCTACGTGGCGGCGAGACCAGCACAATTCGGGACAATCTCTTCTTTGCCAATACGGGAGGCGATATGTGTGTACCCGCAGGAAATTCTAATTTTCTGCACATCTTTGCGGAAGATTTTGGGGATGTGGATCAGATAACCACATTGGGTGAGAATAGGACACTGAAGGATCCTCAGAACTTAAAGAATGCAATCGACAAGAGCTATCTTGAAGGCTACCTAAATGCTTCATCCAAGAAGAGCAATAACTTTGATAGAAATAGCCCTAACAACCAGTTCAGGGCGGCGTTGGGGATGAATTTGGATGGGGGCGTAGAAAAGGTTCACGTTTCGATGTTTAACAGCCGTTACCCTTTAGAGAAGGCGCTAGAGCTTTTTGGTGCTGTGAAGGGGTACGGTGCGCAGAGGTAGAGATGTAAATCTAGAGAAAATGGGGGGGGCGATTGGTGATGCCAATCGCCCCCCATTCTTTGTGTACAATGTGTAGAAATGCCCTGTTACTGCTCTTGCGTAGAGGCTGTACTGTAGAAAGAACGCTTAAACTGTAAAGCGATTGATGTTTTGCAGCATGTTTTCTGAGATGTTAACCAGCGAGTCAGAGGTAGAGCTGAGTTCCTGCGAAGCGCTAGAATTCTCATTAGTCACCTGCACGAGTTGGTCAAGTGCAGCACTAATTTGCTCAGTACCAGCTTGCTGCTGTTGGCTTGCGGTGGCAATCTCCTGAATAATGCTGGCAATCTTTTGGACGTTAGGTAGCGTTGTTTCAAGGGCTTTACCCATGCCTGTAACGGCATCAGCACTTTGCTTCGAGAGCGTGCCGATTTCCTCCGCCGATTTTGCGCTCATATCGGCAAGGCGACGAACCTCGCTCGCAACGACTGCAAATCCGCGCCCATGTTCACCGGCACGCGCGGCTTCTATGGCAGCATTGATGGCAAGGATATTAGTTTTTTGGGCGATGTCAGTAACCACGCTAATCTTGGAGTCAATTTCTTTCATTGCAGCAGCGGTACGCTGGAATTCATTGCTTACCTCTCCAATTTGAGCATTTACTGTGGAACTCATAGAGGCTCCCTGCTGCGCATTATCCATGTTTTGGCTGATGTTAGCTACCATTTCTTCCATAGAGGCGGAAATTTGTTCGGTAGAGGCAGCCTGCGTGGAGGCTCCTTGGCTAATGCTAGTGGCCTGACTCTTGAACTGCTCGCTAGCCCCAACCACGTCATTGCTATTTTTTTGCGTGGTCTCAACGCTGGAACGCATTTCGGCGACCATCTTTTCAAAGGCGGAAGCGATTTGGCTGATTTCGTTATTAGAGCTGCGCAACTTATGGGTTAGCCTCGCGGAGAGATTTCCCTCGCTGACAGCGTTCATCTTTTCAGCGATTTCCTTAAGCGGGCGTTGAATCGCCCGCTGCATGGCAATCATCATGAATGAGGATGGCGTTGCGACTACAATGACACCTAGAAGGAAGAACGTGTTGCCGCGGAGGGCACCTAAGTATCCAAGAATAGCGCCGAGTACCACCAGTACTATGAGAGAGGTCATAATGTATTTGAAGAAGCTTTTTCTGAATAGGTAGTTGAAAAGAACGAGGAACAGCGCGGCAGCAATGCCTAGTATGAGAAAAAATGCAAAAGACGAATTCATGGCTTTGTTGTATTGATTTAAAGTTATTAATAACGCTATAATGATTTGTGTAATGGTTTATTTCCTCTTACGACATTTCATTGGAAGAACACCCTGCCTTTGGTTGCAGAGACCTCCCCCGCTTGCATTATACTCCTCTGTTGTGTATATGTTACGTGTAGCGAATAATAATGTCTGATGTACAGTATAAATGAGACAGTATTCCAAATAGTTGAAATTGCATCGTTTGTACCTTACGTAACTCAAGAAGCTTTTCATGTGGTAAGTTATAAAGCACGCATAGAGGCGATTAAGATTGGTATGTTGGCGTAGCAGTAAGCAAGAATGGTGTTAGGAAGGCGTACTAGTAGCGCATCGCGTTCCCTCTATCAGAGCTCTGCGGAGGGAGAGAGTAGGGAGAGGAGACAATGGGGTGAGGGGTTAAAAGTAGTGACCTACGTGCATCGATGGGGAATGTATTCCGATGCTATCGCTAAGCAGAAGGAATAATTTTGTACCTTTGTGCGCTTTACGAAAGAGGCGATGGTCTTCCTATGTGAAGGAAGAGGGGTGAAACATACAAGATTGAATGGCAATGGACAAGCAGCAGACGATAGTTTTTCTGAAGGGCATAAGCCTATTCCAAGAGTTAGATGGCAAGCAGCTTGAGGCTCTTGCTGAGAGCGTGCGCGAGGTGTCGTTCGAGAAGGGCGACCTGCTATTTTGGGAGAATGGCCCGCGGGAAGAGTTTTTTATCATTCTGGAGGGGCAGGTGGATTTGTTCAAAACGAGTCCCTACGGCGCAGAGGTGAAGCTTGCGCAGTTCCATACGGGTGATTTTCTCGGAGAGGGATCATGGATGGCAGACTCAACGCACTCAACAACGGCGAGGGCCATGTCGCCTACAGCGGTTCTTGTGATAGGTAAAACCTTTTTTCAACACGATGCTGATGCCACCATCAAGGTGTTTTCGAAGATAGTGCAGGTGGTGTCGCAGCGGATAGGTCAGGCGAATGCCCAACGTATCAAGACTGGGGCGCAGTACTTTTCAGGGACAACCCGCAAGGAGCATGATTTGCTGGGCGAGCGCGATGTGCCGGCGGAGAGCTACTATGGGGTGCAGACCCTTCGCGCCATGGAGAATTTTAACATCACAGGCGTGAATTTGAGCTTTTACCCCACGATTATTGATGGTCTGTCAATGGTGAAAGAGGCGTGTGCCGAGGCGAACTACGACTTGGGACTACTCTCAAAGGATGTACACGATGCCATCGTGACGGCATGCCGAGAGCTGCGAGAGGGTAAGTTCCACCAGCACTTCACGGTTGATATGATCCAGGGGGGCGCAGGCACATCAACCAATATGAACGCCAACGAGGTGATAGCGAACCGTGCGTTGGAAATCATGGGGCGTAAGCGCGGCGAGTATGAGTATTGCCACCCGAACAACCATGTAAACCTTTCGCAGAGTACCAACGACTCCTACCCGACGGCTATGAAGATAGCGATCTACATGTCGAACGAGAAGTTGGAGCAGAGCGTATCGGAGCTGGCAGAGGCGTTTGCGAAGAAGGCCGAGGAGTTTAAGCACGTCCTAAAAATGGGACGTACGCAGCTGCAGGACGCAGTGCCGATGACGCTAGGGCAGGAATTTCAGGCCTACGCGGATATGCTAGCGGGTGAGGCGGTACGGCTTCGCCGAGCGGCTAACTACTTCCTGGAGGTGAACATGGGGGCTACGGCGATTGGGACTGGCATTAACGCCGTGCCTGGCTACGCGGAGAAGTGCGTGGAGCATTTGGCGCATATTACTGGCTTTGATGTGAAGCTGGCGGACAACTTGATACGGGCCACGCAGGATGTAAGCGACTTTGTAAGCTACTCATCGGCTTTGAAGCGGTTGGCTGTGAAGATTTCCAAGATATGCAATGATCTTCGTTTGCTTTCTTCAGGGCCTCGGACGGGGCTAAACGAGATAAATCTCCCGCCACGCCAGCCCGGATCGTCAATAATGCCAGGGAAGGTAAACCCCGTGATTCCAGAGGTGGTGAGCATGGTGGCGTTTAAGGTGATAGGCAACGACTTAACCGTGTCGATGGCAGTAGAGGCGGGGCAGTTGGAGCTCAACGTGTTTGAGCCTGTAGCCGTGCAGAGCGTGATGGAGTCGATTGAGATACTACGAAACGGCATGAAGACGTTGCGATTCCGGTGCGTGGAGGGGATTACCGCAAATGCAGAGCACTGCAAGGAGCAGGTGTTCAATAGCATAGGTATAGTGACAGCGCTGAACCCAGTGCTGGGCTACGAGAAATCCACGATAGTGGCGAAGGAGGCGCTCGAGAAGAATGCGAGCGTATACGACCTTGTGCTAGAGAAGGGATGGCTCTCGAAGGAGCGTCTTGACGAGATACTTTCGCCGGTGGCTATGCTGCATCCGCGTAAGCTCGCGAAGTAGAATGAGTGGAGAGTGAGAGGCTTGGAGGATCGGAATTAGTAGAGGCGGAGCAAGTCGGGTGAGACGATAGAATGTGGCAGCGCGTGGATCAAGGAGCTTGGTCCATGCGCTGCGTAGATTAGAGGAAAGCATAAAAGGCTGAGGACGGTTGGAAGCGAATCAAAAGCATAAGTCAGGGTACGTGAGCATAGTGGGGAACCCCAACGTGGGGAAGTCCACGCTGATGAATCGTTTGGTTGGGGAACGGTTGTCAATAGTGACGAGCAAGGCGCAGACAACGAGGCATCGGATATTCGGGGTGGTTGATACGCCGGAGTACCAGATTGTATACTCCGATACGCCGGGGATATTGTCGCCGGCGTATGCATTGCAGCGTACCATGCTGAAGGCAGTGGAGGATTCACTTGAGGACAGCGATGTTCTGCTATACATAACCGATGTGGTGGAACAGCCTGATAAGCATGCGGATGTTCTGGCGCGTATCGCTGAAAGTGACATCAAGAAGTTGCTGGTTATCAATAAGATTGATTTGACAAAGCAGTCGGATCTGGAAGCGTTGGTAGCACGTTGGGCTGAGTTGATGCCGGGGGCGGAGATACTACCCGCGTCGGCGCTGCATGGTTTTGGCGTTGATTTGATACAGCCTAAGCTTGTAGAGATGCTCCCCGAAGGGCCAAAATACTTCCCGCCGGATACGCTGACCGATCGGCCGGTGCGGTTCTTTGTAACGGAGATTATACGGGAGAAGGTTTTGCTGTACTGTCGGCAGGAGGTGCCGTACTCGGTGGAAGTGGCTGTGCGTGGCTACGAGGAGGGAGAAACGCTTGACCGCATAGATGCTGTGATATACGTGGCGCGGGAGTCGCAGAAGGGGATATTGATAGGCAAGGGTGCAAGCATGCTGAAGCGCATCGGCGTGGCGGCGCGAAAAGATATAGAATCGTTCGTGCAGCGTAAGGTGCATTTGGCGTTGACGGTGCAGGTGGCGGAGGATTGGCGTGATGATGATGCCACGCTGCGACGTTTTGGGTATATGGAGTAGCGTCTCGGACTGGGGCGGTAGGAAAAAATAGGGAGATAGAAGATGGCTGGATTAGTAGCGATAGTTGGGCGTCCGAACGTAGGGAAGTCCACGCTGTTCAACCGCTTGGTCGGGCGCAGGGATGCCATAGTGCACGAGGAGTCGGGCGTAACGCGCGATAGGATATACGGGCATAGCGATTGGAATGGGAAGGAGTTTTCTGTAGTTGACACAGGGGGTATCGTGGTGGGGAGCGATGATGTGTTTGAGTCGGAAATTCGCAAGCAGGCGGAGGTAGCAATCGCAGAGTGCGATGTTATTCTGTTCGTTGTGGACGTGACAACGGGCGTTACGGATCTTGACGATATGGTGGCGCGGATGCTTCGGGAGGCAGGGAAACCCTGCCTAGTGGTGGTGAATAAAACGGATACGGCGAATCGTATCGCGGATGGCTACGACTTCTACTCGATGGGGCTTGGTGATCCGTACATGCTTTCCGCAATAAATGGTACTGGCACTGGGGAGCTTCTGGATAGGCTTGTGGAGCTTCTGCCGGATAGGGCGTTGGACGATGAGAGCGAAGTGCCGCGGATTACGATTGTGGGGCGTCCCAATGTGGGCAAATCGTCAATGGTGAACGCGTTGGTGGATGAGGAGCGGAACATAGTAACCCCGATAGCAGGGACGACGCGGGATGCCATAGGTTCTCGCTATACGAAGTTCGGTTTTGACTTTATAATGGTAGACACCGCGGGGCTGCGAAAGAAGGGGAAGGTGACGGAGAACGTGGAGTTCTACTCGGTGATACGTTCGATACGGGCCATAGAGCAGTCGGATGTGTGCATTTTGGTTGTTGATGCCACGCGGGGCTTTGAAGGGCAGGATCAAAGCATATTTGACCTGATACATCGTAACCGGAAGGGGGTAGTGATAGCGGTCAATAAGTGGGATGCGGTAGAGAAGGACTCAATGTCAACGAAGCGGGTGACGGAAGAGATACAGCGATTGATTGCCCCTTTTAACGATGTGCCAATTTTTTTCACCTCGGCACTCAAGAAGCAGCGTATCTTGAAGCTGCTAGAGGCGGCGATGGGCGTGTATGAAAATCGAAAGCGGAAGATTCCAACGAGTAGACTGAACGAAGCGTTGCTTCCAGCTATAGAGGCAGTACCGCCGCCGGCAGAAAAGGGAAAGAGGATACAGATAAAGTACGTGACGCAGCTGCCGACGGCGTGGCCGGCGTTCGCCTTTTTTTGTAACTTGCCGCAATACGTGAAACGCCCCTACATGCGGTACTTGGAGAATCAGATTCGGGAAAAGTTTGATTTTCAGGGTGCGCCGATGCAGATATATATGCGGAAGAAGTAGAGTGTCAGCGGGGATTGGAGAAGGGAAAATGTAAATGGCGTGAACGGCCTTTGGGACAGACTAGAGAAAAATCTAAAAGACAGGAACTTTTTTTTGAAATCGGATATTTTAGCGCGTATAGAGGCAAGGAAACTGACAGTGGGCGTAGTCGGATTGGGCTACGTAGGGCTTCCGTTGGCTGTGGAAAAGGCGAAGGCGGGGTTTCGTACGATAGGGTTTGATGTGCAGCCGCAAAAGGTGGAGATGGTAAATCGAGGGGAAAACTACATCGGTGATGTGGTGAATGCCGATTTGGAGGCTATCGTGCGGAGCGGAATGCTTAGGGCCACTTCGGATTTTGATTTCGTGAAGGAGGTAGACTTTGTGGCGATATGTGTTCCCACGCCGCTTGATTCGCATCAAGAGCCGAATATAAGCTACGTGAAGGCTTCAGTAGAGGCGATAGGGGCGCACATGAAACGTGGGGCGATAGTGGTGCTGGAGTCTACCACGTACCCAGGCACTACGGAGGAACTCGTACGCCCCATCCTGGAGCGGGAGAGCGGGCTGAAGTGCGGAGAGGATTTTTACCTAGGCTTTTCGCCTGAGCGGGTGGATCCGGGCAATCTGATATACAAGACAAAGAATACGCCGAAGGTGGTCGGGGCGATAGGTGACGATGCGCGTGAGGTAATTGCGGCTGTTTATAGAGCCGTGCTCTCCAGCGAGGTGTTCACGGTGTCAAGTCCGAGGGTGGCGGAGATGGAGAAGATATTGGAGAATACGTATCGCAACGTCAATATTGGCCTGGTCAATGAGCTGGCAATGCTGTGCCATAAGATGGATATCAACCTGTGGGAGGTGATAGAGGCTGCCAAAACGAAGCCCTACGGCTTTCAGGCGTTCTACCCAGGCCCTGGACTTGGGGGGCACTGCATACCGCTTGATCCATATTACCTATCGTGGAAGGCGAGAGAGTATGGATTTCACACATCGATGATAGAGTCATCAATGATGATAAACGATAGGATGCCCGAGTACTGCGTAGACCGTATGGCTGCGCTGCTTAACGATGCGTGTAAGCCAGTGAGAGGGTCAAAGATTCTACAGCTTGGCATGGCGTATAAGCAGGACATTGACGATTTCCGGGAAAGTCCAGCGATACGTGTTTACGAGGAACTCTTGGCGCGTGGGGCGGATGTGGAGTACTACGATCCATACGTCCCATCGTTTAGTCATGATGGTAAAGCGTACAGCGGGTTAAAAGCATTGACGAAGGAGACCGTAAAGAGCGCAGATTTGGTGGTAATCACCACGGCGCATACCACGTTGGATTATGGTATGATACAGGCGCATGCGAAGTGTATATTTGACACGAAGAACGCCATGAGCAAGGTGGAAGTGCGAGAGAATATTCATTTACTGTAATTACAAAAAGAGGGGAGCTAAGCATGGAGCGTGCAAGGATATGCGTGGTAGGGGCTGGACGATGGGGGAAGAACCATCTTCACACGTTGCATGATATGGGGTGCTTAGCAGGGGTAGTTGAGACTGATGCAGAGCGGCGGGCGCAGGTGCGGGCGGAGTATGGGATCCGGGTGCATTGCGATGTGGAGGCGGCGATGGTCGATGGCTTTGATGGCTACGTGGTGGCAGTCCCCGCGGCGCGGCATGTGCAGGTGGCCCTGCCATTGCTAGAAGCGGGATGCGCAGTGTTGATAGAGAAGCCGATGGCACTGTCAACGGCCGATGCAATACATTTGCTGGAGGTCGCTAAACAGCATGGGGCGCGTGTAATGGTGGGGCATTTGTTACTCTTCCATCCGGCTATTCGTAAGGTAAAAGAGCTTATTGATGGTGGTGCAATAGGGCGTATAGCATACCTCTATTCCAATAGGCTGAATTTTGGAAGGGTGCGGGCGGAGGAGAATGCCTTTTGGTCGTTAGCACCGCATGACATCTCCTTGTTCAACTTCTTCCTCGGGGGGAGCCCGGTGGAGGTTAGCGCACGAGGGCGAGCATTTTTGCAGACAGGGGTAGAGGACGAGGTGCGGGCTACGCTGCGCTACGAAGGAGGCGAGGTTGCCTACGTTTTTGCTAGTTGGTTGCATCCATTCAAGGAGCATCGGCTCGTTGTGGTGGGGAGCAGGGGAATGGTGGTGTATGAAGACTCTAGTGAGAAAAAAGAGGTGCAGTACTACCGGAAGGGGTTTGAGATGAGAAACGGAGAGGCTGTAGGATTTGATGATGGGGTTGAGGTGATTCCGTATGAGCCTATGATGCCATTAATGGCGGAGCTTCGCTACTTCGTGCAGCATTTGCGAGATGGCTATAAGGTGGCATCGGGGGAAGAAGGGGCAGAGGTAGTGAGGGTGCTGGAGCAGGTGAGTAAGCAATTACGAGATTAGCGAGATGGGCGAGAGCAAAGAGTTTTTTGTGCATGCGAGTAGCTATGTAGACGAGGGGGTGCAAATAGGGCGAGGCACGAAGATTTGGCATTTTTGCCACGTGCAGACGGGGGCAATTATAGGGGAACGTTGCTCGTTGGGGCAGAATGTCAACGTGGCGAAAGGGGTGCGCATCGGTGATGGTGTGCGGATACAGAATAATGTGTCGGTGTATGAAGGAGTGGAGCTAGAGGATGACGTGTTCTGTGGGCCCTCGTGCGTATTTACTAACGTTGTTTTACCGAGGGCAGCATTCCCTGCGGGAGGCAAATACGCTAAAACATTGATAAGGCGAGGAGCGTCACTGGGAGCAAACAGTACGGTGGTGTGTGGGCATACGGTTGGGCGGTGCGCCATGGTAGGGGCTGGGAGCGTGGTGGCATCAGATGTAAAGGACTATGCCTTGGTTGTGGGATGCCCCGCAAGGCAGGTGGGGTGGGTATGTGCCTGCGGTGTAAAGCTTGGGGTGGAGCTAGAGTGCAAGGCGTGTGGCAGAGCTTATAGGGAGACGAGTGCTGGGTTAGTAGAGAAAGGCAAATAGATGGAGTTTAGAGATTTAGCAAGGCAGTACCAAGCGTTACGATTGGATATTGATGCGGCGATTCAAGAGGTAGTTTCGTCCGCGGCATTTATTAATGGGGAAGCGGTACGGGAGTTGGAGCGAGAGCTTGGGGTATACGTGGGCATGAATCGCTGCATTACCTGTGGCAATGGTACGGATGCGTTGCAGCTCGCGTTGCGTGCGATGGGGGTTGAGGAGGGAGATGCGGTATTTGTCCCTGATTTTACCTTTTTCGCCTCAGCGGAGGTGATTGCGGCAGTGGGCGCAACACCTGTTTTTGTTGATGTGGACGCAAGGACGTTCAATATGTCCGTAGAGTCGTTGAAGGAGGCGTACGATGGGGTAGAGCGGCAGGGGAAGCTGATGCCGAAGGCGATAATTACTGTTGATCTGTTCGGGCTGCCCGCTGCGTATCCGCAGATACGTAACTTTGCAAGGGAGCGAGGGCTGTTGATTGTAGAAGATGCGGCGCAGGGCTTTGGTGGTTCTATCGATGGGCGCAGGGCCTGCAGCATGGGCGACATCGCGGCAACATCTTTTTTCCCAGCCAAGCCATTGGGATGCTACGGCGATGGGGGAGCAGTGTTCACTAACGATGCGCATTGGGCGGAATTGATGGAATCGCTAAAAGTACATGGGAAGGGAAAGGATAAATATGATAATGAGCGTATCGGCTTTAACTCCCGTCTTGACTCGTTGCAGGCTGCAATACTGAGAGTGAAGTTAAAGGCGTTAGAAAAGTACGAGCTTGAGGCGGTACGGCGAGCGGCTTCCACGTACACTGCGCTATTGGGAGATGTGGTGCTAACGCCGGTGGGGCCGGATGGGTATTCTTCTAGCTGGGCGCAGTATACAATACAACTCAAGAACAGTGAGGTTCGGAAGGCTCTACAGACCCATTTGAAGGCTCGGGGAATCCCGACTGCGGTCTATTACCCTAAGCCGATGCACAGGCAGGCAGCCTTTGCCTATCTACAAGTGCCGGAGGCGGCATGCCCTACAGCTAGACGGTTGTGCGATACGGTGCTTTCGTTGCCTATGCATCCCTATTTAACCGAAGAGGAAATAGAGGTTGTGGTAGCGGGAATAAAAGATTTTTTGGCGCGGTAGGCTAGCGCACACGCACATGTTGAGTATGGCGTGGTGGCTCTGTGGCTTCTTTTGAAAGGAAACATTTTTTTGAAACTCTCGTTACTTCGTTCACAATCAGCAGCATTGGTTAGTTGTGTATGCGGATTGGTACTGACGAAATAATAGAGAAGAGGTATGGATAGGATGTTTTTGGCCATAGCCGGAACGTTTGGCTTAGTTCTGGTTGTTGTTTTGGCTTGTGTGTACTGGCTGCGGAGCAGTTTTTTGAAGTGGTTTGCGGTCAGTACGGGCGTTGTCGTATTCGTTTCCTGGCTTGCAGGGTTTCTTTACGCGCAGTTCGGTCAAGTGATGCTTATTCCCAACACGTTGGTGTTGTTGGGAGTATACATTTCCATACTACAGATTTTCGTGCGCTACGTAAGGCGGTATATCAATGAAATTTCGGGTGGTTTGCAGCAGGTGGCGCAAGGGAATCTACGATACCAATCGAAGGATAAGCTACGTTCTATAAAGAACGAGTTTGGTAGCGTGGTTCGCAGCATTGATGACATGGTTTCCATCGTAAAAGAGCCGGTGAAAGGTATAGAGGCAACGTGTGAGCAGGTGGAGTCGAGCAGTGAGCAGTTCCAACGCCAGTCGGAAGTTATTGCCCAAGGGGCTAACAACCAAGCCGCATCGGCTGAGGAGATTTCTTCTGCAATGGCACAGATGGGGGCTAGTATAAAGCAGAACATGGATAATGCGAAGGAGGGGGCCGTGGTGTGCGGGCAGGTGGAGCAGGAGATGCACGGCGTGCAGGAGGCTTTTGAAAAGACATCCAGTTCGATGCATACCATTCAGGAGAGAGTGGCGGTGGTGTCAGATATTGCGAATAAAACAAATATTTTGGCAATCAACGCAGCAATAGAAGCCGCACGGGCGGGAGAGCTAGGGCGGGGATTTGCGGTGGTTGCGGGCGAGGTGCGTAGGCTCGCCGATATGAGCGCAAAAGCGGCGCAAGAGATACAAGACCTATCTACGCATAGCACTGAGGCTGTGGAGCAGATGGGAGACACGCTTCGGGCTATGCTGCCCGGTGTGCAACGCATAGCGGGGGTAGTGCGGGAGATCTCGGCGGCAAGCGATGAGCAGAATGCAGGAATCTCACAGGTAAATACGGCTTTGGCCCAGCTTGCCCAGGTGACTAGTACCAATGCGAGTTCTGCCGATGAGCTTAACGAAATGGCGGTTAAGCTCGTGAATAATGCTACAGATCTACGCGGTGCAGTGAGTCGCTTCTCCCTCTAAATTTTACGTCTAACTACAGCGGCTTTCCAAGTATCGTTGCTATTTTTCATCGCCGTAGGCGTGCGGCGTTGGGAGCGGTACTGCGGGTATGGGGACTCTTTTTTGGAAATTTGCATTTCTAATGCATGATTTGTACCTTTGGCCCATAGAGTCAGGTGTTGTTATTCGCTTTTTGTTAAAGAGGAGTTGTAAGTAATAGAGTTTTTTACCATGGAGAGAGTGTTAAGTTGTTTGGCAGTGTCTGCCTTCGTTTTGCTGATGGCGAGCTGCGGCGGAGCAGGGCAGGCTGGGAGTGCTACGGACACCGCGGGAACTGCTGCGGTGCAGCGAAAGGCAGATGCTTTCGCAGAGGTGACGTTAACGGCATCCACAGAGCATCTCACAGAGAAAGAGAAACAGATGCTGCCGATCCTATTTCGTGCGGCGCAGATAATGGACGATTTGTTTTGGCTTGAGTCGTACGGCTGCAAGGACTCGCTGATGGCGGCTCTGCCGAGCGATGCCTATCGGGCGTTCGCGGAGATAAACTATGGGCCTTGGGAGCGGCTGAACGGCAACGAGCCATTTGTAGAGGGCTATGGGGCGAAACCGTTGGGTGCGGGGTTCTATCCGACAGATATGACCAAGGAGGAGTTTGAGGCGTTTGGCGATAGCTCCAAGAACTCTTTGTACACGATGGTCGTGCGTGACGAGAATGGGGGGCTGAAGTGCGTACCGTACCACGTTTACTTCTCGGCACAGGTGGAGGAGGCTGCACGTCTTCTCGATGAGGCGGCCGCACTCGCGGAGGATGAAGGACTTAAAAACTACCTGACAAAGCGTGCCGAGGCGTTGCGTACTGATGAGTACCTAGAGAGCGATTTAGCCTGGATGGACATGAAGACGAATCGTATCGATGTAGTGCTAGGGCCGATAGAGAATTATGAGGACAAACTGTATGGGTACAAGGCGGCGCATGAGGCGTTTATTCTGTTGAAGGATATGGAATGGACTGAGCGGCTGGCGCACTACGCAACGTTGCTTCCCGCCCTGCAAAGGACTCTGCCCGTGGAGGAAAAGTATAAGACCGAGAAGCCAGGAAGCGATTCTGACTTAGGTGCGTACGATGTGGTTTTCTATGCGGGGGATTGCAACGCAGGGAGCAAGACAATCGCTATTAATCTGCCGAACGACCCGAAGGTACATGTTGAGAAGGGGTCTCGCAAGCTACAGCTCAAGAATGCTATGCGATACAAGTTTGATAAAATCGTAGTGCCGATATCGGAGTTGCTGATAGTGCCGGAGCAGCGGCAGCACGTGACGTTCGATGCATTCTTTGAGAACACTATGTTCCATGAAGTGGCGCACGGTTTAGGTATCAAGCAGACAATAAATGGGAAGGGCGATGTCCAGTCGGCGTTGAAGGAGACCTACTCCGCGATGGAAGAGGGCAAGGCCGATATCTTGGGAATCTACATGGTGGAGCAGCTGGTGCAGATGGGGGAGCTCAAGGAGCATGACCTAATGGATAACTACGTCACGTTCATGGCTGGAATATTCCGTTCGGTGCGTTTCGGTGCTGCCTCGGCGCACGGCAAGGCGAATATGGTTCGTTTCCACTATTTCCAGGATATGGGAGCGTTCACGCGGAATGCCGATGGGCTTTACGAGGTGAATGCAGAGAAGATGTCTGAGGCTGTGGCGGCGTTGAGCCGTGATATCTTGGTTCTGCAGGGCGATGGTAACTATGAGGGTGCGAGTAAGATGTTTGCGGAGCAGGGGGTGGTTGATGCAACGTTGCAGGCTGACCTTGATCGCATAAACACCGCGAATATCCCCATTGACCTTCGTTACATTCAAGGCCCAGAGCAGCTGGGATTGCTCCCCTACAAAGCGGAACGTTAGGTCTTGCCGACGACAAGATACGGAGGTGTTGGGGCGAGTTGTGCAGCGGGCTGCGTATCTACATGGAAGTGTTGAGGTCGGTGGAGCGTGGAGATTGTCTGATTGGGGAAAAAATAGTTGCTAGAAGGTAGAACATTTAGTGCCGCTGTTGCGTTGTATTAGTGTTCTTTAAGAGAGCCGAGAAAGGAGGTGCTTAGTCATGTCGAAATGTGGTTGTGGTTCAAAGGGTGGTGATAAGAAAGATCAGACGAAGAAGTAACTAGGTTTAGCGAGAAGTAGAAGCCGAGTTATCAGTAACTAAAGGGAAAAGAAGAGGGTTTAGCGTTCTAACGCTAAACCCTCTTTTCTATTAGGAAAATTTTGAATTAACCCGTTCAGTGAAAATTTATCTGACCATCTAGAGTCAACCGATACGAGTACGCAGCCCGCTTTTGTAGAGCGGGCTGCTCGCTCTGGACCTATCTTTTTGCGTACTCTTCGATTAGCTCGTCTAGCTTAGAAAGAATATCTCTATCTGTCAGTTTTGCTGTGTCAAAGCTGTAGTACGATGGGGTCTCCCCAGTTGCATCTGATTCTTTCGTGGGATAATCGTAGCTGCCATTTGATGATTTTAAACACAGGTAAATACAGTCGTCCCTGTACCACTGAAAGTAGTGATCCTTGTATGTGAAGTTCACGTCCCACCCAAATAGCAGGGGCGTATTCGAAATTTTGTAGTCTTCTTCAAAGCTTATTTGGCTCGCATTGAGCAGGAAACGATCCCGATTGGTAGCATCTAGAAATATACCTTCGGAGCTTGGGTAAATGGCGTGATGATTATAAATGAAACGTATCCAGGATTCGTTCATATGGTGCTTTTTAAGAGTATAGTCCAAGAGCTCCGTGTGCGTTAGAAGATGCAACTCATTCTTTGGGAAATCAGAGAATCCGTTTGCCCATTGCGCGTCAAGCGGTTGGCCTAGCAGCATATGGTGTACAGGCATGCATAGGTCTGCCGAGAGGAGGTAGTACATCCACGTACTCGGTTTATTGTTGAATGTACGGTAGTTCCAATATAAATTGTACTTGAAATTGTCTTCCGTAAAACGGCTAAAAAGTATTTTCAGCAGTTGGGCATTTGCGTACCCTTCGCGCATTACGTTAGCAGAGTCGCCGTCCTTTTCAAAGAACTTTTGAACAGATGTCCATTTTGCATCGAAATCGCTCCAATCGACCTCACCCTTCTCGTTGTGAAAAAGAAAACGAATGGCACCGTGGAAGAAAGCGTAATTCTCCGCTTGAATGATACGATCGTACCACTCCGGGTCGTTGTTAATTTTGACCGCCTTGTCAATCTCTTCGTTCCATCGGAGGGCCAATGCCGAAGAGTTGTCTTCTTCTTTCTCCTTGGAGGCGAGGCTCGCAATTACGTTGTGGCTATCAAGGGAGTCCAAATAGGCTATTGCCCTTCTTACGGCTTCATCATTACGAATCTCAAGCCAATTATTCCAGTCTGTGCCAGAAATGAGGTTATAAACCACTCTCATCCAGTGCGCTAACGACTCTTGCTCCCCGGGACCATCTACAAAATACTTGCACAGAGCGAAGAAAATTATTCTCTCGCGTTGTTTGATTCCCGTAATCTCGCCGTTTTGTCCCTTTGTATATCTCGGAATAAACTTGAACTCCTCCCCCCACCATTTAGCACCTGGGATGGATCCCTGGAAGGCAGCGCAGCGGTCTAAAACAAGCTGTAAGCGTTCAAAAAAACTTGGTGGAATCGTTCCGTGGTAGAATAGGTAGGGCTTAAACCCCGTATATTCTTTGGATGCCTCAGTGTTAAAATATTCAAATGAGGCGTTCTTTATGTTGGACGACAATGTCAAAATGTACTTCCCATCATCATCTTTAGCTGTAAACAGCTCATTCCAAAAGAATCGATTGATGAAGGCAAAATAGATTTCGTCGATTCTAAAGTCTGCGGAGCGGTTCTCCCAAAACAGATCGCTCCAGTCTGTATCCAGCTTGATGGGGATGCCGTGCTGGTGGTCCAAAAGGTTCAGCCATTGTTGGCGTACTTCTACGCTATTCTTATTGTTCCTTTCTTGATTGCGAAGGAATCCAATGAGCTCCGCTTTAAAGTTTTCAAATGGTGTAAGCTGTTTTCCTCGGGCATTCATCTTGACGTAAAGGTCGTCAGAGAGTCCGAAATCTTTAAGGGGTTGCAAATAGAAACCGATGGCATCAGTCGTGGTAAGCCGCACCCAGTACCGCTTAAAATCTTCTGTGCTTGCCTTTGCGAACATCATCCTTAGCCCATCAAAATCGTCAGCTCCATCGCTGCTCCCTACGCTCGTCCCGTTGATCATTCGCAGCATAGACGCTATAGTGGGGTCTTGGTCCCATGCGGAATAGTACCACGTTGAGTTTTTGATATAGCTCACAACATCCCTATTGGCATGGCAGTCAAAAGGCTTGAAATGCTCCGAATTGCATAGGTTCTGTATAAAATCTCGTGATGAGATTCTTGTCTCGTAGGAGAACTTTGAAAGCACCTGAAACGCATCGTCAAAATCGCCCGTAAATAGCGCAATGTACCAGTGCATCAGCCATAGCGTGGTGAGTCGCTGCTGACCATCTAGGGGATGCAGCTCGTTGTCCTCTATAGTCCCGTATACGAAATCTAATATCAGGGAGTCGCCGTCAAGGGCCTGCTTGAGACTAGAGAGGAATCTTTTTCGCAGGTTCTCTTTCCCTTGTCGCCCCTGCGCGTAGTCGCGCTGTATTATGGGGATCACGATGCGGGACTCACTAAGTAGCCCCCAAAATGTAACTTGATTCGTTTCCATTGTGTTTTCGGTTTGAATGTTACGGACTAGCCCAGCTGCTCAATGCAAAGCCGAATGTCTTCTAGGTAGTACTCCGCGTCGTCTTTGGTCCAATAATTGGGGGCATTTAGTGCGGGAGTATAGTATTTCATGAACACATTCCGCGTGCATGGGGGCACGAAGGCCGACTCTCCCTTGTTGGTGCGCACCATTTCGAGGCCATTCCCTGTGATTTTGGGTATGCTTACGAACACCCCGCTATCTTTTCCAATGATGATGCGTCGCTTGGACGAAAAAATGGCATTCCCATACCCGCGGTTAGTGCGGGAGTCTAGCAGCGTGTAGTTCCAAATCCGGTTTTTCTCGTCTTGCGACCATTCGCGCGGCTTTGGAATTAAGGGGCTGACTTTATCAAATAGAGGTCCTAGTAGCGTTTCGTCTCTCTTGTCAAAGTAGTCCTTTATTTCATGTTGAAGCTCGGCGGGTAGGCTTAAGTACGTATTGACGAGCCATTCTTCTCGGGTAGTTTCGTCTTCCTCGGGATTCGTTGTGTTCGAATTTATATGCTCCACGTCCCAGCTTTCCAGCTTATATAGATGGAAGGGGAATTTATAGAAAGTACCCAAACCGTATTTGGCGTTACCCTTTTCTACCCTATTGCGGTTGATAACCGTTTGAATGTTGTGGAATAGCAGGATGGGGCGGCATTTACGCTTGTCGCTACCCTCCTTATCAAACTGGTAATCAAGAGATATTTCGGTTACGATTTCTTTTATCATGCGCTTTAACCCGGCGGTGAATTCGGATTTCGTTTCAGCGCTGGCCCAGGTTTTGCTCAGCTCCTCGGCGGTTTTACCCTGAGCAATTAGGAAGCCGATGTAGTGGTAGAGCTCCACATCGTTATACCATTCGTTGAACATGTTGAAGTACCGCTTAACGGCCTCCCAACAGATATTTACATCGCTATCTCTACGCTGGAAATATTCATAGAAATAGCGAAAAGACTTATCCCCATCATTGCTCCCACTCCACTTTAGAGAGAGTTGGTTGCTATCGCAGATAAGCTCAAAAATGTAGTCTATTCGGGTTGGGTTGGCGTAGCCCGGTTCGTGGAGAAAAAGCCAGAACTCATCTTTTTGGAGTTGGTATTCTATGCTGTCCCATTCGCTGGCGATTTCACGTTGCCGCAGCGCAGCATAGTCATTGTTCCCCGCTTTGAAATTACTCCGGTTTAGGATTATCGCCTTGATCAGCTCTGCGTTGGTCAGCGCTATTTGCCCAATATTAAGCCGAGTAAACACCTGAATCGGGTCTTCTTCAACCGCTTCGTACCATATAAAGCGTACATTGTTGGCCTGATCGCGCCCCTTTTCATCCTTATCGCACAGAACAAGAGCATCCTTGATGTCGCACTTCCAGGAGGTCTCTAGCCACTCCCGGATTCGTTCATATACTACAGAAATGTGATGTAGGTCTATGCTTGAATCGTTTTCTGTTGCCCTATTGCCAGATGGATCAAAAAACTGCTCTACGCAATCATTCCGCTGGTACTTGAGAGAGTAGAGGCAGCGCTTTTCCAACTCCTTTGGAAAGCATTCCTGAAGAGCCTTTAGTATAAGGAGTATCGTGGTGAGTCGCTGCTGCCCATCAATAACTTCATACCAATCCCCATCGGCTAATTCTTTTGCTTGGCACTCTTGCGGTGACATTCCGTGTATCACCAAGGGTTGCAAGCAGTAGAATTGATAGGAGCTAGGATGGCTCTCCTTGAAATCCTTTATGTCGTTCAGTAAGTCGTCCACCTGCTGGCTGGTCCATCGATAGCCACGTTGGTAGTTAGGGATGAAGAAGTTTTTACCTAGTATATCCCCGACCGATTTAAGCTCTACCCCCTTGCTGCCCATAGTTTGATTCTGTTTAGCGTAGACGCATGCCCTACGCGGCGTTGCGTTTCTACATTTCCATTTTTACATCGCAAAGGTAGCCATGTCTAAATAATATGAAAAAAGCATTAGTGATTGCTTTGGCGTGTCATGCTCGCGTCACCTATTTCGTGCTTACTCTGCGCACCCTTCCGTGCATTGGGGTGGCGAACCCAATGCTTTGTCTTGATATGTGGGTGGGGCAATGGGGAAGGTGTATAGTGATGGGAATAGGCTCACTGCTTGCATCCCATTACAGACCCATCGCTATTTTTTTTGCGGAATGGCCCCACATACGTAGCAGCATCTCTATCCGCTCTCTTTCGGCTGCGTAGGGTTGTCCCCCCTGCGTGGCGGCGAAGCCGCTGCGCCAGTTGAGGAGCAGCGTGGCGTTGCAGTCGTGGCTGATTTTGTTGACGAGGGGGAGTATGCAGAAGTTCTTGACGTGCCTATCGTAGCGTGGAACGTTTTCGTTTTGGCCCATTTCCTGCATCCCACAAAGGCAATCCATACCTCTACTATAGCCCCTTGCCACGCCTTTGGAAGATGGGTTGCGGTGCTGGTTGCCCCATCTTCCAGAGTGATAGGGAGGCCTATCCACTGATTGGCAATCGGGTTTCTTACGGCGAGCAGTAGCTTTGCCCCATGCCAGCGCAGCGGTGCGCTCCACGCAATGCGCAGCATCTCTTTATGTCGCGCTGCGCGCAGCCCCTTGGGCAGAGGCTGTATGCCATCGGTGAGCTGCAGGCGGGCGCAGTCGAGCCTATCGCCGCCCGGCGAGGGCGTAACCCATTCCCGTAGGGCGGTAGAAACCGCCATGTGGTAGCCCCCAACTCTTCGTCCATTGCGCTTTACGAGCGGGGCGTATCCCTCCGCAAGTAGATTTTTTATGCGCGGAAGCACTTGGCATACCTGCGCCATTTTGCCCCGCTGGCGCCGTTGCGTAGCTGTATTGGCATCGAGATACCCCTTAGGCCAGCTGCGCACGCAGAGCTGATTCTTAAAAACGTAGTTCACTACCACCCCTCTCGGGTTCCACTTGGGGCGTATCGGGATGTATACGGCCATAATCCTTGCGCGTCTATTCTAGCAATCTCTCCTGCAAATATAGCATACGGCGCTTGCCATCCACGGAAATGGGCCGCACCAAACCCAATTATTGCCGGCAATAATTGGGTTTGGTGGTTGGGGGGTAGCGGGTTGGGGGGCTGTACATCAGAATTTGCCTTCGCAGACGTATAGTTTGACTAAGCTAACCGCTGCCCACCATCCACTTTTTTTGTACCTTTACCCTGCGAAAGAAAGCGATAAGCGAGGAGGACTCACGGCATGGAGCAGGAGATGAAATACCCGGTAGGGCTGCAGAGCTTCGCCGAGGTGCGAGGGTTGGGGGCGGTATACGTGGACAAAACCGCCCTGGTGTTCCGGCTCGCTACGGGCACGATCGCCGAGCGGTGGTAAAGGTCGGCGTGGGCTTCTTCTCCGCAATGCGGAACATCGAGGAGTGCATCATTCGGGCGGCGGGGAGGGAAGATGTGAGGATGGGGGTGAAGGAGGGAGAGTTGCAGGTTATTAGCTGATAGTCAAGACTCCGACTGATTTTAGGTTGTAGGCGGCTTCTGGGATGAGAAATGCGGTCGTGCAGCGCAGGGAGGGTCTGAAAGTGGCGATTTGTGCGGAAAGTGGTAGCTTTGCAGCCAAAGGGTAATGGCTATGGCGCATTTATTGGGCGGCACGGATAGCGTGCTGAATAACGTGGTCAGCGAGCTTCGCGATGAGATCATTCAGCGTGACAGCATGCGGTTTCGGTGGAATTTGGAGCGTGTTGGGGCAATTGCCGCGTACGAGATCAGCCGGGTGCTGCCGTATCAGGAGCATGATGTGGCAACGCCGCTGGGGGTGTCAAAAATGCGTACGTGCGATCAGTCAGAAATTGTGGTGGCCTCCATTTTGCGGGCGGGGTTGCCCATGCATGATGGGATCCTAAAGGTGTTCGATAGGGCTGGGAGTGCCTTTGTCTCATGCTTCCGGAAGTATCGCAGCGATGGCACATTCCGTATTGAGCTGGAGCATATTTCGGGACCCTCGTTGGAGGGGAAGACCCTTATCCTGTGCGACACGATGGTGGCCACGGGGGCATCGGTGGTGCTAGCCTACGAGGAGCTGTGCAAGCGTAAGGGGCAACCGGCGCATACGCACGTGGTCTGCGCCATTGCGGCGCGGGAAGGGCTGGACTACATGCAGCGGAACTTCATATCGGATGAGGTAACGATATGGATGGCGGCGCTCGACGATGCGCTTACGGCGAAGGCATACATCGTGCCGGGGCTGGGCGATGCGGGCGATTTGGCCTACGGAGAGAAGTAGGGTAATCTTTTTCAAAGTGTACAAATGGGAGCGAGCGGGGAGGAGCTGAATCCAAGGTCGTTGCTCGGGGCGAACCTCGAGGAGCTTACGCGGGTGGCGGAGGCCGTTGGGGCGCCGCGATACGCAGGCAAACAGCTAGCGCAATGGCTGTACGCGAAGCGGGCGGAGTCGTTCAATGCCATGACTAACCTCTCGAAGGCCACGCGGGCTGAGCTGGAAGAGAATTTTGAGGTGGGGCGCAGCGCGCCGGTGGCGGTGCGAATCTCGCGGGACGGCACGAAGAAATACCTCTTTTCAATCGGCGAGGGGCGGAGCGTAGAGACGGCGATGATTCCTGATAGGGACAGGGTGACGCTGTGCGTATCGACGCAGGTGGGCTGCAGGATGGGGTGCGCCTTCTGCGCCACGGGGCTACAGGAGTTCAAAGGGTCGCTTACGGCCGGGGAGATTGTTAACCAGATGCTTAGCGTGGCGGAGAGCGAGAGCCTGACCAACGTGGTTCTCATGGGGATGGGCGAGCCGCTGGACAACTGGGATGCGGTGCTGGCGGCGTTGCGGGTGGTGACCGAGCCGTGGGGGCTGGCGTGGAGTCCGCGGCGGGTGACGCTCTCAACGGTGGGGCTGCGCAGTGGGCTGCAGCGTTTCCTAACGGAGAGCCAATGCCATCTGGCTATCAGCTTGCATTCTCCCTTCGACAAGGAGCGCGGAGAGCTGCTCCCGGCAGCGAGGGCACTGCCGCTTAGCGATTTGATGCAAATACTGCGGCGCTACGATTGGCGCGGGCAGCGGCGGCTCTCATTTGAATACGTGGTGCTGCAGGGGGTAAACGATACGCAGCGGCACATGGAGGCACTGGCGCGGCTCCTGCGCGGCGTGCCGTGCCTGGTGAACCTAATAGCGTACCATCCGCATGCGGGAGCGTCCTTTAGGGCGCCGAGCCGTCAGGCGGTGGAGGGGCTGCGCGATGCGCTCAATGCGCTGGGCGTGCGCGCTACGGTGCGAGCGTCGAGGGGGGTAGATATAGAGGCTGCATGCGGGCTGCTGAGCCGCAATGCGGGCGTTGAGGGACTACAACAAAATGCGGGGGAGTAGCGTATAACCAAAAAACTAGGGAGCGTGGAAGCAATGGGAAAGGAAATTAGGGTGCGTTCGGTCATAGGGATCCTGCTGATCAGTGCTGGACTGCTTTTTGCAGGGCAGTCGGGCTGCGTGAAGGACGGCGGTCGCCAGCAGTTTAACCTGTTCACGATGGAACAGGATAAGGAGTTCGGGCAGCAGCTGGAAAAGGAGATAGAAAGCAAACCGAAAGAATACCCCTTGGTGCCACGTGAAGAGATGCCCAAGGTGTACGAGAAACTGGAGTCCATATGCCAAAGCATCCTGGAGTCTGGGGAGGTGAAGCTGAAGGACGAGTTCGTGTGGAAGATGCACGTGATAGATGCGCCGACGCTCAATGCATTCTGCGCGCCGGGAGGGTATATATATTTCTACACGGGTTTGCTGAAGTACCTTGACACGGAGGCGCAGGTGGCGGGCGTGATGGGCCATGAGATGGCGCATGCCGACTGCCGCCATTCCACCAAGCAGATGACCAAAGACTATGGAATCTCCACGTTGCTGGGGATATTGGTAGGCGATAATTCGAGCGAGTTGACCAAGATTGCCGCGCAGATGGCAGGGAGCCTTGCGGGCTTGAAGTTTAGCCGTGACGATGAGAGCGAGGCGGATAAATGCGCCGTGCGGTACCTATCAAAAACGAAGTATAAACCCACTGGGGTGGCAGGTTTCTTTGAGAAGCTTGAAGCCGAGCAAAAGGGCGGAAAGGGGCCAGAGTTCCTTAGCACGCATCCGAGCGATGAGCATCGGATCGCAGCGATTCGCGAGGCGTGCGAGGGGATAGATATGACTGGGAAAAGCGACTTTGAGCAGGAGTATAAGGAGTTCAAGGCAAAATATTTGAAGTAGAGACTTGTCAGCGTGGCGGGGGCTGCAAGCCCTTGCGGGAGCGGGGTTTGAGGCGCTGGCGGGGCGAGAGGGTGGGGGAGATTTGGCTTAAATAGCGAAAAGTAGTATCTTTGCGCCCACGTTGAAATGAAAAAATGGAGAGTAGACGATGATTATCATACCAGTGAAAGAGGGCGAGAATATCGAGCGTGCGTTGAAGCGCTTCAAGCGTAAGTTTGACCGTACGGGGCGTATGCGTGAGATACGTAACCGTCAGGCGTACGAGAAGCCGTCGGTGCGTCGGCGCGCTGAGATTGAGCATGCGAAGTATATTCAGCAGCTACAGGATCAAGAGGATTTATAGCGAGTAGGGACCGAGAGGGAGAGGCCAACGTGTCGGTGCAGCGAGAGGCGGTGGGGAGCGGATGGGTGCAGAAGTTTAGCGACTACCTGAGGTATGAGCGTCGCTACTCGGAGCATACGGTGCGAAGCTACGTGGGGGATGTTGAGTCCTTTTTAGCTGCGCAGTTCCCTGATGTGGCGGAGGACGATGCGTTGCAATCGGTGAGCCGTGGTGCCGTGCGGGAGTGGATGGCGGCGATGGTGCAGGAGGGGCTCGCCTCTACTACAGTAAATCGGCGGCTGGCGGGGCTACGCTATTTCTTTCGCTATCTGCAGCGGGAAGGGGTAGTGAAAGCTAACCCCACGTTGGGGTTGACGAGGCTGCGTGAGCCGAAACGGTTGCCGGTTAGCCTGCGGCAGGAGGAGGCGGAGCGGCTCTTCTTGGAGGTGGATTACGGCGAGGGATGGCAAGGAAAGCGGGATAGGCTGCTGCTTTTGCTGCTCTACTCTTTGGGGCTGCGCCGGAGCGAGGCGGCGGAGCTTTGCTGGAAGGACTTTTCTAAGGGCTGCACCACGGTGCGCGTGCGGGGCAAGGGCGATAAGGATAGGGTGCTACCTGTGACCGATGAGTTGGCGGAGGTGCTGGGAGAGTATGGGCGTGCGGTGGCGGCAGAGTTCGGGAGTGCAGTGTATAGAGGGGTTGTGTTCCTGTCGGATGGGGGAGAGGCACTCGGCGATGGGCGAATATACGAGAAGGTCAAGAAGTATTTAGGGCAGGTGACAACGCAGTCGTATCGTGGGCCGCACGTACTGCGGCATAGCTTTGCGACGCATATGCTGGAGGATGGGGCCGATATCCTATCAATAAAAGAGCTACTGGGGCACAACAGCCTCTCGTCGACCCAGGTCTATACGCATGTGGATGCGGAGACAATGCGTGCGGCGTACGTGCATGCGCATCCCCACGCGCGGGCAGGGCGAGGGCGTGACGGGAAGTAGGAATAGTAAAAGATGGAGGACAAGAGATGAAGATAAATGTGCATTCATCGGGTTTCACGGCGAAATCAAGCGAATTGGAGTTTGCCGAGCAGAAGGTGACGAAGCTGCTCCGTTTTGAAGATGAGATTATGGATGCCGATGTGACGTTGCGATTGGACAATTCGGCTGATGGCAAGCATGTGGCGGATATAAAGCTGAAGGTGAAGGGTGATGAGCTGTTTGCAAGCAAAAGTGGGGCGAGCATTCAAGAGGCGGTGGATGAGTGTGTAGATGCGTTGCGAGGGCAGCTATTGCGCAGGAAAGGAAAAATTCGCGGGTAGGAAATGTTTTCTATCTAGCTGGTTTTTAGGTGTTTGCGTTGTTTCGGAAAAGGTTTTTCCGTTTGGGTGTTGGTGATTAGGGAAAAGAGTACTATCTTTGCCCTTTGTTTGAGGGGGAGAGGCCGACGTAGCTCAGTTGGTAGAGCAGCTGATTTGTAATCAGCCGGTCGTGGGTTCGAGTCCCTCCGTCGGCTCGGAGGAGGTAGTTCTTTAGAAAGGTTGTGTGCTTCGCAGGCGGAAGCAAGGGGGAGGTACCAAAGTGGCCAACTGGGGCAGACTGTAAATCTGCTGACGTGAGTCTTCGTAGGTTCGAATCCTGCCCTCCCCACGAGCGGCGTGCAGCGCAGGTTTTGTCAGGCGGGAGTAGCTCAGTTGGTAGAGCATCAGCCTTCCAAGCTGAGGGTCGCGGGTTCGAGTCTCGTCTCCCGCTCGCAAAGCCGATGTAGCTCAGGGGTAGAGCGCATCCTTGGTAAGGATGAGGTCGTGAGTTCAATTCTCACCATCGGCTCTAAGCCAAGGGCGTAGCGCGTTGCAGGCGGTAGAGAATTTTAGAGGAATAACTAAGAGAACAAAAGGGTAGAGATTATGGCCAAGGAGAAATTTGACAGGTCGAAGCCGCACGTAAACATCGGTACGATTGGGCACGTGGATCACGGTAAGACGACGCTGACGGCAGCGATAACGAAGGTGCTGGCGGACAAGGGGTTCAGTGAGGCTCGTTCGTTCGACTCGATTGACAATGCGCCAGAGGAGAAGGAGCGTGGTATCACGATTAACACATCGCATGTGGAGTACCAAACCGCGGCGCGTCACTACGCGCACGTGGACTGCCCGGGCCACGCTGACTATGTGAAGAACATGGTTACGGGTGCGGCGCAGATGGACGGTGCGATTCTCGTGGTGGCGGCGACGGATGGCCCGATGCCCCAGACGCGTGAGCACATCCTTTTGGCGAGGCAGGTGAACGTGCCGAGAATCGTGGTATTCGTGAACAAGTGCGATCAGGTGCAGGATCAGGAGATGCTGGACTTGGTTGAGATGGAGATTCGCGACCTGCTGAATTTCTACAAGTTTGATGGTGATAACACGCCGGTGATTTTCGGCTCGGCGCTAGGTGCGTTGAACGGCGAGGCGAAGTGGACCGAAAAGGTCATGGAGCTGATGGATGCGGTTGACACGTACATTCCGCTGCCTCCGCGTGAGAACGAGAAGCCGTTCTTGATGCCAGTTGAAGACGTGTTCTCGATCACGGGGCGTGGTACTGTAGCGACGGGGCGTGTGGAGACCGGTATCGTGCGGATTAACGATGAGGTGGAGATTGTAGGGTTGACCACAGAGAAGCGCACCACGGTGGTGACGGGCGTTGAGATGTTCCGTAAGATCCTTGATGAGGGCGAGGCGGGTGACAATGTTGGCTTGCTGCTCCGCGGTATTGACAAGGATGGTATCAAGCGTGGCCAGGTGCTAGCGAAGCCGGGTAGCATTACGCCGCACACGGTGTTCAAGGCTGAGGTGTACGTGCTGAAGAAAGAGGAGGGTGGGCGTCACACGCCGTTCCACGACAAGTATCGTCCGCAGTTCTACCTGCGTACGCTTGACGTGACGGGTGAGATTAAGCTGCCGGAGGGAACCCCGATGGTGATGCCGGGTGACAACGTGACGATAGAGGTGACGTTGATTTACCCAGTGGCTCTGAACGTTGGTTTGCGCTTCGCTATCCGTGAGGGTGGTCGTACGGTAGGTGCGGGCCAGGTGACGGAGATTGTAAAGTAGGTAGGATGGAAGATGACGTGGCGCACCGTTTTGGCGGTGCGCCACGATTTTCACGAAACGTTGGACGGGTGTAGCTCAGTTGGTAGAGCACTAGTCTCCAAAACTAGGTGTCGGGCGTTCGAGTCGCTCCTCCCGTGCGAAGGAAAGCATGTAAGAGTATGAAAGTTGGAAAGTACCTGCGCGAGGTTTATGACGAGATGGTTCATAAGGTTTCCTGGCCTACGTGGAAGGAACTTCAGAGCAGCGCGTTGATAGTAATGATAGCTTCCCTATTGATAGCGGTAGTGGTTCTCGTTATGGATTTGACGTTCGAGCGGACGCTTGAGTGGGTTTATCGACTCTTGTACTAAAGCAGAGGGGCGGAGATGCAGTTGGAGCAGGATGGGAGTGTGCGCGGCGAGCGAGGCGCGGAGCAGCAGCGTGGTGGGGAGACCCCGATGCGCTGGTACGTGCTGCGTGCGCGTAGCGGCATGGAGAGGAAAATTGCAGAGCAACTAATGACCGAGGTCGCTCGCCTTGATTATCAGGGGCTGATAGCCAATGCGTTGGTGCCGGTGGAGAAGGTATACCAGCTGCGGGCGGGCAAGAAGGTGAGTAAGGAGCGGGTGGTGTATTCAGGGTACGTGTTTGTGGAGGCGCATTTGGATGAGCGTTCAATAGATTTTTTGCTTAACTTCCCTGAGATTTACGGTTTCTTGTCGATGGAGCGGAATGGTGATCCTTGCCCTCTGCGTGAGCAGGAGGTGAATCGGATGCTGGGGCGCATGGATGAGCTAGCGGGGGAGATGGAGCTACCGGTGGTGCCGTTTCAGGTGGGGGATGTGGTGCGCGTCATTGATGGGCCGTTCAACACCTTTACGGGGGTTGTGTCGGAAGTGAACGAGGAGCGCAAGAAGCTGACGGTGATGGTGAAGATCTTTGAGCGTAAGACGCCGCTTGAGCTGAGTTACATGCAGGTGGAGAAGGAGTAACAAGTTTAATTGAGGGTAGTAATCAATGGCGAAAGAGGTAGCCGGGTATATTAAGCTACAGATCAAAGGCGGTGCGGCGAATCCGGCGCCGCCGGTTGGCCCTGCGCTAGGCGCAAAGGGGGTCAACATCATGGAGTTCTGTAAGCAGTTTAATGCTCGTACGCAGCCTTTGGCAGGGAAGCTACTACCGGTGGTCATCACCGTGTACGCGGACAAGTCGTTCGAGTTCATTGTGAAGAATCCGCCGGTGGCTGCAACCCTAAAAGAGGAGCTGAAGCTGAAGGCCGGGTCAGGGGAGCCGAATCGCAAGCGCGTGGGCACGCTCTCGTGGGAGCAGGTGCGCGCGATCGCGGAGGCGAAGATGCCGGACTTGAATTGTTTTACGTTGCGGTCGGCGATGCGTATGGTTGCGGGAACGGCTCGCAGCATGGGCATCGGTGTTACCGGGGAGTTCCCAGCGGATGTGCAGTAAGCGAATTAGGAGGAAGAAGCGATGAAGATGACGAAGAAGCGCAAGGCTGTAGAGGCGCTGGTGGATAAGGACAAGCGGTATTTGATCGGTGAGGCGGTGTCGCTGGTGAAGAAGACTTCGTACACGAAGTTTGATGCATCGGTTGACGTGGACATGCGCCTTGGGGTTGATCCGCGTAAGTCAACCGAGATGGTGCGTGGCGTGGTGACTTTGCCGAATGGCACGGGGCGGACGCTGCGGACGTTGGTACTCTGCACGCCAGAAAAGGAGGCTGAAGCCAAGGAGGCTGGGGCTGACATGGTTGGCTTGGACGAGTATATTGAGAAGATTAAAGGCGGTTGGCTGGAGTTTGACGTGGTGGTGACCATGCCGCAGGTGATGGGTAAGATAGGGCAGCTGGGGCGTGTGCTAGGGCCTCGGGGCTTGATGCCTAACCCGAAGAGCGGCACTGTGACCATGGAGATTGGCAAGGCGGTGAGGGAGGTCAAGATGGGTAAGATCGATTTCCGGGTTGACAAGTTTGGCATCGTCCATGCGTCGGTGGGTCGTGTGTCGTTCAACGAGAAGCAGCTGGAGGAGAATGTGCGAGAGTTTTTGCAGGCGGTGGTTCGCCTAAAGCCAGCATCGTTGAAGGGTACGTACATCCGTTCGGTGTATTTGTCAAGTACCATGGGCCCTGGGGTGTCTATTGATTTGCAGCAGCTACAGTAGAGCAAAGGAGGAAGAGAAAATGACAAGGGAAGAGAAGGAGGCGCAGGTTGCCCTGCTGAAAGAGAAGATAGCGACCCATCCGCATTTCTACATTGCGGACATCGGGGGATTGAATGCGTCGCAGACGGTGGAGTTGCGGCGTAAGTGCTTTGAGCAGTCAATAGAGTTGCGCGTGGTGCGGAACACATTGTTCCATAAGGCTTTGGAGGCGAGCGATAGGGCTGATTTCAGCCCAGTATACGATTCGTTGAAAGGGTCGACGTGCATACTCTTCAGCGAGGTAGGCAATGTGCCGGCGCGGCTCATAAAGAGTCTGCGGGCGGTGAAGTGGGAGAAACCTGTGCTTAAAGCTGCGTACGTAGAGGAGTCGTTCTACGTAGGAGAAGATCAATTGGAGACGCTTTCGACGTTGAAGAGCCATGACGAGCTAATCGGAGATATCGTGATGCTCCTGCAGTCGCCAATACGGAATGTGGTGAGTGCGCTGCAGAGTGGTGGTTCAAAGATTTCGGGAGTGCTGAAGACGCTCAGCGAGCGTGAGGCGTAGATTAGAACAACAATTAAGGATTTTAATAGGGAAAAATAGCGATGGCAGACTTGAAGAGTTTGGCGGAAAGCCTTGTGAATTTGACGGTGAAAGAGGCGACGGAGTTGGCGGAGATATTGAAGGAGGAGTATGGCATAGAGCCTGCGGCGTCGGCAGTGGCCGTGGCGGCGGCGCCGGCGGCTGGCGGTGCAGCAGAGGAGGAGAAAACGTCGTTTGATGTGATATTGAAGGCACCGGGCGGAGCGAAGCTGCAAGTGGTGAAGCTGGTGAAGGATTTGATCGGCGTGGGGTTGAAGGAGGCGAAGGATTTGGTGGATGCAGCCCCGAAGCCCGTGAAGGAGGGTGTGTCGAAGGAAGAGGCGGAGTCATTGAAGGCAAAGCTAGAAGAGGCTGGCGCGGAGGTAGAGCTGAAGTAGCCTTTGGATCGACAGAGAACACGGTGCATCGCTCGTTGCGCTAAGCGCAAACGGTTGCACTGAGGACAAGAGGGAGGCGTGGTGCGCTTTTTTGCGCACCATGCTTTCCTTGTTATGAAAACTTAGATCCGCAGAAAAGCTATCAACTCCAAACCCATGACTCAACAGACGAAATCAGGTCGGTTGTCATTTGCGCGGGCGAAGGCGCACTATGACTATCCCGATTTTTTGGAAATTCAGGTGACGAGTTTCCGGAATTTTTTCAGCCTTTGGACTACGCCGGAGGAGCGTAAGAAGGAGGGCTTGTACCAGGTGTTTTCGGATTACTTCCCGATAAATGACACCCGGAATAATTTTGTGCTCGAGTTTCTCGACTACTATATAGACCCTTCGCGCTATTCGATAGAAGAGTGTATAGAGCGCGGTTTGACGTACAGCGTTTCGCTCAAAGCGCGGTTGAAACTATATTGTACCGATAAGGCCCACGAAGATTTTGACACATCGGTGCAGGATGTGTTTTTAGGGTCAATTCCCGATATGACCGATCGGGGTACTTTTGTTATAAACGGTGCGGAGCGCGTGGTGGTTTCGCAGCTGCACCGTTCGCCGGGTGTCTTTTTTTCGCAGACGACCCATAACAACGGGACGAAGCTGTATTCAGCCCGTATCATTCCATTCCGTGGGGCGTGGATTGAGTTCTCTACTGACATCAATAACGTCATGTATGCGTACATTGACCGCAAGAAGAAGATGCCAGTAACCATGTTGCTACGCGCATTGGATTATAGCAGCGATAGCGACATTCTGAAATTGTATGACCTAGGCGAGGAGATTGAGGCCACGCCGGAGGTCTTGGCGCAGCATAAGGGGCGAGCGTTGGCTGGGAAGGTGGTGAGGGAAACCTTTGAGGAGTTCGTGGACGAGGCGACCGGAGAGGTTGTAAACAACAAGCGAATTGATGAGGTCCTTGACCGCGGCGCCATACTGGATGATGAGACGATACCCAAGATATTAGAGTCGGGCGAGAAGGTAATCTTGCTGCGCAAGGATGACGATAGGTCGAAGAAGTTTGACATTATCTACGACACCTTCGCGAAGGATCCCACAACGAATACGATCGATGCGCAGAAGCAGATCTACCGAATTATACGGAGCAGCGATCCGCCAGATGAGGCAGCGGCGCGCGAGCATATAGAAAAGTTGTTCTTTTCGGAGAAGCGGTACGATTTGGGCAAGGTGGGGCGCTACAAGATTAACCGCCGTTTGCACAATGAGGGAGTGGGCGAGGATGTGCGGGTTCTCGACCGAAGGGATATTGTAAAGATAATAGAGCACCTGATAGACCTGCGCAATTCGCGCAAGGAGGTGGACGATATCGACCATCTGAGCAATCGTAGGGTGCGCACGGTGGGCGAGCAGCTTGCCAATCAGTTCGGTATAGGGCTGGCGCGGATGACCCGGACCATTCGTGAGCGAATGAACGTTCGCGATAGCGAGGTGTTCTCCCCGTCGGATCTGATAAATCCTAAGACGCTTTCGTCCGTAATTAACTCGTTCTTTGGGACGAACCAGCTGTCGCAGTTCATGGATCAGACGAATCCATTGGCTGAGATGACCCATAAGCGCCGTCTGTCGGCGTTAGGGCCGGGCGGATTGACGCGTGAGCGAGCGGGCTTTGAGGTGCGAGACGTGCACTACACGCACTACGGGCGATTGTGCCCAATAGAGACCCCAGAGGGTCCGAACATTGGGCTGATATCATCGCTGTGCGTCTTTGCGCGGGTGAATGAGCTTGGTTTTATTGAGACCCCATACCGCGACGTGAAGGACGGGGTTGTAGACTTCTCCGACGAGGGGGTGAAGTACTACACGGCGGAGGACGAGGAGGATAAGATTGTGGCGCAGGCCAACGCCCCGTTGAGCGACGATGGCCATTTCCTAAATAAGGGAGTGAAGTCACGTCTCGAAGGCGATTTCCCGGTGGTAGCACCAGAGGAGGTGGACCTGATGGACGTTGCGCCGAACCAAATTGCCTCCATCGCGGCATCGCTCATTCCGTTCTTGGAGAACGATGATGCGAACCGAGCCTTGATGGGGTCAAACATGATGCGCCAGGCGGTGCCGTTGCTAGTGCCCGAGTCGCCTATCGTGGGGACAGGGCTTGAGGATGTGCTGGTGCGCGATAGCAGGGTGCAGGTGGTTGCGGAGCGGGACGGAGAGGTTACGTATGTGGATGCGGACACGATAGTTGTGCGCTACGATCGGACGGAGGAAGAGTCGTTTGTTAGCTTTGACGATGCCGCTGTGGAGTACCACCTGCCGAAGTTTCGGAAGACGAATCAAAACACCAGCATAACGCTGCATCCTACGGTGGATTTAGGCCAACGCGTGAAGAAGGGGGATTTGATGACGGATGGTTACGCGACGGATCATGGCGATTTGGCCTTGGGACGAAACCTATTGGTGGCGTTCATGCCGTGGAAGGGGTACAACTATGAGGATGCAGTGGTTATCAATCAGCGGCTTGTGCGGGAGGATTTCTTCACGTCGGTGCACGTGGACGAATATATCCTGGAGGTGCGTGATACGAAGCGAGGGGCCGAGGAGCTGACGAATGATATCCCGAACGTGAGCGAGGAGGCGACAAAGGAACTTGACGAGCATGGTATGATTCGCGTTGGGGCGAAGGTTGTACCAGGCGACATTCTAATAGGGAAGATAACGCCGAAGGGCGAGTCGGATCCCTCGCCGGAGGAGAAGTTGCTGCGGGCGATATTTGGGGACAAGGCTGGCGATGTCAAAGATGCATCGCTTAAGGCGCCGCCCTCATTGAATGGCGTGGTTATCGATAAGAAGCTGTTCTCGGGCGCGGTGAAAGATCCACGAAGGGGACGTAGCACGGCAAAGGTGGAGCAGGCGAAGGCGGAGAGCGAATTTAAGGATGCCGTGTCAAGCGTTCGCGAGGTGCTGTTGGAGCGGTTGGGCACGTTGGTGCTAAACAAAGTTTCGCAGGGAGTAAAAGATTACTACGGAACGGAGAAGATAGCCAAGGGGCAGAAGATATCAATGAAGCTGCTTCAAGGTATAGAGTACCTTGAGGTTAATCCGAACGGTTGGATAGCCGATCGCGAAAAGGGCGTGCTGGTTGCGAAGCTCATAAACAACTACGTGCGCAAGGTGAAGGAGTTGGATGCGGTGCGTCAGCGTAAGCTGTTCAATATATCGATAGGCGATGAGCTACCCGCAGGTATTCTACAGCTGGCGAAGGTCTACATTGCGAAGAAGCGAAAGATACGTGTGGGCGATAAGATGGCAGGGCGGCATGGGAACAAGGGTATTGTATCGCGTATCGTGAACGATGCGGATATGCCGTTCCTAGCCGACGGGACGCCGGTAGACATTGTGCTGAACCCATTGGGCGTGCCTTCGCGAATGAATATTGGTCAGATATACGAGAGCGTGTTGGGCTTGGTGGGACGTAAGTTGAACTGTAAGTTTGCAACGCCAATTTTTGATGGAGCTACGCTTGACGACATCAATGCGTACGCGGAGAAGGTTGGGGTGCCGCATTCGGGGCGTATGCAGCTGTACGATGGGGAGACGGGCGAGCCGTTTGACCAGTCGGCAACGGTGGGCGTGATATACATGCTCAAGCTGGGGCATATGGTTGACGACAAGATGCATGCGCGTTCGATAGGACCCTACTCGTTGATTACGCAGCAGCCGCTTGGAGGTAAGGCGCAGTTTGGTGGTCAGCGTTTCGGAGAGATGGAGGTGTGGGCGCTGGAGGCATTTGGAGCGTCGCACGTGTTGCAGGAGATACTGACGGTGAAGTCGGATGACGTTGATGGCCGCGCGAGAACGTATGAGGCGATAGTGAAGGGCGATGTGATGCCGGAGCCGGGTTTGCCGGAGTCGTTAAACGTGTTGCTGCATGAGCTGCGGGGCTTGGGCTTGAGCGTAGACCTACTGCCCGGCGAGGCAGAGGCGGCGGAGGCAGCGAGCGATGAGAAGGGAGCATAGAAGAAAAGAAGAGAGGAGAAATCAATGGCATATCGCAAGGAGGCGAAGGATAGTATCAAGTTTTCGAGGATAAGCGTCAGCTTGGCGTCGCCCGATGAGATTCTCGAGCGGTCGTACGGCGAGGTGACGAAGCCTGAGACGATAAACTATCGTACGTATAAGCCGGAGCGTGATGGGCTCTTCTGTGAGAAGATATTTGGACCAGTAAAGGACTACGAGTGCCACTGCGGCAAGTATAAGCGGCTGCGCTACAAGGGGATAGTGTGCGATCGGTGCGGGGTGGAGGTGACGGAGAAGAAGGTGCGACGTGAGCGCACGGGGCATATATCGCTGGTAGTGCCTGTGACGCACATATGGTATGCGCGTTCCACGCCGAATAAGCTGGGCCATTTGCTGGGTATCAAGGCGAAGAAGCTGGAGTCGATAATCTACTACGAGAAGTACGTGGTGATTAATCCTGGCCCGACGAATTTGGAGAAGCTTGATTTGCTGTCAGAGGAGGAGTACTTCGAGGTGCTTGACAACTTGGAGGCAAATAGCGAAACGAAGGACAATCAGCTCAAGGACGATAGCGATCCTGAGAAGTTTGTGGCGGCGATGGGTGCACCAGCGTTGGAGCAGCTGTTGCTACAAATTGACCTGGATGCGTTGAGCTATGAGCTGCGCGATAAGGCAGAAAATGAGACATCGCAGCAGCGTAAGGCAGAGGCTTTGAAGCGACTACAGGTGGTGGAGGCGTTCCGGGAGTCGAAAGGGCGTAGCAAGCCAGAGTGGATGGTGCTGCACGTGGTGCCGGTGATTCCGCCGGAGCTGCGGCCTTTGGTGCCGCTGGACGGAGGGCGTTTCGCCACCTCCGACCTGAACGAGCTTTACCGCCGGGTGATTATTCGGAACTCGCGGTTGAAAAAGCTTTTGGAGATAAAGGCGCCGGAAGTGATTCTGCGCAACGAGAAGCGAATGCTGCAGGAGGCTGTGGACGCCCTCTTTGATAACTCGCGCCGCTCAAATATGATAAAGTCGGACTCCAACCGTCCGTTGAAGTCATTGAGCGATAGCTTAAAGGGAAAGAAGGGGCGTTTCCGTCAGAATTTGTTAGGAAAACGAGTTGACTACTCGGCGCGTTCGGTGATTGTTGTTGGGCCGGAGCTGAAGATGCATGAGTGTGGGTTGCCAAAAGACATGGCGGCCGAGCTGTATAAGCCATTCGTTATCAGAAAGCTGCTGGATCGCGGTATTGTCAAGACCGTGAAGTCGGCAAAGAAGATAGTGGATAGGCGTGACCCGGTGATATGGGATATTTTGGAGAACGTACTCAAAGGGCATCCGGTGCTGCTGAACCGTGCGCCAACGCTTCACAGGCTTGGGATTCAGGCCTTCCAGCCGAAGCTCATAGAGGGGAAGGCAATCCAGCTGCATCCATTGGCGTGTACTGCGTTCAATGCAGACTTTGATGGTGACCAGATGGCGGTGCATTTGCCGCTGGGGAACGAGGCCATCCTGGAGGCGCAGCTTCTCATGCTGGGGTCGCAGAACATTTTGAACCCCGCCAATGGGGATCCGATCACAGTGCCGTCGCAGGATATGGTGCTCGGTCTGTACTACATAACGAAGGAGCGTCCGCTCCCAGAGGGGAAGCGCATGCGGTCGTTCTACAGCATGGAGGAAGCCATCATTGCCTTCAACGAAAAGGCGGTGCACATGCACGACCCCGTGATGCTCAACTATAAGGGAGAGCTCATCAAGACAACGATGGGGCGTATCATATTCAACCAGTACGTGCCGGAGGAGATTGGCTACGTCAATCAGTTGCTGAAGAAGGGTACGTTGCGGAAGATTATAGGTCGGGTTTTGAAGGCGACAAGTATATCCCGAACGTCTCAGTTCTTGGACGATATAAAGAACTTAGGGTACTTGATGGCATTCAAGGGTGGCTTGTCGTTTAACTTGGATGATGTAATCATACCCGAGCAGAAGGCAAACATTGTGCATGCGGGGCAGGAGGATGTGGAGGCGTACGAGGAGCAGCGGCAGATGGGTCTTATGTCGGAGACGGAGCGCTATAACAGCGTGATCAACCGCTGGTCAGAGGCGAATGAAGAGCTTACCAAGGCGGTGATGGCGCGTTTGGAGGGCGATCAGGGAGGCTTCAATTCGGTGTACATGATGTTGGACTCTGGGGCGCGTGGATCGCGCGAGCAGATACGGCAGCTGTGCGGGATGCGAGGTTTGATGGCGAAGCCGCAGAAGTCGGGTACAACGGCCAAGGCGACCATTGAGAACCCTATTCTGGCGAACTTCAAGGAGGGGCTGTCGGTGTTGGAGTACTTCATTTCGACTCACGGTGCACGAAAGGGATTGGCGGATACTGCGTTGAAAACGGCGGATGCGGGGTATTTGACTCGGCGTTTGGTTGATGTGGCGCAGGACGTGATTGTGACGGAGGAGGATTGCGGCACGCTGCGCGGGCTGACGGCACGCTACGTGAAGGGGAATAACCAGGACGAGGCGACGGCGTGGGAAGATTTCAAAGGACGATTGCTCGGGCGGGTGGCGTTGGTGGATGTAGTAGACGAGTCGACGGGAACGGTAATAGTACGTGGCGGCGAAGAGCTGACAGACGCTATCTGCGATGCTATAGCGGCGGCGAAGATACGTCAGGTAGAGATTCGTTCGGTGCTCACGTGCGAGGCGAAACGGGGCGTGTGCGTGAAGTGCTACGGACGGAACTTGGCGACATCGAAGCTGGTGCAGAAGGGCGAGACGGTGGGTATCATCGCGGCGCAGTCAATCGGAGAGCCAGGTACACAGCTAACGCTGCGAACGTTCCACCAGGGCGGTGTGGCATCTGGGGGCGCAGAGTCGGCGAAGATAGTATCGCAGAATGCAGGGCGTGTAGAGTTTGAGGAGCTACGAACGTTGCAGGTGAAGGACGAGACGGGGGAGGAGCAGTTGGTAGTGATTTCGCGCTCCACGATGATGAGCTTGAATGATTTGAGGACAGGGCTTCAGTTGGAGTCGTACCAAATACCCTACGGAGCGCATCTGTTCGTGGAGAACGGTGCGGAGGTTGAAGAGGGGACGAAGATATGCGCATGGGATCCACTGAGTACATCTATGATCTCCGAGGTGGGAGGAAAGGTAGAGTTCAATGGGATTGTGCGGGATGTTACCTATACGCTGGAGGAGAATGTGGAGACCGATTCCTCAACCCGAGTGATTATCGATACGCGCGATAGGACGATGAATCCTGTGATTCGCGTTGTGGATGACGAGGGAACGATCCTGAAGACGTACGACATGCCCGTGGGAGCCCGCTTGCAGGTTGAAGATGGGCAGCAGGTGCAGCCAGGATCAATAGTGGCGAAGATGGACCGCGTGGTGGCGGGCGGTGGAGGCGATATTACGGGCGGTCTGCCGCGCGTAACGGAGCTCTTCGAGGCGCGTAACACGTCGAATCCAGCAACGGTGTCGGAGATTGACGGCGTGGTGCAGATTCGGCAGAAGGTGAAGCGTGGAATGCGAGAAGTGGTAGTGACCAATACAAAATTGGGAGATACGCGAAGCTACTCAATATCGATATCCAAGCAATTGCTTGTGCAAGACGGAGATAGCGTGCGTGCGGGGATGCCTCTGTCGGATGGGGCAATAACGCCGAGCGATATTTTAGCCGTTGAAGGGTTGACCGCGGTGCAGGAGTATATCGTCAACGAGGTGCAGGATGTCTACCGTGCGCAGGGCGTGAAGATTAACGATAAGCATTTTGAGGTTATTGTGCGCCAGATGATGCGTAAGGTGAAGGTTGTGGATTCGGGCGATACGCATTTCTTGGAGCAGGATATAGTGGATCGTTCGGAGTTCAACGCGGAGAATGATTGGATTTTTGACAAGAAGTACGTGCAGAATCCTGGAGGTTCGGAGCTGTTTAAGGCTGGGCAGATAGTGTCGGCTCGAGAGCTACGCGATGAGAACTCCTCGCTGCGCCGTCGTGACTTGCCCTTGGTGGAGGCCCGCGATGCAAGGCCGGCAACGGCCGATCAGGTACTTCAAGGGATAACGTCAGCGGCACTACAGACGCATAGCTTTATGTCGGCAGCGTCCTTCCAGGAGACTACGAAGGTGCTGAATGACGCAGCGTTGCGCGCGAAGGAGGACAATCTAGAGGGCGTGAAGGAAAATGTGATTTGTGGTCACTTAATCCCAGCGGGTACGGGGTTGCCAGACTTCCAGAAGTTGACGGTGCGTCGGGCGCCTGATCAGATAGAGGAGGAGGTGAAGGCTAAGATCGAGGCGGTGAGACGGTCGCGGGGCGAGAAGTAGTTAGTTATCGGTTTGAGGATGTCGGCCGGAGCTTCATGCGCATGTAAGGGCATGAAGCTCCGGCCGATGTTTTTTTGCCATTGTTTTTTGGGGCAACGCGTATTGATGCTATTCCAACGCAAATTTGGCTTAAAGTATAGTTGGATATGTTACCACGCTCTCATGTGCGGGGTGAATCATGGGCTTGTTGGGGAGGAAGCCGTGGGCAGTCAGGCCGCTGCATAGGTTGGCCACGAAGCCAGGGAAGCTTCTGTGCCGCATGTGCTCAATTTGGCAGACCTGCTTACACGAATTTGGTTTGTAGTGCCGATACTAACCAACAGCAGTCTTAAAAAGAAAGCGCATAAAAAAGCTATGGCAATGCTATGCCGAATCGTTGGTATAGCTATTATTGCTATGTCTATAATCCGCTATATCGTATCCATCGTCTCGCAGAGAGGTTAAAGAGGTAATGCGTGGTATGGATTACTCTTGGGACTTGCACGCGCCCATACCCTAAAAGAGACCCACACTATTTTTCAAGTAGAGCCTTCAGTGCGTCTGGCTTCCCATAGAAGTTTGGGACTAAAGAACCAAGCGAAAAAAGGCACTAGAGACTTCAGTCTTAGCCAAGAAACTGATTTTTTTTACAGTTTCCGACTTTACAACCGACAAGGAGTAAAGCCGCGCCATCAGAGCGTTCGCACCCATGCTGTGTCGAACCCATTTGGTTTGGCATTATAAAATATACAAAACACGGCATAATGCAAACGATGTGAAAGGAATTTTTTACGTATGTTCGCGCCGCTTTATTTGTAGAAAGGTAATTAACTAGAAAGAAACAGAGTTATGATGGGGTATATAAAGATGGCTGCAGTCGTTTTGCTAGCCTTAATCACAAATGTTGGGAAAGCCCAAGTCATATCAGACTACGAGGATTATCATGATGGAACGCTCCTTTGGCATTACGTAACGAAAGAATCGGGTGAAACGTGCCGTATTTGGCCGGACAATGCACCGAAGTTAGTTGGAGAGGTGACGATTCCCGAAAATGTCAGAACTCCGGACGGAGCAGTGCTAAGGGTGGTAGAAATCGTATACGATGCCTTTGCCAGGGCCAAGGGGGTAACGGGAGTAAGGATTCCTGACGGCGTGGTCAAGATAGATCGAGGGGCATTTGCAGAATGCGTTGGACTGCAGGAGATAACCCTTCCTCGCAGTTTGGATACCATAGGTAGCAATGCGTTTTTGGGCTGCGAAAATCTGACTAGGGTGACGTTTCCCAAGGGGGTTAGAAAAATCATGGGTGGACTCTTTGTAGGATGCACTAGCCTAACCGAGGTGAAGGTGGAAGAGGGAAACGCTAACTACTGCGTTACGGATGGTATACTCATGAGTACGGATGGGCAAACGCTCGTGTACTACCCCATGTGGAAACAGCAGAAGGAGTATACCGTTCCTAGCAGCGTGCGCACGCTAGAGTCAGCAGCCTTCGATGGGTGCGAGCATCTTGAGAAGGTTTTACTCCCCGATGGGGTAACTTCTATTCCAGGAAATCTATTCCACTACTGCAAGAATCTAAAAAACGTAACGATTCCTAATAGCGTAACGAGAATAGAGGACAACGCCTTCTCCGACTGTTCGGCACTGCCCTCCATTCAGCTCCCCAATAGTTTGGTTGAGATGGGAGAGGGGGCGTTTTCATCATGCACGGCTCTAACCTCAGTTACTATTCCTCATGGAGTTAAAACGATGGGCAACTTTGTGCTCTATAATTGCCCTGCGCTTAAGGAGGTTTTTTGGCTGGCGAGCGAGGGGTGTACCGTTGGGAATAATGCTTTTTCCACATACAATCCACCGTCTACGCTTTACGTACGGAAAGGGCTGAAGACGAGCTTTGAAGGCAAGGAATGGACAGAAAATACGTTTTCCATTACGGAGTACCCCGGCGTTGATTTTACGGATGTTGACGGAACGATGCTTGATGCGCAGCTGGTAAAACCTAATGGGAAGGCGCAGCGTCCCGTACCTCCCACCAAGGAAGGGCACACCTTTCAGGAGTGGCTTAGGGATGGCAGTCCGTACGATTTCGACACGCCTGTAGAAGACAACATTACGCTAGTTGCGCAATGGATTGCTGAGAAGCGTACAATAACGTTCGATGCGGATGGCGGGGACTCCACGCCCCCAGCGCAGGAGGTGGATTACGGACAAAAGGCGAAGCAACCTTCCCCAGCCCCCCAAAAGTCGGGTTTCCTATTCAAGGGCTGGCTTCTAGATGGCAACCCGTACGATTTCAACACACCTGTAAAATCTAACATTACGCTAGTTGCGCAGTGGGAAAAGGCATCAGCCGTGGAGAGCGTATTGCTAGAAGGGGCAACCGCCGCCGGCAACCCATTTGGCGAAGAGCTAACGCTCCTAGGGCTTGCGCATGCCGAGCGCATATCGGTATACAGCGTAATCGGGGTTCCGGTATACACCGCCTCGCTGCGGGGTGAAACCCACATTGCTCTAAACACGACCCGCTGGGCGACAGGGGTGTACCTTGTTCGGATTACGGCCCGCGACGGGGCGAAGGTGCTACGAGTAGTCAAACGGTAACGCTTAGCAATGTAGAAAATTGAGCGCCCTTGCCTGAACGGAGTAAACGCAGGCAGGGGCGTTTTCTATTTCACAACGCAGGCACGTTGCCGCCCCCATTTGCCCACATTGCAAACTCTTCGTACATTGCGAATGAAATTTTAACTAACGTAACGCAGCAACATGGCCGATTCACATAAAGAGCAACCCCGCAACCTATCGCTCGACATCTCCGCCGACGAGATGCTCGGCACCTACGCCAACCTCGCCATCATCTCCCACTCCCCCTCCGAGTTTGTACTTGACTTTGCGCGCCTCATGCCTGGCGTAGAGTCGGCCAAGGTGGTGCGGCGCATCATCATGACCCCCGACCACGCCAAGCGTCTGCTTCGTGCGTTGGGTGAAAACCTCCACCGTTTTGAGATGGAGTACGGCGAGATTGAGCTACCTGAGAACGAGGGGGCTCTGCCCAACAATTTTACCAACTTCAGCGGGAACTCTGAGGCGTAGGAATACGCAGACAATCAGGCTAGAACACCTTCTGCCGCACCCCCTTGAAGGGGTAGGCGCGCTGCGTGCCGTTGCCACGGCGTAGCACGAGTTCGCCCGTAGGGCGCACGTCCGCAATCTCGGCACGGAAGGCCCCATCGACATCCTCAAAGTCGTGAAAGCCCACCCCATTGAAGAGCGAGGCGAGATAGCTGCGCTGTATGCTATTTTCCATGTCGCCCTCCGTGCGCTCTAGGCACGCATTCCACGCCGCCACCAGCATTTGCACAAAGGAAAACGGTGAGGGTAGCGACTCCACGTTAACCCAGTCGGCAAGCGTAGCCGCCGGGGTGGGATAGTTGGGAAACCCCAACGGCCGCACGGCTAGATTCATGCCCACCCCGAGAATGGCGTTCCGTACGTACGCCCCTTGCAGGTGCGTTTCGATAAGCACGCCGCATACCTTTCTGCGTTGCACCAAGATGTCGTTTGGCCATTTGACCTCGGCAGCAACCCCAAGCCCCGAGAGCACATCGCGCAGCGCGAGCGACAGCAGCTGGGAGAGTAGGAAGGTGCGCCCCGCGGGCAGCTCCTTAGGTTCTAGCAGTATGGAGAATGTGGCATCGCCCGGCAGACTATCCCAATGCGTTCCCTGTTGCCCCCGCCCCGCCGACTGCCCGTTGGCTATCGCCACTATCGGTTTGTTCACAGAGTTTGCCACTCGTTGCAAGTAGCCGTTGGTGGAGTCCACCGACTCAAGCTGCACAACCTCTAATCTGTCGATTCGTAAAGACGATGCGTCCATTTACTGTCCTCCCTTCGCGTTCCTAGAATTTCCATCGCAGCTGCGCCGTGAGTTCCAACATGTTGCGCCGCTGTTGCTCTAGCTCGGTCAGCTCTTCGAGCGACTCTTTCAAAAGCCGTGTGGCCGCCGCTTTCAACGTAAATCTCAGCCCGCGGTAGAACCTCCAATCAACCATGCCGTACGCCCGCCACCCCCTCTTTGAGAAGCGACTCATAGCCATGCTGTACAGCGGCGCGTACTCGTAGAGTGCCAGCATTACCCCCTTGCCCCGGCAATCGTAGAACGCCCCGCGCCCCGACAGCACGAGCCTACGATTAAAGAAGGAGAGCCGCACATCCTGCGCAACGGTCCAGTTGTGACGCCCCTGCGCGCTTTCTACGCCATCCCGCAAGGCGTAAAGCACCGAGGTGCGGAGCGATAGCCACTCCCCCTGCCTTAGCTCCCCACGGACCCTCGCTTCATGCACCCTCGCCACCCCTGCGTTGCGATACGTTTTTTCGCCACGCACGTTTTGGAGCTCCCTGTAACGATAGCGCGCATCCACGGAGCTTCCCTGCGCCCACGCATACTGCGCCTCGGCAAATGCCCTCCATGAAACGGGGGGTGCCATGCGTACCACCCTAGGATTGATATACTTAACGCACTCCCCCCCCACGAGAATCGTTGTGGCTTCTGCGATGCGTACCTGCGCATTGAGCAATGCGCCTGCACGGTTCTGCGGCGTAGAGGCTACGCCCTGCGCGTAGCGTGTGCTGGCCTCGTATGGGTAGTAGTACCCCTGCGTACCGATGGAGAAGCTATAGCTCGGCGAATAGACCACCCCCGCGTTGCCCGATACGGAATGCCGTTGGGAATCACCCTGAAGGGGCGATGAAACGGTCACCTCGCCCCACATGCGCCATGCGTTCTGGTATACATGTAGCGAAACCCCATTGCGCATGTGCGTTTGCGCGGGGTGCGGCAGACGGAATGAGGCGGTGTCAAATGGAACGAACGGACGGTTGTAGTGCGTGGCTATAGCTGTGTAGCCAATGCCCACCGGCCCAATGGAGACTTGTACGTTAGCGATGGCGCAGAATTCCCACGTGTTGAAGTGCCTATCCGCCTCTCGTTGCTTCGTGTAGGTTGGGGAAGAAACGATCGTGGCGATACTTCCTTGCTGCTTCGGGTATTTCTTACTATCGGCAAGGAGCGCGGTGAGCGGCTGCGCGGAGAGCGCCAACGAGTAGAAGAGCCAGGGGAGCGGCTGTTGCTGCATCGCCACGCCGCGGAGCGTGGAGTTGTCCCCCACGCCGAGACGCCCCCTAACCCCTCCCCCCTGTTTTCCCCATGCGTAGGGGGTGCGCTGCCTGAAAAGCATGAGTCCGCTGCCCACCGTTTGCCCCGTGCCGAACTCCGCGGCGAAATCGCCCAGCACAATCCGCGGAGCGGTGTAGCTGCGCCCTTGCAGCTGCAAGTAGGCAGAGTAGTAGGGGAAACCCTGCGGCGAGAACGAGTAGAAGAAGGGCTCGCCGGGGCGTTTCACCCCTTTCACGCCAAACGCAATCCCATCGCCCACAGAGGCCGTTGCCCGAAGCAGCAGGGAGAGAGGCGTTCCCACCGTGTTGCCGTACACCTTGCTCATCCGCTCCGGTGCAGCGGCAAAGCACGGCACTCTATAGCCGAAACGTTGCACCGCATCGCCGTGCGTCCGAGCGCGTAGCGTGGAGTCTAATCGTGGTGCGAGATTATCAATAGTGTAGAACATGGCGAAGAGCTGTCGGCGTGCCATCGGCATTCCCAATGCAATTCCAACGGCTTCCACCGCTCTCACCTCCGGATTATCCCGTAGGAACTGCACGATTCGCTCCGCCTCGCCCGGCGCAATGAGCGGTAGGCTACGCAGCTGGGCTGCGGTCATGCTACGCAAAGCGATGGGGCGTTGCCATAGCCCGGCCAGCTCCTCAAGCAGCTGCTCCACGCTGCCCTCGTGTTCCCCATCCTCAACCATCTCCTCCACCAACCGCTCCACCGCTGGCGGGGGCCACGGCTCAGCCGCCCACCCCGTCGCGACTGCCCCTAGCAATGCAACAACCAATGCCAAATCTAGGCCCTTCATGCCGCCTTTCCGCAATCGTCGCCCCAGCACGTTTACTCATCGTCTAGCGGCAACTCGCCTATCCCCTTGCGCACCGCCTTCGGTAGCTTCTTCAGCACGCAACGGTACGAGTGGCGCACCTGCCGCTGCACCAACCCTTCGGGGAGCGTTCTCAGTTCGCCCAGCGTGATCCAATGCTTTTTATTTAGGTGGTAGCCCGGTGTAATCTGGGGGTACTGCTCTCGGAGGTGGCGTGCCAGCTCGGGGTCGCACTTCATCGACACCTGTATAGGACCCCCATCGAGCGACATGAAGACGAAAATCTTCCCCCCGACCCTAAACACCAGCGTATCGTCCCCGAACGGACAATCCTCCGTCACCCCTGGCAACGATAGGGCATAGTCACGAAGCCCCATTAAATCCATAGCAAGTCGTATCTCTTTTCGTTGCAAAGGTAAAAAAAATAGTGCCGTATGCGTGTCGTAACCAAGGCTTAACCCGATGCCTCTACCTTCGCAGCACGAAAGGAATGGGGCCGTACGGGGCCTCAACTCTCATTCACAAGGTGTAACGTTTTACTATGAAATTGAAACGACTGCCCGATTGGAGCACGGGGGCAAAGCTCGGTACCAGCTTCGGAATCATTCTCTTGCTCATTACGGTAGGGCTTGCGCTCATCCTTCGCGTAACGCATCGCATTAGCCTCATGTCGGAGGCCCGCGCCTACGGCTGGAGCATTGACAGCCATTTCAACGCGGGCCGTGTGAACGAGCTGCTCTTTGCGCAGACGGGTGACCAAGCGTTAATCGGCACGATTATTCGGGATCTTGACAGCGCGCAGGCCTACGCCAACGCCCTCATTGCGCTCGCCGAAGAGTCGGGGCTATCGCAAACGGAGCGAACCGCTCGCTCCATCGCCATGCTGGTGGAGGAGTACGCGGGCCGCATCGATGGGGTCGTTCTCGCGGCCAATAACTTCACCTCCGCGCGTAATCAGCTGCACCGGGCCACAGGTGGGTCGTCCGCAACGCACGCTGGCAAGCCATCGCAAAATGCCGATGCCATTGCTCGGCTCTATATGCAGTACACTTTCACCGATGCCCCCGAATGGCTCACCGAGGCGCACGCAACGGCACGCAAAGCGGCAGACGCAACCTCCCAACCAACAGAGCTAGCATATCTCAACGATGTGGCAGATGCCCTCAGCAAGCTCGAGTCGTCCGTACGTACGCAGCAGGCCTTTGCCCGGTCCAGCAAGGCCATTGGTGAACAGCAGAGTAACCTCATTGATGAACTCTACAATGCGCTCTCCGCGGAGATCCACAATCGCACTCGCCAACTCCAGACCCTACTCATTGCGCTCGGTGTTGCGGTTCTCCTCCTCTCCATAGGGCTCAGCTCCATCGTGTCGGGATACCTCTCCTACGGCATAAAGCAAACCGTAAACCTCCTGCGCCCCATGAGCGAGGGGGAGTTCCGAGAAACGGAGCCCTCGCGCCTCGCTGCGTACCGTGACGAGATAGGTCTACTTATGGCTGCAGGGCAATCCATGGCCGCCAACGTGCGGAATGCCATCTCCAAGGTGGCCGAAAGTGCCTCTTGCACCGCAGCGGCAAGCGAAAACCTCAATACTATCAGCCTTCAACTCAATAGAAGCAGCAGCGAACAGGCCAGCAGCGTGGAGGAGGTGAGCAGCGCCATGGAGGAGATGACTACCACCATTCACCAGAGCGCGGAGAGCGCCATGCAGAGCGGAGATATCATGCAGGAGCTACAGGAGCAAATCGTTGCGGCAAACATGGCAGGTGAAAACTCGCTTACCATCGTGCAGGCCATAGCGGAGCGCATTGGGGTGGTGCAGAGCATCGCGAAGCAAACCAACATCCTTGCGCTCAACGCCGCCGTCGAGGCCGCGCGGGCGGGAGAACATGGGCGTGGGTTTAACGTGGTGGCCGTTGAGGTGCGAAAGCTCGCCGAGGGGGCGGAAAAAGCGGCTAAAGAAATCATTGCCCTCTCCGGCGAGTCGCTTGAAGCGACGAAAAACACCTCGCAGAGCCTGCGGGACATCCTTCCCCAGATGTCCAAGGCGGCCGCTCTCATGTCTGAAATACGTGCGCTCAGCATGGGGCAGCGCGACGAGGCCGATCAAATTAGCACGGCCATTCAGCAGCTCAATCGCATTGGGAAGCAGAACGCCGCCGCTGCCGAGGAGATGAGTTCCAGCGCCGTTGCGCTTAACGAACAGGCTGCAACCATGCGCAAGGCCGCCATGTGGTTCAGGATGTAATGGCCATATCCTACGCGATGACCTTTGCTATGTGCAACGATTGCGTACTTCTTACTCGTAGCCCGACTTCTTCACCTTCAGATCTGGCGAGTACACTTTAGGGACATCTCCATCAAAATGCCGGTTTAGTGCATCTGCTATCGGTTTAGCGTGGGTTTAACGCAAAGGAAAACCGTATGCCTTAGAGAACAACCATTTGAGAACCTCTATTAACCCATTCCGCCCACTGAATAGCGCACCTCTAATAATCAGCCATCAAATGTGTACCCCCTTCGCATCAAATTCGGATTTCTCCGGAGAAATCCGAATTTGATGCGAAGGGGGTGGTAGTTTGGTAGGAAGTTGTGGGGTGATTGCAGCTGGCTGAAAAACCGTGCGGCCGCAGTAGGGCCTGCACCTGGGTGCATTTTCTCCCTGCGGTTGTATTCCCTTGGGCGGTCCTAACTCGCTACCCGCTAATTTCCTACCTTTGCCCATTAGAAACTGGCCAGAGAAAGGAGGAGGTGTCGCTATGCCGCAGGAGATGATTAAAGAGTACATCGGGGCGATCAACGCGCAGCTGCGCACGGGGGCGGCGGGGGAGCACGCCTACCGTCCCGCGCTGCAGCGGCTGCTTGAAGCGTTGCTGCCTGGGCACACGGTGGTCAACGAGCCGGCAAGGGTGAAGTGCGGCGCGCCGGACCTGCTGATCGCCGACCGGCGCACGGGGCAGCCCGCGGGGTACGTGGAGTGCAAGGACCTCGACGACGGCGACCTTGATGGCAAAGGCAAGAACCACGACCAGTTCGCCCGCTACCGAGGTGCGCTGGGGTGCGTCATCTTCACCGACTACCTTGATTTCCACCTCTACGCGACGGGCGAGCTGCGCCTCTGCGCCCGCGTGGCCGCTAAAATGGACGATAGGGTGCAGCCCGTGGCGGAGGGGGCGGCGGCGTTCCTGGAGCTGGTGGCCTGTGTGCGCGACGCGCCGCGGGCCGCCATCACCACCCCCGGCGCGCTGGCGGCCGTGATGGCGGGCAAGGCCCGGCTCCTCGCCGCCGCAGTGCACGATGCCCTGCAGGAGGACGCCGCCCGGGGGCAGCGCGACGGCTACGCGGGGCACTACCTGCGTAGCGTCTACAGCGCCACCCGGCAGGAGCTGGTGCACGACCTCTCCGAGGAAGCCTTCGCCGACCTCTACGCCCAGACCATCACCTACGGCCTCTTCGCGGCGCGGCTGTATGATGACACCCCCGAGCGGTTCAGCCGCCTGGAGGCGGCGCAGCGCATCCCCATGGCCAACCCCTTCCTGCGGCGCGCCTTCCAGGACATCGCGGGCTTCGACCTTGACCCCCGCATCGCGTGGGTGGTGGACGACCTCGTGGGCGCCTTCGCCCTGGCGGACATGCGCACCATCATGGCGGGCTACGCGGCGCTGCGCGGGGACGCCGACCCCCTGATGCACTTCTACGAGGACTTCCTCGCGGCGTACAACCCCCAGCTGCGCAAGGCGAGGGGCGTGTGGTACACCCCGGCGCCGGTGGTGCGCTTCATCGTGCGCGCGGTGGACGACCTGCTGGCGGCGCGCTTCGGCCTACGCGACGGGCTGGCGGACGCGAGCGAAACGACCCGCCCGGTGAAGAACCCCCTCACGGGGGCGGTGCGCCAGGTGACGGTGCACCGGGTGCAGCTGCTCGACCCCGCGGTGGGCACGGGCACCTTCCTGGCGGAGGCCGTGCGGCGCATCCACGGCCATTTCGGGGGCGCGCCGGAGGGGCTCTGGCGCGACTACGCGGCGCGCCACCTGCTGCCCCGGCTGATGGGCTTCGAGCTGCTCATGGCGAGCCACGCGGTGGCGCACGTGAAGCTCGACGCGGTGCTGGCCGCCACCGGCTACCAGCTCGGCGAGGGCGACCGGCTCAACCTCTTCCTCACCAACGCGCTGGAACCCTACGCCGTGAGCCAGCGGGCCACCATCCCCTGGCTCAGCGAGGAGGGCGCCGCAGCCAACCGCGCCAAGCTCCAGTGCCCCGTGATGGTGATGCTCGGCAACCCACCGTACAGCGTCAGCAGCAGCAATAGGGGGGAATGGATTGAGGACCTTACGATGGACTACAAGCGGGGACTCAACGAGCGGAACATCCAGCCGCTCTCCGATGATTACATCAAGTTCATTCGCCTGGGGCAGTACTACGTGGAGCGGACGGGCGAGGGCATCCTTGCCTACATTACTAACAATGGATTCCTTGATGGGGTCATCCATCGGCAGATGCGGCATGAGCTGCTACGGGTCTTTGATTCTATTTATATATTGGATCTGCATGGGAATGCAAGAAAGAAGGAAAGCACACCCGATGGGGGGAAGGATGAGAACGTGTTTGACATCATGCAGGGGGTGAGCATCAACCTCTTCGTGAAGGATGGGAGCAGGAAGGGGGAGCTGGCGAACGTTTACCATCAGGATGTATGGGGGATGCGGGCGGCAAAGTACGATTACCTTGACACGGCAACGGTAGAATCCGTGAAATGGCAGAAGGTAGGGATTCGGGATCCTATGTGTTTCTTTGTGCCGAAGGATTTTTCGCTTGAAAAGGAGTATAACGAGGACTGTTTTGGCATACAGGAACTGTTTACAGAAAGCGTTTCTGGCATAAAAACGCACAATGATAGTTTCGTGATATGCAGCCGAGATGGGGTTGGTAAAAGGGTTAGAGATTTAATCCGTTTGCCGGAGGCGGAGTTTAGGCAGAAGTACGGAGTGGTAGACACCAAGGCCTGGGCGTGGCAATCGGCCCGTGAGGATGTGGGTAAAGCCGTTGATGAAACGAACATATTGCCGTACGGGTACCGCGTATTCTCGCCGCGTTATGTATATTACACAGGAAAAACGAATGGCATAATTGCTAGACCGCGATTAAGCGTTATGCGCCATATGCTTCGCGATAACGTGGGGTTGGTGTTTATGCGGCGGCAGAGCCAGCAGGGGCCGTTTTCGGGCGTTTTTATATGCAGTAGCATCATGGATCTCCATTTCATTGGGGACCAGGGGTACCTAGCCCCCCTTTACCTCTACTCGGAGGACTACAGCTGCCGGGAGGCGAACATGGATGCCGCGCTGCTGGCGAAGCTGGGGGAGGCCGCGGGGCGAGCGGTAACGCCGGGGGAGGCGTTCGACTACGTCTACGGCGCGCTGCACGACGGGGTGTACCTCGCCCGCTACGCGGAGTTCTTGAAGGTGGACTTCCCGAGGGTACCCTACCCGCGGGGCGGGGAGGATTTCGAGGCGCAGCGCGCCAGGGGGGCGTACCTGCGGAGGCTGCACCTGATGGAGGGGGCGGAGCAGTGGGAGCTGGAGAGCGCGCTGCACGGGGAGGGGGAGACGGTGGTGGAGACCCCGGCGTGGTGCGATGGGCGGGTGTACATCAACGAGGCGCAATATTTTAGCCACGTGCGGCGGGAGGTGTGGGAGTTCTACATCGGGGGCTACCAGCCGGCGCAGAAGTGGCTCAAGGACCGGCGGGGAGAGCGGCTGGGGTTCGACGGGGTGCAGATGTACCGGCGGGTGCTGCATGCGCTCGGGGAGACGGAGCGGCTGGTGAACGGGGGGCATGTTTAGCGATTGATTTCCCCATGCATTCGGCTTCGCTTTGATTTGGGCTTGCGCTGGGGGATGCAGATGTGGGTCGTGGGGATGCTAGGCAATTTGATTATGAAAATTGCTTACCTTTGCGGATTGTAGTGGGGTTGTACGGTAGAGTAAAAAAGGAATGCGATATGCTGACATTGGTAAAGCTGAGGAATGCGAAGGAGGAGGTGATAGCGGGGCTGGCAAAGAAGGGCGTAGATGCCCGCGCAACGGTAGACGAGGTGCTAGCGCTTGACGCACGGCGCAGGGAGCTGCAGGGGGAGAGCGATGCGCAGCAGTCGCAGGTGAACCAGAAGTCGCGTGAGGTGGGGCAGTGCATGAAGCAGGGGGAGCGGGCGCGCGCAGAGGCGCTGAAGGCGGAGGTGGCAACGCTCAAGGAGGGGCTGAAGCAGCGGCAGGCGGAGCAGGCGGAGGTGGCGGCGAAGATAAACGAGCTGTTGGTGCAGCTGCCGAACGTGCCGCATAGCTCCGTGCCGGAGGGGAGGACCGCGGAGGATAATGAGGTGGTGCGGAGCCAAGGGGCGATCCCCGAGCTTCCGGAAGGGGCGTTGCCCCATTGGGAGATCGCGGCGCGGCTCGGAATAATTGATTTTGAACTTGGGGTGAAGCTCACGGGGAGCGGGTTCCCGGTGTACCGCGGGGCGGGGGCCAGGCTGGAGCGCGGGCTGATTAACTATTTTATTGACTATAACACGGCGGCGGGGTTTGAGGAGATGATGCCGCCGATCGTGGTGAACGAGGCGAGCGCGTACGCTACGGGGCAGCTCCCGGATAAGGAGAGCCAGATGTACGTGGTGCCGCTCGATGGGTTCTACATGATACCGACCGCGGAGGTGCCGTTGACCAACGTGCTGCGCGATGTGATCCTGGAGGAGGATGCCCTGCCGGTGAAGATGACGGCGTACACGCCGTGCTTTCGCCGGGAGGCGGGGTCGTACGGGAAGGACGTACGGGGCCTGAACCGGCTGCACCAGTTTGACAAGGTGGAGGTGGTGTGCGTGGAGCACCCCGATCGCTCCTACGCCCGGCTGGACGAGATGGTGCACCACGTGGAGCAGCTGTTGCAGAATCTAGAGCTGCCGTACCGTGTGCTGCACCTGTGCGGTGGCGACATGAGTTTCACGTCGGCATCAACGTTCGATTTGGAGGTCTTCTCCGCGGCGCAGAAGCGCTGGCTCGAGGTGAGCTCGGTGAGTAATTTTGAGGATTTCCAGTCCAACCGTCTCCATCTGCGCTACCGCTCGAAGGAGAAGGGTATACAGCTAGCCCATACGCTGAACGGTAGTTCGTTGGCGCTGCCCCGCATTGTGGCGGCGCTGCTAGAGAATAACCAAACGCCCGAAGGGGTGCGTGTGCCGCGGGTGCTGCAGGAGTGGATGAGGACAGATTTCCTTCCGTGGAAGGAGTAGAAGGCGGGGGAGGCATGGCGCAGCGGCTCGTGGCAGGAGAGGAGATAGAAAGATTTTGGGGCGATAGGCTCGAGGGGGAGAGCGCGTCAGCGCGGAGCGACAGCGGGCGGCGTGTGCTTGGGATAGACCCAGGAACGCGCGTGTTGGGCTACGGGGTAGTGGAAGGGGATGGGCGGGGCGATCCGCGGCTGGTGGCGGTAGGGTCGTTCCGGGTGCAGCGGGCGGGGGACGACTACGCGCGGCTGATGGCCATACAGCAATGCGTGCATGCGCTGATAGAACGTTACGCGCCGCGGGTGTGCGCCATAGAGGCCCCGTTTTTCGGGAAGAATGCGCAGAGCATGCTGAAGCTGGGGCGGGCGCAGGGGGTGGCGATAGCCACGATGGTGGAGTGCGGGCTGGAGGTGCAGGAGTACGCGCCGCGGAAGGTAAAGATTGCGGTGACGGGGTGCGGCGATGCCACGAAGGAGCAGGTGAAGGGGGTGCTGTCGGGATTGTATAAAGGGGCTGAGATTGCGGGGCTGGAGGATTTTGACTCGACCGATGCGTTGGCCGTGGCGCTGTGCCACCACTACGAGGGGCGAGTGGTGGGGCGCACGGGGAAGGGGTCGTGGAGCGATTTTGTGGCTAAGCACCCCGATAGGGTGCGGCAGTAAGAGAAGGCAGAAAGGGCAAAAACCATGGGGGCGGAAATTGATAGGCAGGGGCAGCCTGCGCAGAGCGAAGAAGCGAGTTGGGCTAAGCAGTGCACGGTGCTTTGGCAGAATACGCGCGAGGATGGCGTACAGGCAAGCGTTGAGGTGGCTTGTAGAGATTGCTACTCCTCGCTGATAAATGGCTTGCGGGCGTGGGGGCGCCGCGAGGGGATTCGGAAGGTGATGCTGGGGCTGAGCGGGGGCTTGGACTCGGCGCTGGTGGCCGCGTTGGCGACGGAGGCTTTCGGGGCGGGCAACGTGCTGACCGTCTTCATGCCATCGGAGTACACGTCGGAGATGTCGCGCGAAGATGCCGGCACTTTGGCGAATAATTTGGGGGTGGAGATGTTGACCTTGCCGATAGATGGGCTGCGGCAGGAGGCGGCGCGGGTCATTGAGGCGGCGCACGTAGGGGGAAACGAGGGGCTCTGGGCGGAGAATGTGCAGGCGCGGCTGCGCGCGGTGCTGGCGATGGCGGTATCGAACCGGCGGGGGCACGTGCTGCTCAACACGTCGAACCGGAGCGAGATCCTGGTGGGGTATTCCACGCTCTACGGCGACTCATGCGGCGCGCTGAGCGTGCTGGGCGATTTGTATAAGACCGAGATACGCATATTGGCCGTATCGTTCAACATGTGGAAAGCGGGCGAGCTGATTCCCGAACGAATAATATATCGTCCGCCGTCGGCGGAGCTGCGGGCAAACCAAAAGGATGAAGACTCCCTGCCGAACTATGTGGAGTTGGATAAAACGCTGGCGGCAATCATGGGGGAATTCCCCGGGAGCTACAATGAGACGGTGCTCCGTGAGTATGAGGGTACGCGGCGCGCCGCGGTTTCGCTGATGGAGCGCAATGCGTTCAAGCGGAGGCAGCTCGCGCCGGTGCTGCCCGTATACGGGCGGAAGATTCCATAAAAAGGGAAAGAAGATTGTCGTAATGGCTGCGATAGTGATGTGGGTGAATTTGCTGCGGGGCGTAGTGCTAACGGTGGTGCTGGGGCTGCTGGGAGTCGTTGTTGCGTCGGCGCATGCCGGCGGTGCGGAGGATGGAGGGGATAGGATCGACACGGCGTTCCTGCAGGAGTGCATTGTTACGTTGCAGCCGGTGTACGATGGGACGTGCGAGCAGTATATCGCAGAGTTGCGTAAGGAGCTGGGGCGGAGGGGATTCAGGACTGCGTCGGACCTCCTGGAAGATTACGTAGAGGGGGGCTTTTTGAGCGGGGTGGTGGTGCTGTGGGGGAGTCAGAAATATGTGTTGACAAGTCGCCATGGGCTGGCATTGGCGCAGGGCGCGGAGGTGGAGCTGGGCGGCGGCGAGGAGCGAATAGGGCGGTGCGAGATAGTCTACTCGCAGGGGCCGACCGATTTGGCGGTGGTAGCCCTGCCCGATAGCTACCGGGGGGCGGGGTTGCCGCTGGACACGATGGGGGTGGGGAAGGAGTCGGAATTGCTGGTGGCCGGCTACGCGGGTTTTGGCGGAGAGCCGCGATGGACCCTCGAGCGGAATCATAGGATGCTGCGCATGAAAGCGCAGGGTGAAGGCGGTGCCAAAAAGGAAAAAAGGCTTATAGAGCACGATGCCACGCTGGACCCCGGCATGTCGGGCAGCGCGCTGTTGATAAGGGATTTGGGGCGGGAGTCGGGCGTTTCTTTACTGGGAGTAAACATATGGAAGGCAACGCTTTACGAGGGGCGTTCGGTGGCGGTGCCAGTAAACGAGGTGATAGACGTGCTGCGGCAATTAGACGATACCCCGGGAGGGACGTTTGATGGTGCGCAGTTCGCGGCGGCTCTCAATGAGGATGGGGAAAGTGTAGAGTCGTGGCTAAGCGATGGGTATGTAGTGAGCGTGCCGGTGAGCCGCGTGTTTGGGGAGTATGACTGCTTGGACCGTGGCGTACGGAAGCGCGTAGCGCACCTATTCAACGTGGGGGAGGGGGTGGAAGGCGTGAGGGTTGTGTTGGCCAGTGCGCTGCGTCGCGGGTATGCGGATGCCTACACGCGGGTGGTGACGAATGGGGAGCTGCACGAGGTGGTGCGGAGTGAAGAGCGTGAACCCTTGGTAGTGACGCACGAGCGTGGCGCTTGGCAGGTAGAGGAGTTGGCGCTGCCGCCGCTGCCGGAGCAGAGGCACTATGGGTTAGCGCATTCGGTGGAGATGCGGGGGACGGCGCGCGCGGGGGTTAAAGTACCCTTCTACGGCAAGGAGGGGGTGGGCCTGGCGTTGCAATTCAGCTACATGCAATGGACGTATGTGTTTTTCCGGATTGATGGGGTGTACGGTAGGTATGGATTTGAGGCGACAGACCCCATGACTGACCTGACGAGCGAAGTGCGGGGGCACTACGTGGGATTGGCGCCGAGCCTGGGGGTGCAGCTGCCCGTGAAGCTGAACGCGGTGCTACTACTGCCGTACGTACGTGGGTTTTATGGGATGCACTACTCGCTGCAAACGAAGCAGGAGGCATTTTCATACTTTCGCACCTATAGGGCTGTGCCGGGCGTGGGCGTTGGGATGGATGTGGCGTATCGGCTGCGGGATGGCTTGTACGTGGTAGGGGGAGTAGGGGGGCAATACGTGGTGATATCGAGCAATTTTGGGGGGAGGCCCACGAAGGGGGTGGGGCTAGAGCTAAGCGTGGGAATAGGATTCTAGGAAGAATTTTTGCAGCGGGCGTGCATTGGTGAAGAAAAAAATAGTACCTTTGTAAGCGTGAAGGCATTAAAGAAGGATAAGGACAGCAAGATGGACATAGTAGTACTAGCGAAGCAGGTGCCGGATACTCGCAACGTGGGGAAGGATGCGATGAAGGCGGATGGCACGGTGAATCGGGCCGCCTTGCCGGCGATTTTCAACCCGGAGGATTTGAATGCGTTGGAGCAGGCGTTGCGTATAAAAGATAAGCGCCCCGACGTGCAGGTGACGCTGGTAACGATGGGCCCGGTGCGGGCGGTGGAGCTCTTGCGGGAGGGGCTGTTCAGAGGGGCGGACAGGGGGGTGCTGTTGACGGATAGGGCGTTTGCGGGATCGGATACGCTGGCCACGTCGTACGCCTTGAGCTGCGTGATGAAGAAGCTCAAGCCGGATATGATCATAGCGGGGCGGCAGGCCATCGACGGCGACACGGCGCAGGTGGGGCCGCAGGTGGCGGAGAAGCTGGGGTGGCCGCAAATCACCTACGCGGAGTCGGTAGAGCTAGAGGGTGAAAAGGTTACGGTGCGCCGCCGGATAGAGCGGGGCGTTGAGGTGCTGACGGGCGGGCTGCCGATGCTGGTGACGGTGAACGGCAGCGCGGTGCCGTGTAGGCCGCGCCATGCCAAGCTGGTGATGAAGTGGAAACGGGCGAGCGTGCCCAGCGAGCAGATGGAGGGGGGCGTGGTAGAGGGGTCGCCGCTGCAGGAGTGGAGCGCGGCGGTGCTTGAGGCTGATGCGGCATCGCTGGGGCTTTCGGGGTCGCCCACCAAGGTAAAAACCGTGGAGAATGTGGTGTTCCAGGTGAAGGAGTCGAAGCGCATTGAGGGTAACGCGGCGGCAGTGGAGGGGCTGGTGAAAGAGCTGCTCGCGTCGCATGCAATCGGATAGGTCAACAGGGAGCGGACAAAGGCAAAGGAGACGAGACGGTGGATAATATAATAGTATACTGCGAGATAGAGGGCGGCAAGGTGGCTGATGTGAGCTATGAGTTGCTGACCAAGGCGCGGGGGCTGGCGAAGGATTTTGGCTGCTCGGTGGAGGCCGTGGCGATAGGCAGCGGGATTGGCGAGGCGGCGAAGAGCGTTGCGGAGTACGGCGCCACGAGGGTTTACGTGGCGGATGACAAGCGGCTACAGCACTACTTAACGCTCCCCTACGAGCGGATCGTTTGCGATATATTTCGTCGAGAGAAACCGCGGGTGGCGCTATTCGGCGCGACGACCGTGGGGCGCGACTTGGCGCCGCGGGTGTCGTCAAAGCTGCACAGCGGACTGACGGCCGACTGCACGATGCTGCAGATGGGGGACTACAAGGATGCGAAGACGGGCAAGGAGTACAAGGATTTGCTGTACCAGATTCGTCCGGCGTTCGGTGGGAACATCATTGCCACGATTGTGAACCCGGAGTGCCGTCCGCAGATGGCCACGGTGCGGGAGGGGGTGATGCATCGTGAGGCGTTGGCGAAGGCGGTGGAGTGCGAGGTGGTGAGCATTGACACGAAGCAGCTGCTGCGGGATGAGGACTTTGTGATTTCGATCTTGGATCGGTTCATTGAGGAGAAAACGATAGATATAAAAGGTGCGCCGATTATTGTAGCAGGCGGCTACGGCGTGGGGTCGAAGGAGGGTTTTGAGCAGCTCTTTGAGTTGGCCCATCTGTTGGGGGCCGAGGTGGGCGCGTCACGCGCGGCGGTGGATGCTGGCTATGCGGACCATGCGCGGCAGGTGGGGCAGACCGGGGTGACGGTGCGGCCGAAGCTCTATATAGCCTGCGGCATTTCGGGCCAGGTGCAGCATACGGCGGGGATGAGCGAGTCGCAGATGATTATATCGATAAATAGCGATCCGGATGCACCGATGAATAGGATAGCGGATTACGCGATAGTGGGGGATGTGCATGAGGTGCTGGGGCATTTCATCGCGGCGTATAAAAAGAATTCCAAGTAGCGGGTAAAGAGAGGAGAAGCGATGGCGAACTTTTTTGAAGATAACGAAGCGTTGCGCTTTCAGTTGGATAATCCGCTGATGCGTCGCATAGTGGAGCTCAAGGAGCAGGGATTTGCGGGCGGAGATAGGTCGGGGTATGCGCCGGTAGACTTTGAGGATGCGCAGGATAATTACAAGAAGGTACTTTCGATAGTGGGGGAGATATGCGCCGATACGATAGCCGTGAACGCGGAGCAGGTGGATGCGGAGGGACCGCATGTGGATGGAGGGCGGGCGCACTACCATCCCAAGACGCAGGAGAACCACGATGCGCTGGCCGCGTCGGGGCTGTACGGGATGTCGCTCCCGCGAGAGTATGGGGGATTAAACTTTCCGATAGTGCCGTACGTGATGGCGGCGGAGCTGGTGAGCCGTGCCGATGCGGGGTTCGCCAACATATGGGGGCTGCAGGATTGCGCTGAGACGATACATGAATTCGCGAACGAGGAGCAGAAGGCGAAGTACCTTCCGCTAGCGAATGCGGGGAAGACGTACGCGATGGGGCTCACGGAGCCCGACGCGGGGAGCGATTTGCAGGCGGTGGCGCTCAAGGCCACGCAGGATGAGGCGTCGGGGAAGTGGTATTTGAATGGGGTGAAGCGGTTCATCACGAATGGCGATGCGGACATCTCGTTGGTTATGGCGCGCTCCGAGGAGGGAACGCACGATGGGCGAGGCATTTCGCTTTTCATCTACGATAAGCGCAGTGCGGCGGTGAAGGTTCGCCGGATTGAGCATAAGATGGGGATAGTCGGCTCGCCGACGTGCGAGCTGGTGTTTACGAATGCGCCGGCGGAGCTTGTTGGGGAGCGGAAGCTGGGGCTGATCAAGTACGTCATGTCGCTGATGAACGGCGCACGGCTGGGGGTGGGGGCGCAGAGCGTGGGGCTCGCCGAGGCGGCGTACCGCGAGGCGGAGAAGTACGCGCACGAGCGGGAGCAGTTCGGCACGGCGATCGTGAAATTCCCCGCTGTGTACGAGATGTTGGCGTTGATGAAGGCGAAGCTGGATGCGTGCCGCGCCGTGCTGTACGAGACATCAAGGTATGTAGACATCTACAAGTCGCTGACGCACATACAGAACGAGCGGAAGCTGAGCGCGGAGGAGCGAAAGGAGTTGAAAGAGTACCAACGGCTGGCGGATGCGTTTACGCCGATACTCAAGCTCTTCTCCAGCGAGATGTGCAACCAGATATGCTACGATGCGATACAGATCCATGGTGGGTCGGGCTTCATGAAGGATTACCCAGTGGAGCGTTACTACCGCGATGCGAGGATATTGACGATTTACGAGGGGACGTCGCAGCTGCAGGTGGTGGCCGCCATACGTGGCGTTACGACAGGGCTTATCGAGGGGCGCATTGACTATTTTGATTCGCAGTGCGTCAATACGAAGCTAACCAAGGAGCGCGAGGCGCTGCGGGAGCTTACCCAGATGCTAAAGGCCGATGTGGCGCAGGTGCAGGATGCCAAGAGCAATGAGTTGCTAGACTTCCATGCTCGGAGGTTGGTGGAGATGGCGGGGTACATTGTGCTGGGGTATTTGCTGCTGATAGATGCGCAGCGTGACGGAGCGTACGAGCTGAGCGCGCGTAACTTCGTACGGTACGGGAAGACGGTTTGCGAGATGCACCACGCGATGGTTTGCGAGGTGAACGTTGAGAATTTGAAGGATTATAGGGTATTTGCGGAAGGACCGCAGGAAATAGAGAAATGATGGCAATGAGAACTAGGGTAGTACAATGGGCCGTGCTGGCGGGGCTAGTGCTAATGGCCTCCTGCCAAGGCGGCAAGCAGGAAGAGAAGGCGATAATGAAGGAAGACATGGATCTCACGGTGGATCCTGGCATGGATTTTTACCGGTACAGCAATGGAGGGTGGCTGAGCAAGACGCAGATTCCAGAGGATAAGACGCGCTACGGAGCGTTTGACATCCTGGCTGAGGAGACGGAGAAGCAGGTGAAGGACATCGTGTTTGAGGCGTGGAATCGGCAGGGCGACACGACGGATGCGGAGTGGCTAAAGCTTGGGAATTTCTTTGCGTCGGGCATGGATACGGCAACGATCGACGCGATGGGGTATGAGCCGATAAAGCCCGACTTGGACAACATAGCCACGGTGGCGAAGCCCGAGGACGTGGTGCGGCAGTTGGCGCGGCTCTGCCCGCTGGGCAGCCGTTTGCCCTTCTACATCACGGTGCAGGAGGATAGCCGCGACGTAACGAAGATGGTCCTCTCGATTTACCAGTCGGGGCTGGGGATGCCGGACCGTGATTACTACTTGGATTCGGGGGCTGACAATGAGCGTCTGCGTGGGGCCTACAAGGAGATGCTAGTGAATTTCTTGCGGGTGCAGGGCCAGGAGGAAGCCGCGGCAGAGGAGATGGTGAACGATGTGTTTGCGTTTGAGAAGCGGTTGGCGCAGGGCACGATGTCCCGCGTGGAGCGTAGGGATCCTGTGAAAACGTATAATAAGTTGACGTTTGAGGAGCTGCAGAAGCTGATGCCTAATTTTGATTGGACGCTCTATTTCCAGAACATGGGAGTGGATGCCCCAGCGACGGTTATAGTTGACAATCCTTCGTTCCTGCAGCTGGTGGATAAGGAGCTGGTGGAAACGCCGATTAACGTGTGGAAGGACTACATGGCGCTGCATTTCTTCTCGGACTACGCAAGCGCGCTTTCAAGCGACATTGAGCAGATCAGCTTTGACTTCTACGGGAAGGCGCTGTCGGGGCAGCAGGTGCAGCGGGCACGTTGGAAGCGGGTGCTAAGCATGACGCAGGGCGCGCTGGGCGAGGCGATAGGGCGTGAGTATGTGGCGAAACATTTCCCGCCGGAGTCGAAGAGCCGCATGGAGCAGATAGTTGGAAACCTGCGTTCGGCGCTGCGTACGACACTGCAGGGGCTTGAGTGGATGAGCGACTCTACCAAGGCGCGGGCCATCGCGAAGCTAGACGCGATGGGGCTAAAGATAGGGTACCCCAACAAGTGGAGAGATTACACCGATTTGACGGTATCGCGGGATCGTTACGCGCTTAACGTAAGGAATGCGAACATTTTTGATTTCAACTACGAGATGTCAAAGCTGGGGCAGCCGGTGGACAAGGAGGAGTGGTTCATGTATCCGCAGACGGTCAATGCGTACTACTCGCCGACCCGTAATGAGATAGTGTTCCCAGCGGCGATACTGCAGCCGCCGTTCTTCTACCCCAATGGGGATGATGCGGTGAACTATGGGGCGATAGGCGTAGTGATTGGGCACGAGATTACCCATGGCTTTGACGACCAAGGGCGTTTGTACAATAAGGATGGGAACTTGGAGAATTGGTGGACGGAAGCGGATGGGCAGCGTTTCAAGGCGTTGGCGCAGCTCGTGGTGGATCAGTACAATGGATTTGAGCTGGAGGGAGAGCATGTGAATGGAGCGCTGACGTTGGGCGAGAATTTGGCGGATTACGGTGGCTTGTCGATATCGTACCGGGCGATGGAGAAGGCGGCGCAGGATAAGGGGCAAACCGTGCTGGCGCCTGAGATTGATGGGTTTACGCCCCAGCAGCGGTTCTTCTTGGCGTACTCCAAGGTATGGCGGAACGTGGTGCGGCCGGAGGAGAGCAAGCGACGCTTGAAGACAGATGTTCATTCGCCTGGAGAGTTTAGGGTGAACGGCGCAGTGTACAATATCCCTGCGTTCTACGAGGCGTTTAAGGTTCCGGAGAGCAGCCCGTACTTCCGTACGCCGGCGCAGCGGCCTACGATTTGGTAGCGCAGAGTAGGGGGGAATGAGATTTGCACCTTGCGGAAGAGCCTTTAGGGGTTCTTCCGTGAGGTGTTGTGTTACCTGCAAAAAGAGATTGATATGGTGACGAGGCTTTTAGCGTTGATGGTGGTAGTATGCCAGTCTTTGGCTGGCGCGGCGTACGCGGCGACATCGCATTACCAACGTGACGATGAGGGGCAGATTGTGGAGATAGACGGGAAGCCGTTCATAATACACACGGTGTCGAAAGGCGAGTCGCTGTATGGGATTAGTAAGCGGTACGGCGTTTCGTTGGCGGAGATAGCATTGCATAATCCCGATGTATACTACGGCGTGCAAGTGGGGCAGAAGCTACGCATACCGACATCCAAGGTGGTAAAGGCTAAGGAAGGTGCTGAGTTCTCGTTGCATTTGGTGGAGGAGGGGGAGACGTTATACTCGATCGCGAGGCGCTATGGGATGAGCGTGGCGCAGCTGCAAAGCTATAATGGTTTGCACACGACAGAATTGCCGCAAGGGGCGATACTCCGCATTCCTAGCGCAGAAGTCTTGGCGCAGCAGCCAAGCGGAGGGGATGAGAAGGGGGAATGGCACACGGTGCGCAGCGGGGAAACGCTCTACTCATTGGCCAATCAGTATGGGAGTAGCGTGGAGCTGATTAGGGCGCGGAACAGCTTGGCTTCCGACGTGCTCTCGGAGGGACAAAGGCTGTTTATACCGCAGCAGGGGGGCGCGGCCACGAGTGATACTTGCGCCACCATGCACGTGGTGAAGCGGGGCGAAAGCCTGTATCGGATCGCGAAGCAATACGAGGTGCCGTTGGCAAGCCTGCTAAAGGCCAATCCTATTATTGTGCAGCAGGGGCTGCGGGTTGACGATGCATTGTGCATTCCAAGCGGTGCGCAGCCAACGGGGCGTGAAGAAAACGTGGAACAAGGAGGCGAGTCGGCTTCGATTGTGGAGACGATTCCAGTGCAGGTGGCACCTACGTACTACTGCGACTCTACCGCGGGTTACCCCGCAGGGAGAACCCTTCGTTGCGCCCTGATGCTGCCGTTTTCGCTGGAAGCCACGAGCGGAGACAGCTTAAAGGTTCCGTCTGCCGCTAAGAGCGCGCTGTCTAGCACCCAGGCGGTAAGCTACGACAAGCGATTTTTAGGGTTCTACAAGGGCGTGCTGTTGGCGTTGGAACAGTTCAAGGCATCGGGGTATAGCGTTGCGCTGAACGTGCTGGATACGCGCAACAGCCCTGCGCATGTTCAAAAGTTGTTAGGGTCAGATACATTGGCTGGGGCGGATATTATTATAGGGCCAGTGTACCCCCAAAATATATCGGAGGTGAGCCAGTACGCAGCGAGCCGTCGCATCACGATGGTTTCGCCGCTGTCGGGGTCAACGCCGTCATTTGAGATGAATCCCTTTCTATTTCAAGCCAATCCATCGACGCGCACGCAGCTGCGGGCGATGGCGAATGGCATCGAGTTTTCCGACACAACGAACGTTGTGCTGGTTCGGGAGGAGGATGCCCGGGGCGAGGGGGCAGGGTACACGTTGCATCTAATGCTTGAGAGCCGGATTGCAGCCATGCAAAATGCTGAGAATGTGCGTTACAGCGTAGTGGACTGCGCCTTGGGGGATGCGTCTGCGAAGACGAGCCGCCAGATAGAGCAGCACTTGCTGCGGGATCGGAGGAATGTAGTGATCGTAGCGAGCAATAGGGAGCCGTTGGTGAGCGCGCTGCTAGGTCAGCTGGCTGGGGTAATGCGGGTTGGGAACTACAGGATGGAAGTGTACGGCATGCCGCAGTGGCTGAAGATGACCAAGTTGGATTTTGGGCACTTGTTGGCATTGAATGCGCACGTGTTTTCCCCGTACTTTGTGGACTACGAAAGCGCGAGGGTTTGCAGCTTCGTGCGGCATTACCGAGAGGCCTATTTGGAAGAGCCGACGCAATTTGCGTTTCAAGGGTATGATGTGACCACCTACTTTTTGAGGGCGATGTTCAAGTATGGGATGGATTTTAGGTATTGCATCGACAAGGTGGAGAATTGGCAGCTGCAGAATACCTTTCAGTTTAGACAGTCGAAAGATTTTGGCACCTATGAGAGCGAGGGGGTGTTTTTACTCCGATTTGACAAGGGGCGTGGTTTAGTGCGGGCGAGGTAGAGGTGTAACCATTTTGCAAGCGTTTCGTATAGGGAGAAGGAGACGTGTGCGGTTGAGCTTTTGAAAGAGAGGAGGTATTGGATAGAACCGAAGGGCGTTTGATATGAGCGAAAGGGAGATGCAAATGGATGGGGTTTCTACGCGGGGGATTTTGTCGGAGGGTGCACATCGTCCGGTGGCGTTTGCACAGCGGGGGGATGCCAACCATGAGGCGATATGGACGTGCGTGGAGCGGATCGTGGAGGTGTTGCTAGCGAAAGGCGTTTCGCAGGCGAGAGCAAAGCGGGTTCGGCACGTTGTGGTTGAGCTATTGGAGAACGTTATGCACTACGGTGACACGGTGCGGGAGTCGGCATGCAGGGAGTACGCCGTGGAGGTGTGGCTAGAAGAGGATGGGGGCGTGGATGTGTCGTGCAGCAACTTGGTGCGGAAGCGGGATGTGTTGCAACTGTCGAAGCACTTGGAGCGGGTTTGTGGTTGCACTCCATTGGAGGCGAATCGGGCGGTGCGCGAGGTTCTGTTGGAAGATGTTGATTTCCCGTCAGGAGAGGCAGGGATTGGTTTGCTGACCGTTCGGCAGCGTTCCGCGCGGATGGAGTGGAACTTTGTGCTGGAAGGGGATCAATATGAGCGATACACGATAGCGTTGCGAGTGTTGTAGAATTAAATTAGGGGCTCTATGAAGGTATTGGAGATAGCGGGAACCCAGTATTCGCCGCACATAAAGATGGATCCGGAGGCGCGAGAGATTGTGATAGAGGGGGTGTCGCGGCCTGAGAACACGGTGGAGTTTTTTGCCCCGGTTCTGCAGTGGGTAAACGAATACATCGATGCCTTGCGTAGGAGCGATGGGAACGTGCCTAGCACAACGATACGTATAGATTTGACGTACTTCAACTCCATCTCCGCGAAGTATGTGGCTAGCCTGATTTTGAAGTGTAAGCAGCTTTACGCAGAGGGAGAGGGGCTGGATGTGGAGTGGCTATACGATGCAACAGATGAGGAGGCCAGGGGGTGGGGGGAAGATTTGGCGGGGATAGCGGGTATGGAGTTCCGCTTTCGGGAGAAGTAGCCGTTTTGCGCAGAAGGTAAAGTTTTCTTACCTTTGCGGAGCTTTTCTGACCTATGGTGTAATGGTAGCACAGCAGATTTTGGTTCTGTTAGCCCAGGTTCGAATCCTGGTAGGTCAACGCTCGGGGCGCGGTTTGAGTGAAGGTAGAGGGGGAGTTTAAATCAGGACAAGCAACCAATAACTACAAAGAGTCATGAGAAAAGCACTACCGGTACTATTGTTTAGCGTTGTGATGTTGGCGTGGATGGCGCCTGCAGCCTCGGCGAGGAAGTTCTACTTTGGCAAAAAGGGAGGTGATAGCCTTCGGGTTGATGCGGCGCAGCCCCGCCCAATCTCGTTGGAGGCGGCGTTGACCTTCAAGACCCAACACATTTGGAACGGTATGGTTTCGTACGATTCGTGGAACTTGCAGCCGGACCTGACGTTTAGCGCCTATGGTTTCTTCCTGAATGCGTGGGGGTGTATGCCGTTACAGCGGAAGGTGGAGAATGGGAACTCTCACCAGAGTGATGGAGAGATAGACCTGTCGATAGGTTACGACTACAAGGGGATTTTCTCCATAAGCTACATTGATTTCTACTATCCGGCAGCAGATAAGCGGGAAAGGCCGCATTTCTTCCGATGGAAGACAGAGGATAACGGTGATATCCATCAGCAGTTTGCAATGTTGAACTTCAATGGGGTTGAAAAATTTCCGCTGGAAATAACGGTAGGAGCGTTTACTTTTGGCGATACGAAGGTTGAGGTGGCGGCAGATGGGTCGACAACCACGAAGGAGCGGTACTCCATGTACATAGGCCTCGGGTATACCCACACGCTAAAGTCGGGGCAGACGTTGAGCTGCCAAGTTGGGGGTACACCGTACAAAGGAGCCTTCTACGACAAATCGGCGAACATCACAAACATTACCTTCTCGGTGACGCAGCCCATCAAGATAACGGATTTCTACACGATTCCGTTGAAGCTTGATGTAGTGCTAAATCCGGCATACCAGAAGCTGTGGTTCGTAGCAGCGGTTGGGCTGTTCTAGAAGAACTAATCTTAGGTTGAACTTGGAGGAGAGATAGGCCTTGGGGTCTACTCTCCTTTTTTGTGCATTCTAATGATTATTGCTCTCCGTTGAATGCGTATAAATACCTAACGGATAGGGGAATTTCGGCGAAAGAGTGATATCTTTGCAGCAGGTTTTTAGGTTGAGGAGAACAAACGTTAAGTGTAGAAATATGAAGGGGGGCATTTTCAGCACATCGGTAGGGCATAAGTTGGTTATGTCGATAACAGGACTCTTTTTGATGGTGTTCCTGTTGGTGCATATGGCAATGAATTTCACGATACTTCTAAACGATGTATCGATGTTTGGGACACATTGGGCAGAGGGAGAACTATACAATGTGGGTGCGCATTTTATGATAAGCAACCCGTTGGTGCGAATCATGGAGCCCCTGCTGGCGGCAGGTTTCATCTTCCACATCGTCTACGCGACGATAATTACGCTTAGGAATCGCAAGCGGCGGCCCATAGCGTATGAGCAGACGGCAAACAATCAGCTGACGGAGTGGCCATCGAAGAACATGTACATCCTAGGCTTTATGATTCTTTGCTTCTTGGCGCTTCACATTATGCACTTCTTCTACGATATCCGTTTCACCGAGGTAGATAAGGTAGTGGTGAAGGGGGTGGAGATGGACAACACCTATGGGCTGGTGAAAAGTTTATTTACTGAGGGGTCGCTTGGAATCATTTATAGCGTAGTGTACCTGGTGGCAATAATCCTGTTGGGTTTGCACCTGATGCACGGCTTTTGGTCGGCATTCCAAACGGTAGGTTGGAATGGGCGCAAGTGGATAGGGCGGCTGCAGGTGATCTCCAAGATATACGCTGCTATCATTACGATAGGATTTGCAGCGATTCCGGTGTATTTTATGATAGTAGGCTAATTGAAACGGGGGATAGAGTGATGGCGACATTGGATTCAAAGATACCGAGCGGGCCGTTGGCCGAGAAGTGGGATAAGCATAAAGCTTCGTTGAAGCTGGTGAACCCAGCGAATCGTAAGCGTTTGGATATAATCGTTGTGGGGACGGGCTTGGCGGGAGCTAGCGCAGCATCGGCCCTGGGAGAGCTGGGGTACAACGTGAAGGTGTTCTGCTTCCAGGACTCTCCGAGGAGGGCTCACTCCGTGGCGGCGCAGGGTGGTATAAACGCTGCGAAGAACTATAAGAATGATAATGACAGCGTTTTCCGCCTATTCTACGACATGCTCAAGGGGGGAGACTTCCGTTCACGGGAGGGGAACGTGTACCGTGCGGCGCAGGTGAGCAACGATGTTATTGACCATTTCACGGCGGTGGGGGTTCCCTTTGCGAGGGACTACGGCGGATTGATAGAGAACCGTTCATTCGGCGGGGTGCAGGTTTCCCGAACCTTTTACGCAAAGGGTATCACGGGCCAGCAATGCCTATTGGGATCCTACAGCACGCTGAATCGGCAGGTGGACAAGGGCACGGTGAAGGTTTACCCTCGCCGCGAGATGATGGACGTGGTGGTCATTGATGGGCGTGCGCGAGGCATTATTACGAGGAATCTCGTTACGGGGGAGATTGAGCGTCACGCGGCTCACGCCGTGGTGCTGGCCACGGGGGGCTACGGTACGATCTACTTCTACTCCACGTTGGCACTTAATAGCAACGGCTCCGCGGCGTGGGCTGCGTTTAAGCGTGGGGCCTATTTCGCCAACCCAAGCTTTGTGCAGATTCACCCCACGGGGTTGCCCCGTTTGAACGACTTTCAGAGCAAGTTGACGCTCATGAGTGAGTCGCTGCGTAACGATGGGCGTATATGGGTGCCGAAAAAGAAAGAGGATCCACGTAACCCGCTAGACATTCCGGAGGAGGAGCGCGATTACTTCTTGGAGCGCCGTTACCCAGCGTTTGGGAACTTGGTTCCCCGCGATGTGGCTTCAAGGGCAATTAAGGAGCGTTGCGATGCAGGGTATGGCGTGGGCCCGGGTAGGCAGTCCGTCTACTTGGACTTCAGCCAGGCGCTATCCCGTTACGGGGAGAAGGTGCTGATGGAGCGCTACGGCAACCTTTTTGAGATGTATGAGATGTTTGCGGGCGACTCCCCGCTGAAAACGCCTATGCGGATTTACCCTTCGGGGCACTACACGATGGGTGGTCTTTGGGTGGATTACAACCTGATGACAACGCTGCCTGGGCTGTTTGCTATAGGGGAGTCAAATTTCTCCGACCAGGGGGCGAATCGTTTGGGCTCTGCATCGCTAATGCAGACTTCGGGCGATGGCTATTTCATACTGCCCTATACCATAGCGGATTACCTGTCGGATCAAATCCGCGTGGAACGCTTTAGCACTGACACCCCAGAGTTTGAGGAGGCCGAGAAGGCAGTGCGAGCGAAGATAGATAGGCTGATGGGCGTGAAGGGTACGAAGAGCGTGCGGAGCTTCCACAAGCGTTTGGGGCAGATTATGTGGGAGTACTGCGGCATGAGCCGAAACGAGGAGGGGCTAAAGAAGGCACTGCAAGAGATAGATGCTCTGGAGAAGGAGTTTTGGAGCGATGTGAAGATACTGGGTACTGACAAGGGGCTTAACCAGGATTTGGAAAAGGCTGGACGTGTGGCTGATTTCTTCCAGATAGGGCGTTTGATGTGCATGGATGCGTTGGATCGTAAGGAGAGCTGCGGTGCGCACTTCCGTGAGGAGTTCCAAACGGAGGGCGGCGAGGCGCAGCGTAACGATGAGCAGTATTCCTACGTATCGGCCTGGGAGTATAAAGGGAACGGAGCGCAGCCGGAGCTGCACAAGGAGGAGCTGAAGTTTGAGTTTGTGAAGCCAGCGGTGCGGAGCTACAAGTAGCGGGAAGCGTCTAGAGTGGATGTGCTTTCTATGTTTGGAAGGGTTGTGTTTATGAATGGAACATATTTGAGGCGGCTGCTGTTTTTGGGCTTGCTTTTGTTTGCGGTGAATGGGCTTTTTGCTTCGTGTGACAAGAAGAAGGGCGGAGCGAAAGTTGATATGCAGTTTGCTCAAGCCATGCTAGAGGAGCATAATTACGCTCGCACAAAGCCTAAGGAGTACGCAGAGAAGTTTATAAAGCCCCATGTTGGGAAGGCGAATGGTTACGCCAAGAGCTGCTACGAGACCATGACGACAATGAAGCCCGTGGGGGCGTTGAAGTTGGATGATCGGTTCTGCAAGGCGGCGCAGTGGTTTGCTAACGACCTCGGAAGGACGGGGCAAGTTACCCATACTGGGAGTGATGGGAGTCAATTTTGGGATCGTTTGAAGCGGCAAGGGGCCAATAATGCGCTCAGTGAGAGTTGCTCTTGGGGGATCAAAGATGCGCGTGGCATTTTGGTTCAACTTCTCATCGATGAGGGCACGCCGTCCCTAGGACATAGGAAGAATGCGTTGGATCCTAGTGCTAAAGTGATAGGCGTAGGGCAGAAGGTAGGCGGCAATGCGGGGTATGGGGTTGCAACGGTAATAGATTATGGGTATTGAGCGGAAGGCAGGGCGAGGAGTAGTGCGGAGAGGGCTCAAGAGGTAGAACAGAATTGGGGATTTGGTAGGCGTAGAGGGTAGAAAAGAAATAAGGGCGTGAGGCTATGAAATTTACGATAAAGGTATGGCGGCAGGAAAGCGCGAAGGCGAAGGGGCGTTTTGAGAAGTACGACCTAGATGGGGTGGTGGCGGAGATGTCGTTTCTTGAGATGCTTGACTATTTGAATTCGGAGCTTCTTGCGCGGGATATAGAGCCGGTGGCGTTTGACCATGATTGCCGAGAGGGAATTTGCGGGTGCTGCGGAATAGTCATCAATGGGCGACCGCATGGGCCGGAGGTGAAGGCTACAACGTGCGAGCTGCATATGCGTTCCTTTAAGGATGGCTCCACGATTACCATAGAGCCGTGGCGGGCTGGGGCGTTCCCGGTTGTGAAGGACTTGATAGTTGACCGGTCGGCATTTGATAAGATACAGCAGGCGGGGGGCTACATCTCGGTAAATATTGGAGCAGCGCCCGATGCCAACAGTATCCCCGTGGCGAAGCGCCGCGCGGATGAGTCTATCGATGGTGCGGGGTGCGTGGGCTGCGGTGCATGCGTGGCGGCATGCAAAAACGCCTCGGCGATGCTTTTTGTGGCGGCTAAGGTGTCGCAGTACGCGCTGCTGCCGCAGGGGCGCCCGGAGGCGTGGATACGCGCTAAGCGGATGATTGCCAAGATGGATGAGCTAGGTTTCGGTGGGTGCACCAACACGAGGGCGTGCGAGGCGGAGTGCCCCAAGGGGATATCTATCTCCCACATAGCGCGGCTGAACCGTGAGTACATCATCTCCAAGCTGCACGATTAGAGGGTAGCAGATTAACGGTGTGAAAGTTTTGGAGACCTGTAAACGGATCGTTTACGGGTCTCTTTTTTTGTCGCATGCAGTCCATTTACCCCCCTGTAAAACAGCTGCATTACGGCGCGAAGAACTTATCGTTTCCCAAAGAGGGGAGGTCAACGTAGCGTTCGCCTGTAATCAGGGACCTTGCAATTCCAACGCTCGCCACGCTGGCGCGCAGGTCGCGAATCGTGCGAAGGGCATCGGTGCATGCCATGAGGGTGGCGCCGGTAGTTACCATATCGTCAACCAGCAGCACGTGTGCGCCCGCAGGAATGCACGCATCGTGGCGGAGCGAGATTGCGCTGTGCACGTTGAACTGACGTTCGTAGTGCGAGGCTACTAGAGTCTGCGTTTTTGTGAATTTGTGGCGGCGCAGCACCCTCCAAAGCGGCAGCCCCATTTGTCTCGCTAAGCCTTTGGCAATGAAGTCCGATTGGTTGTAGCCCCTTATCATGGCCTTCCTCCAGTGCAGCGGAACAGGGATAATGCCATCTATATCGTGCGCTAAGGGGCTATCCCTGAGACGCATTCCGAGCATATCGCCGAACGCCAGGGCGAGGTCCCAACGTCCTTGGTACTTGAATGCGTGGATAAGCCTTGGGATTAACGAGCTGCGTGTGTAGTAGCAGAGGGAGAAAACGTGTTCAACGTAGACGACCGCGGAGAGGTTCTGTAGGGCGGAGTCGCAGTCAAAGTCCCAGAAATGGGTGTATGGCAGGGCGTTTTGGCACGCTGCGCAGAGCGGGATACCGCTACCCATAAATAGCTGATTGCATCCGGAGCACACGCATGGGCGCAGCCTAACGTTCGGTTGCTTATAGTACTGAACGAAAGGCGGGACGATGAGCATGATTGCTGTGCTACCGCTATGTGCAATACGATACTGCAGAGTAGCAGTGCGGACGCTACTTCTTGGGCATTGCCACGGGATTATTCAGGATGGGGCGTTGCAGGGAGTCAAGGTTGAGAGCCTTTGAAAGGTTCTCTGACTCCATGCTGGACCTCGGCACGGTGGCCAGTCCCGCCGCGGCGCAGTACAGATTGATGTTTTGGCTGACAATCCCTGCGTCGATGTGGGCAGTACGTACGTCATGTTCTGTTGCCTTCCCCTCGCCGAGCTTTCGTAGGTCGGCCACTAGGACGATACAGACCGGAGCAGCGGCAAACTCCTTTTGGAAGAATCCAGCCGCCAAGGCCCTGAGATCTCCCTCCGCCACGGGGTCCAGTTGGTGCTTCGCAGCGTTGTAGCAGTAGGCGCCGTTGGCCATCACCACGTAGAGGTCTATCTCCTGGCTGTTGTGGGATGAAGGCGCGGTGCGCTTGCCATTCTCGGGGCGGTTTATACCGTTGGCTGCCCAAAGCAGGTTGGAGAGCTGCTGCAAGGAGAGCTCATCGCTAATAAAGTCCCGGATGCTTTGGCGGCTTTTGAATGCATCGCCCACGGAGGATAGCCCATTGAGGTCGGGGGCTGGCAGCGTGATGGGGGGCATCTTAGATCCGCTGCAAGAGAGCGTGGCGAGCGATACGAGTAGGAGTGTTAATGAGTATTTATGCATGGTTTTAACGTTTTTAGTTTGTCATTGCTGCAAAGGTAGTGAAAGCGGGGCAAATTCAGGTGCGTTTTTGCCGCGGTGTCTTGTCTTTTGCGTAGCGCGGGGGTCTTCAGGCAGAGGCGAGCCGGGGTGTCTGCCTCTGCTGCCGAAAGGTTGTGATTGGCCATCGGCTGGATTTTGAGACGGATGCGATAGCAATTTGCACAAGAAGTTGAGGGGAGGCAGAAGGGCATAGAGAGACTGCTGGCAACGGTTGATTCCAGCGGTAGCTGCGCAGCTGTGTGGTTCTATTTATAATCTTGCAAGAGTTCATAAACCAATTATTTTCAAGGTAGTGACGAGATTGTGAAGGAATAAATGTATTTTTGCGGAGTGGATTGCATAGGTTCATTGATAATTTTACGGAAAGAAGATGTAGCCAAAGAAGGCTGCGTAAAAAGTGTTTACTATGAGGCAGTTTAACGTTGTTTTGCAAAGGGCGGGATGGTTGCTTTTGGTGCTGGCCATTTCGCTAGTAACGCTGTCGGCGCGGGGCGCTACGCCGATGGGGCCGAAGCGTACCAATGGCAGCGCGGGCGATGGTGAGGGACGCTATGAGTATATCACCTTTGCGGGTATCCCCACTGAGGCGCAGAAGGCGGAGCTGCGACAGCATGGGGTGAAGGTGCTGCGCTACGTGAGCGAGCGAGAGAAGGGGAAATATACGTACCTGGCGTTCGTATCGGAAGACAACACGATAAAGCGGCAGAAAGTGCGTGGCAGCGCGGCGTCGATAGGGAGGTTGTCGCAGGGGAGCAGCGGGCTGACCGTGCGTTTTGAGAGCTACAGCTGGCGGGAGAAGAGCGAAGGCCAGCTTGCGGCAGCCTACGATAGCAAGAGCGTAGCGGGTCTACCCCAGTGGTGCATCGTGGGCAATGGAGATGAGATACGGGTGACGGTGAGCTACGTGAAGGAGGTAGGCGAACGCGAGGTGCAGCGTGTGCTGGAGGCGTTGCCATTCAGGGTTGAATTTATATCGAAGTACGGCTCGTACGTGCAGGGGGAGATGAGTCTCTCCGATTTGCCGAGGATCGCTGAGCAGCCGTGGGTGGAGATGGTGCGTCTAGCCAGTGCGCCCGATGAGCTTCAGAATGAGCAGAGCGCGGCGCTAATCGGCGTGCGAAAGCTGCAATCGACGTTGGGGCTCGGGAAGGGGCTCACGGGCAAAGGGGTGAATGTGGGGATTTTTGATGCCAACGTGGTGAACCACAAGGATTTTGGTAGTAGGCTGCACGTTATGGAGACGAGTCAGGATCGGAATTTCCAAAGCTCCCACGGCACGCACGTGAGCGGCACTGTGGCGGGTGCGGGAACGCTTGACCCGAAGGCTAAGGGGATGGCGCCCGAAGCGTCGCTTTACACTTGGAATTTTTCGGGCAGCGTGTCGGAAAAATTCGGATCGGCCTATGCGAATTATGGGGTACGTATAGCGCAAAACTCCTATGGGGTTCCATTGGAGAATCAATTAGGGTGCAATAAAGATGCATTGACCTACAACGATCAGAACAAGGGGATTGACGAGGTGCTTCTCGCCCACCCTACGCTGGCGGCCAACTTTTCTGCGGGCAATAGCCAGAGTGATTGCGATCGATATAAGGAGGGATACGTATCGAGCACCCGCACGGCAAAGAACGTGATTACGGTGGGCGCGGTGGATGCCATAGGGAACATGACCAATTTTAGTTCCTGGGGGCCGCTTAGAGATGGGCGCATGGTACCTCTCATTTGCGCAGATGGTTACGGCGTATGGTCTACGTCCTACAACAACGGCTACGAGTCCATGGATGGCACCTCGATGGCCTGCCCCGCGGTGTCGGGACTTACCGCGCTGCTCTACCAGCAGTACCGTGCGGAGAATGGGGGCAATGACCCCCAGTTTATTTTAATAAAGAATGCGCTGCTCAACACGGCCGACGACGCGGGGCGCAAAGGGCCTGACTACCAGTACGGCTACGGCATCGTGAACGGCGTGAGGGCCTCCGATCTGCTCAGCGAGAAGCGCTACGCTTTGGGGGAGGTAGGGAATGGCGGCGTAAACGCAGCGCAAAAGATTACGGTGCCTGCGAATGTGTCGAAGCTGCGGGTGATGATAGTGTGGCACGAACCGGGCAAGACAGGGTTCAGAAAGGATTTGGTGAATGACCTTGACCTAGAGGTACGTGGGGTGCAGCAGGTGTTTCAACCCTGGGTACTTGACCCCGAGAATCACACTGCTCTAGCCACGCGGGGGCGTGATGGCTTTAACAATCACGAGCAGGTAGAGATTGACCATCCTGCCGCGGGGCAATATACCGTGGCGGTGACGGGGTATAGCATTCCCGATGGGAAGGTGCCGTACAGCGTGACGTGGGAGTTTGACTACGCAACGCCTGCCCTTCAGCTAACCTACCCGCTTGGCGGAGAGACGATTATTGCAAACGACAAGTATTTCTTCGTTCGTTGGACGCACGCTGCTCCGAGTAGCCCCGTGGAGGTTCATATCTCGTACGATGATGGGGCTACGTGGCGCGAGGTTGCTACCGTGGAACCCAAGAAGGGGCAGGCGAAGGTAGCCATTGAGGCGGGGCGTGAGTTCGTGGAGAAAGTGCGGGTGCGAATAGTTCAGAACGGAGTGTTCTCGGCAAGTAAAGAGTCGTTCTCCATAAGGCCAGATTTGGAGATAGAGTCGGTGCATACGCTTTGCGCCCTAGATCCCACGATACGATGGGCGAAGCTTGGGGATGGGTTAACGTACAGTGTGGCATACTATAACCAAGGAAGTACTGGGGAGCGATATGAGCTGATTAAGGATCATATTGCCGATACGTCTTGCACGATAACGGACTACAAGGAGAACCTTCCGGTTGCTGTCAAAGTGTGCAAAGGCAATTTTTGCAGTAACTACTCCACACCGGTATACCCGCGTGGCACACGTCCGGTGAAGATTGACCTAGATAAAAACAGGTTCGTTTCCTTCCGCATGGATGACAATGGGGAGATAGGGAACATCTACAGTTGGCTGGATTTGGGCAGCGAGACGTATGCCGTCCATTCGCGGGGGCTTATATTTGCCTACGGCGATAAGGATCCGGACTGGAAGACCCCCTTGGAGGGCGATGGGAGCGATGTTTTTGAGAAGAACCCAGCGCACGTGGCGAGTTTGTCGGTGTGCCTTGATTTGACTGCCATCAAGGCTGAGGATTTGGCGGATCATTCTTTGGCGAGCATTATGACTGTTGTTCCGATGCCTCAGGTTACGAAAGGAGATCCGGGCGGGCATAGTGCATGGGTGCGTGTTGTGGCGCACGATGTGGATGGACAAAATGAGGAGGTGCTAAAAAATTCGCAGGGCGTGAGCGTGCGCAATGCGGGGATGACTTTAGCGCAGCTTCGGGGTAGCGATTTTGACCTCTCTGCGTATGTAGGGAAACGCATTGTGCTGCGGGCGGATGCGGCCCTAAAGGGGAGTACAAGTGCAAATATTAATGATGCTGCGCTGGTGGGAGGTGCGCAATTCGCCGTGATGGCAAAAAAGGACATTGCGTTGAGTGCTTTAGTACTGCCTGCTAGCTCCGAGGAACTCGGCGCGCAGGAGACGGTGAAGGTGGAGCTCAAAAATACGGCTCAGCTTCCGCTAAAGCAGGAGGAGGTTACCGTACGGCTGTACGAGGGGAGTAGACTGCTTGACGAATCGACTACAAAGCTTGACATGGGCGGGCTGAGCAAAACGGAATATGAGCTGCCGCGAAAGTTTGATTTTACTACCCCGATGCATCGGTATAAGCTCCGCGCCGAGGTGGAGATGGCAAGCGATGCGAATCGGAAAAACAACGTTAAAGAGGCGAGCGTAACGAATCTGCAGGGCTATATCCTTATGCCAAACCTACATCAGAATCCATTGAGTGGGAGCGAGAAGGAGGTGGTCATTGGCGGGGAGAAAAGGACGTTTACCGACAATATGGGTCCCTTTGACAATATGGTTCTAACGACCGCGCATCCTTTGTACCCAACATCGAAGGTTGCATCTGTGGGCGCATTGAAGTTGAAGGCGGAGCAAGCAGATAAATTTGTGAAGATTACCATGAAGGAGGTGGACCTCGGAAAGAACTACCTAGAGGTATACCTTTCAGATGGACCGTATTCGAAAAAACTCATTTACAAGTTTACTGAGAAAGAGGGTGCAGGCGTAGAGCTCTCCACGCAAAAAGCGGGCGAGGTTTTGCTGTTTAAGTATGAGACGAAGGATGCAAAACAGCCGGTGAAGGGATGGGTTGCAGAGGTGGAGCAGGTGGATTCGCCAGTTGCCAATGTGAAGAATGACCTTTTTGAGGTGTTGGCGTTAGAGGGCGAGCAGGGAAGCGGCGCGGGGCAGCGTAAAATGCAAATGCGGTATAAGAATCTATCTGCCAAGGAGCAAGAGCATGTCAGCGCGGGGCTCTTCCTTTCGGGCTGGAATGGCTCAACAACGAAGCTGTGCGTGGATGAGTTCACGGTGAAGGCGGATGCAGGAGAGCAGACGCACGTGTTTTCGCAGGAGGTGAGACTTGAGAAGAATGAGGAGGTGCGCCTGTTTGCGCTGATGGACGGCGGCGATGCCTTTATAAAGAACAATATACAGTACGCTCGTCTCTACGAGGGGGATTATACACCCGCGACGACCATTAAAATTTCTGACGGCGGGGACTTTGACTATGCTGGGTCGCAGCTGGTAGGAGTTGCGCTTGGGCAGGAGAGCTATACCACAGAAGAAGTGCGGAAGCAAACCGAGCTGCATAGCTATCCACAGAATTTTAGGAACAAGGTGCTGCGGATTGCTCCAGAAGGCAGAGGAACCCTTAAGCTCACTGTTGGCAAAGTGCATACTTCCGGCGTGAGCGTTGCTGTGTGGGTGGATTGGAATAACGACAAGGTGTTTGACGAGAACAGCGAGCTAGTTGGGAGGGTTTCGGGAGATAGAAGTGCAAAGGAGCTTAGCGTAGAGCTATCTGTCCTGCAGGGCATTGAGGGCGATCGCTTGATGCGTATCGTAGTGGTGAATAAGCAGAGTACAACAGTTTTGCTGGGGGCGAATACTGAGTGCGGTGAGGTAGAGGACTACACGCTGCGTATTGGGAACATTGTTCCGTCAGTGCAGATCAAGGATTTGGCACTGCTCTACGCTGAACTTGCTGAGGATGGTAGCGCGGCGAAGGTGCAGTTGCGCAATAATAGTACCTCGGAGAAGCTAGAGAATATTCCGCTGTACGTTAAGGTGGGCGAAAATGATGAGGTAGAGTACCCGCAAACCTTCACGCTTGCGGCTGGAGAGGTGGAAGAGGTAACGCTCCAGCTAGTGCAGGCGCAGAAGGATCAGCTTGCGGCCGTAGGGGAGCATGCGGTGCTTGTGTATCATAAGTACCCTGAGGATGTGGCGCTAGACAACAATCAGCGACTGCTCTACCGTAGCGTGAAGGCCCCGGTGGTTCCTGTGGCTGGGAAGTACGTCTTGACGTTTGATGGCACCGGAGGCGCAGCGAGGATGGCTGATTTTGACGAGAGCCAAATGGCGTTGCAGACCTACGAGGCGTGGGTGCGAGTGGATCGGTTTGCGCTGGACGATGGAAACCCTGGGTTGAATAGACTCTTTGAGACCCCCCGCATGGCAGCATACTTCTGCGGGGAGCACAATGCAACGTTGCCGGCCAACTCAGTGATACTGCTCCTAAGCGATGGCAAAATATATAAGTCTCCAAAGAATAGCGTGACGCTAGGGCAGTGGATGCACGTGGCGGTAACGGCAGATAGGAGTGGCGCAACCCCTGTGGGCAAAATCTACCTGAATGGAGTTGAGGCCACGGAGGAGCATGGTGCTGGGGCGCAGCTGAAAACGCAGGGACTTGTGATTGGTAATCGTGGCGATGGTAATCGTTCCTTCATAGGCGCAGTGGATGCCTTTAGGGTATGGAGTGAGGTGCGTAGCGAGGCGCAGATTAAGGAGTCAATGAATCTACGCAAGGCTTCGGGTGCTGCGTTAGTGGCGGAGTTTGACTTTGGAGAAGGTGCAGGTTCGCAGAAAACGGCTTCTAGTGTTGGTGGAAAATCCTTGAGGCTATCGCCGAGCGGCGTGGCGTGGGAGAAAGAGCCAACGCTTCAGGCGCTGACGTGGGGAGTGAAGGGCGCGAAGGAGCGTCAGGACGATGCGACAAATTGGTCGCTGAGCTTCGCTGAGGCGGGAGCAATGGCAAGCGTGGAGCTGAAACCTGCGTATAATCTGCCCAACGTGACGTTGAAGCAGGGCGCGAACGCCATAGCGGGACCAATTGATTTAAGCAGCGGTGAAGCGCAGGTGATGCTAGAGAGTAAATGGTTGGGTGAAGCGATAAGCAGTACCGTTACGCTGCATGCCTATGGGCCAGCGGTAGATGCGCCGAAGCTGCAGAGCCTCGCGGTGGGCGGAAATCCGGTTGCTCCTATTCGGAGCGATATGGAGGTGCCGCTAGACGGAGGAGCGGATTTGAGTCAAGTCGGTTTGGAGTTTGCAGTGGAGCCGGCAGGGTGCGTGGTTAAGATTGGTGGGAAGAAGATAGAGAGTGGGGAGAAGGTGGATTTAAGCCAGCCGACAATCGTAGAGGTGTACAGCCCCTCGGGCTTTGAGAAAACTGCCTACCAGCTGACGGTAACGAAGGCGGTGAAGGTGACGTGGGCTGCAACGGCTTCAGCGATTGAATACACCTATGGTGATGAGCCTAGCACCCCATTCGATGCGACGGTGCAGGGTGGAGGAAAAGTAGCTTACGTCGTGGAGGATCAAAACGTGGCTCAAGTGGTAGGCAATACGCTAAAGATTAATGGTGCTGGGAGTACGAAGATAAAGGCTTGCGCCGTGGTGGATGGACGCATGATGGCGGGAGGAGCCGAGGCAATGCTTACGGTGAAGAAAGCCAAGCTAACGGTGACGGCGGAGGATGTGGCGGTTGATTTCCTAGACCCGCTGCCGGATAAGTATAGGGTTACCTATTCTGGCTTTGTGTATGGCGAGGATGAGCGTAATCTTACAGCCCCCGCCACGGCGAGTTGCGAGGCGAAGCAAGGGAATTCGGCGGGAACCTATCCAATAGAGGTGAAAGGTGCGGAGTCTCCGAACTATGAGATTAACTACGTAAGCGGTACGCTAACCATAAGGGGTGTAGAACATTACGTGGTGACGTTCCAGCTGAAGGCTCCGGTAGAGCAGCCCTCAATGCAGCTTGAGGGGTTGAAGCTGACGGTGAATGGGCGCGAGTACTCGGCGGATAGCGAAGGAAAGGTGAAGGTGGATCTAAAGAAGCGTGCTGAGGCGTATGCCTGGAGTTTCAATGGGAGCGCGCTGGATCCGAAGTGCGAGAATGAGCAGGGCGAGGTGGTCGCTGATGCGGCAAAGCCAGTGAACGTGCAGCTGCGCATATATGCGGAAAGGCTGAAGGTGCACTACGTTGCCGAGGGCGGCCACGGAACGGTCAATGGAGAGCCGGAGCTAACGCTGGAGGTTCGTATTGGAGATCCTGCGCCAAGTGTAACAGCTAATCCAAATACGGGCTACAGGTTTGAGAGGTGGGAGTCTACGGCCAATGATTTGGAGAATACGCAGAAAACGAGTCCAGAGCTAGCCATTGCCAAAGTGACTGCGGATGGTGTCACCTATACGGCGAAGTTCGTTAGGGTGCCGTTTACGGTAACGTACGCGGTGGATGGAAATGGAGAAATAGTAGGGGTGGCCAAGCAGACGAAGCTGTACGAGGAGATGACCGAGGAGGTGGAGGCGAAGGCAAAAGGTACTGCCACATTTGTTGGCTGGAGTGATGGGAAAATGGAGGCGAAGCGCAGCGATAAGGTGATGGGAGAGAAAACCTACACGGCGAGGTTTGTGGAGGCGCAGCTGCTGCCCTTCACGGAGAACTTTGAGGATGATAGCCCCACGAGGAAACTGTGGGAGAATGCGGGGGATAATGGTTTTTCGTGGAAGTACGTAGAGAAGCTGGGAACTAGTTCTAGTGCGCCAGCGATAGGTAGTGGGCTCGCTGCAGGGTTTGAGATGCGGAATGTGCAGAATACCCAGGTTAAGATTAGACTTACTACCCCTTACCTGAACGTGTCGGAAATCTCTAATGTGACAGTCTCCTACGATTACATTGGCAGTCTTAGTTATAGTGAAAAAGCTAAGTTTGAGTTGGAGTACTCTGTGGATGGCGGTGAGTTTCAAAAGCTTCATTCATTGACCTTCATTGCAGCAGGGGTACAGAAGGATAATCAAACGCTTGATGAGAGCGTCATTGGGGCGGCGAGAACGCTGCGTTTACGGTGGACTTTTGAGGCTACAGGTGGTTATCTCTATAGTACTAGCTATGTCTTGGTAGATAATATTAATGTGAAAGGTGATAAGTTGGCCGCTGAGTACACCTTAAGCTATTCGGTGGATGCCAGCAAGGGACATCTTGAAGTGAATGGTGTCAACAAGGGCAGTAGCTATTCGAAGACTGTGGCCCGCGGAGAGATGGGGCCGAAGGTGAAGGTTGTGGTTGAAGACGAAGCGAAGTATGCGTTTAAGCAATGGAGCGATGGTAGCACGGATCCCGAGCGTCAGGATAAGGCGGACCGAGGGGTGAACGTGACGGCGGAGATAGGCCCGAATTGCGGGAGTCCGATTGTGGTGACGGCGGATAAGCCGTACCTAGAGGAGTTTGAAGGGGAGCTTACCTGTTGGGAGGTGTCGGAGCCAAAGCAGGGGGCTAAGTGGAAGCAGGATGATTCCATCTATATTGACAATGTGGGGATGGGCTACAGTGCGGCTCCTCAGACAATGACACTTGTTTCACCATTGTACGACCTCAGCGCATTGACGAGTGCGACCGTGAAGTTTAAATACACATTTGTTGATTTTCTTGAAAACAGGAATTATTTCAAGCTATTTTATTCAACAGATGGAGGTCTTACATGGAACACCAAACCATTGCTTGACCTTAAGCCTAATGAGCTGGCCGATAATGTGACGTTTGCAGAGGAGTTGCCGAGCTTGAGCGATAAGGTGCGATTTAAGTGGGAGGGGACTGTTACGCGGATGATGTCTAAGCCCTTTGCAATGGATAACTTTAGCATCAGCGGAACGAAAACATCCCAGCCGGGCAGCTTTACCTACAGCGTGAAGACAGATCCCGCCGATCTGCCAGGGGCTGGCGCTGCGGTGACCAATGAGGACGGCACGCCGCTGGCGAGCCAGACGCTCACGGCGGGTCAGGTGATCAAGGTGGTGGCGAAAGAGGTAACCGACTACACGGCGGAGGTGACGGTGGAAGGGGCTGATGATAATGGCAACGGCCTATACACGGTGAAGGGCAATGTGACCATCACGGTGAGGTACACGAAGAAGGTCCAGCCGGGCAGCTTTACCTACAACGTGGTGACGGAGCCCGCCGATCTGCAAGGGGCTGGCGCCGAGGTGACCAATGCGGACGGCACGCCGCTGGCGAGCCAGACGCTCACGGCGGGGCAGGTGATCAAGGTGGTGGCGAAAGAGGTAACCGGCTACACGGCGGAGGTGACGGTGGAAGGGGCTGACGATAATGGCAACGGCCTCTACACGGTGACGGGCAATGTGACCATCACGGTGAAGTACACGAAGAAGGTTCAGCCGGGCAGCTTCACCTACAGCGTAGCGACAGAGCCGACCGATTTGGCAGGGGCTGGCGCTGCGGTGACCAATGCGGACGGCACGCCGCTGGCGAGCCAGACGCTCACGGCGGGTCAGGTGATCAAGGTGGTGGCGAATGAGGTAACCGGCTACACGGCGGAGGTGACGACGGTGGAAGGGGCTGACGATAAGGGCGATGGCCTCTACGCGGTGA